>CAVZWY010000014.1:0-83901 GCA_963779015.1 uncultured Planctomycetaceae bacterium | reverse complement strand
CCAGATACGCCACCATTCGCCCCAGCACCGCCAATCGATCCGTGTCACGCAACGACTGCTTCATGCGTTGCAGTTTTATAGTGTGGCGATGCTCAGCCGAACGTGATATGCCGTGACAGGTTTTGTCAGCCAATCGTCGGCGATCTCGATCCGTGAGCTCAGTGTCTGATCATCAGGCTGTGAAGTTGCAATGATGACAACTCCCGCAGTCGTGGCCCGATGCCGCAACCCGGCCACCAGTCTTCTGTCCAGCGTATCCTCAACCCCGTCTTCGTCGATGATGATCGCCATGTACTCGGATAGATCGCCACTGTTCGCACTGCCCACGTCGCAGGCGCAATCGACTCGGTGCCCACAGCAGTGCAGCATATTGAGGAGGGTGTTCGTTGCGGCACGGCGGTCCCCGATCACCAACACCTTTGATGGTTCGATTGACATAGCTATCCGCTCCTGACTGGGCGATCGACGTCTTGCTCAAGCCCGTCGTCTCCGTAGCCTGTTTGCACTTACCGCGGCTGAGCCTGCGCTCGACGGGCCGTGGTTTTCACATATAAGCCATTTTCGACCTGCCTGACCCCCAGCGTATGCGCAGCCAACTCCTGGGCTACCTGCTTCAAGTGAAAGGATGGGACGGTTCCCGAAAGCGTGAGGGTGCCCTCGCTGAACTCACACGAAACGTCCCACAGAGGCGGATAGCCGCTGCGCCGCAGTCGTGCTGCCACCAACTCGGCCGGATCGGTTTCGCTCGGTTCAGAGCTGGCACAACTGGGCGCCGTCTCGTCGGTTCTGATTTGAAACATCGTTGGGTCCTGCTGGCGATGAGAGTTAGATGAGAGCCGGCTGTCCGATTGGGCCGCGAAACTCTTTTATCCTGGCCAATGCTGTGACAGTCTGCCCAATTGTGGGGCTGCCGCGGTTCGCCGCCAATCGAGAAGATCCCCAATCCTGGATCGAGAATCCGCCATGCCTTGCCGAAGCGTGAGCAATGACCATGGCACGAGAAACCTCGGCAAACGGCGTCCCGGCAGCCGACCGGTCGCCAAACGAGGCAAATGGGCTCGGAAATCAGCCGGCGGTGCCGACGAGCCGTCCCGAAGGTCGGCGTCGGACATTGCTACCCGGCCAGCCTTTCGAGATGATGAACCAGGATTTCCAATCCGCGATGGGGAAATCTACATCTGGCTCGCATCCCACATGGAACAACGCATGGCTGTCCGAAGGAGAAACAAAAACCAACCGACTCCGGTTTCTGCTGATCCAAACCCGTCGGAAGCTCCTGCTACTGCATCGCGCGGGCCGTCCGGCGAAGCCGTTTCGGCGCCGACCGGATGCCGCTCTGGGCCGGCCAACTTATATCGTGGGCATTGGCTCTTCGGCCGGCGGCCTCGAAGCTGTCGAACCGCTTCGGGAATCACTACCATCCGACTCCGGGATGGCTTTCGTGCTGATCCAGCACCTTGATCCTCATCATCCCAGTGCGCTCGTCGAGATCCTGTCCAAGGCGACATCGATGCCCGTCGAGGAGGCCAGCGATGCGCGACCGCGTGCGCCAATCATGTGGTTATCATTCCGCCGAATGCCGACATGACTATCGAGCATGGGGTATTGCACCTCACGCTGTGCACGACCGCACGCACGCCACATTTACCGATCGATAGGTTTCTGCGATCGCTGGCCGAGGACCAAAAGAGTCGTGCCATCGGCGTGATCCTGTCGGGCACCGGTACGGACGGCACGCTGGGGCTCAAGGCTGTCAAGGGTGAAGGCGGAATTGCCTTCGCGCAGGACGAAAGCGCCCAACATGACGGCATGCCGCGCAGTGCCGTGGCTTCGGGGTGCGTCGACTTTATACTGCCGCCCGCCCAGATTGCCGCCGAGTTGGTGCGAATTGCACGGCATCCCTATTCGAACCACGAGAAGGAACCCGTTCCCTCGGCCGTTGGCAAAGTTAAGGAGGACCAGTTTGGCAAAGTGGTGCGATTGCTGACGACCACCTTTGGCGTCGACTTAGCAAACTACAAGCATCCCACGCTGCGGCGGCGAATCCAACGCCGCATGGTGCTCTGCAGGCTGCACAATATCGAGGAATATCTGCGCTATCTGCGTGAGAATACCGCTGAATTGCAGGCTTTGTTCGATGATGTCTTTATCCAAGTGACCAGCTTCTTCCGTGACCCGGAAACATTCGAAGCTCTTAAGCAGATCGTCTTCCCAAGGCTTCTGGCGGGCCGCTCCGCCGACGCGCCGATCCGGGTCTGGGTTGCTGGCTGCGCCACGGGTGAGGAAGTCTACTCGCTGGCCATTTGTCTGCTGGAGTTTCTCGGCGAGCTAAATGATGCACCACCGATCAAGCTTTTTGCCACGGACATCAGCTCCAAGGCCATCGCCGTGGCACGCTCAGGCACCTACGGAGAAGGCATCTCGGCCGAGGTGTCGCCTGAGCGCCTCCGACGGTTCTTCGCAAAAGTCGACGGAGGCTATCAAATCGACAAATCGGCTCGTGATATGTGTATTTTCGCGCAGCACGATGTGACTAAGGACCCGCCGTTTTCGCAACTCGACCTGATCAGTTGCCGCAACCTGCTGATTTACCTCGGTCCCGCGCTACAGCAGCGGGTGCTGCCGATTTTTCACTATGCATTGAAGCCGCACGGGTATCTGCTCCTTGGCAACGCAGAAACGGTTGGCACACTGACTGACCTCTTCGACCTCGTCGCCAAACAGCACAGAATCTACGCCCGTAGTGCCACTGCCAGTCGCCTTCAGTTCGACTTCGCGCCCGGCGGCCGAGCCCAGGTCAGCGGCGCAATCAGCACGGGGCCTCGCGATCCCGCTCGCGCAACGAACGATGTGCAGCGGGAGGTCGACCGCGTGGTTATTTCCAAATATTCTCCGCCCGGCGTGGTGATCGATGAGCGGCTACGAATCGTGCAGTATCGGGGAAATACGGAAATGTACCTTGTTGCGCCTCCAGGTGCACCCACGACCGACTTATTGCAGATGGCGCGAGAAGACTTGGTGCCGGATCTTCGCGCCGCCGTTTCCACCGCCAAGACCGACGACCGAATCGTCCGCAAGGAAGCGGTGCCATTCAGGTCCAACTCGCAACTTCACGAAGTCTGCGTGGAAGTGATCCCGATCAAGGCGCCCGCTTCGGGTGAGCGATTCTTCATCGTGTTATTCGAGACCGCCGAGCCTGAAGCTGGTGTCGTTTCCCAATCCAAGAGCGAGACGCCAGCGACACGTCCGACCGAAGACCTCCAGATCGAGCGGCTGCGACAGGAGCTGCGGGCCAAGGACGCCTACCTGCGTTCGGTTATTGAGGAGCACGACGCCAGCAACGAGGAATTGAAGGCCGCCAATGAGGAGATTGTCTCCAGCAATGAGGAACTGCAAACCACCAACGAAGAACTGGAAACTGCCAAAGAGGAACTGCAAGCCACGAATGAAGAGTTGACAACCGTCAATGACGAGTTGCGCAATCGCATTCGAGTGGCCACCCAGCTCGGCGACGACCTGGCCAACTTGATCGACAGCGTGAACATTCCCACGGTGGTGGTGGGAAATGACTTGCACGTCCGGCGGTTTAGCCCCAGTGCGCGGCTTGTATCGAACTTGATGCCCGGCGACATCGGGCGACACATTGGCGATTTGAAGCCGAAGATCAACGTCTCCGACCTTGAGCCGCTGATTCGGGAAGTGCTCGATACGTTGGTCGTCCAGGAACGTGAGGTGACGGGCCCTGAAGGCCGATGGTATCGCATGGTGATTCGGCCCTATAAAACCGCGAAAAACAAGATCGACGGGGCCACCGTCACGCTTTTCGACATCGATGCGGTCAAACACCGCGAAAGCGAGATCGAGGCGGCGCGAGATTACGCCGTCAACATCGTGGAGACCGTTCGGCAAGCTCTGTTGATCCTCGATGGGAAGCTGCGCGTGACAACCGCAAACCGCGCTTTTTATCAGGCCTTTCAATTGTCGCCGCCGGAGGTTGAGCGACAGTTCATTTACACGCTCGGCGGCGGCCGCTTCAATAGCCCTCAGCTACGGAACCTGCTGGAAGACGTCCTGCCGAAGAGCATGCATTCGGAGGACTACGCGATCACCTATGAGTTTCCGGAACACGAAGCACACACTCTGCTCGTCGATGCGCGCCAGCTTTATCATCAGCAGGGACAGCCTTCGGAACTCATCCTATTGGCGTTTGATGATATCACAGTACAAAAGATGGTGGAGGTTGCGTTACATGACAGCCAAGTTCAGATCCAGGCCATTGTCGACACGGCTGCAGATGGAATAATCACAATTACTCAGGAAGGGATCGTGGATTCCTTCAATCCTGCGGCCGAGACTTTGTTTGGTTATGCCGCGACGGAGGTCATCGGCAAAAACGTTTCGATGCTGATGCCTGAACCGTACTGTCACGAGCACGACGGGTACTTGGCGAAATACTTGCAAACCGGGCAGGCGAAAATCATTGGTGTCGGCAGAGAACTCGTCGGACGCCGCAAGGATGGCTCCCTATTTCCAATTGAGTTGTCTGTCACCGAGGTCGACCACCTACAGCAATTCACCGGCTTCGTTAAAGACGTGTCAAAGCGCAAGCAATTGGAGAAAGAAGTGGTGGAGATTGCTTTGTTTGAACAACGCAGAATCGGGCAGGAATTGCACGACGGGATCGGGCAGGAGCTCACAGGCCTGCGTTTCCTGGTGGAGGCGCTGGCAGACATGAATCCGGAAAAACATTCACCAGCAGCCGAATTGGTCGCCAAGATCGACAAGTCAATCAAGACTACCTTGGAACACGTACGTGAAATATCGCGAGGACTAATCTCCTTCAATGTCAATGCTGATCGAGTTTTGGCTGCATTCGACGATCTAGCCTCGCGCAGCAGCCAGCTTTTTGGAATCAAATGCGTATTCGATTGCGAGCCGCCCGTTGTCGTTCGCACGGATTTAATTGCCGCACACCTCTATCGAATTGGCCAGGAGGCGATCGTCAACGCGGTCACGCATGGCCATGCGAAACACGTTACCATGGGTCTGCACGAGGTCGGCGGCACAATTCAACTTCAAATCGTCGACGATGGAAAAGGAATTGACAGCCCGAATTATCAGGAACAAGGTAGCGGCGTGCGAATTATGCACTATCGTGCCGGGCTGATTGGCGCCACGCTGCAGGTGACGCCAGCCGAGCCACACGGCGTTCAGGTGCTCTGCACACTTGACAGAGATGCAAGCGATAACCGAAGAGCGAAGTAATCCGACCGCCGAGCCGGCGCGAATTCTCCTCGTGGATGACCATCCCACGGTGCGAGAGGGTATCGCTGCGCTGATCGGCCGCCAAAGCGATCTCGCCATCTGCGGTCAGGCTGCTGGTGTCCAGGAGGCTTTGCAGTTGGTGGACGAGCAGTCTCCACATCTGGCCGTCGTCGACCTCTCCTTGAGGGATGGGCACGGCCTTGACCTGACCAAACAAATCAAAGGCGCAAAACCGACACAAAAGTGCTGATTCACTCAATGTATGACGAGTCAATGTATGCCGAGCGAGCGCTTCGAGCAGGCGCATGCGGCTATGTCAACAAACAGGAAGACCCGCAGACGTTGCTCGAAGCAATTCGAGACGTTCTCAGGGGAAGAGTGTACTTTGCCGCTTCGGTCTTGGACCGCATGACAGGGCGTTCGACTGCCGAAACTCCGATGCCGCTCGGCTTAGCGACCGAAATTCTCACCGATCGGGAGCTGCAAGTGTTTGAATTGATCGGCGAGGGCCTAACAACGCGCGCAATTGCTACTCGGCTCGACCTGAGCATGCACACGATCGATACACATCGTGAAAAGATCAAGTCCAAGCTCAATTTAAAGAATGCCGCCGAGCTGACCCGCCGCGCGGTTCAATGGGTTCTGGAGCGAAAGTAACCCTTTGGCAGCACAGTCGATTGTGGATGTCGCTCCGTGCCGGTGTAGCCAATCTGTAGCCAATACGCCGAACACTGGCGCACGTCGCGGACAGTCGCAGAAATCCGGCGGTCGCCCCAAGCTCAAACACGTGGCAACCTTGGACGCTCCTGGACGTCTGTGGACACATGCCCAGGTAGGACTCGAAATCAGGTGCCCCGCAAGGGGTTGTGGGTTCGAATCCCATGCCCTCCGCTAGAAGAAAGACCCCTGCCGCAACGTTGCCCGAGCAAGGCAGAACACCACCGACGCGATCGTCCGGTTAGACACGCGCGGCGGCCTAAGGCCCCTGGCCGCCGCGGGCAAATCGAGTGGATTCGAGCGGTACGGCCTGTTGTGTGAGGCGCACAGCTTCCATCGCTAACAACACGGAACGGCTCGTCTATCCTGTACGTCCGCGTTGAAAATGCGGCGCTTTGTTGCACGCGAAATGCGCGGTTTTCGCTGCTCATGTTGGCGGACTCACATCTCGCTCACGGCAACTTCGCCCGACGCGCGCGGTGCACGCACAGAGCCACCAGGCTCAACAGTCCGCCTGCTGCCGCGACCCACGTCGCGGGCTCGGGGACCACTTGGACGTAGGTCCGAAAGTTGAGGTCAAATCCTGTGTCGGCTTCTCTCCTTCGTCTAGTTGTCAAGGGACGTTGCGGCATGCCGCAAACTACTGCTAGCGAGTGATGTGGTTGAGGAGTCCAGGGCGCGGCGCCTTCGCGACCGCGCTCGCTTCGGCCGATGACGCTGCATGCGGTGCAGTAAGAACGGTGCGCCGGCCAGCAGCAGGAGAACGGTGCTTGGCTCGGGCACCGCGGCGGCGATCTGGATCGGTATCGGAGGATCGAAGCCGGCCACGGCGTCGACGTAATCGGGTGGAGAGTCGTTGTAGTATTCGATGGTAGTCCGCGGGCCCAATTTCGCTACGTTGGTATTGTAGAAATCGATGCCGCGATCGAAACCGTCGACCGTGGCTGCGAAACTCAAGAGGTTTCCGTGCACGCCCAAAGTTTGGGAGTTAACGGGAACCACGATTTCCTCAGGTGTGACCGAGACGGTTTCGTCAACGTAGATTGCGGGATCGGGGTTGGTGGGCGAAAACGTAAAGGGAACCGGGCCGGTCACGACAATCTGGTAGTCGAGAATGTCGGCCGGCGTCAGATTGCCGCTGTCGATATCGGTCTCGATAAACCCGCCACTGAGAAGATAGCCGTCGCCGAGGTCCACCTGGTTGACGGTGAAGATGTAGGACCCTTCGCAGGTGCTGGCCAGTTGCACGAGACACACGAACGCTGCGCCCGCGAGAGCAGGTCGAAGCATCGGCGTGCGGCGACGCGCGACCGCGAGTAGCACCAACGTAGCCATTCCCGCCAGCACCCACGTGGCCGGCTCGGGCACGACGTACAAGGCCTGGCCGTTGGCCAGCGAGAGGGCCGTTGCCGACAGCGCCATGCCGTCGCTCACCAGGCTGATCTCGAAATCACTCGTGGCGCTACTGGGAATCAGCGTGCCGTAGACGCCATCAATGCCCAGCGAGCTCAGGACCACCGGGCCGCTGCCGCCAAACATTGGGTTGTTGGCGAAGCCGCGACTGAGCAACGACTGGAGCGATCCACCGATGGTCATGGCCGGATCATCAATCGTGCCGTGTGACAGGTTCAGGTAGAGCAGCATGTCGAAACCGAGGAAGTCAGTGGCATAGCCCACCGGGCCGACGTGCATCCGCACCAGTCCGGCCACGGCGTTGGACAGCCCCCGGCCGTGAATGTCAAACGCAGGCAAACCGGAAATCGCTGCGGCCACGTCGGCCACCGTGTCACCGGTTAGTCCGTAGATTTCTGCGCCGACGGGCAGATCGGGAATGAACGGCGTCGGGGCCGAACCACCCACAAATGGGTTGGCTTCGCGAGTGCCGGTGGTTGTCTCTAGATTCGCAGGTTCATCAGGATCGACTACGTAATCGCCGTCCCATTGGCTGCCGGTGTTGTCCCCGAAGAAAAGAGCTCCCTGCTGGTCGTAGTAGTTGAAGGCGGAGGCGCCGAATGTGGAGACTACTGTGCCGGTGGTTTGTGCAACCGACGCCACGAGTCTGATACCGCCACCGCCTCCGCCGGCGCCCTGGCCGCCATCGCCACCACTTCCGCCATTGCCACCGGCGCCGCCGTGTCCGCCTTTCCCGCCGTGCCCGCCTGTTCCTCCCAGCGTATCTCCGCTCGATCCGTTGTCTCCATTGGCCCCGGCTGAGCCGCTGGCGCCGGGGAGGCCGTCAAATCCCGGTGAGCCATACGCACCATAGTCGCCAACGGCACTGAGTGTTCCGGCACTGGTCAGGCTTCCGTTGGCGATGATTTCAATCGCTCCACCACCGCCTCCGCCGGCCTCCGGCGCCGGCTCCGCCCATCCCGCCGTCTCCACCATCACCTCCGGCTCCGCCTAGCCTCCGGCACCTCCAAATTCCGCGTCCGGCGGGAACACCACAAGATAGCCGCCACCGCCTCCCCCGCCGCCGCCACCGCCGCCGCCGCTGCCTCCTGAACCTCCACCACCGCCTGAGCCCGGAGCGCCCGAGCCACCTCCTCCGCCACCCGCAAGGACTCCATCATGTCCATACCCAAGCCCGTGTCCTGATGGCGGAGTGCCCGCAGAGCCGACCGTGCCGTCGTATCCGTCGATGCCATTACCGCCACTATGGCCGGCGCTCCCGTTATTCCCCCCGTTTGTTCCCTTGTTTCCGCCCGCGCCTGCCGCACCACCGAGGCCGCCGGGAAGTCCGCCAGATCCACCCAGCCTAAAGGTGGTTTGCCCACCGGGTCCGGCACCTCCATTAGGCCCCGTGTTATGCACGCCGGGACTGCCGGCGGCACCGTCTCTGGTTTCCGGCTCTCCGTCCGTAGCGCTGAGAGAGGGAAGCCCGCCCACTAGTGCGGTGTCTCCCGGGGCGCCATCAAAGCCTGGCACGCCGCCGGTTCCTCCCCATGCACCAACGCCACCTGATCCCCCAAAAGCACCTAATCCACCGAAGCTTCCGTACGCGGTGGTTGGCAACGCGCCGTTTCCGCCGCCAGGACCGGCGATGCGACCGTGGGCCGAAAAGTCGATGGTGGCCGTGGCGTCAATGTTGACGTTGTTCGCCACGTGTATCGATGCAATGTTCGCGCCGGCACCGGATAGGATTTGCCCCGCGCCGAGATTGAAGTCGCCGGCAATGTAGAAACTCGCCACGCCATCGGAAATCGAGGCGGTGAATGGCACGCCGTAGGCCGCGTTCGGATCGCCGTCGCCATCGCCGGTTACCGTGAGGTTGGAAGTGTCGATGACCGCGGCCCAGGCCGAGACCGGCACGCTCGTCAACCCGAGCGAGCAGGTGAGCGCCGCCGTGAAGAGCAGTCGCATGCAGATGGCGGACATGAGCGGACTCCTTGAAATACGTGGTTAAGCATGTGGGACACCGAGTGGCCAGCGGCCGTCCGAATAGACCTAGCGCCAAACGCGGCTCGCGCGGGTCAGAAATGCGCGAACTTTCTTGCAATCGCGCTCTAAATCAATGAAGATTGGGACGTTACAGATCGAGGCAGGCCCAGTCACAGACCTCTTGCGCGGTGCCGAGCGCCTCTTTATGAACGAACGAACGGGCAATGTGACTGAACTGTTGGCCCGGGTTGAGGAGAGCGACCCTGCCGCTCGCGAGGCGCTCTTCGAGCTGGTCTATGACGAGTTGCGGCAGTTGGCCAGCGGCATCATGGCCCGCGAGCGGCCCGGACACACGCTGGATTGCACGGGCCTGGTGAACGAGGCGGCCGCGCGGCTGTTGGGTCACGAAGACGTGCAAATGGGGTCCTGCCGGGCGCACTTCTTCGCCACCATGGTGCAGGCCATGCGGCGCGTGCTGGTCGAACACGCCCGGCGGCGCAATCGGCTCCGCCGCGAAGGGAGCCATCAGCGGGTACCGCTCGACGAGACGCTCGAGCGCCTGGAGCGCGAACAGCAGATCGACGTTTTGGATCTGGATGAGGCGCTAACGGCCTTTCGTGCCGTGGCGCCGCGGGAATGCCAGGCCATCGAGTTGCGATTCTTCGGCGGACTTCCGCTCGAGCAAATCGCCCAGCAGCTTGAAGTCTCTGAGGCGACGGTCAAGCGCGACCTGCGATTTGCCCGGCTGTGGCTCCATCGCCGCCTCAGTGAATCCAAGGTTGCAGAGTAAATGGATCCGCAACGATTCCAACAAGTCAAAGAGCTCGTGCTGGCGGCGCTGGAGCAGCCGCCTGAGGCGCACAGCGCATTTCTGCAAGACGCCTGCGGGGACGATGCGTCGCTACGGGCCGAAGTCGAATCGCTGCTTGCCGACGAAGCCGTCGTGAGCGAGGACTTCCTGGCTCCGCTGCCGTTGACCGGTACGTCCCGTGATGCGCCAACGCCCTCCCGCGCTGGCCAGCGCATCGGCTCGTACGAGATCGAGGAATTGATCGACACCGGCGGCATGGGCGAGGTCTATCGCGCCCGGCGGGTCGACGATTTTCAGCAAATCGTGGCGCTCAAGCTGTTGCGGCACGGGATGGTCACCCCTGACGCCCAGGGGCGTTTCAAGAACGAGATGCAATTGCTGGCTGCCGTGGGGGAGCACCCGAATATCGCGCACCTTTTGGACGCCGGCACGACCGACGACGGGCTGCCCTACTTCGTCATGGACTATGTCGATGGCCAGTCGATTGACCGCCATTGCGACGTTCGGCGACTGACGATTCGCGAGCGGCTCGAACTATTCGTCGCGGTTTGCAAGGCGGTGCAGTTTGCCCACCAGCACGCGGTCATCCACCGCGACATCAAGCCCAGCAACATCTTGATCACCGGCGACGGCACCCCCAAACTGATCGACTTCGGCATTGCCAAGCTGATGACGTCCGAGGCTCACGACGCGTCGCGGGTCTTCCGCACTGGCCCCCAAGTCCGAGCATTCACTCCCCACTATGCCAGCCCGGAACAGATGCGCGGTGAAGGCGTCAGCACGGCGACGGACGTCTATTCCTTGGGGGTGGTGCTGTACGAGCTGTTGAGTGGGCATCGGCCGTACGAGTTGTCGAGCGATCGGCCGAGCGATTGGGCCACTGTCGTTTGCGAAACGAATCCGCGGAAGCCGAGCACGGTATTGGGGGACCAGCAGCTGGTCGCGCTGGCCGAGGCGGCGAATGGATCGACGGCCGAAGCCGTTGCGCGAGCCCGCCGCGAAACGCCGCGCCGCCTGGCACGGCTGTTGCGCGGGGACTTGGACAACATCGTGCTCATTGGCGTTGCGTAAGGAGCTCCAGCGGCGGTACGCGTCGGTCGAACAGCTGGCGGACGACATTTCGCGGCACCTCGATCAACTGCCGGTTCGCGCACGGCGCGACAGCTTCGGCTATCGGGCGAATCGCTTCTTGCGGCGTAATCGAGTGGCAGCGTCACTGGGCCTTTTGGTGCTGGCCTCGTTGGTGGTGGGAATTGTGGGCACCACGTCGCAGGCCGTACGAGCCCGCCGCGCGGCCGCGGTAGCGCTCCAAGAGGCGGAGCGGGCCAACCGCGAGGCCGACGCTTCGCAAAGCGTCACTGACTTGCTGGCCGAACTGTACGAATCAGCCGCTCCGCATTCGATGGGGGGATTTCGGTTTGGCATGCCGCTCGACATTGCGGCCAACGTACAATCGCGGAGCGAGCTGGCCGCGACGAACGCCCAATCGATCATCGACCAGCTGTCGGCCAAGCCCGCCCTGCAAGCCCGATTGTTGGACGCCATCGCCAACACTTACGTCGGCATGGGGCGAATCGACGACGCGGCGCCGCTGTTGGAGCGGTCTCGCGAAATCGTCGCGAGCGATCCCGACGCCCAGGATGACGACGTCGCGCGCAATCTGCGGAGCTTCGCCTGGTTGCGCTTCATGCAAGGGCGCTATCGCGAGGCGGAGCCACCGCTGCGGAAGGTCCTGGCCATCTATCGGGCGACTCTGGGAGAGAGTGCCGAGGAGACGCTCCAGTCGAAGCTACACTTAGCGATCGTGTTGGCATCGCTGGAAGTCCAGCACAACGAGGCCGAAGCGCTGATCCGCGACGTGATCGATTCGCGGCGAAAGTCGCTTGGTCCGGAACATCCCCGAGTTGGCTTTGCACTGCTAGCGCTGTCTTTGGTGCACGCCTCGGCCCAGCAGGAGCAGCGGGCGATCGGACCCGCGCTGCAGGCGGCCCGTATCTTTGCCGCGAACCCGGAAACGACGGAGCTCTCCCAAGGGCTGATGGGCATTGCCACGGCGGTTGTTCAAGTGCAGCTCGGCAACAAACAGGGTGCCATCGATCTGGCGCGAAGAGTCTCGAGCGAATGCGCGAGCTCCTCGGCGATGACCATCCGCTGGTCGCGAGTCAGGCGCTTTTTATCCCGCGTTCTCTCGAGCAAATGGGAGACAGGCGCAGGCACGGCAGATGTACCAGGAGGCGGCTGACCAATTGCGAAGTCAGCACAAAGAACAAAGCTACCTGTACGCCAGGAACATCGAACGCCTTGGAATCATCGCCGCAGACGAGAGGCGAAATGACGAGGCAGAGCCGCTGCTGCGCGAGCCGTTGGCAATCTACCGACGCTCCCTGCGCGACGATAGCTGGCGCGTGGGATGGACCTTGGCCCAACTGGGCATCGTCCAGAGGCAAAAGGGGCAGTACGAAGAGGCGATCGCCAATCTTTCGCAGGCTGTCGATATCTTCGAGCGCGTCGCGGCCGACAGCCCACTCAACTCCGCACCCTGGGGACGACAGCAACTGAGCGACGCAAAACGGCAACTTGCCGCAACCAAGCAATAGCCGAGGGCGGTTGCATCGCCAGCTATTGGCTAATGGGGTCGACAAGTAGCGCTGGACGAGGTTTTGGTACCAGTTCAGCTCGGCAGGAGACACGTGGGGTCAGGAATCAAGTCAGGAATGGGATGGAAAACGTGGTACTTTGTGCTATATGTGGACACGGAAACGCCGTGTTTCCAGGGGTTTCCGCGCAAGGCTGAGTTTCTCGAAATCAGGTGCCCCGCAAGGGGTTGTGGGTTCGAATCCCATGCCCTCCGCTTTTACACAACGAGTAGCCCCGCCTAGAGTTGCGGGGCTTTTCTTTTGTGCTCGCTGAACGCCGAAATCAGCGCCCAGTGCGGCCCACTGTAGCCAAAATGTAGCCAATCTCGGGATGACAACGCAGTGGACATACGCGAACTCGCGAGAACAAGGTGGACGCCCATACGGCGGACTTGGACGCACCTTGGGAGACGATCGCGGACGTTGACGGGCTCAATAACGGAGTTCGCGCCTCCCAGAAATGGGCACCCGCGAACGTGACTTCGGATTCTCAAAGTCGCCCGCGCCTTGTCAGTTCGAGGTCTGCTATGAAGCCAGCTTGTCCGATGATGATCGGAACCGCCTGCGGGTGATCAGCAGACTATTTCGGCCGCTCGCTTGGTCGGGCATCGAACTGTTCGAGCAGCTTTGACAACCGGTGGACGATCCACGTGATCAGTTCGAAGTCGGCCAGCAGCTTGAGCACCGCCGTTCGCTGCGCCACGGCCCACTCACCTGTTTCCTCGCTTCCCGCGCCGCGCACACAAGACTCGCGCGCCTGCTCCACCAGTTGGCTGTGGCTGCGCGACTGCCCGCGCAATGCTTCGATGGCCTCGGGTTGGCGCGTGTCGCACGCCACGGCTGCCGCTCCCAGCAAGGCCTCGAGCGCACGAAGCACCTCTTCGCGCACCAAGCCCGTCTCCGCCACACGCCGCAACTCGCGATGCGATTGCCGCAACTGCACATAGCTTTCCGCGATGTAGCCGACCACGGCCGTCATTTCCCGCGCGATGTTCAGCCGTTGGGCCACCGATTTCTGCAGAGGTGCAAGCGCCAGCTGTCCCGCCAACTCCTCAATCCGCCGCGTCAGCATTGCGTAAACGGCCGCCCGCCGGTCTTCGATCACCCCGGAATCGGTGCCCGCGCGGTGGGCCCGTACCGATGCTTGCAAGCTGGCCAGCAAGCGGGCCAGCTCGCGCGGGATCAAGTCGACGGCCGTTGCCGGATCTTCCAGGCTACGGGGCGACAGGTACTTCGGCTGCGCCGCGTCGCCACCCTCGTCCGTCGGCCAGATGCGCGCCACCATTGCCATCAAGCGCGACAAAAACGGCGACAGCGCAATCGCCGGCAACAAGTTAGATAGCAAAAACACCAGCGCCAATTGCAGCGAGATATTCGGGCTGGCTGCTTTCACAGCCGCGAGTACCAGCGGCACGCCGGTCAGTGTCTCCAAGCAATAAAGCGCCACCATCAGTACGCCGCTCACCACGCAGAACAGATCCTCGAAGCGGACCAGCTGCATCGCCGTCCCCCGCATCCCCAGCGACAATAGCAAGCGCAGCACGATCGCGCCCAAGTTGGTGCCGTAGATCAGCATCGCCGCCGACTCCAGGCGGAGCACGCCGCCCGCCGCCAGTGTGATCACAAGCAGCGTGGCGCCGGTATTGCTTTGGAGAATCGCGGCCAGCAAAAAGCCGAACAGAAAAGCCACGGGCGGAGAGGCGACCGTATGCGACACAAAGCTGCGCAGCAAGTCAGATTGCGCGAGGGGCCCGGCCGCCGTCCCCATCGTCTGCAGGCCAAACAGCAAAAGCGCGATACCCACTAGGATGCTCGCGATTTGCTTCGACAATCGATGCCTGACTAGCGTGGCCGCCAGGCCCGATAGCCCCACGGTCCAGGCCACAAAGGGATGAATATCGAGCGTCGCAGCGAACGCCAGCGCCGTCAGGCCCACGTTCGTCCACGTAATGACCGGCAGCGCCGCTTCGGCCACGACCAGGCCGCTGGCCACCATGTTGACCAGGATGAAGGTCACGCCCGTGGCGCTTTGCATCGTGGCGCCGGCCGCCAAGCCCAGTCCAGCGCCTGCCCATGCCGACGACGTGAAGCGCGTGACGAGTGAGCGAAAGCCGGGGCCGCTGAGCTGTCGCAAGTATTCGCCGACCATCTGCATGCCGACGAAAAAGATCCCCAGCCCAAGCGCGAATTCGGCGAGTTCGTTCATCCCCTAGGGAAACCTCTTGGCCTGGCACCCAGCCGTCCGACATGTCTTCCGGTCCACGTAATCGTAGGATAAGGCCGCGCCCACCCGGGAACCAGTCATCGATAAGAAGAAGCCCAGTGCAAATCAATAAATCCACCAGTGGGCCTCGTTGATTCGTGAGTTTCTTAGCAGCCGGAAGCAGTCACACGACCGCCCTGGCCCGCCCGTCCCGAAGCGCCTGACCGCACGGCGTCTAATGGCTTGGAGTTGCGAGCGCACAGCCGTGCCCATTAGCCGTACCGTCAAGGCGACGCATTGAAAGGTCGAGAGCGGGCCGGTGCCGAAGTTTACTTCGTCTATCAAATCGTCCGTTAAACGCTATCGCGCCTTGTTCATGGACGCCTGAGGAATATCAAGTAGAAAGCCGCGCACACCAAGACAATGCCAATATTCACTGCCAGCCGTTCCCAGAAATGGCGTCTGAAGAACGCGAAATCTACACCGATTATGATGGCTGCCATCGCCACCGCGAAAAGCATGCCAGCTACCTGTCTCCCGATTCCAGCGGGAATTGCCATTTTGAGTTCTCCATCAAGTGACTTGCCGTGCCAGCCGATTCCACCGGGCCCCGATTCCTGTCCGGAACTGCCCGCACGGGCTCCCGATCAGGGTCAGCGCACTGGGTCACTGCTGTCGCCCGACACCTCGTAGCCACCGAGGCGTCTTACCCCCCGCCCGAAAGCAGTTTTTCAGTTTTCTCGGGGGGGGGGGCAAAAAATCCTTGACGCGCTCGCTTCCGCCGTTATTCTGGGGGGCGTGCCCGTGGGGCCGGCTTCGGCCGGCGGGGCTGGTCATTCGTAAACGGTCGGCAAAGGCTTGACAGGGAGACCGCTAATGCACCGCACCTTCGCTTCGCTGCTTCTTTTCTGGGCGATTTCTCTCGTTGCGCCCCAATCGGCTTCGGCCGTCACGATCGACTGGACCCCGGTGGGCAATGCCGGCAATGCCGCCGATTCGACCGGCTACGGGGCGGTGGCGTACAACTACGGCATCGACAAGTACGAAGTGACCGACAGCCAGTACGCCGCCTTTCTGAATGCCGTGGCGGCGACCGATACCTACGGTTTGTACAACGCCAACATGGGCAGCCAGGTGTACGGTGGCATTATGCAAAGCGGCGGCCCGACCAGCCACAGCTACAGTGTCAAGCCGGGCTATGAGAATCTGCCGGTGAATTATGTTTCGTGGGGCGACGCGGCCCGCTTTGCCAATTGGCTGCAAAACGGACAGCCTGGGTTGGGCGGTCCCGCCGTGGCACAGAGGACGCAGCCTCGACTGAGGACGGTTCGTATGCGCTCAACGGTGCAACCTCGGACGCCGCTTTGAACGCCATCACGCGCGAACCGGATGCCACGATCTTCATTCCCAGCGAGGACGAGTGGTACAAGGCTGCGTACTACAACGGCAGCACGTACTATGATTATCCGACCGGCACCGACACGGTTCCTTCGAATGCCTATGTGGATGCGGGCAACAACGCCAATTTTTACAACAGTGGCTACACCACGAGCAGCCCCTATTTGACCGACGTGGGCCATTTCGCCACATCGGCCAGCCCGTATGGCACGTTCGATCAAGGCGGCAATGTTTGGGAGTGGAATGAAGCCTTGATTAGCGGTTCGTCTCGGGGGTTGCGGGGTGGTTCGTGGGTCGTCAACTCGGACATCCTGGCGTCCTCGAGCCGGTTCGGCAGCCACCCGGCGTTCGAGAGCAGCTACGTCGGGTTCCGTGTGGCAACCGTCCCTGAGCCAAGTACGGCAGTGTTGGTGGTCATTGCCTGTGGTTTGATGTGGGTGCTAAGGAAGCGGTTCAAGTAGCCCTTTACCCTTTTGCTCTTTTACCCTTTTTCTTCGTCCGTCCCGCCGGTGGCGTGAGCCGCCGCGCGCGAGTTATTTTTTGAACTCACTATCGTGCGCGTTTCCGCCCGAAGCCGCCAGGCAACCGCCGACCGTGCTGGTGAAGTGGTACGATTGGCTCAAGTGGCTTTTGGAGCGCGTCGACAGCTTTCCCAAGAATCAACGATTCATCTTCGGGACTCGCCTGGCCGACAGGGCGATCGGAATCTTGGAATTGCTCGTGGAAGCGACGTACGGCAGCGAGAAACAATCGTTGTTGATGCAGGCCAACCGCGAGATCGAAGTGCTGCGTTGGCTGGTGCGGCTGGCCAAGGATCGCAAGCTGCTGACCGAGCGGCAGTATCTCTTCGGCTGCAAGGGGCTGGCTGAGTGCGGCCGGATGGTGGGAGGTTGGCTGAAGCAATCGACGACCAAGGACGGCCGGCCCCATGCACACGCACCGCCATCTGTTTGAACGGATTTGCTCCCTGGAAAACTTGCTGGCCGCCGCCCATGCGGCGCTGCGGGGCAAACGTCAACGGGGACCGGGCTTCCGCTTCTGGAGCGAGCTGGAGTACGAAATCTGCACGCTGCACGACGAGTTGTTGTCGGGCACGTATCGCCACGGGGCGTATCGGTATTTCACGATTTATGAGCCGAAGGAGCGGCTCGTCGCGGCCGCCCCGTTTCGGGACCGCGTGGTACATCACGCCATCGTGCGGGTGATCGAGCCGATTTTCGAGCCGCGATTTATCGAGGACTCGTTCGCCTGTCGGCGCGGCAAGGGAACCCACGCGGCCATGCGGCGGGCCGAGCAGTTCGCTCGGCGTTTTCCCCACGCGCTTAAGTGTGACGTACGGAAGTATTTTCCGTCGATCGACCACGAAGTGTTGTTGGAGCAGCTCGCCCGCGTGATCGCCGACGAGCGATTGCTGGCGCTCGTTGGCGGCATTTTGGATAGCCATTGCGACGGCGTGTCTCAAGAATGGCCCCCGGGCGGCGACCTGTTCGACGTGCAGTTGCGCAAGCGTGGGCTGCCGATCGGCAACCTCACGAGCCAGTTCTTCGCCAACGTGTACCTGAATCCGCTCGACCACTTTGTAAAGCACGACTTGCGGGTAAAAGGCTACGTGCGATACATGGACGATTTTTTGTTATTCGGAGCCGACCGGGCGACGCTACGGCGGGAGGGGGCCACGATTCGTGAAAAGCTGGCGGAATTGCGTTTAGAAATGCATGCGGACAAGTACAGGCTAATGCCCACTCGGCATGGTGTTGACTTCGCGGGCTATGTCGTGTTCGCAGATGGTCGGGTGCGAGTGCGGTCGTCCAGCGTGCGGCGGTTCGACCGCCGCTACAAACGGCTGCTGTGGCAAGTATGGCACCGATTTGAATCGCCCGCGCCGGTAACCGAGAGGGTGTGCGCGTGGGTGGCCCATGCGCGACACGCACAAAGTTTTGGACTTCGCCGCTCGGTGCTCTCCGGGCGGACCGAGGAGGGGTGGCTGGGATGAACATGCGGTTCGTATCGGGGGTTGCGGGGTGGTTCGTGGAACAACAACTCGAACAACCTGGCGTCCTCGAACCGGAACAACAACAACCCGACGAACGAGAACAACAACATCGGGTTCCGTGTGGCAAGCCCCTGAAAGAGTCAGGAGCCGTGGCACGTAGCCACGTCCCCAAATTCGGCCAGATTCCCGTGGGTGTGAAAAGCTCATGGGACCGTGCCGGGCTCAGGGACTACCCGACCATCCCGCGTGCCCGCCCTTCAAAGCGGGCAGGCAAAGAAGAAGGCTTGGGCCGCGGCGAGTAGCATCGTCGAAACCCGCGGCCAAGCCGATTCTTCGGGGCCGGCCCGTGAACGGTTACGTGGGTCAAAACGGGAAGGCCGCGAGGTGGGCACGCATTGGTGTACTTCCGAGATGATATCGACGAGGCGAAGGCAGACGCGCGGCGGCGCCATTTGTTAGAGACGATTGAGGTTAAACAGTTCGATGCTGCGTATTCGCTCGCTAAGCCAAGCAAGGGAAACCGTTTTTCGTTTCGCCCGGAGGATGTGTCAGCCGACTACGGCACCTGGCCGCGGATGGTGGACTTGTGTGAGATCGCACCATCGAATGGCCTTTTGGAAAAGCGCGGGCGCACTTTTCGATTCTGACCGCGTAGCACTCGAATCACGGATGCGCCACTATTTCGACTCAAATATCACGTGGGATCAGTACAGAGCCATGCATACGGCCCTGACCAGGGACGCCGCCCGATTTAGCGCGATGCGCGCTAGAGCCAAAGCCATTCGCGCTGAGGCTTTCGACACGCGCCGCGTGGTGCGGTACGCATTGCGCCCATTTGATACGCGCTGGTGCTACTACACGGCAGAGCGCCCGGTATGGAACGAACCGCGTCCTGCGCTGTGGAAACAGTGTTTCGACGGGAACTCCTTTGTGATGTCGAGGCCCGCTGGGGCGGCACAGCCAGAAGGATGTGCGTTGAGCTACACGCGTTGTTTGGGCGACAATGACTATCAACGAGGGCATTCGTACTATTTCCCAATCCGGATTAAGTCACCGTTCGATGAAGCGGAAACACACGCCAATTTGTCGCCATGTGCAAGAGCCTATTTGGCGGGCCTTCATTGCGATGATCCCGACCAAGGAATAGCAGCTTCTAGGCTTGTTTGGATGCACGCGCTGGCGGTTGGATATAGCCCGGAATATCTGGCGGAGAACGCCGACGGAATCCGCCGCGACTGGCCGCGAATTCCGCTGCCCGCCGAGCGGCAGGTGCTGGAAGCGTCCGCAGCTTTGGGCGAACGAGTCGCGACGCTTTTGGACTCCGAGGACGAGGTGGCGGGAGTGACCAACGGCGTGATCCGTCCGTTGGTGCGCACGGTCTCTCTTGTCACCAAACAAGGAGGCGGTCAACTTGACACCGTGGGCAATGACCTCGCGATTTCCGCCGGCTGGGGACACTTTGGCAAAGCCGGAGTGGTCATGCCCGCCAAGGGCAAATTGACGGAGCGACCGTACGACGCCGACGAAGCCGCCGCCATGGACACCGAGGCGGCGGCGCTGGGCATGGCTCCTGACGACATACGCCGGTTGCTTGGCGAACGGACTTGCGACGTGTATTTGAACGACCTCGCATATTGGCGCAATATCCCGTTCAACGTGTGGGAATACCACATCGGCGGATACCAGGTCATCAAGAAATGGCTGAGCTACCGGGAGAACGAGATCCTCGGGAGGGCGATCACGCCGGACGAAGCTCGCGAAGTCACGAACATGGCACGTCGCATCGCGGCGATCATTCTGTTGCAGCCCCAGCTTGACGAGAATTATCGAAGAGCGAAAGACGCGACCTATGAATGGCCGGCGGCGTGACCCAGTGCGGGGGACTGATTTACCCGGTTTAAATCCCGCTATTGCGGTTCAGTTGCGAAACGGAGACGACACGATTCGCACCTGCGGAACGCACATTCGGGGCCGGACGGAAATGGTCGAGCGATTCTCCTTGCCGGAGCGCCGTTCGGCGAGGACAATAAGAACGGAGCATCGCGAAGGAGTCGTTTCCATGAAGGCCTATGAAACATCGGCCACCGTCGAAGCCCAGGGGCAGGTACGCTTATCGGGGGTTCCCTTCGCGCCGGGCACGCAGGTCGAGGTCACGATCAGCCCGAAACGCCGTTCGGCCGAAGAATTCGCCGCCGCCTGGCAACGCGTATCCGCCCTACTGCGCAACCGCGCCGGCTCGCACGGTGTGAGTGATGATGACATCCTGAAAGAGATTGGGGATCATCGGGCCGGTGAATGAATGTGCTGATCGATACCAATGTCCTGATATCGGCCGCACTGCGCGACAGGTTGCCCGAGCGCGTCGTGCTGTACGTGGCCACGCGCGACGACTGCCGGTGGCTCGTCACACCGGAAATCCTCGCCGAGTACGTCGATGTCTTACGGCGGCCGAAGTTTGGGCTGCCCGAAGATGTACTAAAACAGTAGGCGGAACTGCTCAACATGCGGACCAGTTTCCCGGTCACCGATTTGGATGATCCTCTCGACTTGTGCGCAAAAGCGTGGGAAAATAGTTTTCGGCAAGCAAGAGAGAAACGCCATGCCCAGACGTGACCAAATCGTCGAACAAGCTCTATCGCTGGCTCCCGAAGATCGTGCCTTCGTGGCCGACGCCTTGGAACAAAGCCTTACCAGCGGTGGTTTCGCGTCACGCGAGATTGCCGAAGCCTGGGCGGAAGAAATCGAACGTCGCCTGGCCGCCTACGATCGCGGAGAAATCAAGGCGATTGATGGAACGAGCCTGGCTCACGTTCGTCAACAGTTAGCCGAACGACGTGCTCAAAGGGAGAGGGCTTGACATTTCTTAGGCTACCCGCTGCCGATCTGGAGATTCTCGCGGCGGCCGAATGGTACGACAATCAAAGCCCTCATCTTGGCGATGATTTCACCGACGAAGTTGAAAACGCTTTTCATCGCATTTGCCGCGATCCTCTACTCTACGGTCGGGTAGAGTACCTTGCTGGCCGCGACGATGTTCGCCGCTGCCTCCTGCATCGATTTGCGTACCTGGTCGTCTATCGCTACCGGGTCGAAGAAATACTGATCGTTGCCGTCAGCCATGTACGACGCAATCCGTACTATTGGCTGGAGCGACTCACCTAAGGGCCCTGTTGAAGAACTCAACAGGCCGCTCGAGCGGAGAGGACAGGATTCGAACCTGCGGACCAGTTACCCGGTCACCGATTTAGCAAACCGGCGCTTTCGACCACTCAGCCACCTCTCCGGTGGGGCGCCGCCTGGCGCGCTGGGCGGGCCGTCGATGCATGCCCGCTCGTTGCCGCTGGGGCGCGACCTTTGAATTCTTATCTATTCTACTGCCCTTCGCAAGAGATGTTCGCGCCGCCGCCAAGATGCCGGGAAAGACGCGAACGGCCTGCCGGGCGGGAGCGTGGCTTGGTGGGCGGCTCAATCGACGCTGGCGGCCGATCGTGCGGGGCGGCTGGTTGACGCCACCTGAGGCGCTGCGCCTTGAGCGGCCAACTGCCGCGCGTGCCAGCGCCAACGGCTTTCGAGCTGCGCGATGCTCAGGCCGTAGGTTTGCCGCAGGCCCTCGTGATAGCCGGCCTCGAGCGAGGCGGCGATGAATTCCAGGAACTGGTCTTCGCCCGACTGCTCGACGAGGAAGTTCACCAATGATGCGCTTTGGCCATAGAAGGCGCCCCAGCGACCCGGCGGCGGATAGTCTTCCATCGCCACCAGTTCCACCAGACGGAATTCAGATCCGAGAGCCAAAGCACGTCCGAAGTCGCGGGCGTGCCGGCGCTGTTTTTCGGACGAGTCCGCCAGGATGGCGATGCCCTCGTCGACCCAGCGCGGCAACGGAACCCGCGAAAAGCGATCGGCCAGAATGACGTGCGTCAGTTCGTGGCCAAAGGCGCTGCTGTTGGCGTCACGCACGTCGATGCGGCGCAGGGCAATCCGCCCCCGATCGCGCTTGACCAACGCCGATGCGACCGTGGAGCGGCCGGCCTGTCCGACTTCGCGCAGGTAGCTGGCTTCGCCGGGATGAATCACCACGCGGCATTTGGGGCGCCACTTGGCGGCGCCAGGGCCGAGCCACCGCCCGACCAGACGTGCGCAATTGCTCGCACGCATCGGCCGTATCTTGTTCAACCGGCTCGAGGCCATAGCTGAGAATCTTGAAATTGGCGGTTTCGACGACGTGCCAGGTAGGTGGCGAACATTGCGAGCTTGATGCGTGCGTAGCAGCTCGCAAGACAGTCACGCCGTCGAAACCGCCCAAGGTGCCGACCGCAGCCAGTCCACTAATGACTGCGGCCCTCCCAAACCAGCTCGGTCGTGATTTAGTTAGATGGGAAATCACTGTCCTCGAACGGGGCACAAGCTGCCAATCGGTGTGAGCGGAACGAAGTGCTCCGCTCGCGATTGGTCGGGGAGAGCGTAAGCAAGTGCCGCGCCAAAATGGGCTGCAGGCCGGCGCGCTCGCCGCAAGTTGCACCCGCGCAAGTGGTTATCGGCGATAGCAAAAAGCTCGCGACGCACCACGACGTCGCCGAATGCCCAAGGCGCGGGCAGGGGTGGCAAGGTGAATGAGCAGCCCGACGACGGGCTCACAGGGCGTCGTTACATAGACGGCAGCTTCTCCAGCCTCCACAACTGACAAATCCGATATAGCCGGAACTTTCTGTTCAACTGTTACGACCGCTTCGACCGAAAAACCTGTTACGACGTGGCTTGCTCACGTGACGGACGCGCGGCGCGGCAGGCGCGCCTCAGCTAGCGGGCCGCACGACAGCAAGGAACGCAAACTCAAGTCAAGGAATCAGGTTATGCGCGGTTTTGCCATTCTGGCGCTAGTCATTGCGGTGAGTAGTTCATCGCTGGCAGAAGCTGCTCCGATGGAACGTCCCAAGAGCCGGTTTCCGGCCTACGATCAGGCGTCGGCGCCACAGTTGCGTCGTGGAGGCACGACGGCGCCGGCGGCTTCACGCGCAGAGGTCGAGTACCCCGAATCGCGATATCGCGAGCCGCAAAATCGGCGATCGCAAAGCGTGCGGCGCGCCCAGTATCAGCAGCCGCGGCGACGCGACGTCGAGCCGAGCCACTATCAAGAAGATATTCCGCCGGGAGCGATGACCGACGGTCCGGCGATGGGCGAGTTCTACGAAGGACAGTCGTGGGACGATGGCTACGTCGACGGCTACGGCGGCGAATGCTGCGACGATTGTTGTTACGGCCCGGTGCCGGGCTTCTGGGGCCGCGCCGAATATCTGTACTGGTGGGTGCGCGGGGCCAACACTCCGGCGCTAGTTACCACGAGCCCCACCGGCACTGACCGCACCGTGGCAGGCATCTTGCCAAACGCGACGGTGCTGTTCGGCAATCAACGAGTGAATACCTCGGGACGGTCGGGGGCACGGTTCACGTTGGGCTATTGGTTCGAAGGATGCGACTACACGGGCATTGAAACGTCGTACTTCTTTCTGGGCGACGTGAATCAGCAGTACTACAACGGCGGCCCCGGGATCGTCGCCCGGCCGTTCTTCAACACGAACAGCGGAGCCCAGGACGCCTTGTTGATCAACTATCCCAGTTTTGTAAGCGGCTGGATCAAAGTGAATGCGGAGAGCAAAGTCTATGGCGGCGACGTGAATCTGCGCCGCGCCCTGGTGGTCGATCGCTGGAAACAAATCAGCGTGCTGGCGGGCTACCGGTACTTCGGCCTCTCTGAAGGATTGGGCATCACCAGCTTTACGAATGCGCTCGATCAGCAAGGGTCGGTCGAATCGGGCACCACCTTCAACACCGTCGATTCGTTCACCACGCGCAACACGTTCAACGGCGGCCAGATCGGCGTCAACGCGCAGATGACCAACGGCGCCTGGACGCTCGACCTGTTGGGCAAATTGGCGTTGGGTGCCAACTCCCAAACCGTCCGCATCAACGGTTCCACGCTGCGAACGAACCCCGATAGTAGCACGGTGAACTCCCAGGGAGGCATTCTGGCGTTGCCCTCGAACATCGGCAACTACCATCGCAATCAGTTCGCGGTGCTGCCGGAATTCGGCGCGAATCTCCGCTACCAGTTGACACCGTTGTGGCGGCTGAACGTGGGCTACACGCTGTTGATCGTCACCAACGTGGTGCGGCCGGGCGACCAAATCGACCTGAACGTCGATCCGCAACAATTCCCGATCGGCATATCGGGATCGCAGCCGCGCTTCAGCTACGTCGATTCCGACCTGTGGCTACAGGGCATCAATTTCGGTATCGAGTGCAACTTCTAGCAGCGCCGGCTTCAATCAGGAAAGCCAGGACAGCTCGTCCTCTAGCGCCGAATCCACGGACTGGGAAAAACCGTCGTCCGATTGGGCGAAGTCCAACGCCGTGGGCTCGGCGAACCCATCATTGCCGGCCATCAGGACGCTGACGATCGAGTCCTTCGTGGCCGTTTGCATCACGGTGGTGGAATTGCCTGCGGCGTCGGTGGCCGTTGCGTTGTAGGTAATCGTGCCGTCGTCCAGCCCGCTGACGTCGATGCCCGTGATGGCCCAGGTGCCGTCGCCGGCCACTACCGTGTTGTAGTTGAGCGTGTTGTGGGTGCCGTCGGTGACGAACAGCGCGATCGTGGCGTCGATCTCGCCGGTACCGCTGGCCGAGGCGTCCGTCTCATTGCCCGGATCGATCGGGTCGGTCGCCGCGGCGATCTCGATCGCGGGCGTACGGTATCTTTCGCGGCCGACAGCGCATCGTCGGTCGTATTGCCGGCCGCATCGCTGGCGGTGACCATGTACGTGATGGTGCCGTCGTCGAGTGCGCTAACGTCAATGTCGATGATGGTCCAGGTTCCGTTGGCGGCGACGGTGGTGGTGTACTCGGGGGTGATGTTGACCCCGTCGGTGACAGTCAGTGAGATGCTCGCGTCGACTTCGCCCGTGCCGCTGGCGGTCGCGGCGATTGCGTTGTCGGTATTGACCGGGTCGGTGCCCGCTGTCAGGGCCACCGCGGGCATCACGGTGTCTTTTTCGGCATGGGCCGAACCGGTGGTCGAATTGCCGCCGGCATCGCTCATGGTCACGTCGAAGGTGATCGGACCGTCCTCGAGGCCGGTGACATCGATGTCGACGATGCTCCAGGTACCGTCGCCGGCCACCGTGGCGTTGTATTCGATGGTCGTGTTGTTGCCGTCCGTAGCAGTCAGCACGATATCGGCGCCGGGTTCGCCCGTACCACTGGCGGTCACGGCATCGGCTTCAGCGATACCGATCGGATTGGTGACGTTCACGACCGGATCGGCCAGCGTATCCTTGTCGGCAACCCGGTCATCGGTGGCGGAATTGCCGACCGCGTCGGTGGCGATGACCATGTAGGTGATCGGGCCGTCGTCGAGCACACTCAGGTCGATGTCGACGATGCTCCAGGTGCCGTCGCCGGCCACTGTCGTGGTGTACGCGGTGGTGGTATGGCTGCCATCGGTGACCGTCAGGGAGATGCCGGCGTCGACTTCGCCCGTGCCACTGGCCGCGGCCGCGGTCACGTTGCCGTTGTTGACCGCGTCGGTGGCGGCGGTGATTGCCACGCCGGGAGCCACGGTGTCCTTCTCGGCATCCTGTTGGACGTTGGTCGTATTGCTGGCGGCGTCGGCGGCGGTGACCATGTACGTGATGGTGCCGTCGTCGAGTGCGCTAACGTCGATGTCAGCGAAACTCCAGGTGCCGTCGCCGGCTACGGTGGTGTGAACTTCCGACGTGGAATGGACGCCGTCGGTAACCACCAGCGCGATGTCGGCGCCGACTTCGCCGGTGCCGCTAACCGAGGTGGTCGTGGCGTTGTCCGCGTTGACCGGATCGGTCGCTGCCAACAGACTGACATCCGGCGGCACGATATCCTGGTAGTCGGACGCCTCGACATCCGATGCTTCGTTGCCGGCCACATCGGTCGAGGTGACGTTGAAAACGACCGTGCCGTAGTCGAGGCTCGTGACGTCGATATCGGCAATCGACCAGGTGCCGTCGCCCGCCACGGTGGTGGAGTATTCGGTGGTGGTATGCGTGCCATCGGTGACGGTCAGCACGATACTGGCGTCGGCTTCGCCGGTGCCGCTGGCGGTGACTTGAGTTTCGTTGCTGGCGTCGATGGGGTTGGTGAACGCTTGCAGGACGACGGTCGGGGCTACGGTGTCTTTCTGGGCGTCGACGCTGTCGGTCGTGGTGTTGCCGCCGGCATCGGTCATCGTGACGTCGAAGGTGACGGTGCCGTCATTCAAGCCCGTGACATCAATGTCGACGATGCTCCAGGTGCCATCTTCGGCAACGGTGGTGGTGTAGTCCGTGGTGGAGTTGGCGCCGTCGGTGGCGACCACCGTGATGTTGGCGCCGGGCTCGCCCGTGCCGCCGGCCGCCACGGCATCGGCTTCCGCGATGCCGATGGGATCGGTGACGAACGTGAAGGGGTTTTCCAGGGTGTCCTTGCTGGCGGACATTTCATCGGTGGCGGCATTGCCGGCATCGTCGGTGGCGGTGACCATGTAGGTGATCGGCCCGTCATCCAGTCCGCTGGCGTCGATTTCAACGATGCTCCACGTGCCGTCGCCCGCCACGGTGGCGAGATATTCGCTGCTGTCGTGGGCGCCATCCGAGACGACGAGCACGATATCGGCACCGACTTCGCCGGTGCCGCTGGCGCTGGCCGTGGTGACACTGCTGTTGTTCACCGGGTCGGTGACCGACAACAGTGCCACGGCCGGGGCGACCGTGTCCTTTTCGGCGGCCTGCTCGTCGCTGGCCGTGTTGCCGGCTGCGTCGGTGGCCGTGACCATGTAGGTGATCGGTCCGTCAACCAGACCGCTGGCGTCGATACCGTCAATGCTCCACGTGCCGTCGCCGGCGACGGTCGTCGTGTACTCGCTCGTGGTGTTTGTGCCATCGGTCACACTCAGCACGATGGCCGAGCCGGCTTCACCAGTGCCGCCGACGTTTGCGTTCGCAATTGTGGAAGCGTTGATTGGAGACACATACGATACGATCACGACGGTCGGCGCCACGGTATCCTTTTCGGCGGTGGCGATGTCGGTCGTGGTGTTGCCGCCGACGTCGGTCATCGTGACGTTGAAGGTGATCGTGCCGTCGTCGAGTCCGGTAACGTCGATGTCGATGATGCTCCAGGTGCCGTCTTCGGCCACCATGGTGGTGAAGTCGCCGGTGGAGTTCGTGCCATCGGTGGCCACCACGGTGATGTTGGCGCCGGGCTCGCCGGTTCCGCTGGCAGTGACGGCACCTGCTTTCAAAATGCCGATGGGATTGGTCACCAGCGAAGTGGGATCCTGCAGCGTGTCCTTGGTGGCCGTTAGTTCGTTGGTGCCGGTGTTGCCTACGCTGTCGGTGGCGGCAACGGAGAAGGTGATGATGCCATCGTTGAGTCCGGAGACATCGATGTTGTCGACGCTCCATGTGCCGTCGCCCGCCACGGTGGTGGTAAACTCGCTGGTGGAATTCGTGCCGTCGGACACGACGAGCGAGATGCCGGCGCCGACTTCGCCGGTGCCGCTGGCGCTGGTGGTCGTCACGTTGTTGTTGTTGACCGGATCGGTGACCAAGGTGATCGCCACTGCGGGCGCGGTCGCATCCTTCTCGGCGGTCAGCGTGGCGGTGGCCGTATTGCCGGCGGCGTCAGTGGCCTCGGCCGTAAAGGTGATCGTGCCGTCGGCAAGGCCGCTCACGTCGATGCCCGAGATGCTCCAAGTGCCATCCCCGGCAACGGTCGTGGTCAACGCGCTGGTGGTCGTCGTGCCGTCGGTGGCCGTGACGGTAATGCTGGCGTCGACTTCGCCGGTGCCGCTGGCCGAGGCGCTGGTGGCCCCGGCGATGTTGATTGGATCGGAAACTTCGGCCAGGTCGATGGCCGGCGCGACGACGTCCTTTGTCGCGGTCTTGGTGGCGGTTCCCGTATTTCCCGCGCCGTCGGTGGCGGTGGCGGAGAAAGTGATGGTGCCGTCCTGCAAGCCGGATACGTCGATTCCGGTGATGCTCCAAGTACCATCGCCGGCAACGGTCGTAGTCATTGCGGAGGTGGAATTCGTGCCGTCGGTAACGACCAGCGAGATGCTTGCTCCGGCCTCGCCGGTTCCGCTGGCGCTGGTGTTCGAAGCGTTCGCGGCGTTCACCGGATCGGTCGCGACCGTCACGGCAACCGCGGGCGCGGTCGTGTCTTTCAGGGCCGTCTTGGTGGCCGTTGCCGTATTGCCGGCCGCGTCGCTGGCGGTGGCGGTATAGGTGAGCGTGCCGTCGGCAAGGCTGCTGACGTTCACGCCGCTGATCGACCAGGTTCCGCCGGCCCCGACGGTCGTGGTTTGGGCCGTCGTGGTCGTGGCGCCATCGCTTGCGACCACCGAGATGGATGCTCCCACGGTGCCCGTGCCATTGATCGTGGTGTTGGCGGCGTTGGCGCTGTTCGAGGGATCGGTGACGGACGAGACTGCCACGGTCGGCGCCACGGTGTCTTTGGTCGTGGCGAGACTGTCGGTGGCCGTGTTGCCGGCGGCATCGGTGGCGGTGACCGTAAACGTGATCGTCCCATCGTTGAGCGCCGCCAGGTTGAAACCCGCAACGGACCAGGTTCCGCCCGCGCTGATGGTGGTGGTTCGTGCCGCGGTGGAGTTCGTACCGTCGGTGGCAACGATCGACAAGTTGGCGCCCACTTCGCCGCTGCCGCTGGCGGTGACATTCGACACGTTGCCGATGTTCACGGGGTTGGTGACGGTGGTGAGATCGATCGTCGGGCTGACCGTGTCCTTGGTGGCACTGTGTACCGCATTGATCGTGTGTCCTTGGGAATTCGTAGCCGTGACTTGATAGGCGAGCGGACCGTCGAGCAGAGAGGTAGCGTCGATACCGGTGACGCTCCAAGTGCCGTCTGCCGCTACGGTGTCCGTGTACTGAGCGGTAGAGTTGGTGCCATCGGTGACGTGCAGGTTGATGGCAGCTCCCGGTTCGCCGGTTCCATTGATGGAAAGGTTGGCGACGTTCGCCGCATTGACGATCTCGGTGGCCGATGCAATGTTCAGCGAAAGATACAACACAGCCGGTGGCGTATCGCCGGCGGATGCCAGGAACGGCCGTTGCGAAACGTATGCACTGGCCAGGCCGTCGACAAAGAAGTTGTTTTCGGTCGAATTGACGCCGCCAGGCGAGGTAATCGTGACGGTGAAGCCCGGCGTGCCAGACAGTAGTGTTCCACCTAAGCTGCCGACAGCAACTTCAGCGGTCTTGTAGTTGATCGGCTGAGCGAAGGAGATCTGGTAAGTGCCGGGATCCAGATTGCCGAACGCATAGGAGCCATCGGAAGCCGTCGAGGCCTGACGGCTGACAACCGGACCGCTGGTTGACATCAAGAAGACCCGCACTCCGGCCAGCGGCTTCTCTCCCGTGGTGTGCAGATTGTCTTTGTTGCCGTCGATAAACGCGAAACCGGAAATGGTGGAGACGGTGTCGGTGACCGTATCATTGCCGTTCTGAATCGTGCCGGTGCCCTGGGCATCGGCAATCGTGGCGTTGGTCGCGGCGGACATATTGACGAAGAACGTTTCGTCCGGCTCCTGGAGCAGATCGCCAACCACATTGACCGTGATGGTTTGCGTCGTGGCGCCGGGCGCGAAAGTCAGCGTGCCGCTAACCGTCGCATAGTGGCTGGGTGCGGTAGCCGTGCCGTCGGCCGTCGAATATGCGACCGTGACCTGCTGGGCGCTGGCGGCACTGAGCGACGCGGTGAACACGAAAGCCGTGGTGCCGGAGTCGCCCTCGACTTGCGTCACGTCGGAGATGGAGAGCGTGGGCGGGGCATCGTCGTTTTGGATGGTGCCCGTTCCCTGGCTGGCTGCCAGGGTGGCATTGCTCGGATTGCTTAGGTTGACGGTGAACGACTCGTCGGCTTCGTTCGTGGTATCGCCGATGACGCTCACGGTGACGAGTTGCTGCGTCGTGCCCGGCGCGAAGGTGAGACGCCCGATGTGGACGTGAAGTCCGATCCGGCGGCAGCGGTGCCGGCGGCAGTGGCATAGTCGACGGTGACCGTGCGGCTGGTGGCGCCACTGAGCGTCACGGTGAAAACGAAGTTGCTGCTACCCGAATTGCCTTCTTGTTGGGACACGTTGCCGATCGACAAGGTCGGGGCGTTGTCGTCATCGATGATGGTCGCCGTGGAACTATCGGCGGCGGAAAGCGTGGCGTTTTCGGGGGTCGAGAGATTGACCGTAAAGGTCTCGTCGTCCTCGTCGATCGTATCGCCGGTGACCGAGACGGTGATGAACTGACTTGTCGTATTCGGGAAAGTGAGCGTGCCGCTGGCGGCCGTGTAGTCGCTGCCGGCCGTGGCCGTGCCGTCGGCCGTACTGTATTGGACGGTTACCGTCTTGCCGCTGGCCTCGGAGAGCGTGACGGTGAAGACCTGCGGGGTCGTGCCGGAGTTGCCCTCGGTGATGTTGACGGTGCCGGGACTCAGCGAAACCGTGGGCGCCGCGTCGTCGTCCAGAATCGTTCCGGTGGCCGTGAGGGCCTCGGCCACCGATTGTGCGTTGCTGGCGTTGGTTGAGTTGAACAGCCGGACGGTGAACGTCTCGTCGTCCTCGTCCAACAGATCGCCCAGCACCGGCACGGAAATGAACAACTGCGTGGCGCCGGGGCAAAGGTGAGCGTGCCACTGGTAGGCGTGTAGTCGGAGCCCGCGGTCGCGGTTCCGGCCACGGTGTCGTACTCGACGGTGACGGTGTCGGTGCTTTCCGACGAGAGATTGACCGTGAAGACCATCTGGTTGGTCTCGCCGGTATCCCCTTCCTGGACCGAGGCGTCGGAAATGCCAATCAGCAGTGCGTCATCGTTGACGATCGTGCCGGTGGCCGAATTGGAATCCAACGTAGCGTTGGTCGGATTGCTCAACTGGATCGAAAACGTTTCGTCGGTTTCCAGCGCGCTGTCGCCGTTGACCAGCACGGTGATGAACTGCACGCTTTCGCCCGGGGCGAAGGTGAGCGTGCCGCTGGTGGCCACATAGTCGCTGCCGGCCGTGGCGGTGCCGTCGACGGTGGTATATTCCACCGTGACGTCCTCGGCGTCGGTTTGGCCGATATTGACGGCGAACACGAATTCGGTCGTGCCACTGTTGCCTTCCGGGTGCGAGACGTTGGCCTGCTCGAACGAGAGGTGCGGCCCGTCGTCGTTGAGGATCGTGCCGATGGCCGGTTCATTGGGCGGCGGCAGCGTGGCGTCGGTGGCGTTGGCAAGCGTGACCCGGAAGCTTTCGTTGGCCTCCTTGACGGTGTCACCGTTGACCGTGACGGTAACAAGCTGAGTCGTGGTGCCGGGCGAGAAGGTCAGCGTGCCGGTTGCGCCAACGTAATCGGAGCCTTCTTGCGCACTGATGTCGCTGGTGGCGTACTCCACCGTGACGGTGTTGCCGCTGGGGTTCGACAGGTTGACGGTGAAGACATAGTCGGTGGTGCCGGCGTCGCCTTCAAGGCTGGAAACCAAGAGGTTGCCGAACGCTATGCTCGGTGGGTTGTCGTCGTTCTGGATCGTGCCGACGCCGTTGCCGCCCAACGTCGCATTGGCCGGACTCGACAACGTGACGTTGAAGGTTTCGTCGGATTCATCTTTGGTGTCGCCGTTGACCAGCACCGTGATCAGTTGCGTGGTCACCCCGGGCGCGAACGTGATCGTGCCGCTCGTTGCAACATAGTCGCCGTCGGCCGTCGTAGCGGTGTCATCGACGGTGGCGTAAACCACGGTAACCTGCTTGCCGCTGGCGGCGGACAGACTGGCCGTGAAAATCAACGGCGACGTGCCGCTGTCGCCCTCGACGGCCGAAGCGCTTGAGAGCGAAACAGTGGGCGCCGCATCGTCGTCAAGTATCGTGCCATTGCTGCTGCTGGTGCCCAGCGTGGCATTGGTCGGCGCCGACAAATTGACCGAGAACGATTCGTCCTCTTCGTCGATCGTGTCGCCGATGACCGCCACGGTGATGAGCTGGGTGGTCACGCCGGGGGCGAACGTGAGCGTGCCGCTGGTGGCCACGTAGTCGCTGCCGGCGTTGGCAGAGCCATTGGCCGTGGTATATTGCACCGTGACCGTTTTTGAAGTGGCGTTGCCGGAAAGGCTGGCGGTAAAGACCATGTTGGTCGTCCCGGCATTGCCTTCCAAAACAGAGGTGCCGCCAGCGATCGACACCGTGGGCGCGGCATCGTCGTTGGTGATCGTGCCGGTGGCCGTGCTGTTGGCGCCCAGATCGACGCCCGTGGGATTCGATAACGTGACCGTGAAGGTTTCGTCGGATTCGTCGACCGCGTCGGCCACCACCGGCACGGTGATGAACTGCTGGGTAACGCCGGGGGCGAAAGTGAGCGTGCCGCTGGTCGCGGCAAAGTCGGCCGGCGCAATCGCACTGCCGGGATTGGTCGTGTACTCGACCGTCACGTTGTCCGCGGAGGCCGAAGAGAGGTTGACGGTGAATACCATCGGAGTGGGCGATGCGCCCGTGCCCTCGGCCTGCGTGACGTTGCCGATCCCCAGCACCCCTGTTCCCGTAATCTCCAGTTGCGCCTGCCGAAATCGATGTCCGCCTCGGGCGTGGAGACATCGGAGCCGTAGAGCAGTGTGTCGTGGCCGGCGGCCGTATCGATCGACGACGTGAAGTTCACCGTGCCTGCCGCGTCCGCATGCACGATCACGCTGAACAGAAACTGCTGGTCTGTCCCAGGGGGCGTACCGTTGGTGGTCGTGGCCCCGGCGCCGGAAATCTGACCGGGCGTGGACAAGTCACCCGTTCTGACGAAGTTGAAAAAGTCGCCGTAGACGATCGATTGCGATGAATCGGTCGAGGCCAGGCTGCCGTTGTACAGAATATTGGTGTAGGCGGAGAACACTCCGCCGCCCAGTACTTCCGGCGGCACGCGCACGTCCTGGACGTAGACGGCCAGCTTGAAATCCTCGCCGACGGCGACGCTGCTGATCGGATTCCCGCTGAGGTCCTGCGTCTCTAACGTGTATTGCGCCTGGAATTGATCGGCCAACGGGTTGACGACGGCGTCTTCGGGATTGACGCCGGTGTCGTTGGACGTGTCGGCCGTAGCGGTGAAGCTCGTGGCGACTGCCGTTGTTGCCACCGGATCGGACGTTTGGCTTGCCGCCGGCGCCGTCGTGGCGCGGTAGCTCGCCAATAGCGCGCGAACCGACACATCGATGGTGCCGGCCGAATCGACCCAAGCGCTGTCGGCGGCCAAAGCGTCAGCGGCCAGCATCGAGCGCGATTCGAGTGCCTCGAGCGTGATGGTCGAGCGGCGCAACAGCTTGCCAATTCGCGGGCGAGAGCTCAAGAAACGTCCGGTAACACGGCGCCGCTTGCGAAAAATCTTCATGGTGTTCTTCGGGTAGGAGTGTCTCTACAAAGGTGACGTCGCTCGCCCAGAGGGAAGCTCGATGATGGAACGTAGCCGGGGCGGTCTGTTCCTCAACTCGGAAGCGTGTGCCACATGCATCCCGAGACGATGTAGGTCGATCGCTGCATCCTGACAGTACCGCCCTGTTCCACCTCGCCAATACGCGCCCTGCATTGGCGTCAGCAGGCCCGCGAGGATGCTGAGGTCTCGGGGGCGAAGCTTCAAAATAGATAAGACAGTGGGGTTATCCCAGGTCTTCAGACTAGTCCAAGGAGGTGTTCATTTCAACGAGCGCAACTTATTCCCGGGACCTGCCTTTTTGCCGTTTTATCGCGCAGCACGGCAGAACCGCAATAAACGGCGCGTCCGGACGCGAACCAGACGAAGCGCATGAATAAAGGGCCGCCCGTATTAGGGGCGGCCCTCTCAATTCATTCGGTAGGAGTCGGCTCGCCGGACGGCTCCGTCGGCCGGCCGCTGCCGTTGGACGCCGGGTTCTGGGGACGTTGTCCCAGGCGCGATCCCACTCATATTGCCGCATGGGCGGAGCAGACGCGTTAGCGCTGCGGTGGACTTGTCGCCGGCCGTCCGACGCCGGGCATGACGCGCTTTTGCACGTCGGTTTCCAACACGCCAAAGGCCGCTTCGTGTCGTTGCAATGACATCGACAGGGCCGAGAGCATGCGCTTGGCCGTGAAGTAGTTCATCACGATCCGCTCCGAGACTTCAATCGGTTCGGTCGGCACGCCCATCGGCTGCGTGTTGAGTCCGAAATCGATGATCAACTCTTCCGGCGTGCCGGTCACGCGGCAGAAGTTGGCATAGTTGGCGTGCGCCTTCGACGCATCGACCTGCAGCGCCTGGCGCTGGGCCGGTTCTGCGGGGGTCGTGCTAGCGGGGCTTGCTTGCGGAGTGAGGGTCGGTTCGTTCTTGTCAGCGTCTTTGGCCACGGATGACTGCTCCTGTGAAGTGCTAAAAGGGGGGATGCGCTGAACGTGCCCAACGTCTCGATTCGCGTGCGGCTCGTGTGCACAAGACCCAGGGTAGAACCTCCAATCTACTCCAGAAGCCCTTATTTTCCAACTGTTTTTCTCAACTTTCCAACTCGCGCGATACCGCATCCATCGAAAGCACACGCGTGGTTAAGAATGGGGAAGCATGGTCGACTTCGTATTCTGGGATGAGAGTGCCAGTTGTTTCGGATTCTCTGAAATTGCCAGCGCGATCGGTCGAATCGATACACATAACCGATGTGGTACGTTCCTTACGAGCGTCACAGATTGGCGAGGGGTATAGCAGCGCGTTGCAGTAATCGACGGGCTGCGACATCGCAGGGAGGCGATGGCAAAACGGCGACGCAGGTTGTTGTTTTGTGAGCCGTGCGAAGCTTGGCTTCGCACTTGGCGAGGTTGAAAAATGTCAGGATGGCATTTTTCAGCAGACTGATAGGGGGGGATGACCGTGAGATTCGTCGCCAGACTAATCATTGCTATTGCGACCCTGTTGGGGTCGGCGATTCTCTGTTGGGGCCAGATCCCGCGCACCAGCGTCACTGGCCCGACGCCCGTCGCGGCGGCGCCGTCCAAGCGCTCGCCTGACCTGACTCCGCCCTCATCGATGGAAGGCACGTGGGTCAGCGATGAGCAGCCCGCGGCCGCGCCAGCGGAAATGTTCGAAGCCCAGCAGTTGACCGAAGCCTCGGGCTACTCGAACTATGACTATGCGGCCTCGGACGCGGGCGTGTTGGAGTATGGCGACGCGGGATACGGTTTCTCCGAATACGGTGACTCCGGCGCGATTGTCAGCGACACAGCGGAGGGTTGCCCGACCGATGGCTGTCCGGTCGACGGTTGTCCGGACGATGGCTGCCCTGATGGTTGCCCCGGTCCCTACCAGGGCCCCGGATGCTTCGCCCGCTGGTGCGCCAACTGGGGCACCGACCTGTGGGACGACGTGCATCGACACGACCGCTGCTATGTGCAGATTGACTACTTGTCGATGTGGGCCAAAGGCAACTACCTGCCGCCGTTGGTAACGACCAGCCCCTTGGGCACGCCGCAGGGTCAGGCGGGCGTGCTGCCGGTTAGTGCGACCACGTCCATCCTGTACGGCAATGGGCGGGTGAATCTCGATCAGCGCAACGGCGCCAGGATCACGGCCGGCTATTGGCTGGTCGACGGCGAGTTCCTGGGTGTGGAAGGACAGTACTTCGCCCTGGGGACGCAACAGTCGAACTTTTTCGCTCAGTCGAATTTCTCGAGCGATCCGAATTCTCAAATCCTGGCGCGGCCCGTGATGGTCACTCCGCCCAACGGCACGAATGACGAACAATCGGTGTTGGTCGCCTATCCCAACTATCAGTTTGGCGGAGCGACGACCGATCTGGACGGCAGCATCAATGTCCGTTCGCTCAGCAACGTGCAGTCGGCCAATATGACTTTTCGCCGGTTGCTCTGGATCGACTTTACGATGCAGCGCCGGCTCGACTTGCTGTTCGGCTATCGCTTTTTTCGTACCGATGACAGCGTGACGATCGACGATTCCACGACATTCAACGCGTCCGGCCCGTTTCCGACCACGACGACCGTGAGCCAGGACCTGTTTCGCTCGCGGAACCAGTTCAACGGCGGTGAAATCGGCTTGAAGTGGCAGTCGTATCACGGGCCGATCCAGTTCGAGTTTATCGGCAAGTGCGCCTTCGGCAACAATCGCGAGCGCACCTGGATCAACGGCTCGACCAATCAAACGGCCAACGGAGTGACGACCCACGCCGACTACGGCTTGCTGGCGCTGCCGACGAACATCGGATCGTATCGTCGGGACGTGTTCGCCGTATTGCCCGAGGCCGACGCCAACTTGAAGATCGACATCACCAAGAACCTGCGGCTCGTCCTGGGCTACACGTTCATCTATACCAACCGCGTGCAGCGATCGGGAGACGCGATCAATCGCACGATCAACACCACGCAAATCGGCGGCGCATTGTCCGGCGTGGCGCAGCCTTCGTTCGCGGCCAACGACACCCCGTTCTGGGTGCACGGCTACAACGCGGGTTTGGAATACCGCTGGTAGACGAATCCTCGGCAGATAGTCTGGCAACTACTCCGGACAGGCCGGCTCGCCGCCCAAGCGAGCCGGCCTATCTGCTTTTGTAGGGGTGTGATAATTTGAAGGCTTGAACGCCAGTGGAACTATGGTTGCAGATGCGGTGTGGGCATGGTGCTGCATACGAACGATCCGCCACACGTTGTTTGTCTGGCCGGCCCAAACGGCGCCGGAAAAACCACGTCGGCCGCTCGCTTGTTGCGAGATGCTCTAGCAGTGGAAGAATTTGTCAATGCCGATGCAATTGCTAATGGTCTTTCGGGTTTCCATCCAAACCAAGTGGCATACTTGGCTGGAGAAACCATGCTTCGGCGGCTTAGAGATCTTGCCGCCGCGCGGCGAACATTTGCCTTCGAGACGACACTGGCCAGTAGGACGTTTGCATCTTGGTTGAAGCGGCTTGTTGCCTCGGGATACCAATTCCACCTGGTATTTGTATGGCTGCCAAGCCCCGACATGGCAATCGCAAGAGTTCAAGATCGAGTGAGGATGGGCGGCCACGATGTTCCGGAGAATGTCATTCGACGCCGGTACTTTGCGGGCATTCGCAACTTTTTTGACCTGTACGTGCCGCTGGCGACGAGTTGGTAGTTGATGGATAATGGCGCCGGCGGCAACCCAACACTTGTTGCAGATGGGATAGGGGCTGTTGTGGCAAATATCTACCTGCCAGCAGCATGGCAGCAGTTCCAAGACCAGCGTGTAGCAAAATAGTCATGGCAACTGATTTCACGATAGACCAGCTTTCTTCACAGTCGGCCTCCGTCGAAGCCGCTGTGAAGCTCGCCGTGCGCGACGCCCTTATCCAGCACAAGCGCGCTGGCAATCCCATCTGCGTTTGGCGCGACGGCAAAGTTGTTTGGATCCCGGCTGACGAGATTCAGATCAACGAAGAGCCGAACGGCGGCTAGTGCTACTCACACCGAGCGGCGCTTTTCTAAAACGCCAACTGCGGCGGGAAGAATTCGTTCCACAGGTCTTCGTAGAACGGCCGCAGTTTCTCCACGTCGGGGCGTTCGGCGGCTTTCGTGTACAGGTCGTACGGATTGAAGGCTCGCACGGCGCCCAGGTACTTGCGATCCTGCGCGTTCAGCAAATGCCCGTACGCTTCCTCGCGATGCCAGGGATAGAACGAGTGATAGCGAATCATGTACAGCGCTTCGGGCGGCAGATAGTCCTTCACCACGTGATACATGTATTCGTCGTGACCCCAGCTCATCAGCACCTTGTCCAGACCGCAGCCCGCTTCGTAGATGCCGCAAGGCGTCTGGTACTCGGGAACCTGGCTGTCGGGATTGTCGGCCAGGTACTCGGCCAGCACGATCTTCTCGCTCCAGGCGCAGCCCACCGGAAACGTGTCGCCCACCACGGCCCACTGCGGTTCGCCGAACAGGCAGAGCACTTTGCCGAAATCGTGGATTAGCCCCGTGAGGATGAACCAGCGGGGGTGCCCGTCGCGGCGAATAGCTTCGGCCGTTTGCAGCAGGTGCTCGATCTGCGGCAGGCTGGTGTCGGGATCGCTGTCGTCGACCAGCGTATTGAGAAACTCGAGTCCGTCCCACAAGCCCATCTGGCGCTTGTCGCGCTTGAGATACTCGGCCCGCTTTGTACGGACGAAGTCAACCGTTTGATGCTTGTGGTTCAAGCGATAGAACTCGGCCACGTGCGGTTTGACGTCGGCGCGATAGTCGCGGAACTCGTCCTTGCTCTTGGCAGAGCCGGGCGCCATGCGGCTGGCCGGATCGGGATAGCGACGCACCACGTCGTCGTCCCACTCTTCCAGATCGCGCAGCGGGCCGGTGTTGTCGGAATGCGAACGGTCGACCATCGGAAGGACTCCGCAAAGAGTTATTGATTCGCTTGCTGCTTGCGCAAAAACGCTTCCAGACCAGCCAGGTTGTCGGTGTTGATGTGATCCACGCCAGCCGCTTGCAAAACGGTCCAGGCTTCGACCGTTTCGGGCGTGGCCCAAAAACGAATGCGGCGACCGTGCGCGTGCGCCGCGTCCACGGCCTGCTGCAGCTTGCTGCGCTCTTCTTCGCTGATTGCACCGCGGCCTCGCCATTGGAAATGCGCGCCCCAGCGATCGCTCACCAGCGGCATAAGGTTCGCCGGCGCGTCGGAATCCAAATCGGACATGCGACCGTCGATGCCGGCGTGGCGCACCTTGGCCGCGGTGATCATTTCGCGCGGACAGTCGCCGGAGATGGCGACCGAAATTGCCTTGGGTTCGAGCTTGCCGTCGTGCATGGACGTGACTGCATCGTCGTACCCGGCCAATACTTTGTCGAGCACTGCGTAGGCCGCCCGACCGTCGGTTTTGATGTCGATCAACAGGTAGAACGGCTTGCCGCCCGGATAGACGCTGCCGCCGTTGGCCTTTACCCGCTCGCGGAGCGGATCGAGATACAATCGCTGCAACGTGCGCTCGGGCTTGACGTCGCTGCGATTGTGAGCGACCAGCAGCGCGCCGTCGACCAGATAGATATCGGCCTCGACACTGGAGAATCCATGATCGAGCGCGTCCAGCAGCGGCCGGTCGTGCTCATAGTCGTTATGAGCGTGCGCTTGCGCCAGCGGCGTCACCGACGCGTTCTCCGCGGCACAAGGCAAACAGCACGATGCAACAACCAGCGTTGCCGCGCGTAGCGAATGATGCTTCAGCATATTGAGAATCCTGCCTGGTTCGAGCCTAGCAGGATTCTAGCATTGCGACAAACGGCCCGACAAGCTTTCCATGGCCGGCGAACGTAGCCGTCTGGCCGATTCGAAGAGCATCCACCCCGACGACACGTCAACGGGCACGACGAGCAGGAAAATTGGTCAATTCAGGACGAAATCCCACAAAGTGGATTTCAATGAATTGAATTCACTCGTTGTGTCGTGGTGCCGTCGTGGTGCATTTCGATGTATGGCCACAACGGGCCTGGGGCCGACGCCCGTTCGCTGCCAACGGCGATCGCTGTGATGAGCCTTCATGAGGTCATCTACGACGTGGCGCAATTTAGTAACACGGCGTGCAAACTTGCGGGCAGGGTTGGCAATAGACAGGTTGGCAGCCTTGGACCATGGGCGCCTGTTGAACCATAGGCGCTTGTTGCACCACGGTTGGCTGGGCCTGCACGATTGGCGGCGGTTGCGTTTGGATGGGCGCGGGCTGCGCATAGGCGCTCGGCGGCGCTTGGAAGACGGGCGCTTGAGAATAGACCGGCTGCGCGTAGCGTTGTCCGGCCAGTGGTCGCCAACAGCCGCCGGTCGCCCCCACGACCAGCAGCCCCAGTAAAACGGTGGCCCATTTCATGAGCAGGTTTCCTATAAATGAACAAGGAATGGGGGCGCGATGGTGCGCGTCGGGGATTCGCCCGCAAGTTTCAAATGGGCAAGAACCATACGCGAAGCCGCGAACCGCGGTCAAGGCGAGTGGGCTTACGTCGTTGTCAGCGGCGGGGTTGCGCCCGCCGCCACGCTGCCTGACAGCGACGGCCGCTGGCGCGAAAGAGCTTGTTTTATAGTTCCAAGCGTACTAGCGGCCGGGTGACTGCAAACAGCTCATGCATCGATCAATTGCCGTGCGGTCTGGAACACGCGATCGAGCATTTCCTCGGTCAACACCCCCGTAAAGGTGTTCTGCTGGCTGGGATGGTAACTCGCCAACAGCCAGCGATCGCCGGCCAGCGCCACCTGTGCGCCATGCGCAAACTTTGGCACACGGCCGCTGTGCCATCCGCGCTGCCGCACTTTGGCGACCAGCGCGCGCCACGCGATTTGCCCCAGTGCCAGGAACACCTTTGCCGGTAGTACGTCGACCGTTTGCTCGAACCACGCGTGGCAGTTCTGCAATTCGTGGGTGGTCGGTTTGTTGCCGGGCGGAGCGCAATGCGCCGCGGCCGTGATCGCGCAATCGAGCAGTTGCAATCCGTCGTCGCGCGAATTCGATTCGGCCTGATTGGCGAAGCCGGACTTGTGCAGCGCGCGATAGAGCCACTCGCCGCTGCGATCGCCGGTGAACATGCGGCCCGTGCGATTCGCGCCGTGCGCAGCCGGCGCGAGTCCCACGATCAACAGCCGCGCTTCGGAATCGCCAAAGTTGGGCACCGGCCTGCCCCAGTACTCCCAATCGCGAAAAGCCGCCCGCTTCTCGATCGCTATTTGCCGGCAGTGTTGTCGCAAACGCGGGCAGCGCTCGCAGGCAACGATCCGCCGGTTGAGCGCGTCCCACGCCCGGTCATGCTGTTGACGGCGACGCGCCATGGGCAAGCGAGATCAATTCGCCACGCTTCCGTGAATTCAGTACGAAGCAGAAGGAACCACGACGAGCACGACGGGATGAAAAGAGAATCAAGAAGAACGAATCCAAGCGCCTGCCGCCGGAGTATGCCTCCAGCCTACTTCTGCAAATACTCATCCAGGAACGCGAACGTGGCGGCCATCACGCGTTTGTGCTGGCCGGGCCAGCCATGGCCTTCGCCGATCAAGAGTTCCACGCGCCCTAGCACGCCGGCGGCGGTGAGCGCATCGACCATTTGCACGGCCTGGTCGTGGGGCACCAGCGGATCCTTGGTGCCTTGGATCAAGAGCATCGGCGGATCGTCTTTGCTGACATAGGTGATCGGCGAGGCTGCTTTGGCGTTGGCGGCTTCGCCGATGAAGTCCGCGACCAGGTTCTTCGAGGCGTCGGGGAATTCGCCTGCCAGGTTGGTCGGTCCGCAAAACGACACCACGGCTTGCACGCGGCTGGACGCGTCGGGCGAGCCCCCCTCCCCTTCCAGCCCATCGCCGGTATCCATGGCGCCGAGCATCATGGCCAGATGCGCGCCGGCCGAAGCGCCCACCACGCCGATGCGTTCCGGGTCGACGTTCAAACGCTCGGCGTTTTCGCGCAGCCAGCGCACGGCGCACTTGCAGTCTTCGACCTGGGCGGGAAACAGGTGCTTGGGCACCAGGCGATAGCCGATCGACACCGAGACGTATCCATGCTCGGCCGACTCGCGAACAACATCGTTGAAGTCTTCCTTGCGGCCGCCGCGCCACGCGCCGCCATGAATCCACACCACCGCGGGCGTCGGATGCGTCAAACCCTGGGGCGTCGCCAGATCGAGCTTCAGCTCCTGATCACCGGCATGGCCAAAGATGATGTCCTTGGTAAACTCGATCTCGATGGCCGGCTTCTGAATGTCATTGATCACGCCGGGACTGGACGGCACCGGGCGCAGTCGCTCCTGCGCGAACCCGATGCTGGTCCCGAACAGGACCGTGGCAATTGCAAGCACGCCGATGCCACGATGGCAAAAACGAGGCAGTCCGCCCATGACATATTCTCCTGTGCGTGAGTAGGATCGAGGCGCCAGAGGTTTGTGTTGCTACTTCGCCGGCACGTCGCGGCCTGCAGCCCAGAATAATGCGTTGGCCAGCAAACGACGAAAGCTCTCCTGCTCGAAGTCGGCGGGATGCCCGAGCGAGGTGTAGAATACCCGGCCGCCGTTGGCTTCGCGAGTCCAGGTGATCGGCTCGGTCGCGTTGGTATTCGTGCCGGTCATCAGCAGCGTGACGTTGTCGGCAAGTCCCTGGTTTTTGTACAAGCTGCCGGGCGTGCGAAACGGCGCGACTCCCTTCAGCACGGGATGATCGGCGGCAGTTTTTAGAATCGCGACTTGCGTTTCCAGATCGTTGCCGTGGTGGCCCTGGTAGTTGCCGCCCAGGATTTCCTTGTCGAGCTCCAGCCAGGTTTGAATGGCGTGGCTGGCCGTGCGCACGCCGACCACAGACCGGCCGGAGAGGCAATACTTCTTGATCCGCTGCAGGTCGTCGCCCGAGAGCTCCAGCCGGCGCGTAAAGAGCAGCATCACGTCGCAATCGTCGAGGTTCTCGAGCCCCGGCAAATGCGTGATGTCTTCGCCCACGAGAAAGGCCCGCGAGCATTTTACCGGGTAGTTGGCCTCCAGATATTTTTGAAACTCAGCCAGCGATTCGTTGGAATTGTATTCCAGCGAGCCGGAGACCAGGCAAACCTTCAGCGGCGGTTGATCGGCAGCACAAGCGCCGCGGCACATGGCGAAGAACGTCAGCGTCAATAGCAGCATCGTGCAGCGGTACGATCGAGTGAACTTTTTCATGGAGTGGACTCGAAGAAGAAGGAACAATTCGCGTCGTGCGGCGCTCAGGCAATAACGTCGTGCATGATTTCGCCGTGGACGTCGGTCAAGCGCATGTCGCGTCCGCCGAAGCGGAACGTGAGTTGTTTGTGGTCGATACCCAGCAGGTGCAGCATGGTGGCGTGCAGATCGTGGACTTGCACTTTGTTTTCGACGGCATAATAGCCGTAGTCGTCAGTGGCGCCAAAAATGGCGCCCCCCTTAATGCCGCCGCCGGCCATCCACATCGAGAAACCGAAAGGATTGTGGTCGCGGCCGTCGGTGCCTTGGGCCATGGGCGTGCGGCCGAATTCTCCACCCCACACGACCAACGTGTCGTCGAGCAGCCCTCGGCTCTTCAAGTCCTTCAGCAAGCCGGCAATCGGCTTGTCGGTGGCGCGGGCGTTGTCTTCGTGGCCTTCCTTGAGTTTGTGGTGCTGGTCCCAGCGGTCGTGGCCCAGGTTCCGCGGCAGCAATTCGACGAATCGCACACCGCGCTCGACCAGGCGACGCGCCACCAGGCATTGCCTTCCATAGAGTTCCGTGGCCGGGTCGTCCAGTCCGTACAGCTTGTGCGTGGCTGCGCTTTCCTCGGCCAGGTTCATCAGCTCGGGCACGGCCGATTGCATGCGGAAGGCCAGTTCGTAGTTGGCGATGGCGCTTTCCAGCTTGTCGTCCGATCCGCTGCGCGCGAGCGCCCGCTGGTCGAGCGTGCGCATCAGCGCCAGCTTGCGTTGTTGCGCGGCGCTTGTGGCTTCGGTGCGGGCCAGGTCGGCGACCGGCTCTTTGCCGTGGATGAAGGACGAGCCCTGGTAGCTGGCTGGCAGGAATCCGCTGTTGAAGCAATCCATGCCGCCCGGCGGAATCATGCCGCTGTTGAGCACGACAAAGCCCGGCAGGTTCTGGCACGCGCTTCCCAGTCCATAGGTGACCCACGCGCCCATGCTGGGGCGGCCCTGCTGGCCGTTGCCTGAGTGCATGAAGTAGTTGGCGTTGGTGTGCTCGGAGAAGTTGGAGGTCATCGAACGGATGATCGCCATGTCGTCGACGCACTGGGCCGTGTGCGGAAACAGGTCGCTAACGGGGATGCCGCTTTGGCCGTATCGGCGAAACTTCCAAGGACTCTTCAGCACTTTGCCGACGTTGTCGAACTGCGTGGGCTGCACCTTGGCCTGGATCGGCAGGCCGTGCTCGCGATCGAGCCGTGGCTTGGGATCGAACGTGTCGACCTGCGAAGGTCCGCCGTCCATGAACAGAAAGATGACGCTGCGCGCCTTGGCGGAGAACTGTGCCGGCCGCCGCGCCAGCGGATTCGCCGGGCCGATCTTCCTGCTGGCCGCGGACGTTGCGCCGTAGGCCGGATCGGTGGCCAAGGCCGACAGCGCCAGCGCGCCGAAGCCGTTGGCGCAGCGCGCCAGCATTTCGCGGCGTGAAAGCGGAGCATGTTGAAAGCGGCCACAGTGCATCGAAAAAACACGCCTAGGGGATGAAGATGAATTCCTTGAGGTTCACCAGCACGTGAGCGAAGTCGGTCCAGGTCTGCAACGCGTCGTTGGACGAGGCGGCGGCGGGGTTTGCTGTGCCTTCGCCGGAAAGTTCCGCGGCGGCCGTTTCCACGTTGACGAACGCCAACGCATCTTGCAGTTCCCGCTCGTCGGCCGGCCGGCCGAATGCCCTCAGGTACATCGACTGCACGCGATCCGCGTTTGTGGCGTGCGGTTCGGCCAGCACGCGTTCGGCCCAGCGTCGCGATTGTTCGACGACGAAGGGGTTGTTCATCATCGTGAGCGCTTGCGCCGGCACGTTCGACACGCCGCGGCGGCCGATCGTGGTGAAGGGCGTGGGATAGTCGAACGCTTGCAACATGGGCGAAAGGAAGTTGCGGCGCATCGCCAGATAGATCGAGCGGCGGCCGTTGCCATCCAGCGGTCCCGACTTGGCAGGTCGGCCGCGGCCGGACATGTAGGGCGTCAGGTACGGCATCACGCCGGGGCCATACATCGTGTCATCCAGCCGACCGGACACGGCCAGCACGGCGTCGCGCACGGCTTCGGCCTCGAGCCGCCGCACCAGGCGGCGGTGCCACAACGCATTGAGCGGATCGGCGCGATCGGCCTCGGGCTGGGCGTGGCTCGACATGCGATACGCATTCGACCGCACGATCTGCCGTTGCAACCGCTTCAGCGACCAGCCTTCGCGCATCAACTCGCGGGCCAGATAGTCGAGCAGCGCCGGATGGGTGGGCGGCTGGCCCATCACGCCAAAGTTGTCGACGGTGCGCACCAGGCCGGTCCCGAAATGATGATGCCACAGCCGATTGACGACGACGCGGGCAACCAGCGGATTGTCCGGCGCGATAAGCTGCTCGGCCAATTGCAAGCGTCCGCTGCCTTGCGCCGGCGGCGCGTGCTCGGTTCCGCCCAGAACTTCCAACAGCCGGCGAGGGACTTCTTCGCCCAGCGTTTTGGGGTTGCCGCGAATGAAGACGTATTCGTTCTCCGCCGTGCCGTCGGCCAGCGCCAGCGCCTGGCGCGGCGCGGCGATCCGGGCTTCGGCTTGTTGGCGGCGCTCGTCGAGCTTGGCGCATTGCGCCGCGTAGAGTTCGCGCGCGGTCTGTGTCGCCGCGGTGTCGATCCAGGGCTGAGCGAGCACGAGATTGACGATCGCGCCGCGTTCGGCTGCGTCGGCAACCGGTTGTGCGGGACTCTGCAACCATGCCTCGAATACTCGGCTGAACAACGATTGCAACGCGGCCGCGAGTTGTTCTGGCGTGGCGAGCGATGGATCGGTTGCAGCCTCTACCACCAGGCTGTTCGTTCGTGCCCACGGCGCATCGGCAGCGCCGAAGGCGACTTGTTCGAGCGCGACGTATCCGTCGCCGTCGTCGAGCACTTCAATATAGGCCCGATGGCCAACCCACTTGCTCACGTCCTGGGTGTGCCAGTGCGAGGGGCGGTTGCCGGGGCCGAACTCCAGCGCGCCGTAGATCGGATTGCGAATGAGCTGCAAGCCGTCGACGATCAAACGCACTTTGCCGCTATTGCCGTGCAGCCGGTAGAAGATCTTCGGCGCGGTGATCTCGAAAGTCGGCGACCGCAGCGCGCCTTGCAGCTTGAGCGACAATCGGCCGCTGTGGGCTGCGGGGCGCGTCAGTACGAGCTCATCCGACTGGCTCGGGCAGGCTTCGCCGGCTCGCGCGGGCCGCGTGCCGAAGGCTTCGCCCGTGGCGATCCAATCGCCGAAGTCGGTGGCGGTAAAATCCGCGAAGAGCGTCGATTGAACCTCCTTGCGTTGGGCGTCCCAGCGGGCAGTAAGTTCGTCGCGGGCCGCGGGAAACGACTCCGCGGACTTGGCGTGTTGCGCGAGCAGCGCCCAGCCGTGCAACGCGTTGTCGACGTCGTTGCGGGCCGTTTCGTCGAGCATCTTGTTCCAATCGCCGCCCTTGGTCGAAGCATCCGCCAATAACGCCGTGGGCAATTGCGCCAGCGCCTCGGTGGCGGTCGAACGCGCGTACGCGGTGAGCGCCGATTGTTTTTCCGCGTACAGAGCCTCGAGCGCGGCCATCGGCTCGGCGAATCGATCCTCGCTATCGATGTAGGCCTGCTGGTAGCGGGAGCTTTGCAGATAGCCGGCCAGGGCGTAGTAGTCCTTGGTCGTGATGGCGTCGAACTTATGATCGTGGCAGCGCGCGCAACTGACGGTCAGGCCAAGAAACGTCTTGGCGAAGACGTCGATCTGGTTGTCCATCCGGTCGGCCTCTTCCTGCCGCACGTCGACCGGCGAGTGCTTGCCCTCGGCAAACAGAAAGCAGCCGGTGGCGACGATCGATTGATTGCTGCCGTCGTCGGGATGGCGGCGCGGATCGGGCAACAAGTCGCCGGCAATGTGTTCCAGCACGAGCCGGTCGTACGGCACGTCGTCGTTGAATGCCCGGATGAGGTAGTCGCGATAGCGCCAGGCGTTGGGAATTTCGAAGTCGAACTCATGGCCGTAAGTTTCAGCAAAGCGCACCAGGTCGAGCCAGTGGCGCGCCGAGCGCTCGCCGTAGCGCGGCGAAGCGAGCAGGCGATCGACCAGCCGTTCGTACTGCGCCGCCCTGCTCGTCGGCCAGAAAGGCGTCGATTTCTTGCGGCGTGGGCGGCAAGCCGGTCAGGTCGAACGTGAGCCGGCGGATGAGCGTGCGCTTGTCGGCCGCAGGCGCGGGCTGCAATCCGGCCGCTTCCAAGCGGGCCAGGATGAATCGATCGATCGGCGTGGTGGCCCAAGCGCCCTTTGTCGTAGGGGGCTGGGGATCTTGAATGGGCTGGAAGCTCCAGTGCTTGGAGCGGGCTGCCAGATCGAATTCGGCCGGGGCGCTTCCCTGCTCTACCGCGGCGGTTTCATGCCCCCACGGCGCGCCGAGCCGAACCCATTCGACCAGCGTGGCGATTTCCTCCTCTGGCAACTGCGACTTGGGAGGCATCTGATAAATGTCGCCGTAGCGCACCGCGTCGACGAGCAGGCTCTCCTCGGGCTTGCCGGGCACGATGGCCACACCGGTATCGCCCCCGGCCAGCACCGCGGTGCGCGAGTCGAGCCGCAGGCTCCCCTTTTGCACTTTCGCGCCGTGGCATTCGTGGCAGCGCGTCGCCAGCAACGGCCGCACTTTCTTCTCAAAGAACTCGACGTGGGCCGGATCGGCCTTCGGTTCGTCGCCCCAAACCGCCGGCGCACTTGCCAACCACGAGAGCGAAATCGCAACGGCCGAGAGCAGCAGTCGAGTCGGCGATTTCATGGCGACGTTGCTCGGAGGGCAAAACGAGCGGAAAGCAAGGCAGGCATCAGCGCAAACACAAGACACGCAACCGTTTCGCACCGATAACCCGAATATAGTGGGACGGTGCGTAGGGGTCAACGTTTTCGCCCCAGCGCGCCGGATGGCACCGGCACCTGGTTGAGGCTGTCCGCCGATTCGCCAATCCGAAGCGCGAGCGAGGCGCGAAGCACTGGCCGCGCCATCATTTGGCGGGATCGCCGGTATCCGCGCCGCCCGCGTGGACTTCGCTGCCGGGGTGGACTTTGTCGGTGACGTCGACGAAGTCGTAAGGTGCATCGTACCAGGAAAAGTAGACCCGCTCCTCCAAAGGTTCGAGGTCGAGACCGAGCAATTCAGAGAGCAGGATGCGGAACGAATTGACTGGAGTGATGTCTTGGGGGAGCCGCTCGCGGACTTCCTCGGGCACCAGGTAAGCATTGAGGATGCCGGAGCGTTCCTCGACGAGCTGCTCTTGTTGCGCCGCGGGTTGGTCGGAGTGATAGTTCGAGGCCGAGCCGTGGTCTGCCTGGATGATGATGACCGGCCGTCGCGTGGACTTGGCGATCAGCGTGTCGACGACTTCGAGCACACGGCGGTTGCAGAACTCCACTTGTCCCAAATAGCCTTCGTGATCCTTCCATAGCTCGGTGCCGCCGAGTTGGATTCCCTCGACGTCGACACGCCTCGTCACGTTGCCGTCGCGATCGAGCAGGGCTGGGGGGTGGGGACAAACCAAATGGGCAAACACGAACAGCGGGCGGGCCGCGGGCCAGGTCGGGGTCTCCTCGATCGTATCGAGCATGAAGCGGTACAGGTTACCTCCGCTCGGCGCTCAGCCAGGGGACGATGCCCATCGAAAGCAAGGGCTTCAACATGGTCGTGCTGCCCAGCACCAAGTCGAACTCGGGGGCCGATTGCGGCAACTGAATATCGGCGATGTCGGATTTTTCGGTTGCCGTGTAGTTCGTGCGAAAGTGAACCAATTTGTATCCGGCCGCTTTCAATAGGCGCCCGCGCGGTTGTTCCACAGCACTTCGTGCAGGGGCACTTGGGCGCGGCTCCGAGGGTCCAAATGGTCGAGATACATGTCGAGGTATCGCATGTCCAGTGAACTGGTGAGCGACAGGAACGTGAGCATGTAATTGGACGTGCTCTGCCGCGCGACATAGAACCCTCGCTTTTCGAGTTCTTTCACGAAGGGCCTATTGTCAAAATCAAAATACTCTTGCAACACGTCGTCGCGCGCATAACCGTCGAGAATGATGTAGTAGATGTTGGGAAGCTCGCCATCGGCCCGCTGCGCCTTGGCGAGCAGTTCGTTCATGCGCTTCGCGTCCTGCGACCGTGCGAAGGTGCTGGGGCCAGCGGAAGTGGGAATTTTCCGGCTGGCCAGTTGCACGACGGCGATCATGCAGATGGCCAGGCCGAACACCGTCAGCGCCTGGCAGACTTTTGTCAGATCGCGGCGCGTCCGCAGGATGTACAAGCCGCCGGCCGCAATCGCCAGCAGGTAGGTCGGCATGAGGACGTAATGAATATAGCGCGTTTTGCTCATCAATTGCAGCGAAGCAAGCAGCTCGTGCATATGCCCGTAGGTGAAGAAAGCCAAGGCGCACATCGAGGTCAAAACCGCGGCCTTTTGCCAGTTGCCCAAGATCAACCGCAACAGCCCCAGCAACAGCAAGGCGCCCAATACCGACACGATCAGGGGAGCGGCCAACTGCGAGAGACGCACTTGGTCATAATTGTGAGCCGCCAGCAGCAGGATGGGAGCGGCCGCGAACAGCAGCGGTGGCAGTACCGTGGCAAGCCCGTGGTGCATGGTATCCGGACCTTGTCTAGGTCTAAGGTGATGGCTTGACGGGGCGCTTCCGCATCAGATACACGATACGTCCATCTTCTCCGACGGGCACGGATTCCACGATTTCGAAATAGGCGGAGAAAGCCCGTTCGAAACCCGCGCGGTGATAGTCGGCGTAGATGTCCGCGCGCGACTGCAGCAAGCGTTGCACCTGGGGATCGGACTTGGGCACGAATTCGATGATCAGATGGGTCGTCAAGCCAGCGAGCATGGCCGCCACGTTCCTCAGCGGCACGTTGTTGGAAATGGCCAGGTGGTGAATCAGCGCCAATGCCATGATGAGGTCGGCCGGTCCGCGGTCGAACAGACTCGCCCGCTCGCGGTTGGCCCAGCCGATGGAAGGCGTCGGACTCGACAAATCGAGCCACAAAGCGAAGAGATTACCCGCGGCGTCGTCCCGAGCCTGGAGGTAGCAGCGTTCGACGCAGGCAGGGTCGATGTCGAAGGCATAGGTGCGGGCCGCGTGCGCCGCCGCCAGCCGACTGAAAACGCCGACGTTTGCGCCGAAGTCCCAAACCGATTCAGGGCTGACTTGACGGATGAAGCGGTCGACGAGTTGCTGCTTGGCTTGGAAACCGCTCGACGAGTACGAGTGTTCGTCGTAGTAGTTGGCCCACTCGGTACCGGCCGGTTGCCACTTGAGGCTTTCGATCGTGCGTTGGAGGCTGTCGATGATTGCCAGCAACGCCTGTTGCGACACCCTTCCACGCGAGACTTTCTTGTGCCGTGACGCTGATGTGTCGCTGTACTTGTGGACGAACCTGGCGTGCAGGTGGATGTGCGTGAGCAGGCCGAGCGACCACTTCGTTCGCGCGGGCAATAGCTTGCTAGCCAGGTCGAGCGGAATGCCGTCGAGATAGATCCTGAGCAAGCGCGACAATTCCACGTCGGTCTTGGCCATCAGCGCCAATGGCGCCAGAAAATGCCGACAGAACTGACCATAGGCTGGCCAGGGAGCACCGGGTTCGTACCGCTCGAACGAGAGCGAATCGATCAAAACCGGCCGGGCGCCATCGAATTGAATGTTGAAATGGCTAGCGTCTTTCAGCCACATCCCGGCGGCGATGGCACGACGCTGGATGGCGAGCGTCAGCAGCGCGGCGTCCTTCAGCGCGCTAAAACTCCATTCGTACGCCCAGGAGAGGAATGGCAGTTTGCGCGGTCGAATGACGCATTCGGCTTCGCCAGACTCCGGCGAGTCAAGGTCGACTTCCTCGTGTTCGATTAGGCTGCCGGTGCTGGCGAGGTCGGCATACAGGCCGCTATCCATCAATTGGCGATAGTCGTCGGCATAGCAAGAGTTGACTTGTCGTAGCAGGACGCCCCGGTTGTCGCGAAACACGAACCCGCTGGGATCGCGAAACGAGGCTGCGTGCCGCTGCTCTTCGGTCAGTGTGCGCATGCGACTTGGCCGGACGTGGCGCGAACGACTCGCGGAAGGAACTAGCGTTCGGTCTTGCCGCTGAAAAACTGCCGCAGCAGCACGAAGGGCCGGGCGATGGTGCGCCGCACGAAGAAGCCCGCGGTCAGCACGCTGGCCACTAAGACCTGGAGAACAAGTGCTCCCGTGCCAGGATCGATATAGGCGAGGATCGTGGTCATGGCGCTCATCCCTCTCTAACGCAAATCGAACGAATTACTAATCCTGCGATTCTAGCTAACACGCCGCGTTGGTGCCAAATTTTTTTGCGGCTTACTTCGCAACGGCCTTCGATGCGACGATTTAAGTTATTTCCACGGAACGACTTAAATAACTCTCGGCATTTCACCGGGACGCCGAATGGCGAGCAGGGCGCCTATATTATTCCCTGGGCCGTGGCTGAGAACCCGCGCCGGTGATGCGTGGTCGAGGATTACGAGGATTGATCGACCCGCAACCTACAAATACGGCGTCAACAGCCGGGCCACGCCGTCGCGCAAGCGGACCAACAGGCTGCGGCCGTCGGCTTGGGCCAGGGTGACTTGCCTTGCGCGCTGGCGCTTTTCCATCATCCATTCGTGGAGTTGCGCGGCCAGCTCGGCTTCGTAGCATTCGACGTCGAACTCGAAGTTCAGCCGCAGGCTGCGGGGGTCCCAGTTGCCCGAGCCCAACAGCGTCCAGGCGCGGTCGACCAGCATCAGCTTGGTGTGGTCGAATGGCGCGGGCGACATCCACACGCGGCAGCCGCGCTCCAGCACCTGCCACAGCATGGCGTTGGACGCCCATTTGACCATCGTCAGGTTGTTGGCCTCGGGCAGGATGATGTCGACTTCCACGCCGCGCAACGCCGCCACGTTGAGCGCGCCGACCAGCGACGCTTCCGGCAGGAAATAGGGCGTGACGATGCACACGCTCGACTCGGCGCTGGCCAGCGCGCCTTCGAGCGTGAGCCGCAGCTTGTCCAAGTCGCTGTCCGGCCCGGCCGAGATGCCGCGGGCCAGCGCCGTGCCGACCGGCTGCAATTCAGGGAACCACGCTTCGCCTTCGAGCAGCTCTTCGGTGCAGAAGGCCCAGTCTTCGGCGAACACTTCCAGCAATTGCCCAACGACCGGACCTTCAATGCGGAAGTGATGGTCGAGAATCGGATGCGGAGGATTGAGCCGTGCGTCGTGGCCGTCGCGGATGTTGAGTCCGCCGGTGAAGCCGAGCCGGCCGTCGACCACGAGAATCTTGCGGTGGCTGCGCAAGTTCGAATAGGAAAAGCGGCCCGGCAACATCGTGGGCAAGAACCGCGCCACCGGCACGCCCGACTCTTGCAGCGTGCGGATGATGGAGGGAAACGAGTAGCGCGCGCCAATGGCGTCGATGATGACGCGCACTTGCACGCCGCGCTGGACCGCCGCGGCCAGCGTGGCGGCAAACTGCCCTCCGGTGCGATCGTTGTCGAAGATGTAGGAGCTCAGCGCGACGGTGTGCTGGGCCTGGTCGATGGCCTCGAGCATCCGCGGATAGGCTTCGGCGCCGCCGACCAATGCCACGACGCGATTGCCGCCCAAGAGCGGCCGGCCGGTCAACTCTCCGATCAGCTTTTCCATGCTCGCCAGCCGCTGGAGGTGGGGCGGCAGGCGGCGAAGCACTTCGTCGCGACCGCAGGCATGGCGCGCGTCGAGACTGATATAACGCCTGGGAGCGCGGAGGTTGACGGCCCGCCGCTGCACGCGGTTGATGCCCAGCACGGCATAGGCCACCGCGCCAAGGATGGGCGAGAGCAACACCACGCCGATCCAGCCGATGGCCGCCCTCGTGTCCTTCTTGTACATCACGATGTGGGCCGAGGCGACGGTCATTAGGCCCAGCGACACCAGCGTGATGATGTGCGGCCACCAGTCGTAGAGCGTGTCGGTGATGGAGCTGAGCATTGGCATGGTCGCCGCAGCGGCGCGGACTCGACGTCGCTACGAGGGGGCGGATGCAAACCGTCTGGCGCGCCGCACGAGGAGGTTCATGCAGAGCGCGTCACTCAAGCATACTGCACTGGCAATATGCCAGTGCCACTCTACGCTACCAACTATCAAGATCGATCCGCAGATTTCGCAGATAAAGACGACGATTCAGGCTGATGGGTTCTCGCGCCGAGGAGGCGATGTCGAACTCTGAACTCGTATTTCTGCGAAATCCGTGTAATCTGCGGATCGACGATCCTCTGTCAGCAGCGGCGAGGTGCGTCACCCTGTGTATTGCTTGCTATGCCGGCCGCGGAAGGGGACAGGCACATTTTTCAGCGCGTCACCAAAAGCGCGGGCTTGCGCGGTTTGGCCGAAAAATGAGCCAGTTCCCGGACCGTGCCGCCCGACGCATGGGTTTGCTATGCCTGCGGATCCCAGTCGTACATGCGATACGTCTTGTCGAGTTTGGCGCCCCCTTTCTCCAGGCTGGATCGCGACAGCGTATTGCTCTCGAGCACCCAGGAGAATTCGACTTCCTGGATGCCCCATTTGATCATGGGCTCGATCAGCGCTCCCAGCAACACCACGCCCAATCCCCAGCGCTGGTATTCGGGTATGACGTTGATGCTGATGACGCGCATCTTCTGGATGGCGCGTTTGTTGGTGATCAGTTTCAGGAAGCCGAAGGGAAACAACCGGCCGTCGATCGCCTTGATGCGCGGGTTGTAGTCGAGCAGCCCCAGGCAAGCGCCGATCGGTTTGCCATCGATCTCGGCGACCAGCGCCAACTCGGGCGCGATGAGTTGTTTCAACCCGGCGGCCGATGCCTTGATTTCGCCGGCCGACATGGGCGCAAATCCCCACGTGCCCACCAGCGATGAGTTGTAGACGTTCAGAAACATTTCGACTTCGCTGCGAAAGTGCTTGGCGTCCATCTGCCGGGTGGTGACCTTGAAGCGTTCTTTCGCTTCGTTGCCGATGAACCACAGTTTCTTATCGAGATTGGCAACCATGTCCACGTGCCCCCAGAAGGCGAGCATGTCTTGCGTCTTCTTGAAGCCCCAGCCCTCGATCAGTTGGGCGTAGTAGGGCTTGTTGTACGTCATCATGAAGCAGGGCGGCGAGTGATACCCTTCGATCAACAGGCCGATCTCATAGTTGAGCGAGGGATTGGCCGGCCCGCGGATGGAAGTCATGCCTTGGGCGAAGAGCCAGTCGCGGGCGGCGTCGAACAGGGCGTCTGCCACTTCTTGATCTTCGATCGATTCGAAGAAGCCGAAGAAGCCGCGCTTTTCACCCGCCCGCTCGTTGTGTACCGGGTTGACGATGGCGGCAATGCGGCCGACCACTTCGCCGTTGCGGGTGGCGATAAAGGTTTGGATCTTGGCGTAGTCGTAGAAGGGATGGTGCTTGTAGCCCAACAGCCCCTTGTGCTCCATCAACAAAGGCGGAATCCAGTTGGGATCACCTTCGTAGTGCTTCCAAGGGAATTTGATGAACTGCTTCTGTTGACGCCGTGAAGTGACGGGTGTGACGACTGGTCTCGACATGATACCCCTGGGTTGCCCGGCCTGATTCGGCCGATGCGCGGCGCGAGCGGCTCGGGAGGGTTGCGTGTCGCGTCGCGTATCGGTTGATTGCAGCATCGTGATGGTAAGCCGTTTGGTTGGGATTCACCAGAGGGTGCGGGCGTAACTATTCCAACGTAGCTGGAGAGCGCGAGACTTCAGCCGCCTCCGTCTGAAGTCTTGGGACAGTCTCAGGACTTCAGCTACGGACAGGGCGACTCAGTTGGCCAGGTTCGAACCGACCATCGAGGGCATGGCCAGCGTTTCGTTCTCGATCGTCGTGTCGGCCGGGGTGTCGTGGGCGTCGGTCTCGGCCAGTTGCGACTCGCGATGTTGGCCCATCTCGCGAACCACTTGCCGCAGTTGCGTGGCGTTCATGTGCCGCAGGTTGCCAAGCTGCATCAGGGGCTGCAGGCTTCGCATGGCGCGGTTCAGCGTCGGCTCGAAGGCCACGATCTCGGTGATCCAGTGGCGCATCTGGCCGAACGTGAGAGCCACTTTCTGCATTTGATCCTGGATGTCGATCATCAGCTCGAGGTTCTCGGTGGCCGCCACCAGGTTGCCCGTCTGTTCGATCGCCCGATCCTTGAGTTGAATCAGCTTTTCAATGCGATCTTGCGCGATTTCGATGTTCAAGCCTTCGTTGTCCACGCGGTCGCGCAGCGCGACCAACTCGTCGAGGCTGGCTTCGGCCGCGTCGCTGGCGCCCAAGGTCGAGGCCAGGCGGCCTTGCAGGGCATCGATCGCGTCCAGACCGTCCTCGGCCACCACCGATTGGCAATGGGCTTCCAGCAGGCGCTCACGCAGCTTGTCGAGCGAGTCGACCGCGATGTGGCTTTGCACGGTGTCGTACTGGCGGCCGGTCAGCCGATCTTGCAGGGCTTCCATCTTGACCAGAGTCTTGGCGGCCTCGGCCACGCGATAGTCGTTTTCCACCAGCGCGTCTTCCAGGGCGGCCAACTTCTCGACGGCGCGCAACGCCCGATCGATCTCACCGGTCTGACGATTCAGCCGCACGTGGAGTTGGGCGATTTCGTCGAGCGAGGCATTGGCTTCGTCGCGGCGCTGGGCTTGCTCGGCCAATTGGCCCAACAGCGTGTTGGTCTCGGCGACCTGGTCTTTCTGACCGGCCAGCTTTTCGACCTGCGCTTCGAGCTGCGCCATCTGGCGGCGGACTTGGGCGAGCTGCCAGTTGGCGGGCCGGACAATCATCACGTTGATCACCACCACGGCCAACGTCGCGCCGGCGGCCAGCATGGCCCAACTCGAGATTTCCAAGCCCCAGTAACGAGGGTGCCGATCGCTGCCGTTCCAATTCGATTGGTTGCTGTAGCCTGACAAGGGGAAACCTCCTGTGGGGCGTAAATGGTCCTTCACACATGGCCGCCGCGCCATTTCGCCAAAAGCGCGTCTGTTTGCCTATCGGACAACTGGCCGCGACCGGTCAACCTTTTCCAATGCTCACCGTCCAACAGAAATAGATTGTTGAACCGATGCGAAGCGCAGGCTTTACCAGACCGGCATGGACCGGGCGCCGCCAACATGAAACCCAGCGGGTGTACAATGAGGCCATCTGGCTTGCCCTGGCATTGTCCCAAGCCCATGAGGTGCAATCATGTACGCCGTATTCGTTTGTGTGGCGACTTGCTGGGCCGTGGGCGACGCCGAGCCGTCAGCGCCTGCCGAGCGGCCGGCGCCTGCCGAGGCGGCGCGAGAGAGCGTCGAGCTGCGCTACTGCCGCGCGCAACTGCGACTGGCCGAAGCCAATTTGGCGCGTTTGGTGCGCATGAATGAGAAAGTGCCCCGCACGGCGCCCACCAGCCTGGTGCTCGAGCGCCAGCAGCAGGTGGCCGTCGCCCGCTTGCGATTGCAGCGGGCCGAAGCCGGCAAAGCCAGCGGTGAGTTCGCTGCCTGGCTGCGGCGGGCCAGGGCCGAGCAGGTGGAAGCCGCCACCCGCTGGCAGCAGGCCGTGGCGGTCAACCAGCGCGAGGCCAACACGATCGATCCCCAGGATGTCGAACGCTATCGCTTGCGGGCGGAAGTGTGCCGATTGCAGTACGAGCGCGGGCAGGAACTCGTCAATGGCTCGCGCGGCGCCCAGCTCGAATGGCGCGTCGAGTTGTTGAGCAATCAGCTCGACTGGGTCGAAGACGAGGCCACGCGCATCATGCCCTCGGCGCGGTACTACTACTATTCGTTCCCGGGCTGGTGGTGGTAGCCGGCGGTTTGCGTAGCCGGCACGGGGCGGGCACCAATCGCGCCATTGCCGCTACAACGCCTACCGAGCGATTGATCGGCAGATTGGCCGGCAACGAACCGTTCACAGGGGACTGTCCCCCACTCCGCAAGCATTTTGTCCCGAGGCGCCAAGTGATCGATGTACAAGGCCACGGATCTGCTACCTTGCCACCTTGAACCATTGCCATTTGTCGCGGTTTGCATTGACGCCTGTTGCACATGTCTGACGGAGCCATCATGACCACCGACTACAACCAGATCAGCCAACAATACAAGCAAGCCAAGCAGCAGCCGTGGCGCTGGGCGGTGGAAACCTATTCGCTCATGAAGCTGGTGGGCGATCTGCAGGGCAAGTCGGTCGTCGACGTCGCCTGCGGCGAAGGCTACTTCACGCGCTTGCTGCGCCAAGCCGGCGCGGCCAGCGTGCTGGGACTCGACATCTCCGAGGCGATGATCGAACTGGCCCGGGCCGAAGAAGCGAGCGCGCCGCTGGGCATCGAATACGCCGTCGAAGACGCCCGCGCCGAACAGCCGCTGCGCCAACTCGACCTGGCCGTGGCGGCGTGGCTGTTGGTCTATGCCCACGATTGCGCGGAGCTGGCCGAAATGTGCCGCGGGCTCGCCCGTCTGCTGCGGCCGGGCGGACGATTCGTAACGTACACGACGAATCCCGACGTGTACTTTTTTCGCCAAGCCGACTATCGCAAGTACGGCTTCGAAATGCGGCTGGCGGACCGCGTCTACGAAGGCGCACCGATCGACTGGGTGATCAAGCTCGGCGACAAGAAGCTGGAGATCCAAAACTACTATCTGCCGATCGAAGCCTACCAGGAAGCCTTCGAAGCGGCCGGCTTCCACAACTTCCGCGTCCACCAGCCCACGCTAGCTCCCGAAGGAGAAGCCGCGCTAGGCCGCGAGTTCTGGAACGATTTTCTGGAGTACCCAATCGCGGTGCTGATGGACTGCGTGAAGGGGTAGTTCGCCATCGCGCTTTTGCACCTGAAGCGTAGCGGCAAGCGAGTGCATTGGCTGCGGATGCATGTTAAGATCGAAGCCGAACCGGCCCGCCCCGCCGCCCGGTTCGAGATGTTTTGCCAACCCGTTTTTCAGGGGAGTCTTACCGATGGATCCGTTCGGCGATTTTCTCTCGCGGCACCGTGATCTAACGCGACGCTACTTTCTGAAGCTGGGGGTCGCGGGCCTGGCAATGCCCTCCACCCCAGGTTGGACTTCACGCGCTCGGGCCGCGACGGGCGGATCGTTGCTGTCGAACGCCGAGGAAAAGGCCAAGCGGTTTGGCAGTTACTTGACACCCGACGCATTGTTTGCCGACGTGTCGCGCGGCGAGCCGCTGCCGCACGAGTTGCCGGAGGAAAAAAAGTCCGAGGTCGGCATGACGCGCGACTCATGGCGGCTGGAAGTGATCTCCGATCCCGACCATCCCGTGCGGTTGCGCCATCCGCTCACCAAGCAAGACGACACGGCGCTCGACTTCGATGCCCTGCTGGCTTTGGGCGAGAAGCATGCCGTGCGGTTTCCGAAGATCATGACCTGCCTGAACCTCGGTTGCCCGCTGGGCATGGGCATTTGGGAAGGCGTGCCGTTGCGGGAAGTGATCTGGATGACCCAACCGCGCGAGGATACGCGGCGCGTGTTTTTTTACGGCTACCACAATGATGACTCCCAGCAGATGTTTCGCAGTTCGCTGCCCATCGGCCGCGTGATGGAAGACTATTTCGACTTGCCGCCGGTCATCTTGTGCTACAAGCTCAACGGCCAATGGCTTAGCAGCACGCGCGGCGGACCGGTGCGCATCGTCGTGCCGGAGACCTATGGCTTCAAGAACGTGAAATGGGTGTCGCACGTCGTGCTCACCAATCTGTTTCACGCCAATGACACCTATGCCGAGCAAGGCAACGATATCGACAGCCCGATGAAGACGTTTGCGGCAACGATCGCGGCGCCGCGAAAAGTCAAAGCGGGCGAGAAGTTCGCGCTTTCCGGCTATGCGCAAGTTGGCATCAGCGGCCTTGGCAAGGTGCAAGTCTCCGCCGAACCGCAGGGCACGAAGCACACAAACGATCCCCACTTCACCACGGCGCCCTGGCTCGACATGGAGATTCTCCCGGTGCCGGAAACCTGGGGCGGAGGGCTGCCCGACGACACGATCCCGCCTGGCACGTACGGTTTTGACAGCTCGGGCCGGCCCCTAACCTGGCCGATGCCGTTCACCGCCGCGCATTGGGCCGGCGCGCATCCGGGCTTATCCGCCGGCAATTACAATTTCCGCTGCCGCGCCATCGATGGCCGTGGAGTTGCCCAGCCCATGCCGCGCCCCTTCCGCAAGAGCGGCAGCAACAACATCGAGCAGTTCACGCTGGAAGTGGCCGAGGCGTAGCCGCGCGGCGGCAGTTGATGCGGGGCACTCCCGAGAAAAAAGCAAACTAGCCGACCCGCCAGGAATACGAGGGGCATGTTCGATATCAATGTAGCGTACCTCGCCAGGAGTTCCCGCATGCGTGCTCTTTGCACTATGACGTTCGCGGCCATCGCCGGCACAGCCGCTATCGCTTCCGCGGCTGACCATGTGTTGCACTCTTTCGACGTCATTCCGCTCACTGACGTTTACTATTCGGAAGGCGCGGGCGTGGGCGATATCGACGGCGACGGCGTTGCCGACGCGGTCTATGGGCCGTATTGGTTTGCCGGCCCCGATTTCCAGCAAAAGCACGAGATCTATCCGCCCAAGGCCCAGCCGCGCAAGCGCTACGCCGATCATTTCTTCGCCTGGGTCTACGATTTCAACGGCGACGAGCACAACGACATCTTCGTTGCCGGCTTTCCCGGCACGCCCGGTTACGTTTACGAAAACCCGGGCCCCGACGGCCTCGACAAGCCCTGGCCCAAGCACGAAGTGATCGACGCGGTGAGCAACGAGTCGCCGCAGTTGATCGACCTGCTGGGCGACGAGCGGCCCGAGCTGGTTTGCACGAACAAGGGCTACTTCGGCTATGCCACGATCGATTGGGACAAGCCGTTCGACGACTGGACGTTTCACAACATTAGCGAGAAGACCGCGCCGATTCCCTTCGGCCACGGACTGGGCATTGGCGACATCAACGGCGACGACCGCACCGACATCATCACCAAAGATGGCTGGTTCGAGCAGCCCGCCGATCTCTCGGCCGATCCGCTGTGGGCATTCCGCAAAGTGCGACTTCGCCGGCCCTGGCGGAGCCGAGATGTACGCCTACGACGTCGATGGCGACGGCGACAACGACGTGATCACGAGCCTGGCTGCCCACGAATTCGGCCTGGCCTGGCACGAGCAACTGCGAGACGGCGACAACATCATCTTCCGCCCCCACACGATCATGGGGCGCACGCCCGAAGAAAACCGTTACGGCCTGCTGTTCAGCGAGCTGCACTCGGTGAACTTGGTCGACATGGACGGCGACGGGCTGAAGGACATCGTCACCGGCAAGACCTACTGGTCGCACCACACGCAAAGCCCGCTGTGGGACGCCGGCGCGGTGGTCTACTGGTTCAAGCTGGTGCGCGGTCAAGACGGAGTCGACTGGATCCCCTACCAGGCCGCCGCCGACACCGGCATCGGCCGTCAGGTTACCATCGCCGACATCAACGACGACCAGCTCCCCGACATCATCCTCGGCGGCATGAAGGGAGCCCACGTGCTGGTACACCAGCGCAAGGCAGTAACGCCAGATGAATGGAAGAAAGCGCAGCCGAAGGCGGTGGAGTGAATTAAAATCGCGGTTCGTCGTGTCCGTCGTGGCGTTGTGGTCAATTTTCCTTCTCCGTCAATCGCCGACGCTTGACTCGGATCGTTGCATCCGCGCCCAATAGACGCATGGCCATCCTCGTCAAACCCACCTGGCGCTGGCGCATCTCGTTGCGGACGCTGTTGCTGGTGGTGACGGTGCTGGCGTTGTTCTTTGGCTATCACGTCAATTGGCTGCACCAGCGGCATCTGTTGTTGGCCAGGTACGATTCGCTGGCCGAGACGGCCGGCGCGGAGAGCGAGTCTCTGCGCGACGAGTGGCGGTGGCGCAATCCGGCCGCGACGAGGGTCGAGGCGCCCGGACTGCTGGGCCTGTTTGGCGAATCAGGCGTCGACGAGCTATGGCTGGTGTTCTATTCCGACGATCCGGCGAATGCCGCCACCGAGCGGGCATCCGAATTTCACCAGGCCAAACGCTTGTTTCCCGAGGCCGACATCTGGTTCAGCGAATTCCCCCGCGATCCGCACCAGCGACTCGGCCGCGCGCTGCAATATCGGCACGCGGCGAATTGAAAGAGCGACAGCGCGGCGAATGCGCTTCGCCGCAATGCACGTGAGACGCTTTACGAGTTGCTTAGCCCCCGGTGAATCACCGGGGGCTAACGCGCCGCTGCAACCCCACGCCTACCCCACCTGCGCCAGCACGTACGGTCCCTTGGGAATCACGGCGATCGTGGCATCCGGCCCGTATTCGGCCAGCGAATCGGCCACGGCTTGTTCGACGCTGGGGGCGCTCTCCACGAACAACTTGTCCAGCGTTTCGTCGGGCAGCCCGTCGCTGACCACTTTCACCTTAGCCTTGCGGCGCACCTTGGCCAGCTCTTCGAGCTGCCACTGGTCGAGCGCGAAGTAGTCCGGGCCCTGCACCCGCTCGACGAATACTTCCAGATTCTCGTGCTCGGTGAACAACTGCTGGAACTCGGGGCTGCCGATGCCCTCGGTCAATCCGGCGGCCATGATGATCGTGCCGCCCTGCTTGACGATGGGCAGCGCGCCGGTGAGCCCTTTGACCGATTGATAGAACGTGGTGTCCAGCGGATAGCCGGCGGAACTGGTCACGACGATATCCACCGGTTCGCTCACCCGGTCGACGACCACGTCGCGCACGAACGCCACGCCTTCGAGAAACGCGGCTTCCATGTCGCCGGCCACGAACTTGAGCGGCCGCCGCTCGGCGTCGATCACCACGTTGACGATGAAGTCGCAGCCCGCGTGCCGCCCAATCCAGGTGTTTTCCTCGTGTACGGGATTGCCGTCGAGGATGCCGCAGTCGGCGTTGGGATGCTCGATGAACTGTGGCCCGTGCCAGACCTTCACGGTTTCGAGCGCCGCCAATCCCGGGCAGATGAGTTTGCGTCCGCCGCTGAAGCCGGCCATCAGGTGCGGCTCGATCAGGCCGACGGTGATTTTCAAATCGGCCTCGACATAGCGCGAGTCGATCAGAATGGGCACGCCGCGGGGACTTGTGCCCAGGTAGCTGTGTTCGTCGGCGCGCTGGCCGTAGTGATTTTCGATGCGATAGTTGGCGGCGATGTCGTCGCCAACGAGTTCGACCAGTTCCTTGCCCTCATTGGGCCGGTGCAGCCCAGTGGCAATGAGGATGGTGATCTCGTGGCGCGGGATGCCGGCCGCTTCCAGCGTGGAGAGGATGGGCGGCAGGATCAGTTGATTGGGAACCGGCCGGGTGATGTCGCAGATGACGATGCAGGCGTCTTTGCGTCCCCGCGCCAACTCGGCCAAGGGTGGCGTGCCGTTGGGATGGGCCAGCACGGTATCGAGTGCCGCAATGGGTTCGGCCAGCGGCACAGCGTCCTTATAGGCCAGCGTGCGCACGACCCGCTCGTCGGGCAGTTCCACTGCCAGCCCCTTGCGAGCATATTCCAGTCGGACGCGCATCGAAATCCACCTGGTAAGCCCGCGCACTGGGGGCTTACTTCTTCTTGGCCTCGGCCTTCTTTTCGCCGCCGGCGGCAGGAGCCGCAGCGCCGGCCTCGCCTTCGCCCTCTTCTTTCTTCTTCTTTTTCTTCTTCATGGCCAGCTTGAAGACGCGCACCTTTGGCAGCCCGAACACGCTGTCGCCCTCTTTCCAGCGTTCGTTTTGCGCCAGTTGCGTCAGCCGCTCGGCGCACGTCAACACGCTGCGGGCGCGGGCCAGTCCACGGCGCATTTTCAAACTCTTGTCCATCGTCATGGCGGGGTCATCCTACTCGAAACGTGATGCAGTTGGTTTGCAAGCCGCGCCCAGCCACAGGCGCGACACGGTTGGTGATTCGCAGGCAATCCTGGCCGCTCATCTGCCAGGCTGCCGAAACTGCCCAGTATAAGGCCGAAACCCGGCGGCGACAAGCGGAAGTGCCGCCGTTACGGGCGTATGGGTGTAGAATGGGGACATGGACCGCTCGAACGCCACGCGCCGCACCGGTTTCCGCTACAGCCTGCGGGCATTGCTGGTGGTCATCAGGAAACCAGCGACACGACAGGTTTAATTGACCGATTGGCCGCTAGGGTTTGCCCTCACGCAAAAGCCCTTCGCGGACAGCAACAGCCAGCGGATTATTTATCGCCAAGACCGCGACAGTAGCCCGACCTACGCCGGTCAAACCGACGATTCGTGCACCATCCCAGGCAAAGTGCTGATCCCAAACATCGCGGCGTGGATGAAAGAGGTGAGTGATTTCACCGGAGTGAGGATCCACACCCGCGAGATTTGGTCCCTTGTGAGCATTGCAATGGAAACAAGCCAAAGCGAGATTTGAAGATGCACCTCTCCCAGGATGGCGGATCTAGCCGGACACGTTTGGAATGTCCGAAAGCACGGCTACAGCGGCTGCACCACAGATTCACGACACTACCATTTCCGCCATCGCGTGGCGCGCCAGAGGGTCGTCACGCACGAAACACGAAATAGCCCGAATTCGCCGCGAACTCGACCATCGGCGCAGCTTCCACCGCGCGGCGAATTGCGTCGTAAGCTTTAGCATCCGTGCGGCGGGCGTCCTGCTTACCCAGGGCGGTCTCACGTCTTCGCCGCCGAATACCCATCTGGCAACTTTTCGATTCTCCGGGGAGCTTGGCGCCTTGTTTTGCACCTTAGCTACTCTCGTCCTGGTTTGCTTGCCGGCCTGCGGTCCCTTGCTGGGCGCTTTGCGCGACGATTTCACGATGTCGGTCGATATCGGCGGCAACGATGTCGAAGGCATGCCGCTGGCGTGGTCCAACGAACGCGTGTATTTGTTGGCGCGCGACGGCCGATTGTGGGAGTTTCCACCGAATCGAGCCACCAGGCTTCGCAAGACGAGCCCTACGTTCAGCAGCTATTCGGCCGCCGAAATGCGCGCCCAGTTGCAGCGCGAGCTGGGCGGGCACTTGGAAGTGACCGGCACGGGGCACTATCTCGTGGCGCATCCGCCGGGCCGCAGCAGCGTCTGGTCGCAGCGTTTCGAAGATCTCTATCGCTCGTGCGTGCAGTACTTCAGCCTGCGACAGTTGCCCGTACACGATCCGCAGTTTCCGCTGGTCGCGATCGTCTGGCCGCGCTACGCGGACTTCGAGCACTACGCGGCCAGCCAGGGCTCGAGCGTCAGCCCCGGCGTATTGGGTTTTTACTCGCCGATCTCCAACCGAGTGACGCTCTACGATCAAGGTGGCGGCGCGACGACTGCCCGGGCGTGGCAGGAAAACGAATCGACGATCGTCCACGAAGCCACGCATCAGGTGGCTTTCAATACGGGTGTCCACAATCGCTTTACTTCGACGCCGTTGTGGGTGGCCGAGGGGCTGGGCACGATGTTCGAGGCGCGCGGCGTGTGGGATTGGGGCGACCATCCCCGCCAGGCCGATCGGATCAACCGGCCGCGCCTCGCGCAGTTTCGCCAGTGGCAGCGCTTGGGCCGCCAGCCGGGCGCGTTCGTCAATCTGGTGAGCTCCGATCGTCAGTTTCAAACCAATCCGGCTGCGGCATATTCCGAGGCGTGGGCCTGGGTGTTCTTTCTCACCGAGAACTATCCGCGCCAATTCGGCCAATACGTCGAGCGCACGGCCGAACGGCCCGACTTTGAAGACTATCCACTGGCGCGGCGGATGGCCGACTTTACGGCCGTCTTTGGCGACGATTTTCGCAAGCTGGAAGCGCATTTCCTGCAATTCATCGACGGCCTGCGGTAGGCGCGATTTTGCCGCGCGGTGGTCCCCTTCGCAGGCAACGTCTTGTCGTGATAGGATAGGCGGCCACGCGCTCTCGCGCCGCGTCTGTCCTGTTCTCATTCACGCCTGGAATTCCGCCGATCTGATGTCACAGTTCAAAGTTCTGCTGACCGACTACGCTTGGGCCGATCTCGATATCGAACGCAAAACATTGTCCGAGATCGACGCGGAACTGGTCGTCGCTCCCACGGGCGACGTCGCCACGCTGGCCGGCCTGGCGGCCGACGTAGACGCCATCATGACCAATTGGGCCAAAGTGCCGGTCGAAGTGATCCATGCGGCCCCCCGCTGCAAGATCGTGTCGCGACTGGGCATCGGGCTGGACAACATCGACGTGGCCGCCGCCACCGAACGGAAGATGCTGGTCACCAACGTGCCGGACTATTGCTTGATTGAAGTTGCCGAGCATGCGCTGGCGCTCATGTTGGCGCTGGCTCGAAAAGTCGCCTACTACCATCACGAGACCAAGCAGGGCCGCTACGAACTGCAATCCGGTCCCGTGTTGCGGCGCATCGAAGGCCAAACGCTGGGCATCGTGGGCTTGGGCAACATCGGCACCAAACTCGCGGAAAAGGCCGCCGCGCTCGGATTGAAGGTGCTCGCCACATCGCGCTCGGGGCGCGCCATGCCGCCGGGCGTGCGGCACGTGGAGCTCGACGAATTGCTGGCGCAAAGCGACTACGTCTCACTGCACGTGCCGGCGGTGCCCGACACACACCATCTGATCAATGAAAAAACTCTGGCGCGAATGAAGCCGACCGCGTACCTGATCAACACGGCCCGCGGCGGTTTGGTCGATCATCGGGCACTGGCGGCGGCGCTCGAGGCGGGCCGGCTGGCCGGCGCGGGCCTGGATGTGCAGGATCCCGAGCCGCCGAATCTGCACGAGCGGCCCTGGAACGATCCCCGCGTGATCGTCACCCCGCATGCGGCGTTCGTGTCGCAGGAGTCGCTGGCCAATCTTCGCTCGCGCACGGCAGCCCAGGTGGCCGCGTGTTTGACCGGCGGAAAGCCCGAGCACGTAGTCAATGCAACCGGACTGGGCCGCGCGTGCTGACGCGGTCCGTTGGCCCTAATCGTCACAACAGGACCAGGCGGCGCAGGCCGCAGCGCCGCGTTTTTGACGCTCTTCAGCCCATGGCCTATAGGTATTTAGGGCGAATCGAACGCTTCCGGCGGGCGCCGCAGCGGCGCCTTCGCGTCGCGCTAACTCCCACGGGCAGTGCTCGTTCGGCCGCGCCGGGAAGTATTGCACTTCCCATTTGTGTTTTAGGGTGACACCCGGTGCGTGCGTTGGATTTGCACGGCTGTCTCCGGCATCGTCGTTGGACGGCGCGGGCGGCAGTGAGCATGATTGGAAACGACAACATCGAAACGGCCGCCATGGACGAGACCAGCGTCTCCACATCTCCTCTGCCCATTGCCGAAGCGGTGCCGTTGGTCGATCCCACGCGCCCCGATCGGCGGCGGCACGCTCGCGAGATCTTCTCACAGCAGTGTTCGCGGCTCGATCAGTTGGAAGGTGAGCTGAGCGACCGGCTGCAGCAACTGGCTGACGAGATCGCCCGCGAAATGGCGACCGACAGCACCGACGAGGCCACGGCCGTCGTCGAAGCGGCGCACGAGGCCCGGCTGTCCGCCTTGAACGACCAGGTCGAGCGATTGCGCAGCGAGCTGGCCGGCCGGGAACAAGCTCTCGGCCAGGTCTCGTCCGATCTGGAGCAGATGCGCGTCGAGCGCGGCAGCCTGGAACAGGAGTTGCACGTTCAGCAGTCGCTCACTACCGAAGCCCAGCAACGCTCCGAGCAGACGCGGGTCGAGCTGGCGTCGCTGGCCGACCAATTGGCCGAAGCGCAGGCCCAAGTGGCCGCCACCCGTCAGCGTCAGGAAGAACTGCGGCAGCAGGCCGAGGCTCGGCAGCAGGCTTGGGAAGCAGAGCGCGAACGGGACCAGACGGAGCGCCGCCGCGAAGCGCGCGAACTCAAGACGCAGTATGCCGACCAGTCGGAGCAACTCCAACAACAGCAGGCCGAGATCGCTCGCTTGCAAGACTCTTTGACTCGCGCCGAAGCGGAGCAGGAGCGTTTGCTGGAGCAACTGCGCGAGTCATCCGGACCGCGTGCCGACGAGGCTCAAGAGCTGCACACGCTGCGCCAGGAGCGCGACGGCTTGAGCCAACGGCTGAACGCCGCGCAACAGAAGATCGCCGAACACGTTCGCCTGGCCGACGAGTTGCAGGCCGCGCAAGCCCAGGTCGAAAAGCTGACGCAACAACTGCAATCACGCGACGCGATCGTTTGCGATTTGCAAAGCGAGATCGAACGGCATCAAGCCGATGCAGCCGGCAACGCTCGCAAGCTAAGCGAAAGCCAAACGGAGTTGACCGCGGCCCGCGAGCAACTGAACGGATTGGAGCAACTGGCAAGCGACCTCGAGCAGGAGCGCATCAAGTCCGGCCGGCTGGAACAAGAGTTGCGAGTTCGCGAGGCCCTGGTCGCCGAATGGCAAGGCCGCGACGAGCAATCTCAGGTCGAAATTGCCAACGTTGCCCACGACGCTGCGAAAATCCAAAGCCAACTGGCGGCGGCCAACGAGCGGCTGGCCGAACTGGAAGAACTGGCGACGGCAAGCGAACAGGCGCAAGCCCAACTCGCCGGTTTGCAGCAAGCCATCGCACGGCACGAGGCTGCGGCGGCGCAAGTGCAGGAGCGCGAGCAGCGGAATCGAACGGAACTGGCAGGGGCCGTCGAGAAGCTACAGGACGCCGAGGCTCAATTGGGCCAGGCGCGGCAGTTGCAGGATGAATTGCGCAAGCAGGCGGCGGGCGAGCGCGAGAACTCTCTGGCCGAACAGCAAGACTTTACCGACCGGCGGCGGCGGCTCGCCCGGAAGTATCGATCGCGACACGCCGACCACATCAAACAGCGCGAGCTGAGCGCTGCCGAAGTCGACGCGATGCGCCAACAAGTCGCCGCCGCGCAGGCCGAACAGCAGCGACTGGCCAACGAACTGAACGATCGGGACGCCGTGCAGTCTGGCGAGCTCGACACGCTGCACGAGCTGCGCACAGAACGAAGAGCTTGCCGCGAAGCTGGCCGCGGCCGAAGCGCAACTTGCGGAACGTTCGCGGCAGGCCGCCGAGTTGCAGCACGCCCAGGGCGAGATCGAGTCGTTGCGAAGCGAGCTGGCAAAGCGGGAGGAACAACTGGCCGAAGCGCGCCGCGCAAGCGACGAGCTCGAATCGGCACGGGTCGACTCCGGCAAACAGCAACAGGAATTACGCGTTCGCGAGGCTTTGCTGGCCGAGGCGCAAAGCCAGCAGGAGCAGAGCCGCGTCGAGCTGTCCGCGGCCCGAGAAGAATTGAATGAGGTCCAGGCGCAGTTGGCCATGGCCCGCCAGCGCCAGGAAGAACTGCGGCACGAAGCGGCCGCCGCGCAGAGTGCGGCGGCAAATGCCGAGATGAGCGGTGCGGCCGACCACGACGGCGAATTGAGCCGCCTGCGCGAGGCGTTGAATGCGGCGCATGCCGAAAGCGAACAACTGGCGGCCGAGCTGCGCGAGGCGTCATCCGGCGGAGAGTCCGACGAGCTTAAGAAGCTGCGCAAGGAGCGCGACAGTCTGCAGAGGGAATTGTCCGCGGCCGAGCAGAAGCTTGCAGCGGCGCACCAGGACGATGACGATGGACAAACCAATGCAGGCTTGCAGCGGCGTTGCGAGATGGCCATGGAAGAGCTGCGCGAATTGAAGCGTACCAACGCCGAGCTGGAGGCCAAGCTCAAGAGCAAGGGCCCGAGCTCGGCCGCCGTGGTCGGAAGTGGCGGTGGAGCGCTCGACTGGGAAGCCCAGAAGCTAAAACTATTGGCCTCGCTGGAAGCCGACGACATCGATCCGGACGACGAGAAAGCCGTGGCCGAGCGCCAGTCGCTCGAAGACGCGATACAGGTCACGAACCAGGTGGTGGCCGAAAGGGACGCCGAGATCGAAGAGTTGCGGCGTCAAGTGGAAGCCGGCAGCGAACGCAACGGCAGCGCCAGCGACGCCGCGATTGCGGATCTGTTGGATCGCGACGAGGTCATTCGCGCCGAACGAGAAAAGCTGGCCGAAGCACAAGCCGAATGGCGCGAAAAGATCGGCAAGGCCGAGATCGACATTTCGGTCGAGCGCGCCAAGATTGCCCGCGATCGCATGGAGTTGGAAGACAGATTGGCGCCTATCAGGATGAGCATCCCCAAGACACCGGCGAGGAAACGACCAACCAATCGGGCAAGCCGGTGCGCGGTCGCTGGTTGGCGCGGTTGGGTCTGAAGGACCTGACCGAAGAGTAACCGGCGCGAGCCGTTCGCATTCGTCCGTTGAGTTTCTGGGCGATCGCTCGTGCCCCCGCTACTCGTTGACGCGCAATCCTGACGTGCGGGAGAGCACTTCCTCGGCCGCGTCGACGCCCGCTGGGTCGGCCGATCGCAGTCGTGCGAGCGCGTGCCGCGCTTCGGCGTCGGGGCATGCCAACAAGTAGCCCACGACCGCCCGCCGCGTCCTCGCGTCGGTTGTCGGGAGCGAATAGATGCGGACGACGTCGGGCAATGAGTCCCAAGCTTCCCAGCGCGCCAGATCGGTGATGACTTCCGCCGCGAACTCGCCGCGATCGAGCAATGCCGCCGCGGCCTGAGCCAGTCGCGGTCGGGGTATCTCGCGGCCGAACTCGTGGTAGAACCGCAGCGCCGTCAGGGCATGACGCACGTCGCCATCGGCCGAATTGGGATTTGCCAGATAGCGCGACTCGATGAGTTCCAATCCCGGCATTCCCGCCAGCAGCAGGTAACCGCCCAACACCCCGTCAAAGCCGGCGCGGAAGTCGTTGGCCGGCGCCATGATCTGCTCGCGCAAGAACGCGGCCGTGGCGGCTCGTTCCGCCGGCGGCGCGGCCAAGGCGATCGCCAGTCCGTAGAAGCCCTTGCGAGCCTCGGGCACCGCGGGGTCGACCAGCCACTTTCGCAACTTCCGGCCGCTGAGCGCGTCGGCCATTCGTGCGACAACGTCGAACGGCGCATGACCGAACTCGAGATATGCATCTTCTGCCACCAGCGGATCCGCATGTTCCAAATAGTTGGCGAAATAGTGCAAGCGCTCGATGGTCGGCGTTTTGAGCGAGGGAGAGCGCGACAAAATAGGCGTAACCGATCTCGTTGGCGACCACGGCGTGCCAGCTTGTCGCGCTCGTGGGTGAGCCATCGTCGGAATTGCCGAACAACAGGACGAGTGCGCCCGCTTTGGCCGCGACATCCAGCGGCACACTCAATGTTTGTCCACTGTGAAACGCTTCGCCACCCTGCGATACCACGTGAAGTTGCAGCTTCGAGCGGTTGTTGGAGTCCGTCGAGAGCACTTCGGCCAGGGCCACCACGTCGGCCTGCTCACGCTGTTGCGCCAGCGAGGGCTTCAGCGCCGTGCAAAACGGGCAGGCCATCAACGGTCGCGAAGCAGCCGCAAGAGCGACCGCCACCAATGCGATCAGCCCAAAGTTAGCCCCCGCGCACCGACGCACCCGAGGCGCGGCGCTCGCCACACTGCCGGGGCTATTTGACTTCCGTGCCGTCCAAGTGATAGATGGCCAGGATGTTGCCATTCTCTTCGATTTTGAACTCGTGAATGGTGAACTTGCCGTCGATGCTGACCGGGCGCACGGTGAACGAGGTCTCGGCCGGCGGCACCATCTCGACCAGGATACAATCGTGCAGCATGGCGCCCGGCCCGAAGCAACATTCCATGTTGTCGCGCACCAGCACGAATTGTTTGATGCCGTTTTGCTGGAAGCCGGGCAGGATGTAGCCGCGAATCTTGATTCGCTTTCCGTCCAGTGCCTTGATCTTGTCGGTCAGCAGCGACGAATCGTAAGGATCGCCCTTGGCCATTTCCAACTTGATATCGTCGAACGTGATCTCCTTGGCGCGCCCGCTGCCGCCCGTGCGCTCCGCGGCCACCAGCGCGGAACTCGTCATGCTCGCCAGCAGGGCACTTGCCACAACGGCCAGCACGATGCGCGGGGGAATCCATTTCTGCAGCGATTGTTTCATTCCAAATGATCCGCCTGCAAGTGGTAGTACACGCCGCCGCGGGCGCCGTCGATCGCGTTTTGCTGAATTTCCACGTGGAACGTGCCCGCCAGCTTGTGCAACCGCTGCGCGTATGTCAACGTCAGCGGCGGATCGAGCTTGACCAGGATGCGGTCGGTGATTTTCGGATCGCCGCCAAAGCAGCAGTCGCCCCGATCGCGCACCAGCAGGAACTCGCGGATTCCTTCACTTTGTCGGCCGGGATAGACAAAGCCCTTGATGAAGATCTTCTTCCCTTCCAGCTCCAAAGCCTCGGGCGGAACGAGTTGGCCCGGCTCCATCGGATCGGGCTGCAGCTCGGCGTATGAGATGCGCGCATAGCCTGGGGGGACTTCGGTGAGGTAGACGTAAGTCAGCCATGACGGCCCGGCGACCAGAAAAAACGCGGACAACGCCAAGCCGGCGGCAGCCAGTCCCGAGCCGGTAAGTTCATCCGGGTGTCGCTTGACTTTCAGCCAGGCAAACGATGACAGCACCACGCCCACGACTGGAATCGCGGCCAACGCCCAGTCGAGGATTGCCAGAATCGACAGCAGTCCCACGATCAAGCTGGCCACGGCAGCCGTGCTCAGCGCGGTACTGCTCGTACGTGTCGGTCGCTGCGTTGCGAGATTCGACGTCAATGCTCATGGCAAGTGCGAGGAAGACTTGTGTCTTTATCAGGCGGCTTGTTTTCCGCCAAGCAGGATGGCCCAAAAGGCTCCGCTGAGAAACACAGCGGCGGCCGCCAGGCCGACGAACACCCCCAGGGTGCTGGCCGGCGGAACGGGTGTGGGCGCCGCATCCTTGGCAAACGGCCGCGTCAATGCACCGGCGGCTGCCACCTTCGTCTCGCGATCCGTCGAAGTCGCCGCGCCAGTCGTGGGCGCGGGCTTGCTCTTTTCTTGCTTGGTTGCGTCGGCCTTTTCGGCGCCGATCGTCGACTTGGCCTCTTTCGCAGGTTGCTTCTCCGCCGTGGCTGGGACCGCCGCGGCGGGCTCTGCGTCGGTATCGGCCGCGACCGGCGTGGGCGGCTTGGGCGTCGGCGCGTCATCTTTGCCAGCACTCTGGTTCGCTGGCGCGGCGCCGGCTGCGGGCGTGCCGGCAAAGGGGAAGAACGAGTTGGCGCGCTTCACCGTATCGGGATCGAGCTTCGCCAACTCCGCCAGCCGCTCTTTGGCTTTTGGCAATGGGCAAGCACGCAGGTAATTCACTACCGGCACGCGCACCCAACTCGATTCGTCGTCCGACGTTTTGAACAGCTCGACCAGACGATCCATCACCGACCAGTCTTCCCAGCGCGCCAGATCGGGAATCACCAGGTCGGCCAGTTGTGGTCGATCGAGCATCAGCCGGATGCCTTCCAACAGTCGGTCGCGGGGAATGATCTTTTCTTCGGTGCCGTGAAACCGCAGCGCCATGATCGTGGCGTAGGTGTCGGTATATTCGGCGTCCTTGTCTTTCAAGAACAAGTCTTCGACCAAGGCCATGCCCTCGGGGCCTTTCAGCGTCAAGTAGGCCGCCACCAACGCGTCGAGCGCGCCGCGAGTCTGGCGGTCCTTCGATTTGATCAGCTCCTCCAGCATCGGCATGTCGTCTTCAGTGCCGCACACGCCCAACATCGTCAGGTACAGCCGCCGACGGCTGACGGGAATCTTCGGACTCTTGATCCATTCGACGACCTTGTCGTGGTTCATGTGATCTTTCAGAGCCAGTACGCCCGAGTACGGCGTCTTGGCGAACTCGTCGTAGGCGTCGCGGGCCAACAGTTCGTCGCTGTCTTCGAGGTATTCCTGGAAGAAGGCCAGGCGTTCGACTTCGTCCTTGGGCAGTGTCAGCACGTCGGCAATGTATTGCTCGCCGCGATCGCTAATGGCGATGGGCGTGCTCCAGTTGGGCATCGGCGGATCGATGCCCATTACCAGGAACTTCGAGCCCACCTGACCGTCGCCGAAATAGACGGTTTCGATGGTGCGGGTGTCGCCCAGATCGCTTTCGCCTTTGAGCACTTTGGTGATCTCGAACTTGGCTTTGGGGATCTCCTGAAAATTAGCGGCGGCAGCGTCGCTTTCGGCGCGGGGCGGCAAGTAAGTGAGCTTGGCGATCACGGCCACTTGCGAGTTGCCAATCTCTTCGCTGAAGGTCAGCGCCACGGCGGCACAAAATGGGCAGGCCTGCGCCGGCTGGGACAGGCCCACAAGCCCGAACAACATCAGCGCGGCCGCCAGCGACCAGGTGAGACACTTTCGCGTCGGAGTATTCATGCGATTCATCCTTCCAGGCTTGGAGGCTGGGCCGGCGATCTGGTTTGCACGCCGGCGGCTGGGCGGGGAGTCCTGTTGGGGCCGGAAACGTGGTCTAAGGCGTTGCGGTCAGCGCCTTGGCAACATCGGTGCGATAGGCGGCCATGGCCGGCAAATAGCCCACCACGGCGGCCAGTGCGATTAACCCTGGTATTATAACCAATTCGTAGCCGACAAACTGCGTGACGCCGATCGAAACGCCGGTTTGCTCGACAATCCAGGGGTTCAGGGCCAGGATCAAGGCGTGGCCGACGAACCAACCGGCCAGCCCGCCCGCCAGACTCAGCAAAATCGATTCAGCCAGCACGATGAACATCACTTTCGACCGGCCCGCGCCCAGGCGCGAATCACGGCGATCTCGTGACGCCGCTCGCTCATCGAATTGTAAATGCTCACCAGGATGCCGATCCCCGCGACGATCACGATCATCACCGTCAGGCTCAACAGCACCATCCGCATCGGGTCGACGAAGGTGACGAACAGCGTGCTCATCTCGCGAATCGGTAGCACGGCCTGGGCCACTGGCTCGCCATTGATTTGACTCATCAGCCCTGGCGCCAATAGCTCGGGCGGAGCGCCCGGAATGCTGGCATTGAGCACCAGGATCGAGGTAACTTCGCGCTGGTCGATGGGGGGCGGTTCCTTGGCCGCCTCTTTGGCGTTGGGGCCTTCCAGATCCGTGCGGTGTTCCGGAATCAGGTAGAAGCCCTCCATGTTCACGAACACGGCCCGATCGTTGGGTGTACCGGTGGGGTCGAGCACTCCCGTGATCGTGAACGCTTCTTCGTGAACCTTGGCTTCCGGACCGCCCGAGTGCGAGGGCTGGAACTTGTCGCCCGTCTTCAAGCCGGTGCTGCGCGCCGCGGCGGCGCCGACCACGGCGCCAAAATGCTCGTCGGGTTTGAAATTGCGGCCCGAGGCAAACGTGTACTTGTTGCCGCCGTAGTCCAGCTTGTCGAAAAAGTCGGACGAAGTGCCCACCACGCGAAATTCGTGATAGGTGTCGCCCAGGCACAAGGGAATGGCGGTCTCGACGCTGCTGGAGAATTTGCCTTCGGTGAATTCGAGATAGTAGGTGTAAGGAATGTTCTCGATGGGCCGCGCCAGGTAGTACACCGAGTTGAGCACCAGGTCGAGCCGTCCGCCTTTGGCGCCCACCACGATGTTGTAGCCCAGCCCTTTGTTGTTCAAGAATGACTGGTTGATGGCGCCGTGGATCACCAGCACGGCGACCACGAGCATTACGCCCAGCGCCATCGACAGGCCGGTCAGGCTCGAGGCCAGCGCCCGCTGTTGAATGCTTCGCCAGGCAATCTTCCAAATGCTCATGCGACCGCCACCGCCTGATTGAAGTCTTCCAGCCGATCGACGCGGGTGAACTGCTCGGCCACTTCGGGCGTGTGCGTGACGATCAACAGCGCGACACTCTCTTCGCGGCACGTTTGCCGCACCAGGTCGATGATCTGCTGTTGATGGCCCGAGTCGACGTTGGCCGTGGGCTCGTCGGCCAGCAATAGCTTCGGCCGGTTGGCCAGCGCCGCGCCACGGCGACGCGCTGTTGCTCGCCCACCGACAGCGCCGCCGGCCGGTGCGACAGGCGATGCTTCAGCCCCACGCGATCGAGCAGGTCACGGGCACGCGCCGGATCGGTCTTGCTGCCTGCGAACGACATGCCGAGCAACACGTTCTCCAAAGCCGAGAAGCCGGGCAACAGGTTGAATGTTTGAAACACGTAGCCGATCTTGTCCGCGCGAAAGCGGTCTCGACCTGCTTCGCTCAACCGCACGATGTCGGTGCCGTCGATCGTGACACTGCCCGAGTCCGGACGGCTGATACCGGCGATGACGTGCAACAAAGTGGTCTTGCCCGAGCCGCTGCGCCCCATGAGCACGGCCTGCTCGCTGTCTGCGACGTGAAACTCCTTGATGTCGAGAATCGGCAGCGCCGTGCCATCCGGCTCGCGATACGACTTGTGAAGATCACGGATCTGCAACATGGACTTACGAGCCGGTGCAGTGAGAATCAGGCCAGGTAACGCGCAGCAATCGCCAGCATGCGTGGCCGGGACTCTGCCCGAACGATTGCCATCCTATAGGGTTGTCGCAGGCGAACAAGGGCAATTGGGTGCGGCTGCCGCAGGCGCGAAACTCCCCTAATGTAGCGTACGAAACATCGGCCTTGGTGGTTCGCGGGTCGCGCAGTCAAGCAATTTCCGCGTCGGCTTCGATTTCGATGAGCATGGCCGGATCGATCAGCTTGCTGACCTCAACCATGGCGGTCGCCGGGCGAATGGCGGCGAAGAATTCGCCGTGGGCGCGGCCGTACTCTTCCCAGCGGCTGATGTCGGTGACGTACATCCGCGTGCGGACCACGTTGGCCAACGAGGCGCCGGCCTGGGCCAGAGCGCGCTGGATGTTCTTGATGGTCTGCACGGTTTGGGCGTATGGGTCGCCGGTGCCGACGATTTGCCCGTGCTCGTCGGTGGCGGTGGTGCCGGAGACGTAGATTCGGTTGCCGATTTTCACCGCGCCGAATAGCCCACCAGCGGTTCCCACTTGCTGCCGGACGAGATGTTTTGTCGATCGCTCATTGCAAAGTACCGGGACGATGCTCTCGTCGAACCTGTTGGAGTCCAGGCTTTAGCCTGTCGATTGCAATGTTAGGCGGACCAGTTGTTACGCGGACACACAGCCTAAAGGCTGTACTCCAACGCGGCTACCCGCGTCGCATGGCGCGGCTGATGTCGCGTTGCATGGTTTTCTTTTTGAGCACTTCGCGCTTGTCGAACAGTTTGCGTCCTTTGCAGATGCCCAAGAGCACCTTGGCGCGGCCTTCCTTGAAGTACATTTTCAGCGGCACCAGTGTCATCCCCTGCTCGTAGGCCTTGCTGGCAAACTTCTTGATCTCGCGGCGGTGCAGCAGCAACTTGCGCGGTCGCTTGGCCACGTGATTGAACTGGTTGGCTTGGACGTATTCGGCCACGTCGCTATTGATCAGCCAGACTTCGCCGTCCTTGATCCGTCCGTAAGCTTCGTCGAGCGAGATGGTGCCTTTGCGCAGGCTCTTCACCTCGCTGCCCACCAGCACGATGCCGCACTCCAAGGTGTCGAGCACTTCGTACTCGCGGCGCGCCTTGCGATTCTCGGCGATGGGCCGGTCGTTTTTCTGGGCCGCCTCGAGGGCTTTTTTCTTGCCGGTTTTGGCCATTGGCGCGTCGGGCTGGAGACTGGAGACGAGAGGCTGGAGGAAGAAAAGGATACGACGAACGTTTGCGAGGGGTTCCGACGGCCTACCGCATTCGGTCTTGCCTCCGCTATCATATATATACGCTGAGCAATCGCGAGACCAAGAGGTTCGTACTATCCCGTGTCCTGCCAAACAAAGCCCACCGATCCCGAGGCCTCCAGCCAGAAGGAACCGGCCTTGAGCCTGTCGCTGCCGATCGTTTCGCTTGCGCCGTCTGGCCTGGCCGAGCCGGTTTCGACCGAGCGGCTGCCACGCTGGCTGAAAAAGCAGGTGCCGTCGGGTGGCGGCAACCAATTCACGGCCCGGCTGATCGACGAGTTGCGGCTGGAGACGGTGTGCGACAGCGCCAAGTGCCCCAACCGCATGGAATGCTGGAGCCAGCGGACCGCCACGTTCATGATCCTGGGCAACGTATGCACGCGGCCCTGCGGTTTCTGCTCGGTGCCCAAGGGCAAGACCGAGGCGCTCGAGGCCGACGAGCCCGAGCGGGTTGCTGAAGCGGCCGCGCGGCTGGGACTCCAACACGTGGTGATCACATCGGTGACGCGTGACGATTTGCCCGATGGCGGCGCGGAGCACTTCTATCGCTCGGTGTTGGCCGTGCGCGAACGGACCGGCGCCGCCGTCGAAGTGCTGACGCCTGATTTCCTGGGCAAGCCCGGCGCAATCGAGCGCGTGGTGGAGGCGGTGCCTGAGGTGTTCAATCATAATACAGAGACCGTGCCGCGATTGTATCGCGCCGTGCGGGGCCGCAAGAGCGTCTACGCCTGGACGCTCGAACTGTTGCGGCGCGTCAAAGCGTTGAATCCCGAGATCAAAACCAAAAGCGGCTTGATGCTCGGCCTGGGCGAGACGCACGAGGAGTTGTTCGACACGCTGGCCGATTTGCGCAACGTGGGCTGCGACTTCCTTACGCTGGGCCAGTATCTGCGCCCCACGCCGGAGCACTTGTCCGTGGCGCGATACTTGCCGCCGGATGAGTTCGACGAACTGGGCCGCGCGGCGCGTCGACTGGGATTCAAGAACGTGGCCAGCGGGCCGTTCGTGCGTTCGAGTTACCACGCCCGCGAGATGGCCGAAACGGATTGATGCCACGGTCAATTCACGACCGTGCTAAACGTTGCCGTAGCCTGAACACGGAGGACTTGTCATGGGTTGGGGACGCTGGTTACTGCTGGGCGACTTGGGGCAACAGCTCGACTTGAGCGATCGGGCGGCCCAGATTCAGCAACTTGAAGAACGGCTTCGCACGGCCCGCAATCGCGATGCCGCCATCACCGACGAACTGCGGCGGCTGACGGCCGAGAACGGCCAGATCAAGCTCTACCTGGCCGCGGCATTTCGCCTGCTATTGGACAAGAATCTGGTCGAACGCCGCGAGCTGGAGGAAGTGATCCAGGCCATCGACCTGGAAGACGGCGCGGCCGACGGCCGGCACGGCGGCGAAGTGCTGTGAGGTTGATGCCGTTGGCGGCGGCGTTGATCGCCGTCGTCGCGGTTGGCCAATTCGTAGCTCGAGCACGCCATGACTGACCCATGCTGAAAAACCGCACTCGCCAGCTCAAGGGAGTTCTCATGCGACGTTGTACCATCGTTGGTTGCGCAATTGCGTCGATGATTCTCGCAACGGTCGTGGGATGCACGCGCGCGACGGATGACGCGGCGGGCGGGGACGCGAATTCGACAGCCAGCGCAACTGCCGCCGCTCCGGTCAAAACGGATCGACTGCCTGCCGACGATCCCGCCTGGGAAGGTCTCGAGCGACGTGAGATTCAACTCGCTCAAAAGCTGCTGGTGGTGAAAGGACCGAAAGGCGTGATCGGTTGTCCCTACCTTGACGTCAACGCGTTCGAGAAGTTCGGCGAGGCCTGCGCCATCATCCCCGCCATCGACACCGCGGGCATGCTCGACTCGAAAGTCACGGCCGCCACGACCAAAGCCAAAGAGCTCGGCATCGAAGTCGGCATGCCAGGGCGCGAAGCGCTGGACAAGATACGGTAGCGTGCAGTGTAATCTCCCATCACGATTGCAGGCAAGGCCGCTCACCTTGATGGCATGCGACGCCATTTCGCCACATCGCCGCCCTCAGGGCCAACGGCCCGCCCAATACCAGACCGGGGCAACGTCCCAGGACTCGGATTCACGCTCACGCGAATTGAAGCCCGAGGGCCAACGGCCCGATCGATCGGTCAATCCCAGACGTAGCGCTCGTCAAACTCGATACCGTACTTTGCCAGCAACGCCCGGTACTCGTCCTGGAACGTTCGCATACGGTGATGTTCTTCCTGGCTGTCGATGTACTCGACGACGTCCCCGAGATCCTTCGGCGCCACGGAAAACGCGCCGTAGCCGCGTTGCCACGCGAAGCCATGCAGCGTTTCGCTTCGTTTCTTCATCCACATGGACGACGACGTTTTCAATTCCTCGACGAGCGCGGCGATGGTCAACGTTCGAGAGAGCCGCATCGCGAGGTGCACGTGATCGGCAACGCCGCCTACTCGGTAACATTCACAACCTGCGTTGCGGGCGACCGTGGCCAGATATGCGTGCAGATCGGGCCGAAGCTTTGCGCTGATGTAGGGCGTTCGACCCTTGGTGCTGAACGTGACGTGTACGATGACGAGACTCAACGATTGAGGCATCGCGCGTCTCCGATGGGCCGGGCCGTTGACCCTCGTTGGACTGTGACTAGGGAACAGGGATATGGCCGTGATTGTAACCTAGGACGTTGTCCCAGGCTGGTATGGATCGGGCCGTTGGCCCTTGAAGTGGCGAGCGCAGGCCGGTGCGAGTGCCAACCGCCACGGCGCGCATTGCACCCTCATCTTGCTTGCGTCGCGTTGCTTGCCCGCCGTCCTCTCCTGTCAAGGGAGAGGAGCGATGGTCGATGAAGCTGGCTAACCTCGCCTTACTCCTTGATCAGATCCTTCACGGTCATGCCGGCGGGGATCATGGGGAGCACGTGCTCTTGATAGGGGACTTCGACGTCGAGGACGTAGGGGCCGTCGTAGTCGATCATCTCTTGCAAGGCTTCGACCAGTTCGTCCTTGTCCTTCACGTAGCGTGAGCCGGCGCCGTAGCCCTTGGCGATGGTGACGAAGTCGGGATAGCGCTTGGCGGGCGCTTTGGCCGTGCCCTGGCCGACGGCTTCGGGATTGTCGATGGGACCCAGATACGTGTGGGCGCGGTTGCCGGCGTGGAAGCGATCTTCCCACTGCACCACCATGCCCAGGTGCTGGTTGTTCAAGAGCAGCACCTTGACGGGGATTTTTTCGCAGAAGCAGGTGGCCAGCTCCTGGATGTTCATCTGGAAGCTGCCGTCGCCGTCGATGTCGACGACCAGCTTGTCGGGATGCGCCACTTTGGCGCCCATGGCCGCGGGCAGGCCGAAGCCCATCGTGCCCAGTCCCGAGCTGGAACACCACGTCTGCGGTTCGCGCAGTTTGTAGTGCTGGGCCGCCCACATCTGATGCTGCCCCACGCCCACGGTGATGATCGTGTCGCGGTCTTTGGTCAACTCCCACAGTTTGTGGATGGCGTATTGCGGCGTGATGGCGTGATCGGCCGCGCCGAACTTGAACGGATCGCTCTTCTTCCAGGCCGCGATCTGCGCGTGCCAGCCGCTCAAGTCCTCGGGCGCTGGCGCTTCGACCACCTTGTTCAGTTCGGCCAACGCAAAACGCACGTCGCTGACGATCGGAATGTGGGCTTCCTTGTTCTTGTTGATTTCCGAGGGGTCGACGTCGATGTGGACGATCTTGCCGTGCTTGGCAAACTCAGAGACCTTGCCGGTCACGCGGTCATCGAACCGCACGCCCAGGGCCAACAGCAGATCGGATTGGTCCACCGCGTAGTTGGCGTACACGCTGCCGTGCATGCCCAGCATGTCGAGCGACAGAGTCTCTCCGCCCGGATAGGCGCCCAGGCCCATCAACGTGGTGGTGACCGGAATTCCGGTTTTGGCGACCAGCTTGCGCAGTTCGTCGCTGGCGCCCCCCATGATCACGCCGCCGCCGGCATAGATGACCGGCCGCTTCGAGCGCTTGATGGCGGCGGCCACTTGTGCGATTTGCTCGGGCCGGGCCTGATGCTCTTCGACGTGGTAGCCAGGCAGGTTCATTGGCGCGTCGTAGTCGGGCACGATCTGCGCCTGCTGCACGTCCTTGGGCACGTCGACCAGCACGGGGCCGGGCCGGCCCGTAGTGGCGATGTGAAACGCCTCGCGCATGATGCGGGCCACGTCGGCCACGTCGGTGATCAGGTAGTGATGCTTTGTGATGCCGCGGCAGACTTCGACGATGGGCGTTTCCTGAAAGGCGTCGCTGCCGATCACGGCCGTCTTCACCTGGCCGGTGATGGCGATCAGCGGAATGCTGTCCAGCTTGGCGTCGGCGATGCAGGTGACCAGGTTGGTGGCGCCGGGGCCGCTGGTGGCCATGCAGACGCCGGGCTTGCGGGTGGTGCGGGCGTAGCCCTGGGCCGCGAAGCCGCCCCCCTGTTCGTGCCGCGGCAGGACGGTGCGAATGCGGTCCTTATAGGTCGTGAGCGATTGGTGCAGCGGCATGCTGGCCCCGCCCGGATAGGCAAACACCACCTCCACGCCGTGATTCACCAGGCATTCCACCAGGATATCGGCGCCGGATTGCATTTGTCGGGTCGCGGGTTTGGTCGCGGATTTAGTAGCCACCGTTCGCCTCCAGAAGAAGAGCCAAGCACGCGTCGAAAGCCATTTCGGGCAAACATATTAGCATACCTCGCGGCAAGCAGACGGACAAATGCCCCGGGGCCGGTTTTGGGGGGATGGCCGGGGGCAGGTGTGCTGCCGCGAAGCGGCTGAAATCAGAGCCCGAATTGAGGCAAGGACACTGGGTCGGCGGGGGGCGTTCGCGCCGAACTTTGTTTCGCTCACCGGGGCGGCACCGACAACAAAAGTTGTCGAGGCCACCCGCGCAATCGCTGCGCGCCCCATACCATGACCGAACGCATCGTCAATGAGTTTGGCTTCGACGCATCGAAAGCCCTCAGTGAGTTAGCCCGGCTTGATGTTGCGCTGGCCACGCTCAAACATGCGTTCAGGCGGGGAACTGGGCAGCTATAAGACCGGGGGTGGCGCGTTGCATCTGCCGCGAAGAAACAGGAGCGAATTGGATGAGCAACGCGATAGGGGCCTAGACAAACACTGCGAAAGCTACCGCGAAAGCTAATGGCACCCAAGCAATCGAAATGAACAGAAAACAGAACCGTCCCGAATGGCACTTCCTGAATCGGCAAGTGGTTGTGGCGTATTGATATAGGCGCAAAGGCCGTCCGTGCGTAGATGAGGGTTATCGACACTCTCACAATCAGGCACGGAGGCCTTTGCGATGTGGAAGTCTATAGCAGGTTGGGTTTCAGACCAAGTGCGATCGGAACGAGACAAGTTGCAAGCCGCCGGCGGGCTGCCGTTTTCCGAACTGTTGCCAGCGTCGTATGTCCAGCGTGTGCTCGACGACGAGCACGTCGAGTGGCGTGAATGCGTGTATTCCCCACTGGTGACGCTGTGGACGTTTCTCTCGCAGACGTTGTGCGTGGATCACTCGTGCCGGCAAGCCGTCGCGCGGCTGCGCGCGTTTTTGACCGCCGACGGCCAGCAACCCTGCACGCGCCAGACGGGACCCTACTGTAAGGCGCGGCAGAAGCTGCCGGAGAACGTCTGTGCCCGCCTGGCACGCGACGCGGGCCAAGCTCTGCACGAGCGTGTCAGCGACTGCGGGCTGCTAAACGGCCGGCCCGTGAAATTGGTCGACGGCACGACGGTGAGCATGCCGGATACGGCCGCCAACCAGGCCGAGTATCCGCAGTCGCGCTCGCAGAAACCGGGATTGGGATTTCCCATCGCGCGGGTGGTGGCGCTGTTGTCGCTGGCCAGCGGCGCGGCACTGGACCTGGCGATGGGCCGTTACACCGGCAAGAACACGGGCGAAACGGCCCTGTTCCGCCAGTTGTGGCGCAGCCTGTTTCCCGGCGACGTGGTGGTGGGAGATCGGTACTTTGCGTCCTATTGGGACCTGGCCCTGCTGGCGATATGTGGCGTGGACAGCGTGTATCGACAACATCAACTGCGTTTGAGCAAGCGCTTGCGCGTCCGCCGGCTGGGCTCGGGCGATTGGCTGCTGCGGCTGCCCAAACCGCAGCGGCCGTCGTGGATGGATCACGACACTTACCGCAACATTCCCCAGGAGCTCCTGGTGCGTGAGGTGTCGTTCCGTGTGCGGGTTCGCGGCTGGCGCATGCGCGAGCTGACGTTGGTGACGACGTTGTGCGATGCGGAAGTCTATTCGCTGGACGAACTGGCGCGCGTGTATCACGCGCGCTGGCAGGCCGAAGTGGACTTGCGTTCGATCAAGATCACGATGCAAATGGACGTACTGCGTTGCAAGACGCCCGACATGGTGCCAAGGAAATCTGGCTGCACCTGTTGGCCTACAACCTGATCCGCACCGTGATGGCCGAGGCCGCGGAGCACGCGAATATGCGGCCGCGGGAGGTGAGCTTCAAAGGCGCACTGCAAACGCTCACCGCGTATCGCGCGATCGTGGAGCAGGCTCCGCCCGGCGCCTTGCCGGCGCTTTACGAGTCATTGTTGGAGGCGATTGCCATGCACCAGGTCGGCAACCGCCCGCATCGCTACGAGCCACGCGCCGTCAAACGCCGCCCCAAACAACACGACCTGCTGACCATCCCACGCCAAGAAGCAAAACGCCGTTTAGCCGCATGACTTACAAACTCAGGAAGTGCCATTCAGAACCGTCCCCATTTGCCGGCAAGGGCAGCGACACCTGCTCCAACGAATACGCCGGAGAACCAAGATAGAAAAAACATGATCCCAAACACCCATGAGTCGAAATCCCTGCCTCTCATGTTCAACACGTAGCTCAGTGGAGCCAGGCCGAAGGCTATCAGACCAATCGACAGGGGCCTGTAAGGAATCTTGTGTCAGCTAGCAGGAATGGGTAGTTTTTGTCACCCTTTCCTGATGAGGAGATTGACACATGGATGATTCTTTACGCACGCGGGCGGAGCAGCTAGCAAGCGAGATTGCGGGTCAGGCCAGGACGGCCGAGGACCTCAATGGTTTGATGCGACTGATGATGAAGTCGGCGTTGGAGCGGATGCTCGACAGCGAGATGGATGTTCATTTGGGGCGCAAGGCGGTGTCCCCTGGCGGCGAACCGCGGGCGGTGCCGTCGAACGGGGCCGAGCCGCCGCTGGCGAGCTTGGCCAAGCGATCCAAGCCCAACCGTCGCAATGGGCGTTCGCAAAAAACGGTGCAAGGCGACGTGGGCGAGCTGACCATCGCCACGC
>CAVZWY010000013.1:0-6961 GCA_963779015.1 uncultured Planctomycetaceae bacterium | reverse complement strand
CGAGATCAACGCCGTGCGCGTCTGCTACATGCAGGGCTGGCTGCGCACGCGCCTCGAACAGGAAAACCAGAAGCAGGCCTCGTGGCGCACCGATCCGGCCAAGAGCGGCGCGGCCGGCTGCTTTGGCGACATTGGCACGCACGCCTTCAACCTGGCGCGGTTCATGACGGGACTCAAGCCCGACGCGGTGGCGTGCAGCCTGAAGACCTTTGAAAGCGGCCGCAAGCTCGACGACTATGGCCAGGCGGTGATCCGCTTCGAGAATGGTGCATTGGGCAGCGTCACGGCGTCGCAGATCAGCCACGGGCGCGAGAACGACCTGTTCATCGAGATCGACGGCACCAAGGGCTCGCTGCAGTGGCGGCAGGAAGAGCCGAACGCGATGATCTATCGCCGCAACGGACATCCCCACGCCATCTATACGCGCGATCCGAATGCGCCCTACATGAACGAGTCGGGGAAGGCCGCCTGCCGCCTGCCGAGCGGCCATCCCGAAGCCTTCTTCGAAGCTTTCGCCAATATCTATCGCGCCGCGTTCGACAATATGGCGCTCTGCGCCGCGGGCGAGAAGTTCGAAACCACGGACACCGCCTATCCCAACGTCAACGACGGCGTCGAAGGCATGTTCTTCATCCAGCAATGCGTGGCCAGCAGCGCCTCGAACAGCTCGTGGGTGTCGCTGCGGCATCCACGAGCGCGGAAGTGAGCGGAGCTGTGGCCTAGTTGTGAGCTGAGATCTGGCTTAGTTGCTGCTGCGGCCGTTGACGCGCATCAGGTAGTACAGCAGGATCATGATCGCTTGCAGCGTGCCGGCCACGTAGGTCCAGGCCGCGGCGTCGAGCACTTTCTTGACGTAGACCAACTGCTGGTCGTCGATGATGCCCAGGCCCACTAGCTGCTGCTTGGCGCGGGTGCTGGCGTTGAACTCCACCGGCAGGTTCACCACCTGGAAGAACACGACGCAGGCGAACAGCGCGATGCCGACGTAGGCCAACTCGTGCAATGGCTGGAAAATGAAGCCGGCAATGATCAGCCAGATGCCGGCCTGACTGCCCAGGTTGGCGGCTGGCACGGCCGCATTGCGAATGGTCAACGGCGCGTATGCGTGCGCGTCTTGCAGGGCGTGGCCCGATTCGTGCGCGGCGATGCCCACCGCCGCCAACGTGCGGCTTTGATAGACCTCGGGGCTGAGGCGCAGCACTTTGTCGCGCGGATCGTAGTGGTCGCTCAAGTGACCGGGGATTTGCTCGATGGCGACGCTGTTGAGCCCCGCCGAGTCGAGAATATGCCGCGCGGCCGCGGCGCCGCTCAACGGCGCGGGCATCTGTTGCGCCTGCGCATAGGTGACCTTCACGCGCATCTGCGCCCACAGCGCCAGCAACAAGGCGGGCGCCACGAAGAGCAGATACATCGGATCGAACCAGCCGAACATCATGATCGAATTACCTCGGAGAATTGCTTGCCGGCGAGCCACTCGGTCCCGTTAGTTCTTCGGGCCGCCCGCCGGATTCTTTGAATGATTAATGGGTTGCGGCGGCATTGGAAACGATGCCCCGCTGCTATTCTACGCAATGGCCGGCCCGGTAGTTCTGCGACTGGCGCCTAGCATGCGACAGCCCAACGACTTACGTGCCGGCTGCGCGTCCCATCCTAGCGAAGCGGGCGGCGGCGGGCCAACCCAATCGCCGCAGGGGACGGTTCACCGAGAGGACGCGCTGGCGGGCTCGCTGGTGGGAAGTTCTCCGGCCGGCAGCGGACGCACCACGCTCGACAGCCAGTATTCCATGATCTGCCGGGCCGTGTCCTGATATTCGAGCAGGTCGTCGCTCTTGGTGTGATAGCTGTTGGCGTGCGCCAGATAGCAACTTTCGATGTCGGAGCGGTGCTCGGAGGTGGAGAGGATGACCACCGGAATGGCGCGCAACTCCAGATCGTCTTTGATCCGCCCGACCAGCTCGCGGCCGCCCATGCCCGGGATGTTCAGATCCAACAGGATCAGCGCCGGACGCAAAGGCCGATTGTGGCCCGGCACCACTTGTTCGCCGGTCAACAAGGCCAGCGCCTGGTCTCCCTGCTCGGCGACGACGAGCCGGTGCTCGATGCCGCTGCGCACGAGTGCCCGACGGGCAAAGTCGATGTCGTCCGGGCTGTCTTCAACCAACAGCACAACCGGCGAGTTCTTGACCGCCATAAGCAAGCTCCGCCGTCAGAGTGAAATAGAACGTGGCCCCCTGGCCGGGCTGGCTTTCCAGCCAGACGCTGCCGCCGTGGGCTTCGATGATCTTTCTCACGAACGTCAAACCGGCGCCCGTGCCTTCGTATTTGCGGCGACTGTGCAAGCGACGAAACATGGTGAACACCGCGTCGTGATGGCACTCGGGAATGCCGATGCCGTTGTCGCGCACATAGAGCGCGGCGCCGTCGCAACCGATTTCCACCGTCGGCCGCGGACTCTCGTTGAACTTCAGCGCGTTGGCGATCAGGTTGCGGAACACCTCGCCCATCAGCACGCGATCGGCTTCGACCGTGGGCAACGTGCCGCGCACGCGCACCACGGCGTTTCGCTCGTCGATGGCGGCGCCCAGCGTGTCGATCACGTCGGCCACGATCTCGTTGAGATCGATCGGCGCTTCGTCGGGCTCGGTGCGGCCGATCTGCGAGTACGTGAGCAAGTCGTCGATCAAGCGGCTCAGCCGTTGGCACAGCCCGACCAGGGATTCCAGGCGGCGCTGGCCGTCGTCGTCCAGCTTGCCGCTGTAGTCCTCGAGCAGGATTTGGCAGTACGAGCTGATGCCGCGCAGCGGCTCTTTCAAGTCGTGCGAGGCGATGTAGGTGAAGTCGTCCAGCTCGCGGTTGATCTTGGCCAGTTCGGCCGCTTTGGCCTCGAGGTTTTCCTTGACTTCTTGCAGCTTGAGCATCTGGGTGCGCATTTGTCGCGCGGCGGCGTCGCGCTCGGTCACGTCGCGCACGATCACCGTGCAGATCGATCGCTCTTCCAGCGGCACCAGGCTGGTGGATAGCTCGACCGGAAAGCGCGCCCCGTCCTGGCGGCGGCCCAACGCGTCGCCCGAGTAGCCGTGAAAGTGCTCGACGTCCTGCTCGGCCAGGGCTTGTTGAAAGCTGGTGCCCGCGGGCAGCAGCAGCAGCGAGTCGATCGAGCGGCCGACGACCGTTTCTTGCGAGTAGCGGAACATGCGCTCGGCGGCCAGGTTGAACGTTTCGATCGTTCCCTCATGGTTGACCGTGATGATGCCGTCGCCGGCCAGCGTGACGATCGCCCGCACGCGTGCTTCGCTTTCCTCGAGACGTTGCAAAAATGGATTGCAAACTCGCACCAGCAGCAGGCCGCCGGCAATGACGAACACCAGCGACTCGACCGCGGCCAGCCGGGTGGCCTGTTCGTACGAGCGCTCTGGAAAGACGCGAAAATGAAAGACCGTGACGATCACCGCCGCCAGCGCCACGGCCAGCAGAATGACGATCGAAAAGGCCATTAGACGCAGCCGGTCGCCGAGACCGATCCGAGAGACCGCCGTAAACTGCTTGGACATCGCAAACTGCTTGGATATGGAGTGGGTTCCGCAGACCAGTCGAAATTGCCTAATCGATCAATCGGCACCTGTACGGTAAATTCTTCGTATATTCTGCAAACGCCGTTTTTTATCCAAACAGTTGCCACAAAATGCCGAAGAGCATAAAACCAGCGGTTGGCGGCGTGTTGGTGCACCGGTGCCGCCTGGCGCAATCGCTACAGGCCGCAACGGTGTGTCGGCGACGTGCTTGCCCGTCCGGGGCGAACTTTGCGGTTCGGCCTGGCGCGGCGGGACTGCGGTCATGGGGTCGTTTCGAACCTTTCAAGTGTGGACATCTGTTCGTAGGGAATTTATCGCGATGACTAGCAACCTGTGGCGCTGCGCCGTGCTGGTTTGGGGAGTGGGCTGCCTGAGCCTTTCGATCGGCTGTAGCAAGCCGACGGCCAAGGTCGCCGAGACCAAGCTGCCCGGCGACGGGGAACTGCGCGATCGCATCGATCGGGCGATCGACTTCACCAGATCGAACCGCCACATGGACATCGAAGACCAGGCCGCCTGGCAGATCGTGCACGGCGCCTTGGTATATGGCCGTGACCTACAGGTGTATCACGACGGCCAATTGGTCGGTGCGCTCGACTATCTGCTCGATGGCGGGCAACTACGCGGTTGGACGCTGCGCAATGGCGATCACGGCCTGGAAGCCGTGCTCGATGCCGGCAGCAAGACCGGACAAGGGCACGAGGACCAGTGGCTGGGCTACTTGTCGCAATGTGGCTTGAACGTGGATGAACCGATCACGGTCGACGGCCAGCAATACCAGGTCAACGATCTGATCACGCAAGCGCAGTGGGACATCTACGACGGAATGGAAGCAAGCTGGACGTTGATGGCGTTTGCCACCTACTTGCCGCTCGATGTCGAGTGGCAAGCCAAGGACGGCACGACCTGGACGATTTCGCGGATCGTCGAGATGGAAGCCGCGCAAAACCTGGACGAAAGCGCTTGCGGCGGCACGCACCGAATGTACGGGCTGGCCGTGGCGCTCAACCGCTATCTGCGCGACGGCGGCAAGGTCGATCCGGACGGTGACGGACCGTGGGACAAGGCGCAAAGGAAAGTCGATGAAGCCATCGTGGCGGCGCGGCGGAACCAACAGCCGGACGGCAGTTTTTCGACCAACTACTTCGCGCGGCCGGCCACCTCGCCCGAGATCGCCACGCGGATCGGCGCCAGCGGCCACACGCTCGAGTTTCTCACCGTGGCGCTGTCGGACGAGCAGCTCAAACAGCCGTGGGTTGCCCGGGCGGCGATCAATATGGTCGAGAGCCTGGAGCGCACGCGGAAGTTCGATCTGGAGTGCGGAGCGCTGTATCACGCGGCGCACGGCTTGGAGCTGTACCGCGCGCGACGTTTTGGTCCGCGTTCCGGCAATTCGAAGCCGGAACCGGCCAAATCGGCTGCCACGACGGCTGCAGCCGGCGGATAGCGTTGCCGCGGCGATTCCTTGCCCCTGTTGTGGAACAAGAAGCTACGGCGTTTCTTCGTCAGCCGACTCGCCGGGCGGTTGATGCGGCGCGACATCGAACGACTCATCAAAGCGCGACTCGTCGGATGGAGCGATGGCGTCGGCGGCAGGCGCCCCGTCACGTCGCTCGCGTGGCGTGGTGACCCGCGCGGTCGAGGGGACGAGGAATCCTTGGATCGGCTTGCGATTGGCGTCGGTGATCAGCACGCCGGACACTTGATTGGAAAAGTGGCCGACCGACACGTCGACGCCGCGACGCACGCCCTCCATCGTGGCAAGTCCGCCCTGCGGCGTGGCGCCGATCACCACCTGGCTGTTGCCGAGCTGGTCGGTGACGAACAGCCGATGGCATACGACCTGATCGGTGTCCACGCTGCGCGTGACTTTGTCCTTCAGCGCAATGCCCAGCGTGAGAAACAACAGCGGATAGACGGTCCAACGTTCGCGACTCGACATGGCAATAGGGGATAGGGGTCAGGGGATCGGGGATAGGGGCCAGCGGCGATGACGTCTTTGTACAGCCAGACGCTCCAGGGGGTACGCCGTTATTTGATCTTCGAGTAGTCGGTGGGCGTGAGAAACTTCGCGTCGACTTTCTTCACCAGCGGTCCGTTGGCGTGCGAGGCCTTGTAAGCGGCTTGCCATTCGGGATCGGCCAGGAAGGCCTTCCACGATGCATCGCGCGACGCTCGATCGGGATAGGCAAGAATATATACCAGCGTGTTGTCGGCCTCAGGGCCCTCGGCCGGCGTCCAAAAGCCAATGAGCGTCATGCCGTGCTTCTCGAACAAGCGATTCGTGTGGTCGCGAAAGCGCTTGTGCAGCTCGGGCAACTTGCCATCGTTGCAGGTATATGTGCGCAGCTCGAACAGGCGCGAGTCCGTCTCGTCGGCATGCGCCGTGGAACCGAACAGGCAGGCGGCGGCAACGACAGACAGCGCGAACGTGGCGGAAACAAGCAAGCGATTCATGGCAGACTCCTCGTGGGCAACTCGCAGGCGGGAACATCAACGGGGGACGGCCATTATGGCCACTTGAGTCGCCGTGGGAAAGTCGAGTGAGCGGCGGCCGTCAAATTGGCTGCCTTGGCGACGTCTCAAGAATTACTTCGGCTTTTGGCGGTTGTGAGCGAGTTATTCGAACAGGAGGCAACGGAGCCAACAGAGGGCTTCTCTCCGTTATCTCTGCTGTCTCCTGTTGAATCAATCCAGCCAACCGCCCACGTGCAAAAAAGGAACTTATTGCTGAGTCGTTCCTTAGTCAGTCATTAAACCCACGGCCTCTGGCCGTGTGACCCGAAGAGCTTCGGAGCGGTGCGTGGTGCATGGAGTTGCCAGACGGCATAGGCTGTCCTTCCGGGAAGGCCCGTTGGGGCAGGAAGGAGCAACCTATGCACGACTGGCAAAGTCTTTCCCACGTGCGGTGGGAATGCAAGTACCACGTGGTGATCATACCAAAGTTTCGGCGTCGGGTATTTTACGGACGATTGAAACGGGAAGTAGGGGCGATTCTGCGAGAGCTGTGTCGCCAGCGAGGAATCGAGTTGCTGGAGGGGCGCTGCATGCCGGACCACATCCACATGTGCTTGAGCATCCCGCCCAAGTACAGCGTGGCGCACACGATCGGGTTCCTGAAAGGCAAGAGTGCGGTTCGCATCCACCGTGAGTTGCTGAAGGAACGAAGGATGACAGGCTTGCATTTTTGGGCCGCTGGCTACTGTGTGAGCACGGTTGGGCTGGATGAAATGCGAGTGCGCCAGTACATCCGTGAGCAAGAGCAACAGGACGAACGGCAAGGCAAGTTGGATCTGGAGTAACCCTAGTGGCCCCAACGGGGCCTTCCCCATGTATCCGGCCCCTTCGGAGGGGCCTTCCTAAACCCACGGCCTCTGGCCGTGGTCGAT
>CAVZWY010000012.1:0-253405 GCA_963779015.1 uncultured Planctomycetaceae bacterium | reverse complement strand
ACAGGTGCTGGCGTTGAGTCGCGACCTGGTTGATCAACGCGAGGTCGCTACGGCCATGTCGATCTTCGAACCGGTGTGGGACGCGCTCACGCCGCGCGAGCAAGCCCGAGTCGTTCAGTTGCTAGTCGAGCGCGTCGACTACGACGGGGCCACTTGCAAGGTAACGATCGTTTTTCATCCCAGCGGCATCAAGACGCTGGCCGACGAACTGGCTAGCAGTGAATCGGAGAACGCAGCATGACCAGACCCCTGACGCTCGAGCGCACCATTCACTTCCGCCAACGAGGTCGTGGCGGCCGCAAGGAGATTTGCCAGGGCGAAGCGCCGATGCCAACCCCGCGTTTGCCCGGCCGCGTCCCGCGAGTCGCTCGCTTCATGGCGCCGGCAATCCGCTTTGAACGTCTAATCCGCTCTGGCGAGATCGCCGACTACGCGGAGGTCGCCCACCTGGGGCACGTCACCCGAGCCCGCATTACCCAGATCATGAATTTGCGTCTACTCGCCCCCGACATCCAGGAGGCGATCCTCTTCCTCCCCCGCACGGAATCCGGCCACGACCCTATCCACCTGCGTGATCTCCAACCCCTCGCCGCCGTGCCCGATTGGCGCAAGCAGGGGCGGCTGTGGAACTCCCTTCGAACAGCTGCAACGACTCGAGCGGACTAGATAGCGATCCCCCCTCCAAGCGACTAGAATCCAATCTGGGTTTGGATGGCCGATTGCATTCGGGGGTCGGAAATGGGGAGCGCGCTCAAGGCCGTTCAAAACGTTCTTGCCCAGGCAGGCGAGCCTCTGCACTACACGGAAATTGCGCGCCGTGCCTTGGACACCGGCCTCTGGCAAACGGACGGGAAGACTCCCGATGCGACCATCAACGCGCAGCTCGCCGTTCACATTAAGAAGCATGGCAAAAACGCGAAGTTCCGCCGCGTTGGCTCCGGTGTATTTGAACTGAACCGTCCTGACTCGTCGACGCCTGCCGACACCAGCCCATCGACCACAAAGCGCACTTTGTCGGCCCCTCGAACAACAGGCGTGGTTTCATTTACGGATGCCGCCGAGCAAGTGCTCACGCGACTTAGCAGCGGACAACCGATGTACTATCGCGACGTCACTGCTAAGGCGCTGGAATTGGGGCTGATCCAAACCAGCGGTCGCACTCCCCAGGCTACGATGTACGCGTCCGTCCTGGAGGAGATCCAACGCTATCGCAAGCGGGGCGAGCAACCTCGATTCGTCACGCCGGGCAAGGGAATGATCGGTTTGGCAAAATCGTTGCCGGCCGGAATTCCATCGCAGATCGAGCAGCACAACCGAAAGGTACGCGCACGAATGGCACTTCCTGAATCGGCAAGTGGTTGTGGCGTATTGATATAGGGCAAAGGCCGTCCGTGCGTAGATGAGGGTTATCGACACTCTCACAATCAGGCACGGAGGCCTTTGCGATGTGGAAGTCTATAGCAGGTTGGGTTTCAGACCAAGTGCGATCGGAACGAGACAAGTTGCAAGCCGCCGGCGGGCTGCCGTTTTCCGAACTGTTGCCAGCGTCGTATGTCCAGCGTGTGCTCGACGACGAGCACGTCGAGTGGCGTGAATGCGTGTATTCCCCACTGGTGACGCTGTGGACGTTTCTCTCGCAGACGTTGTGCGTGGATCACTCGTGCCGGCAAGCCGTCGCGCGGTGGCGCGTTTTTGACCGCCGACGGCCAGCAACCCTGCACGCCCAGACGGGACCCTACTGTAAGGCGCGGCAGAAGCTGCCGGAGAACGTCTGTGCCCGCCTGGCACGCGACGCGGGCCAAGCTCTGCACGAGCGTGTCAGCGACTGCGGGCTGCTAAACGGCCGGCCCGTGAAATTGGTCGACGGCACGACGGTGAGCATGCCGGATACGGCCGCCAACCAGGCCGAGTATCCGCAGTTGCGCTCGCAGAAACCGGGATTGGGATTTCCCATTGCGCGGGTGGTGGCGCTGTTGTCGCTGGCCAGCGGCGCGGCACTGGACCTGGCGATGGGCCGTTACACCGGCAAGAACACGGGCGAAACGGCCCTGTTCCGCCAGTTGTGGCGCAGCCTGTTTCCCGGCGACGTGGTGGTGGGAGATCGGTACTTTGCGTCCTATTGGGACCTGGCCCTGCTGGCGATATGTGGCGTGGACAGCGTGTATCGACAACATCAACTGCGTTTGAGCAAGTGCTTGCGCGTCCGCCGGCTGGGCTCGGGCGATTGGCTGCTGCGGCTGCCCAAACCGCAGCGGCCGTCGTGGATGGATCACGACACTTACCGCAACATTCCCCAGGAGCTCCTGGTGCGTGAGGTGTCGTTCCGTGTGCGGGTTCGCGGCTGGCGCGTGCGCGAGCTGACGTTGGTGACGACGTTGTGCGATGCGGAAGTCTATTCGCTGGACGAACTGGCGCGCGTGTATCACGTGCGCTGGCAGGCCGAAGTGGACTTGCGTTCGATCAAGATCACGATGCAAATGGACGTACTGCGTTGCAAGACGCCCGACATGGTGCGCAAGGAAATCTGGCTGCACCTGTTGGCCTACAACCTGATCCGCACCGTGATGGCCGAGGCCGCGGAGCACGCGAATATGCGGCCGCGGGAGGTGAGCTTCAAGGTGCGCTGCAAACGCTCACCGCGTATCGCGCGATCGTGGAGCAGGCTCCGCCCGGCGCCTTGCCGGCGCTTTACGAGTCATTGTTGGAGGCGATTGCCATGCACCAGGTCGGCAACCGCCCGCATCGCTACGAGCCACGCGCCGTCAAACGCCGCCCCAAACAACACGACCTGCTGACCATCCCACGCCAAGAAGCAAAACGCCGTTTAGCCGCATGACTTACAAACTCAGGAAGTGCCATTCAGGACTGACGCCATGTACTCGCCACAACTGGGAAGGTTCCTGTCGGAAGACCCACTGACTCGCGACCCCGTGATTCTGAATGACAATAATTGGTTCGGGGAACGGTTGGACGCGATGCGAAATACGTACTGGTATGCGAACAATGACCCGGTGAACAAGAGAGACCCAAGTGGGCTGATGTGTGCGCCATGTCCTCGGAATCCACCACTCCCAACTGATGAGGCCACTCTAAATGCAGTATGCGATGTCGTGCGCCGAATGCACTTGGAACGGCGTGAGCGAGGAAGTGCAATCGGTTCGATCATCTGTGCGCCATGTGGTCAATTCCAAGTCGCGTGCCTCTTTGGCGTAAATCTGGCCGGAGTTGTGATTCCGCGTGGGGAGTGTCCACACATTGATGGATGCCTTATCGAACATGAACGGCGGCATTTTGCGGTCTCGCTTTCTGGACATTGCGATCCGAATAATCCAAATGTCCACTTAGCCTTGGCATATCAGGCTGAACAGGACGCTCTCAACCGATTCCACAGGCAACAACTTGCGAGAGACGTGCAATGTCTCCGAGCCGTACAGAATAACCCCCAGGTATCAGCTGAATGCAGAGAGAAGGCGCGCATACTTGCATTTGAATTTCAGAGAGGACGTGCCCCGCTCTAGTGTGCCCGTGATGGCTCTAGGCGAAAGGATGCGCAATGTGGCATACCAGACGATGGCAATTTACAATTCGCTCGCTGTTGATAGTGACAGGGCTAGTTGGTATATGGCTAGGATGGAACCTATACGAACTAGGCGAACGAGATCGGCTAGCGCAAATTGCGCGAAGCGCTGGCGGTCAAGTGGTACTTCAAGACGGCAATCAAACTGCGGGGCTTCCGTTCACATGGCGAATCTTGGGCGTAAAGCCTGTGCGATGGGTTTTCATACCGGTTTCAGGCTATACGGCCGAAGACATCGCGTATGTCCGCCGATTATACCCGGAAGCAGAAGTGTTAAATGGTGTTCCCGTTGACTGAATGAGCTTCGCGGTTGCACAGCGACAAAACTTCCCGTGTCGGGGAGTTCCTAGGTGCGTTCTATAAATCTTGGTGCACAGTCTGCCAGGGGCAGGGAATATCATGCCATCGGGCATGCGGTTGTAAAATCGGAATCTGACCCTCCCGGCTACCCGCCCCTCCGAACCAAGCCACTTCGCACCCATCCATCGGTAGCTAACGTAATGATATCGTGATGGAACAACAGCAGCCGTCTACTGCTGCTTGGCGAAGCATTGCTTCAATGCAGCGTCAAGAGCTAGTGATGGATTGACACGGCCGGCGAGCCGCTTGGCTTCTCTGCTACTCACGCCCAATGATCGCAACGCCTGGACAAGCTCACTGGCGTCATGGCCACGGGGAACGGGCATTGGTTCTGCCAACACTTAATTGGGTTGCTTGGTGTGCGCGTTGGGGAGTGGTCGCGCAGCGCTCCATACGAAGCGGGTGGTAAAGATGACCCCGGCCCCGAATAGTGCCCAGAAGAGGATAGCGCCGATCATTGGTCGACCCCAAGTAGGTCGCGTGCGGCCACATTGGCAATCAGGTGTGCATAGTTCGACGTGGTATGCAGCGACGAATGACCGGCCGCACGGCGGACGCTGTTCACGTCGACGCCAGAAGCAAGCGGCAGGCTGACGAACGTATGGCGGCCGAGATGAATCGTGACGTGTCGCTCGGCTCCTAGGCACTTGCAAGCCGTTCGGTATCGGTTGCGGGCTCCCTGTCGCGTCAGCGGTTTGCCCGTGCCGGCCCCCTGTTCGGCTCCGGCTTGCTTCCACGTGCGCAACATTTCGATTGCCGGCGAGTGCCACAGTGGCGCGGTTCGGGACTAATCGCCCTTCTCAACAGATTTGCAGAAGTCCATGCCCCTCCTACGAAAACCTTCACTGCTCAATGCCTGTCGCATATGCAACGATACGAGGACGCATCGATGCATGTCCGATACAGGTTTGCGTTCGACTGGTTCAGAGATATGGCCCGGACTGAATGGCACTTCCTGAGTTTGTAAGTCATGCGGCTAAACGGCGTTTTGCTTCTTGGCGTGGGATGGTCAGCAGGTCGTGTTGTTTGGGGCGGCGTTTGACGGCGCGTGGCTCGTAGCGATGCGGGCGGTTGCCGACCTGGTGCATGGCAATCGCCTCCAACAATGACTCGTAAAGCGCCGGCAAGGCGCCGGGCGGAGCCTGCTCCACGATCGCGCGATACGCGGTGAGCGTTTGCAGCGCGCCTTTGAAGCTCACCTCCCGCGGCCGCATATTCGCGTGCTCCGCGGCCTCGGCCATCACGGTGCGGATCAGGTTGTAGGCCAACAGGTGCAGCCAGATTTCCTTGCGCACCATGTCGGGCGTCTTGCAACGCAGTACGTCCATTTGCATCGTGATCTTGATCGAACGCAAGTCCACTTCGGCCTGCCAGCGCGGCGTGATACACGCGCGCCAGTTCGTCCAGCGAATAGACTTCCGCATCGCACAACGTCGTCACCAACGTCAGCTCGCGCATGCGCCAGCCGCGAACCCGCACACGGAACGACACCTCACGCACCAGGAGCTCCTGGGGAATGTTGCGGTAAGTGTCGTGATCCATCCACGACGGCCGCTGCGGTTTGGGCAGCCGCAGCAGCCAATCGCCCGAGCCCAGCCGGCGGACGGCGCAATGCTTGCTCAAACGCAGTTGATGTTGTCGATACACGCTGTCCACGCCACATATCGCCAGCAGGGCCAGGTCCCAATAGGACGCAAAGTACCGATCTCCCACCACCACGTCGCCGGGAAACAGGCTGCGCCACAACTGGCGGAACAGGGCCGTTTCGCCCGTGTTCTTGCCGGTGTAACGGCCCATCGCCAGGTCCAGTGCCGCGCCGCTGGCCAGCGACAACAGCGCCACCACCCGCGCGATGGGAAATCCCAATCCCGGTTTCTGCGAGCGCGACTGCGGATACTCGGCCTGGTTGGCGGCCGTATCCGGCATGCTCACCGTCGTGCCGTCGACCAATTTCACGGGCCGGCCGTTTAGCAGCCCGCAGTCGCTGACACGCTCGTGCAGAGCTTGGCCCGCGTCGCGTGCCAGGCGGGCACAGACGTTCTCCGGCAGCTTCTGCCGCGCCTTACAGTAGGGTCCCGTCTGGCGCGTGCAGGGTTGCTGGCCGTCGGCGGTCAAAAACGCGCGCAGCCGCGCGACGGCTTGCCGGCACGAGTGATCCACGCACAACGTCTGCGAGAGAAACGTCCACAGCGTCACCAGTGGGGAATACACGCATTCACGCCACTCGACGTGCTCGTCGTCGAGCACACGCTGGACATACGACGCTGGCAACAGTTCGGAAAACGGCAGCCCGCCGGCGGCTTGCAACTTGTCTCGTTCCGATCGCACTTGGTCTGAAACCCAACCTGCTATAGACTTCCACATCGCAAAGGCCTCCGTGCCTGATTGTGAGAGTGTCGATAACCCTCATCTACGCACGGACGGCCTTTGCGCCTATATCAATACGCCACAACCACTTGCCGATTCAGGAAGTGCCATTCACTACGATGCCGGTTACGTCCTCTTCTGGGCCTTGCATTCAACCAGGCGCGAATACCACCGGAGGAGGAGCGCTCCAGCCGGCGCCCCCAGAGTTGGGCAACCCGACAGAATGCTGTCAATGCACGGGCTCTGGCTCACCTAATCCATTTGAGGTCGACTGTGGAGCACCTTCTGAGTGCAGCGCACAGAGTCCTTCTTACACACCAAGCAACGGGCAATGCTGCGGCCAGTGTGGTTCCAATCCTGGTCCGTCTCCAGGTCCTGGTCCGGGGCCTGGCCCGTCTCCTGGTCCCGTTCCCCCGCCCGGACCAATTGCACTGTCTTCCAATTTCACGAGTGACCCGTTGGCGTTCGCATCGCGTACGGCAAGCAACTCGCGTGGCTACAAGATCCAGGGGCCCACTTGGGAAATCAATAGCGGGACGACCCCCGTCTACAACTTTGGAAATACCGGCATTATCTACAAGTATGGTCTTCCCTCGTCAGGCACGCTTGCGCCTGCGATCAATTTTTCACAAACAAGTCAAAACTATAGTAACGCATCCCAGGCATCCACGTTTGGAGCTAATACGTACGGCAGTAACGGCCAAAACTTGCAGGGAGCTGGTTTTTCTTCTTGGTGCTTTCACCCCATTAATTGTTGCGGTGCCGGCTTGCACTATGAGGGCCCTCCCGCCGCCGGCGGCGAACTACTCTTATCGCCGACCGGACAAATCCCGGCAAACACTGGAGCATTTAACAAGTTCGAAGTCGATCCTGACGGCGAGCATTTTACGGAAACACAGCCAAACGGCGTCAGCATCCACTACGCCATGGTCAATGACAATAGCGCCACGCTTACGTCTGTCAGGTCACACCGACGCAGTGGCACTTCATTGCATTGGACGTTCACTCAGGACGTGCCATACGGTCCGCAGGATAGATTTGCCGTTCACGCTCCGTCGCGTGTCGTCGATCCGTTGGGAAGACGAACTACCTACACTTATGCTCCTAACCCAGACAACTTCACTGGTGCCCAACATCTTACGAGCGTACGCGACGCCGTAGGCCGCATCACTTCTTTTACGGCATTTATCCACGGCAGCGATGGTGGTTACGCAAATACGAGATACTCCATCAAGTCATTCATCAGTCCCGATTCGGCGCGAACGTCGATGACCTACATCAACGGTGCGGACGATGAGGATGCCCTGCTGTCATCCCTCACAACTCCAAACGGCGCACGCACAACGTACTTGTACGATGACCCTACGTTCATTGGTGGCGCCAAGCCGGTTTCAATTCGATCTCCGCTTCATAACCTAACAACCTTTACGTCGTTCATCGTAACGGGCGGTGATATCCGTATTCGCGTGCTCGATCCCCGTGGTCACAACACGACGGTCATTTCTGAGAATCCCTGGGCCGGCAAATTAGAGAATGTAAATGGCGGAACGTGCAAGCTGATCGAAACTCCGCTACATCGACGATACACCTACACATACTTTCAGCAACGTTTGACGCGATCTCAGGATGCGTTAGGCGTCACAACGTTCACCTACGATGAACTATCCGATTTCAGCGACGTCCTTGCAATCAAGAGCGTTCGCAACCCAGCCTCCGGCATCTTCACGTACATCTACAACAACGGCGACAACCAGATCGGCGGCCTCATCAACCAGAAGGGAGACCGCACGACGCTAGTGTGGGATGCAGACGGGTTCCGCACGGCGGTCATCAATGCCCAGCAGCTGCGGACATCCTATACGTACAACAGCGTCGGCCAGGTTTCGGCGGTCATTGATCCCTTATTGCGAAGGACGACGTACGTCTACGACGCGATGGCCGAGCGAGCGGCCGTGATCAATTCGGCTGGCGGCGGACTTCGTACGTCTACAACCAGTACGGACAACGATCGGGCACGATCAATCCGCTTGGGTTTCGCACGACGCAAGTTCGCGACATCATGAATCGCGTTGTCGCCGATGTGGACGCAAACGGCGCACGGACCACATACCTTTATGACGTCATGGGTTGGCGAACCGGAACGATCAATCCTCTCCTCAATCGCACCACAAGCGTCTACGACTTGGAAGGACGCGTGATTGCCACGATTGACGCTCTGGGGAATCGCACGAGCTACACGTACGACGGTAACCGAAACCGCACGAGCATGCTCGATCCGCTGTTGCGGCGGACGACGTACGTCTACGATGCCGACAACTTCTTCGTTGCCGAAATCAATCCCCTCTTGCAGCGGACAACCCATGTCTACGACGGAGCCGGTTTGCGCGTGGCTACGGTCAACCCATTGCTACAGCGAACTACGACGGTCTACGATGCCGACCGCCGGGGCGTGGGCACCATCAACGCACTGGAAGAACGATCTACGGTCGTCTACGACGGCCTCAGCAATTTCGTAGCGCGGGTGGACGCCTTGGGCCGGCGAATCACATCGGTCTACGACTCACTTGCCCGACGAATCGCCACGATCGATCCGCAGTTGGAGCGAACCACTTATGTCTATGACGAGGCCAACCAGCTCACCAGGCAAGTCAATCCGGGGCTCGACATCACGACCTACCTGTACGACGCAGCCGGGCGTCAGTACGTCGCAATAAATCCGCTGGGAGCTCGCACTACTAAAGTCTACGACGACGCCGGCCAGTTGCTGGCGACCGTCAATCCGCTGGGGGATAGCAGTTTATTCGTCTACGATCCTGCCGGACAGGTGGTCGTCAACGTAGACGCCTTGGGCGCTCGCACGACATCCATCTACGACGACGCCGGTCAGCGCGTAGCGGTGATCAATCCGCTCGGCTACCGTTCGTCGTTCATCTACGATGCCAATGGCCGACAGACGGCCGGCATCGATCCGCTCAACAACCGCAATACATGGGTGTACGATACGGCCGGCCAACTTGCCAGCACGATCGATGCCGAAGGGAACCGCACCAGCTTTGCCTACGACCTGGCGGGCAGGCCGATCCGGGCGCAGAGCCCAATCGGACAGTTGACCACCAGCGTGTACGACGTCGCCGGGCGGCTGATTAGTTCCATCGACGCTGCTGGCGAGCGCACCAGCTTCGTTTATGACGCTGCCGGACGGCGCACCCGCGTGGAAGACGCGCAGCAAGGGCTGTTCACCACGATCTACAACGCGGTCGGCGCCACCGAAGCCATGATCGATGCGCTGGGTGGTCGCACAACCTTCGGGTATGACGCCAATGGCCGCCCGATTCGCACGATCAACGCGCTGGGCTTCGTCACCACGACAATCTATGACTCCGAGGGGCAGGTAAAATCCACCATCAATCCGCTGGGGGACCGCACGACTCTCGCTTACGACGCCGCGGGGAACCAGATCCGCAGCACCAATCCGCTGGGGGAGATCACCACCTCGGTCTATGATCCGGCCAATCAGCGGACCGGAATGATCAATGCGCTGAGCTTCCGCACGACGTATCTCTACGACGCCGTCGGTCGCCCGATTGCGGTGGAAGACGCCGAGTTGAATCGTACCACCTCGGTGTTCGACCTGGCTGGCCGGCAGCTCGCGCAAGTCGACGGCAACGGCAACCGCACCACGCTTATCTACGACGCAGCCAACCGGCGGATCGCGCTGGAGGACGGCAACGGCAATCGGTCGTCGTTCAGCTACGATGCCAACGGCCAGGTGACGGTACGTGAAGACGCACTCTTGCGACGCATGACGTTCGTCTACGACGCCGACAGCCGGCCCGCCAGCCGCACCGACGCGCGCGGAGTGCGCACGACTTACGTCTACGACAACATTGACCGCGTGATCGGCCGGCGCTATTCCGACGGCACACGGGCGACGTTCGCCTACGACGCGCTGGGGAATCGCACTTCAATGCGCGATTCCAGCGGGGGGACCAGCTACACCTATGACGCGCTGTCGCGGCAGACGCTCGTGCAGTCTCAGCTTACCGGCTACTTCGTCCATCGGCTGACCTACACGTATGACGCCGTGGGCCAGCAGCGCTCGATGACCTCGCCCGCCGGCAGGTTCACCTACACCTACGATGGCGCCGGCCAGAGCGTGGGGCTCTCCAACCCGCTGACCACATGGGTCTACGATGCGGCTGGCCAGACGCTGGCCAAATACAACGCTAATGACACGGGCGTCACCTACATCTACGACGCGGCCGGGCGGATCACCCGGTACAACAACGTCACACTCCCCTCGTTCGGCCCCTTGATGAAGATCGATGTCAAGTACGACAAGGTGGGCAATATCCTACGGGCGTTCAACTTTTTCTCCACCGACCCGCTGACCACCTACACCTACGACAAGGCCTATCAACTCCAGTCGTCCCTCAAATACGGCCATAGCCGCGTCACCTACACCTACGATGCGGCCGGCAACCGCCTGACCAGTGGCGGTAACGCGTACACCTACGACAATGCCAACCAATTGACCACGGCGCTGGGCCACACCTTCACCTACGACCCGTCGGGCAACACGCTGCAGGCCAGGTACGTCGCCCCGGTGACCTACACCTGGGACGCCGAGAATCGGATGGCCAGCTCCATCCAGGCCGGCGCCAACATCACCAACGTCTACAACGCCGACGGCTTGCGCGTGCAACGTAGCGGCAGCGGAGCGCCGTTTGCCAACTTCGTGTGGGACAATCAAAACCTGCACATCAAGACCGACAGCAGTTCGGACGACTACTACGTCTACGAGCCGCGGCTCTACGGCAACCTGGTCTGGGCCGGCACCTCGAATCTCTGGTTCCAGTACGACGAACGCGGCTCGACGGCCTTGCTGACGGATTCCAGCGGCGGCGTGATCAACGAATACGCCTACGATCCGTGGGGGTATGTGCAGGCCAACTCCATCAACACGGCTCACAACCCGTTCCTGTTCCAGGGGCGCATGGGCTATTACTGCGACGACGACTACCTCCACAAGGGGCACCAGACCACCGATTCCCCCCTCTACGTGCGGGCTCGCTTCTATCAGCCCACCATCGCCCGATGGGTGAATCCCGATCCCCTGGCAAACATGGTAGAATGGCTCAATGCAGGTGGCGGGGTTGGCGTGACGTCGCCCGACTGGCTGGCCGTGATGTGGAGTTTATATGCCTATGTGGGCAACGATCCGATTAACCGTCGCGATCCAAGTGGGCTGCAAGCTGACGTTTGCAACTGTTGCAATGCTGCCGTAAGCGATGCTCGCAACAGAAACCTGATACCATCGAGTCCTCGTTGTAATGTCAATATAACCTGCCGGACCGGGTGCCCGAATCGATTTCCGGCATGGACAACCGCAGTAGTACATCGAACAAGGACAAATGTGACCATCTGCATTGACTGCCGCAATTCAAACGATGTATTGGAGGCATTAATAGTGCACGAACTGACGCATGCCAGCGACTATTGTCGACTTGGGAACATCCCTCAAACGAGAGAAAACTGCATTGCCTTCGAGACAACGGCCTATCGCGCTTCATGTGCTATTCCGTTTCCCAATGGCGGCGATGACTTCGACCGGTGTGTTGCCTGTGGAGTATGGTTCAGTTGCAGCGGATGGGGCGTTCCTGCGCCGCCTGGTCCCCCATGCGACCCTCGCTCGATTCCAACACAGCCTTGTTATCGATACATCCCAGGGCGTGGTTTTGTCTACGATCCGACTGATCCCAGATGTCATCGGCGACCACGCTGAGGGAGTCAGATTCATGAGAGCCATCACATGAAGATTGCAAAACTCTGCACTTATACAATTGTCGAGATAGCATGCCTCAGCCAGATCGCGCGAGGGTCGCCACAACTTTACGACTCCATGTCCTTTGGTGGCCGCAAGTACATCATTTACCAAAGGCCGATGAACGAACTCTGGCACTATGGAGATGCTGCTATCCCTGAGGGAAAGCAGCGCCCCCCGCAATTCGATGCGACTTCGCCTGGCAACTGGCTCGGGTATGCGGCGAGTTGGGAGATTCAGGACTCCAAGCTTTTTCTACGCGACATTCGTGGAAGGGTTGCTGGAAAGGCAGTGCGCAACCAAGCCATCTTGCCACAGCTGACGTTTCCGGCTCTAGCCACGTGGTTTACGGGAAAAATCTATCTGCCAGTTGGTGATTTCATCGAGGACAAAAATGAGTACGAGGCGGTCATTGTGTTCGAGATTGAGAAAGGGTGCGTAAAAGTAATGACCTTTCTTCCTTCGTGGCCGATCAACTATTCGTTGAACGGGTTATAAGGAGAAGTCAGCGAGGAGTTGTCCTGCACAAATATGATTGCCACGCGCGTTGTCACACTCCACGAGCACGTTGCTGCCGTGAACCGGAAGCCCGCTTGTGGTGAGGGGATGGCAGCAAGCGGCCGAGCGTCCGAATTGCCAAATTTCAAGGACGAGCCCGCACCGGGCCGTGGCACGAGCACAGTCCGTTCGCTTGCTTAGCCATCAGGCGGCCCGACGGTAGCCTTCGGCAACTCGCGGAGCCGACAATCGCTTTCCATCGAGGACGAGCCGTGAAGTACCACCTGTTTGTGCTGCAAGTGAACGGCGACATCACGGCGCGGCAGGAATGCGACAGCCGGAAGGCGCTCAATGACCCGGCCGTGCGGCAATGGGTTCAAGAGTACAGCGAACTGTTGGAGAAGCAGTTTGCCGGCAATCCCGAAAAGCGGGGCCGGTTCTGGTTCCCGGCTGATGAATCGGCACACTATCGGTGGAAGTGGGATCAATTCAACCCGTTGTCGGCGCTGTGCGTGATGGAGGTCGCCGGCCAGCCAATCAGCGCGTGCGTGTTCCTCTACGGTTTCGAGCCGCTGCACGACGCCGCTGCCGTGGACGCGCTGCAAATGATCATGGTCAAGTGGCTGGCCGGCACCGCCATCGAGCCCGGCTTTGGCCTCAAGCAAATCACCCAGCGCCCGGCCATCATCTCGATTCCCTTTCAAACGAAAACCGAAGCGAACGACCAGCGGGCCATCAGCAACCTGCTTTGTATCCTGGGCCTGGCCTTCTTCCGCCAGTCCGCCGCCTTCCTCGACCAAGTAGACCGCTTCTGGCAAAGCCAGGGCGTTGCCCGTGTCGGTCCCAAGCCCACTTGGCCCCGACCCTGAACCACCGCGTCAGCGTTCCGCGAAACAGACCGTCGCGTTAGTGAACCCCTTGGCACAGCCGGCCGTCACGAGCAGCGCCTGGGACGCCGAGAATCGGATGGCCAGCTCCACCCAGGCCAGTGTAGCGGTCCAGCGAATGTATATTACTGCTGTCGGGGGACTTTGATTTACTTGCATGGCGGGAGGTCTTTGGCAGTCTTGACGCGCGATTGAGGTTCAAGGCGCGTCCCGTTCTTTGACAATTCGTTCCACACGCGTTTCGAATCGGCGGTCCGCGCGCAGCTGACGGCGCGAAGACGATGTCATTCCACGCAGGCCGGGATATCACGCCGCGCGGCGGAGCGTGACGATGGGAAGGTGCTTTCGGCCAGCGTGGAAGCTAACTTCCAGCTCGAGCCGGGCACCGGGCCGCCCTCGAATCACGGCCCACGGCTTGGCACACGGCGAACCACGCGGCCAGCGTGGGCGCGGCTCGTAGCGTGGACGCCGATGGTCGGGAAAGCGCGCGTGATAGACCTCGTTCGGCGTGCGCCCAGCGAGCGTCTCGTGCGGCCGATGCTCGTTGTACCAATCGGCCAGGTGCGATAGCTCTTGTTGAAACGTCGCGCGTCGCATCGGGACAAGCGCCCATTGCCGCAGGTATTCTTTGAACGTGCGAATGCAGCGCTCGACCACCGCGATGCTACCGTGCTTGCCGATTGCGCCAAAGCGCGGACGGATGCCGCGACGACGGCACCAGTTCTTGAAACCTGCGCACCAGAACTGGGGCCCCTTGTCGCAAATCAAGTATTTTGGCGGGGTGGTTGTCTGGCGGATGGTGCGAGCCAGGAAGGCACAAATGTCCGCCGAGGTCGGCTGGCCGGAAAATACTGTCGTGCCCATCACGCGCCGCGAATAGTGATCTACCACCACGGCAACCCACCAACAGAACGGCCAGCACTGCGGCAGCGACAACGGCAGCCAGGTCGTCCAGAACCCGCCCGAGATCGGAACCACCGTCAGGTCAACGTGCCAGACATGGTTGGGCCGCTTGGCCGTCACGAGCCGCGATGGCTCAGGTTCGGTGCGCCCCGGCTCGAAGCAAGGCGAGCGCTTGAGCATCCGTCCCACGGTCGTCGTGCCCAGGTGCAAGCCCGCACGGGCCAAGGTCGCGGCGATTTGTCGTTTGCCGAGCGCCGGGCAGAGCGTCTTTAGCCGCCGCACGAGGTACTCCACGAAGTCGGGAAACTTGTTGACCGGCACCGGAATCTGCAGCAGAGAGTCTGGCCCTTGCTCGTCGAGCCGCTGCAGCCAATGCGCAATGGTCAGCGGGCTGAGCAGAAACGCGCGGGCGGTTTGGCTCATCGACCAGCCGCGCGCGGCCCGCAATTCGAGGATTGCCATGCGTTCGGTAGGCCGATAGTGTGGTCGCCGCTGTGCCGGCAAGCCTGCCATGCGGGCGTCCTTGATGCGCAGCTCTTCACGTAATAGGGCCACTTCATGGCGCAGCCGCACGACTTCGCTACGGAGTCGGGTTGCGCGGGCGTCGTGGGTGGATGCCCTGGCGTGAGCGTGATCGATCGCATAGCGACCAAGCGCGATGACGTGCAGCACGGCCGAGCGGACGGACCGCGTCCAGCCGCGCGGTATGGGAAGCGCTGGTTGATTTTTGTGAATTGCCATGAAGGGGTCCGAGTGACGTCATCAGCTGTCGGGCGAATGCTGGCGATCGCGCGATTGTAGCGCGGGGCGGAGATCGCATGCGCGCCGCTGTTAACCAGATCGCGGCAGTTTTTGGAGCACGGAAAAAGAGACTTCCAGTTAACACATTAGCGGTTTACGGGCATCGAGCGCAGCGAGCATGCCCGTAACTGCGTGTTGAACAAGCCCGAGCGGCGAAGGACGCTTGGCTATGGACTTGTCATGCGGTCTTGGTGCATGGATCGTCCGAGCGGATCAGCAGTGCCGGACAAGAAGGGATGTGGCCGAGGTGAGACGGCACGGATCGGTAGTCGCAGAGGTCGCCGAAAACGGCGGTTGGACCGGCATGGTTGGCGACGTGCGCGCACGTCGAGCGCGAGGGCGTTGTGGTTCCAGGTGCCAGAAAGCGATTCATGCCGGTTATGAGGAGTCATTGACGGTGATGGAGGCAATCGGCGCGTCTTGCCACCAGGGACTGTTCGGGAGGTTGATCGGTCGGCGTGTCAGGATTGCCTGGCAGCGTGGGCAATGGAGCTGGTGCAGGGTGTCGGCTGCAGGGATCGCATCCGACGGTGGCTCGTTGGGAGTTGGCTCTGCTGTTGAAGGATGGCAGTGGAGCAATCTCTGGCAGATGGCGAACTTGGTGGTGACATTGCGGCCGGCCAGCAAACCGTAGTGGCGGATGCGGACGAACCGTTTGGGCAGTACGTGCAACAGGAAGCGGCCAATGAACTGTTCGGCGGTCAGTGTCATCTGTTTGATGCGGCTGCCGTCGGCATAATCCTTGTAGCGGAAGCAGACGCGATCTTCTTGGAGACTGACCAGCCGACCGTTGGAGATTGCCACGCGATGGGTGTAGCGACCGAGGTAACGATACACGTGTTCGGCAGTGCCGAAGGAAGGCTTGGCATACACGATCCAATCCTGGCGGTAGAGTTGCGTGAGGAATCGCTGGAACCGTCGGGATTCGACCAAAGGCGCGGAACTGCCTGACAGTATTAACTGGCCTTGCTCGCAGGCATTCCTGAGAGCGGCCAGGAACTTACCGCGAAACAGCTTGGCCAGCACCTTAACCGGCAGGAAATAGCCCTCGCGAGCTGCCACCCAGCGCGTGCCGTCGCGTGATAGCCCGCCGCCGGTGACCACGCAGTGCAGGTGCGGATGGAAGCCGAGGTTCTGACTCCAGGTGTGGAGAATGGCTGTAAAGCCAATCTGCCCGCCTAGTCGTTGAGGATCGGCGGCGACGGCGAGTAGTGTCTCGCTGGCGGCCTGGAAGATCAAGTTATAGATGAAGCGACGGTTTTTTAAGGCGAGTGGCCGCAGCGGTTGGGGCAGCGTGAAGACTACGTGGAAATACTCCACGGGGAGCAGGCGTGCCAAACGCGCTTGGAGCCACTCACTCTGCCGCGTGCCTTGGCACTTCGGGCAGTGGCGATCGCGGCAGGAGTTGTACGAGAGGCGGACGAATCCGCAGGCACCGCACGAATCGACGTGTCCACCAAGCGCCGCGGTCCGGCAAGCGGTCAGATGCCGCAGGACCGCCCCCTGTTCCGGAGAGACCGGATGGGAATCGCGGTAGGTGTCACCGTGAGCCCGCAGGATGTCGGCCACCTCGGGTCGAGCCCGGGTGACTGAGCAGATCATGGCTTAGGGTGCACTGCGGACAGGGGCTGGCAGTAAATCGAACGGGCTGGTGACACGTCCGATGTGATCGGTGCGGACGTGCGTATAGGTCGACGTGGTCTTGATGGTGGCGTGCCCTAGCAGTTGTTGGATCACGACGAGTTCGGTGCCGCTCTCCAGCAGATGTGTGGCAAAGCTATGCCGTAGCGAATGGGGTGTGCAGCCGGCGCCCAAACCGGCTTCCTGGCGTGCCCGACGAAAGCCCTGGCGCATCGACTCAGGTTGAACCGGCTCTAGCTTACCCGGGCCGGGAAATAGCCAGGTGGTCGGGCGTTCCAGCTTCCAATACTCGCGCAACACCGTCAGCAGTTGCGTCGAGAGGACCGTGTAGCGCTGCTTGGACCCCTTGCCATGTCGGATGCGAATGACCATCCGGTGAGATTCGATGTCGTCGACCCGCAGCTGGCAGGTCTCGCTGATCCGCAAGCCGGCGGCGTACGAGGTCATGAAGAAGGTCCGAAACCGAGGGCGGCGAAAAGCAGCGAAGAGCCGGACCAACTGGTCCTGGGTGAGCACGTCTCGCTGCCGATGCTGACGATGCCGTGGAAACGGAATCCGCTCGAACTCCCATGGCCGCGAGAGAGTCACGGTATAGAGGAACTTCACCGCGGCCAGGATCTGTCGATAGGTTGGGTAGGAAACCTTCTCGACCTGAATCAAGTGCAGCAAGAACTGCCGAATCTCGGTCTCTCCCAGTTCCTCGGGCGGGCGGCCGTAGTGGGCCACGAACTTCCGGCAGTAGAGCAGATAGTTCCGGCGGGTCGCAGGGCTCAAGCCCCGCAGCTTCAAATCCTCCTCCATCCGATCGCGCAGCTGTCCCATCACAAATCTCCTTGGCTGAAAGTACCAACAGGCCAAAAAGATCAGCGTAAATCGAAACAGCCCCCAATGTCCAAAGTCGGCCCAGGCTCTACAAATACTGCCGCGCAGCGGCTTCGTTCAACAGCCCAGCTTCACTTCGCTGTTAACCCGAGTGCGCGAAGTTCGAAACGGTTCCTTTCGGTTCGAGGGGGACCGAAAGAGACGCGAACTCAGCAAGTCGTTGCCGGCAAACCACTTCTCGAAATCGCTCGCGCACGTATCGTTACGAAGAGAGTTGTATACGGGGAGCTGCATTGGCAGTATGGCCACGTCCTGCCGCATTCCCGGTTCAGAATTGCCAATTCGAGGATTTGCGCGCATCGCCAGCGTGCGACAGAATGGTAACTGACCGAAACCTAGCCGACGTCAAGCGGCGCGGCGATAGGTCTTGAGCAGCCCGCCGAGCCGAGACTCACACTCAAGCTGCTCAACGCTCTCAATCATTGGCGGCCCTTCGGAATCTTCGGCGCCGATCAGCCGATTGCCAATTCCTTGATGCGGCCGACAGTCGTGATAGTAGTCGACGAACTCGCGTACGATGTGGTCGAAGTGTGCCAGGCCGAACACGATGAAGTGATTGAGGGCCTCGTGCTTCAGGCTTTGGATCCAGCGGGTAATACAACAAATATGACTACGAATGAGGGCATCAAGGTGGGTCAAAAGAGCACGCGGTGCGACGATTCCACAAGCGCGGATCCCCATCATATGCGGTCGCTACGCGCACAGTTGGTTCGATCCTTTCGCCGCCACCATGACCTTGAACACGTCGCGCGGTGCCAAATCCAGTCGAGGCGGAAATAGCAGACCGGAAGTCTGGCGCAGAATCCAGGAAAGGATTGGTCCCGCTCCCCGGGCGTAGATATAGCGGCGGTTGCCGGAGCAGCCAAGTAGGCTCTTGAACCGGTCTGCCGTCTGACCCACGTGAATGATTCTGCGCCGGATCGGAAGGCGTGATCCATCGCCTCATAAATCAGGTTGAAATAGAGACCGGTCTCGGCGCTCTGACCGTAGTCGACGCCCATAAACAGGAAGTGGTAGACCAGCCCGTCGATCAGTTCCCAGGTGAAGCCGATCAAATGGTCTTCTCGGTAGGCTACGGTCAAGGCCAGCTGACCGGGCAATTGCCTGACTAGCTCGAGAAAGAATTGATGTGACAGCACTTCGAGTCTGGTTTCCGAATTTGTCGCTACAGCCTCGTAGAGGCGGTGGACCTCCGGCGTGTAGACACGCCGGATATCGAGGAGGTTCGTCAGGCGCACAAATCGGCAGCCGGCGGTCGCAAACTTCCGCTGCTCCCGTTTGATGTTGGTCCGATAGTGGTGCTTCAAAGCAGTCTTGTATTCGTCGAAGTCGGCGAAGGGTTTTTGCAACTCGTACATCGGGGGAGAATCGCCGCGGACGTAGCCTCTGGTTAGCAGGCCGTCCATGTCGTAGCGCTCCTCCTCACCGAATTCCTTGAACGCGATGAGACGTGCGCCCTCACGCCCGGCCAGCCGCCGCAGTAGCAGATCGAGTTGTTCCAGGGCGCGAAACCGATCAGCTTGCCGCGCGAAGGCCAGATGGCTTTGGCCCGCTGAGAACGGCAGACCGCACATCAGGATCTTCACCTGGGTCAGGCCCGGAAAGAGTTTTCGCATCCATGCGGCCGCGTCACGAATCGTCGGACCGGCCAAAGACAGCAAATCGACTGGGTACAGACACAGGCTAGCACAAGCGGCCGGGTTGCCATCTTGCTCGCGAATAAGTGCGTGAAATATGCGAGCCGGCTCTGGCAACGTCCGTTCCAAGGGCGCAGGAATTCGGGCTCAAGAAAGCAGGTCGGCGTCGTGCGACACACCTCGTTCCATTCGTCCAATGGGACGGTATCGATCGACTCGTAGAGGCCTGCAATCGGATCCATGGGTCACCTGATGAGAATGAGGGCATCGGGACAAAACCGACGTTGGAACACGAGTTCGCATTGTGTCGCGAGGTTTTGTCATCGCACTCTAAACGATCACGGGGTACTCTCTCCGCCTCCGTTCCTCCAAGGGCTGCCCGAAGCTGCGCAACCGTGCTACTTCAAAACCGTACCGGTCCGCGAGCGACCGCAGCAGTTGCAGCGTTTCCGGGGCCAAGTCCGTTCCGATACTGGTATTGTGGAGATGTCCGGCCAGGGTGAGCATCATCGTTTCCGCCATGCACGCGTAAACCAAGCCATCGCCAAGCCCAAACTGACTCAGGATCGACCTAGCCGGTATGGCAATGATGCCCCCATCGATGACGAGGACGTCCGGCCGAGTTGCTGCAACCTGCCGGCTTACGTTGGCGGGGCGCGACACGTCGCACACGACCGCGCGCGGCTGAGGGTCTTCCGGCCCGATCAACGTGTCCGTGCCGCTGGTCGCCGTGATAACCAGCCGGGCTCCGCGCACGGCTGACTTCGTATCCTGCGTCAGGACCAGCCAGTCAGTACGCTCGAGCTGGGCGATCAATTCGTCCTTGGGGCACGGCAGGTAATCAAGCAGCTTGGCGGCGAAGGTACCCGGTTTGAAGTTCATGCCCTCGGCTGCGCGTGCAGCGACGAAATCAACCAGATCGGCAGCTCGTGCCAACAGCCGTTCGCGGACATGGCCGCTCGATGACTTGGGATTGCCGACCAGGGTAAGCCGTCCCACGTCCTCGGCCAGCATCAGCGCCATGGCTCGACCGATGGCACCAGTAGCTCCCAGGACGGCGGTATCGGGAGGGCTGTCCTCGCGGTTTCCGGCGATGGCCACCGCCTTGCGAGCCGCCTCGGCCGACGCGACGGCAGCGTAGGAATTGCCGGTGGTGACCGGCACCCCCTCGCCCGCAACGGCTCGGCCGCCCAGCGTAACGATTGAGGTAAAAGCGCCCAGCCCAACCATCTCGGCACCTCGGTCGCGGGCCAGATGGACCGCGCCGCGGACATAGGCGGCCGCATCTTCCCTCCGCATCCCCGCGAGCTGCTCCGCTGTCCTGGGTAAAGTGATGAACTCGCCATAAATCGTCTCGCCGGTTGTCGCGACCACACGGCCATGGCTCACTACGAACGGGTTCGCCAGATCGGAAACCTTCCGGACCACCTCTTCCAGCGAGTGATCGTCCAAATATGCCAATGACGAGTCGAAATCAACGGCGTTGCTGTAATCCAGCGGGTGCATCAAAAAGGCAAAGCGACGCTCGGCAGGGCGGGGCTTGACCTGGACCCACGGCTCTTTCGGCGGGGTCACCCACACCACCGGCTGAGCTTGGCCCTCGATAATTGACGCCAGGATGCGACCCGTGTCGCCGGTCGAAAATAGTGCGAGCGTCCTGTCCAGGGCACTCAGTAGCCGTTCGCACTGCGGCCAAGTCATGGTCAGCGCCGGCTCGATGCGGATCACCGACTTGCCGTTCAGCGTTGGAGCGACGCGGACCCCTTCGACGTTGAGCATGTAACTCGCGAATAGCGGAGTAAGGAACTCTTGTTCGAGAGCGACTCCCAGCAGGCTCCCCGGCCAAAGAAGCCGGTCGCCAGCGAATCGAATCCCCAGCAGAAAGCCTCGCCCGCGTACCTCGGCGATTGCCTGGGGATAGCGGCGCTGCAATTCGCGCAGGCCCTCCTTGAGCCGGGCTCCAAGGCGCTCCACACGGCGAATTAGGGCGTTGTCGTCACTCGTCAGCATCTGCAGCGCAGCCAGTCCGGCCCGGCACGCGAGTGTATTCGCCGCGAAGGTAGAGGAATGCCTCAAGGCGAAACTCTCGGTATAAGCTGACGCAGTACACAGCATCGCGCCGATCGGCATCAGGCCGCCCCCCAGCGCCTTGGCCAGTGTCATTACGTCCGGTTGAACGCCATCTGTCATGCAGGCAAACATCTCGCCGGTTCGTCCCAGACCCGTTTGGATCTCGTCGAAGACCAGAAGGACGCCGGCGTGCGTACAGAGGTCGCGGCACTTCGCCAGGTAGCCCTTAGGCGGCACGACGATGCCGCCCTCGCCTTGAATTGGCTCGACTAGAAAGGCCGCGTAGTGGCCGGGACGAGCCTCCAGCTCATGACGTAGCGCCTCGACATCGCCATACGGGATGGTGTGGAAGTCACTGCTGGGAGCGCCGAATCCATCCTGGTAATGCGGATTGCCGGTGGCCGAAAGGGCTCCGAGCGTTTTACCGTGGAAGCTGTTGCTCGCGGACAGAATGCCCATACGGCCAGTGGCGATCCGGCACAGCTTGATGCAGGCCTCAATCGCCTCGGCACCACTGTTCGCGAAGGTCACATAGCGCAGGTTTGACGGACCGATGGCCAACAACCGCTCGGCCAGCTCACCGGCGGCGTCAAGAAGAGCAGGTTGCGCGAAGCTCGGTTCGCCGGTCCGCTGCACGTCCAGCAGGCTCTGCCAGATTTCGGGGGGGTTGAAGCCAAACGGCAGCGCTCCATAGGCGGCGATGCAGTCGAGAAAACGTTGGCCATGATCGTCGATCAGCTCACAGCCTTCCCCGCGCACAAATCGCTTGTCCAGCCACAACCTGTCCAGCAGATCCGTCAGGTGAGGATTGACGCAGCGGGCGAACGGATGCGATCCAATCTTCGCTGTATCGAAAGAAGGCTGGTTTGTCATCAGCCGCTTCGTCTCGCCAGCCAGTTCGGGCAGAACGGCGAACGGTGAACTAATCATTCAACCTTCTTCCTAATGCGGGCGGAGCCGACGGCTTCGGGTCAGGGACTCTGTCTCCGCACTGACGTTGAAAGCGCGCGAGAGGGCGATTTTGTGCCGGGCATTTTTTGGAAGGAACACGTGGCTATGACACACTCTCGCGAATGAACCAGGACCCAATGCCCGCCGAGAACGTGGCTCGCGACTGTTATCCTGACGCTGGCGAGTCGGACAGGATCGAGCGCCCACTTCTAGGGTTAGGCTCTACTACCCGACCCGGTGCACGCCTGCCGAAGCTCTAGACCGCAAGAGTCGGCCAAGTAACTACATCATCCCGACGAATCAACATAGAGCAGTCTGAAGCTAGCTCTTCTTGGCGGCACGGATGTAGCGGTCCTCCTGACCTTCCTCCCAAAAACTGATGCGTGGGTCATCGGTAGCAGATCCCTGTCAATTTCGTAAGGTCCAGACCGGTTCGGTGTTTCCGCATTGACCTACTGGACAAGCGGTCGGACAATCGCCGCCCCTGCAGAGCGGTTGGCTGGCCAAACTCTGCACGTGGCCAAATCCTCTACGCCAAACTCTTTTGCAGATCACGGGCAGATGCGGAGCTCGGTTGATAAATCGCGGCGCGGCTCTCCTTTGGATAGTGCTGCTTGGCTTGATCGCTGGTTGTGCGCGATTGCCCAGGTCGGCTGAACGCCAACTCGTGGCTCCGAAGTTCGATCCAATTAGCGTGTGCTCCGTGCACGAGACGGTTACGCCCGTGTCGCCCACCGATGGTCCAATTACCCAGCATAGTCGAGTCGGCGAACAAGCTGTCGAGTCGGCCAATTATTGCTGGCGCGATCGTCCCTTCAGCGCCGGCTACGCTGCTGGCATAATCGCGGGCGATCCATTCCATGGTGGCGAGACACATGCCAATGATGCGGTCGGCCTTGCCATATCCAAACGATATGGCTGGGACTTCGCTGACCACTGGGGCCTGGAAACCAAGCTGACCGACGCCTGGCTTAACAACTCAACCCGGTTCAATCCTAATGGCACACAATTGGAACGAGCGCTGTTCTGGGATACCAGCCTGCTCTATTATCCTTGGGCCGATACCACGCTCCGTCCCTACCTTACGCTAGGAGCCGGACTGGCTGACTTCAATGTCAACGACGAACACAACCATCGCATTAGCCGCGTGCTGGCCGATGTGCCTTTTGGACTGGGGGTCAAGTACCCGATCAATGAATGGTTGGTCGTACGCGCGGACTTAGTGGACAATTTGGCCATTGGTGGAGGCGGACTTCCCACGACGAATAACGTGGTGCTTATGGGCGGGGCTGAGATTCGCTTTGGCGAGATTCGGAAGCACTTCTTGCCCTGGCTTTCCGGGGACGAATCGTCTTCGTCAACGACGGAAAGATAACTTCACTCCTCCAACGAGACCTCGGGAACCTTCTGGTCCTTGCCCAAGGCCACATCCGCTTGCCGCAGCAACGCCACGATCTGTTCTGCACTCAGTCGCTTCTTCATAAAGAATCCTTTCCGGCTCAATCGGCCGACTGGATTCTCTCATATTCCCCGAATCAGTTTTCGGGAAGGGGGTCAAGGCCTAGTACGATGGCGCTCCTGTTCATCGGTTTGGCATGATGACTTTCTTCCGCCGGAGCACTCGCGCAAAGTAGAAAAGCAGAAGTGACGCGCGGCGATCAGCGCCGCAGTGCGATGCAGAACGCTCGATATGCTTCAGCCGATCCAGTGCAAGCTCGCAAGCAGACACGTTAGTGATCGTACGATAACACTTAAACACGTGACAATCTGCGTGACAATCTGCGAATCACGGAGACAGAACTTGCATTTGTCACAGCCCAGGATGCCATCCAAGTCCAGCCCGTAGTCGTCAAAGTCGACTCGGTTTCGGATCATATCACTCACGGCGGAACTCCTGTAAAAGCCTTGCGGTAAACCGCCCAGCTTCTATTATCGGTAAACTTTCCGGTGTCGCATCATCAAAAGACCGGCATGCACAAAAAGAATGCCAATGCGAGTTCGACCCTTGTTGAGCACATTTGTGCCGCGATTCTCAGGCGGTTGGCACTGACAGAATGGCAACGTGCGGCCGAATTTGCACGTCAGATTTGCCAAATCGAGAAACCGGCGCACTTCGATAGCGTGCCGCCGAATCGTATCGACCGCAGCGAGCGACGTCAGGCGGAGCCAAGCCCGGACGCCAGTCGCGACGGACCTGCCTCGGTTTTTCTCAATGTTGGCCTGATAGAGCTGGCGACCTGGCTCGCGCGCAGGGCGTTATCCGCGGGGCATTGTTCGGTTTTCCTGCGCAAGACTTTGCTTTCGGCGTCGTAAGCAAATCGACCGTGCGGCAGAATCTAGCTTGTTGCGGCTGGCTCCGATCACGTACTATGATGTCCCTTGGACTCACTTGTTCACCGTAGGCAGCCGTGAGACTTCGCGGACGGGATCCGCATAGCGGGTCGGCGCCCCACGAGGGTGTCGGTCGCGATGTGGAGCGCGTTACATCGCACACGGCAAACCAGCCTCGGCCAATCCGCCGGGATCCAACCAGGACTGTCGAGATGCAACCGTTCAAGAACGTTCTCGTGGGAATCGATTTTTCGCAACTCCTTGGCTCGGATAAAGCGGAATTCAAGCCGCCCGTCGAACAAGCCATCCAGCGGGCAATTTGGCTCGCCGGGCAGGCCGCGGCGAAACTGACATTTTTTGCCGCGCTACACCCGCGAGGAGACCTCAAGAAGCTGATCAGCACGGCTCGACAGGACGAACTGGAGAAAAATGTCGAGCACACCGCTCAGCACACCCTGGCGATTCTGGTCGACCGGGCTCGCGGTGCGGGCGTGCAGGCTGAATCGATGATCGCGCGCGGTAAGGCATGGGTCGAAATCATTCGCCAGACCGTTCAGGGCAACCACGACCTGGTTGTCGTCGGCACGCGCGACGTCGGCGCCTTGACTGGGTTGTTGATGGGAACCACGGCGATGAATCTGATCCGGGAGTGCCCCGCCACGGTCTGGGTGGCAAAGCCTAAGTCCCAACTGGAACCGCGAAATGTCCTCGTGGCGGCTGATCTGACCGAAATGTCCTCGCGCGTGATCGAACTCGGCTTGGCGCTGCGACCGCTCGGAGCGAAGAACGTTGACGTGCTGCACGTCGTCGATTTCCCACTCGACCGCATGTGGAGCACGGGGCTGCACGACGAAGAATCGGACCGCTACCACAATGAAATGCGCGATCGCGCCAAAGCGTTTCTAGCCAAGGCGCTCGAAGGCCAGTTGGGCGGCAAGATTCCGGAAGATGTGCGGTTGCACGTCGTCGACGGATCGATTATCGCGGATTCTGGAATCCTGGAATATATCGACCAGCACGATATCGATCTGCTGGTGATCGGGGCGGCCGCGCGGCACGAGTTGACCGGCCTCGGCCTGGGGCACACGGCCGAACGGGTGCTGCGTCACATCCCCTGTTCGTTGCTGGCAGTCAAATCGGCGGACTTCCGTACGCAGGTTTCGCTCGATTGATCCACGCCGCTCTGCCGGTCCCCGGTGCGCTTGATCGTTGCCATCACCGCGCATATCGGTCGCGCAAACTAGCTCGGGGTGCATCGTTTTGTCCGCACGCAATTTGGCGCGCAGTTGATAGCCCAACGTCACTTTGCTTTCCAAACGCCAGCCTGCTGCGCTTTGACGACAATTCGGCCTCGCGAAATATCAGGCACCATCGATTCAAAGACCCTCCCGAGGCCAGATGTCGTACACTCTCAGCAGAGGAGGTGTCTGCATGTGGCGCAACTTGATTCGGGCGACGGGCCTGTTGGTGTGCGTGATTCCGGCTGGGACGTGCGCTCAGGACTATCGGAAGACCATCACGGTCGAGGTCTATCTGCCGGAAGCCGCCCGGCTGTTTGTCGAGGGTAAGGAAATCAGTTCAAAGGGGCCGATGCGCCGCTTCGTGTCGCCGCCGCTGTCGCCGGGCAAGTATACCTACACCATCACGGCGATCGTTCCCGAGCCAAATGGGCCGCGGACCATCATGCGCCAGATCGACGTTCGACCGGGCGACTTTGAATCGATCGACCTGCGCGCGCCGGGACAACGGCCCATCCCCGACGTCGAATATGAGCCAACGCCACAGAACGTGGTCGATGCGCTGTTGCGGCTGGCCAAGGTAACCAGCAAGGACGTGCTCTGGGACCTGGGCTGCGGCGACGGACGCATCCCGGTGACGGCGGCCAAGAAGTATGGCTGCCAGGCGTACGGTTTCGACATCGATCCCGAACGCGTGCAGGATTCCCTCGCCAACGCGCACAAGCACGGTGTGGAGTGTCTGGTCACGATAGAACAGCACGACATCTTCACGCTCGACCTGAGCGCAGGGCCGACCATCGTCACGCTCTACTTGCTGCCGCGCCTCAACGCCAAATTGCTGCCGCAACTCCGCAAATTGCCGCCCGGCGCCCGCGTCGTTTCGGTCGCGCACCGGATGGCCGACATCAAGCCTGACGAACAAATCGTGGTTGATACGGAGCTAGGCGAGTTCGACGTCTATCTTTGGAAAGCCGAGACGCTCCGCAGCCATATCCCGGCCCAGCAGAATGCCCCGCGGCCGTCTTGCAGGAAGGCTTCGCTCGATTGACCAACGCCGCTTCGCCGGTGCTCTGTGCAGACCGGAAGCAACCGTGCTCTCGAGGAGGCGCAGGCGGCGGCGATTTGCAACTGCCGCGAGTTTCCCAGCTAGCCTGTCAGTCCCACCACCAGTTGGTCGTGTGCGGCGCGGCTTGCTGCCGAGCGGTGGGCAACTCGGGGCCTTGCTCGGCCGAATCGAGGATCGGCCAGGGATTGATCGCCACGCCGCCCGACGCGCTCACGACCAGGCCGCGGCGCTTTTGCACCACGCTGGCCAAGGTGTGTACCGAGCGCGGCGCGTTGTAGCGCTTGACCCTTAAATCGGAATTGAGAAACACGGCCATCTCCCAGCCACAGCGTCCGGCCAGGTCGTGATGCGAGATCAGAGCGGCCAGCACGGCCAAATCCATGCAGTTGCGCAATTGGCCGAAGATCGCTTCTCTTTCCGACAGTTCCTCGTAGTGGCTGGTCATGTTGTCGGCCCATTTCTGCGCCAGCGAATTCTTTTGCGCGGTACGCTGGAATTGTCCCGAATCGCCCAGGATGCTGTCTTCCGTCATGCACTTGACTCCGGCCTTTTGCAACTCCCAGGCCAGACCGTTGCCATCGGTCAACAGCGCATCGTAGTCGGGCGCCAGCCACCACCTCGGCATGGCATCGCCCTTGCCGCCGTGGCCTGACTTGATCATTTGCAAGTAGTTCGGCAGCCCGGTGATCGGCGACTTGTCCAAGGCCATGGCCAACCGCTTCATGCGATAGTCCGCGGCCACCAGCACGCGGGAAAAGTGAGACTCCTCGGGTACGCCTTTGATGGTAATGGTCTGCGGACCCATCGCTTGTTCGACGGCCGCCATCAGCGGACCGGGATTGTTCGGAGCCGTGCTGATGTTCTTGAACAACTCTTGAAACCGCGCGAGACCTTCGGGGGTGGGATCGATCGAGCAGCTAATTCCCGTCTGACGCAACGCCGCCGTCGAACGAAGCGCCACCAACAGGTCGTCCAACAAGAGCACCGGCCGATTGGTCGTGACGCCGACCATTTCGCCATCGGGACTGATCTTCCACCCTTCGCCCGGACCGGCGAGCACGATGTCGTTCTGCTCGGGAAACACGAACACGTATTGGATGCGCTGCCAGCCCGGCCAGGTACAAGATTTCGTCCGGGAGCGGCGTGCCGTTCTTGCGGTGCTCGGCGATCGCAGCTTCCAACTGACGCAGAGAAACCTTGCGGAGCGCGGACTTCTGTAAATCGGCCGCAACGGGTTGAAATGCGTCTTTGCGCACCTTGAGCAGCTCGCCAAGCTCGTCCGTGTGAATCTTCGTCACGATGCCGTTGGCGTCAATCGATACGCCGCCGACCTGTTGGGTCACGAACCGGGCGTGCGCGCTGGCCATCGACGCCAATAAAACCAGGGTCGCCAAGGCGACCAGCTCCAGGGGACGAAGCAACCGGCCTAACAAACGGGAGCGGGTCATAACTGTTCGTTCTCTGATCCTGGAAAGTGAGGCAGGCAGGTCGACATCAGCGGCCAGCAACATCGTTGCGCATGGCGTCACCAAACCAGCCGGCCAGAAAACGCTGTAAGCCGAGATGTGCCTAGCAATTATGATAATTCCCCCCGTCTAGCGTTGCAAACAAATGCGCCGCCTTCTGAGAGCATGCAGCAGCGACAATGCGGCCCGTCCTGCGGAAATGCCGTGCTATTGCGAGTTCGACCTGCGTCGCCCGCGCTTCTGGGCCGGATGCGCGGCAATTGACGGCAGCCAAGCGGCAGCTTCAAAAATGCGACCGGACGGTGAACAGACCCCGACGGCTTCGAAATTGCTTCCAAATGAGCTCTCGCTGCGAGTCCATTGCTTTGGCGTATCGGCTTCGCGGCAAGCCGCGCAGCACGATGAGCCACCGTTCTGCGTGCAGCACACTGCAAGCCAACCCGCCAACCACCCAGGACGATTGCAAAGTTGAGTTTTGTATAATGCAGGTGCGATCCTAACCGGGTGATGCGGGTTGGCTTTAGCAGCCCGTTTAGATATTCCTTTCTGCCGCGAGGGCGCTAAACTTATGCCGGGGTCGGTTTCGACGGATCGATCGTTGGAGGGACACGGATGGCGATGGGCAAACGGAGGCAGCGGCAGGAGTCGCTGTTCATTACCGCCGAGGACTTGCCGCGTTCAGACGGCCACCCATTTTATGGGAAGCTCAATGGGCTGTTGGCCGAAGCCGGCTTCGATCGCTGGATCGAGCGGCGCTGCCGGCGGTACTACGAACAGGAAGAGAAACGCGGCAAGCCGTCGATTCCGCCGGGCGTGTACTTTCGCATGCTGCTGATCGGCTACTTCGAGGGGATCGACAGCCAGCGCGGCATCGCCTGGCGATGCGCCGACAGCCTGAGCCTGCGAACGTTCTTGGGGGTGCCGCTGGGCGAGGTCACGCCCGACCATTCGACGATGTCGGTCACGCGTAAGCGGCTCGGCGCGGAGGTGTTCGACGAGGTGTTTCGCTTTGTTCTGCGGATTGCCGACGAAAAACGGTTGCTCTCCGGCAAGGCGGTGGGGGTCGACAGCACGACACTCGAAGCCAACGCGGCCATGAAGAGCATCGTGCGGCGCGACACGGGCGAAGACTGGAAGCAATACGTCACGCGACTGATGCACGAGGACGGCGCGATCGACGCGGATACGGAACCGAGCGACGAAGAAATTCGCCGCTACGACAAGAAGCGGAAGAAGACGGCCTCGAACGAGGATTGGGTCTCGAAGACCGATCCCGACGCGCGGATCACCAAGCTGAAAGACGGCCGCACGCACTTGGCGTACAAGGCCGAGCACGTGGTCGATTTGGAGAGTGAAATCCTGCTGGCTGCTGAGATTCTGCCGGCCGATCACGCCGATCAGCAGACGCTCGTCGACAGCGTGATCGAAGCCCGCGTCAACTTGGAAGCGGCGGAGAGTGAAGTCGCGGTGCAGGAGGTGGCCGCCGACAAGGGCTATCACGCGGACGCGACGCTGGAACTGGCCGCCGATCTCGACATGCGAACGTACATTCCCGAGCCGAAGCGGAAAGACGATCGCGTTTGGACGGACAAGCCGGACGAAGTCCGACGCGCGGTTCAGAACAACCGCCGCCGCATGTCGCGCGCGAAAGGGAAGCGGCTGGGGCGGCTGCGGAGCGAACGCGTGGAGCGCAGCTTCGCGCACGTGTGCGACACGGGCGGCTCGCGTCGCACGTGGATCCGCAAACTGGAAGAAGTGACCAAACGCTACCGAATTGCGGCTGCGGCGCACAACCTGGCGCAGGATCATGTTCAAGTTGTTCGGGATCGGCAAACCAAGAGCGCTGCAAGCCCCCGCCGACCTTGTTTGGCTTGTGCAATTTATCCTGAGTGCGCTATGGACCGTGGGATCGTTGAGACGCGCACCGCGCGCGCGGGCACGCGCCGCCCTCGCGCGCACCGCCCGCCAACCCCGCCCGCACCATCAATCGCCTTAAATAAACGGGCTGTTAGGAGAAGGAGCTAGCCATGCAACTACCATCGTATTTTCCGTCTTTGATGGTGGCCTTTTCGGAGGTGGCCGATCCACGTCAGCGGCGTGGTGTTCGTCATCCGTTTTCGGGGATTTTGGGACTGACGCTCGTGGGGCTGGTCTGCCGCTTGAACGATTTTGCCAGCTTGCAGCGGTGGGCAGCCCGGAACTGGCATCTGCTGCGCAGACCTTTGGGCTTTACGCGTCGCAAGCCGCCGCATCCTACCACGTTAAGTCGGACGCTGGCGAAGTTCTCGTTGGAGGAGTTTCAAGCTGCGTTTTCCCAGTGGTTGCAAGAGGTAATGGCGGATCAGGAGGCTCTGGTCGCGGCGGTGGATGGCAAGACGTCGAAGCAAGGCTTCGATCCGCAGGGCGATCCGATTCAGATGCTGAACGTTTTTGTCCAGGATTTGAAAGCGTGTCTTGGGCAATGGCCCCTGTCGGGCGACAAAAGCACCGAGCCGGAAGTGCTCAAAGCGCACCTGAGCGAACTGTTCGAGAAGTATCCGGCGTTGCGTTTGATCACGGGCGATGCCCTCTATGCTCAGCGCAATCTGGCCGAACTGATTCTGACTTCGGGCCATGACTACTTGTTCCAAATCAAAGCCAACCAGCCCGACATCCTGGATGCGGCGCAGACCTGCTTTGCGCAGGCCCAAGACAGCGCGGCGGCCGCTCAGACGCGGGAAAAAAAGGGGGCCGTAGGGAGACTCGTTTTCTTTGGATCGACCTGGCCGACGCCGAATATGTCTGCCAGCGGCTGGGGCTTGCCGGTTGCCGCATGCTCTTGCGAGTCGACCGCGAGACGAAAGACCGAAACGGCAAAACCACGCGCGAAACGCGGTACTTCGTCACCAGCCTCGACCCGGCCACGACTACGCCCAAGCAATTGTTGAAGTACGTACGCGCTCATTGGCAAGTGGAAAACAGCTTGCACTTCGTCAAAGATCGTTGGTGGGACGAAGACCGGCACTGGAGTCGTCGGCCAGGATTGGCCGAACGCCTGGCAAGCCTCACCAACGTAGCCCTGAGCGTGTTGCGACTAACGACCCAAAAATCCAAACAACCGCTTCGAGCCCGAGCCGATGATCTCTGCGCCAATCCCCTCCACGCCCTGAAACTCTTAGGAGCCTTGGACTAACGACTTTGCAATCGTCCTGCGCCAACCACCGCCGCACGAGTTTTTCGTTGCACCGCGCTGTTAGAAAGACTTTAATCACTTCCGCAATCGTCGGGCCCCAAACGGCGTGCGAACCGGCAATTGTCCAGGCATACGCCCCTCGAACGGCTATGGTCCTCCGCGATCACAAGCATCGCCGCTCGAATCGTCCTCGGATTGGCGGGCTAGCAAAATGGTTCCCGGTAGTCACAATGCCCCGCCATCCGGCGCTGAACGCAACACGGCGGCTACGGGCATGAACGACGGCGGACCCGAGCCACCTTATCCGCCCGCGGCGTATTCCTGGTACGTCGTTGGCGTGCTGATGGTGGTCTATGTGTTTTCGTTCATGGACAGGCAAGTCCTCGGATTGCTGGTCGGTCCAATCAAACGCGACCTGGACATCTCGGACACGCAGTTCAGCTATCTGATGGGCCTTAGCTTTGCCGTCTTCTACACGTTCTTCGGCATCCCCATTGGACGGCTTGCCGATTCGATCTCGCGTCGCGGGCTAATCGTCAACGGGCTTTTCTTCTGGAGCTTGATGACCACCGGTTGCGGTCTGGCGAGTCGCTATTGGCATTTTCTCTTGCTGCGCATGGGAGTTGGCGTCGGAGAGGCCAGTCTCTCGCCCGCGGCCTATTCGATGATCAGCGATTCCTTCCCTCGCCACCGGCTTGCCACGGCAATCAGTGTCTATTCGATGGGCATCTACCTCGGCACGGGGCTATCGTACCTGATCGGCGGTCTGGTGGTCCGCTGGATCGGGGCCGAACCCTATCTCACCCTTCCCCTTGTCGGGGAAATGCGCTCGTGGCAGATCGTGTTCTTTGCACTGGGCTTACCAGGATTGGCGCTGACTCTGCTGTTCGTGACCGTCAAGGAGCCGATTCGCCGTGGCGTGCGGCGCAGCCCGATCGGGCCTGGCGAAAAAGTTGCCGTTGTTTCCGTCTCCAACGTCGCTGCGTACTTTTCGACGAATTGGAAGACACTCGTCTGCCACAACGTTGGCTTTGCGCTGTTGAGCCTTTCGTCGTATGGAACGACATCGTGGATCCCGGCATTCTTCCACCGCACTCACGGATGGGAGGCGGCCGACGTGGGCGTCATGTACGGCGCCATCGTAGCGATCTTCGGCACGACCGGCATCGTCTTTGGCGGCTGGCTGGCCGACCGGATCGGGCGCACCGGCACGACCGCCTCCAAAATGCACGTGGGCTTGTTGGCCGCAATCATCTGGGCGTCCACGGGAATCGCCTATCTTCTGGTCCCGTCGGGCACGGTCGCAATGCTGCTGCTCGTGCCGACGGTGTTCTTTGTCGCCATGCCGTTTGGGGTCGCGCCGGCCGCGATACAAGAGATGATGCCCAATACGATGCGCGGCCAGGCTTCGGCCGTTTATCTCTTTGTCGTGAACCTGATCGGCCTGGGCCTGGGCCCCTCGGCAATTGCCTGGGTGACCGATTTCGGATTCGGCGACGAAGCCATGCTGCGCTATTCCATCCTGATCGTGACCACGGCCGCCCATACGGTTTCGGCGCTCTTGCTGTGGGCAGGGATCAAGCAGTTCCGCCACAGCACGCGCCGAAGGGATGAGTGGGAATCAACCCAGGCGTAGGGCCTCGGCCCACAAGCGCATAATCTCGCGGTGCCGTTCTTTGCCGGTAAGGTGGGCCACCGCGGCGCGGATGGCTTGCCGGTCGTTCTGGGATAGGGGCATGGTTGGGGTTGTTGGCTATAATCGGGGGATGAGTGAAGACCAAGCTACATCCTCGCCGATCATCCCGCGATCCAAAGTTTTTTGTTTTGCCGCGTATGTTGTGTGTGGCAAATATGTCTGGCGCGATGGCTGGGGAGTATGTACAACTTGGGAAAGCGTCGAAGGGATTTTCTTTTCCAAGGAGGCCGTGATGGGATTGCCGAAAGTGGATCGCGCGAAGCTTCGCGAGCGATTGTTGACCGAGTTCGAGCGGACGGTGGACGAGGTGGCCGAGGCGGTGGATGCGGCCCCGGCGGGGCGAGTGATTCGCGATAGCGAGGAGCCGGCGCGGGATGCGTTGGATCGTTTCAGGCAAGTCGTCTACGAAGAGGTCTTGCAGGCCAAAGTGGACGCGTCGGAAGCCGCTTTTCCCCCCTCCGACCAGCGCGGCCAGCGGCAAGCCGAAACGTCATAAGGGGCGTCAAGCTTTCAGCCTGCTGTCGATCAACGGTCGCATCCAATTGCGTCGCGTGCGTTGGCACTGCCCGCGGGAAGGGAGCGAGACGACGATCGACCGGCTGTTGGACGACGCCGAATCGACGATCAGCCAAGGCGTGCGTGAGATGGCCTGCCGGGTGAATCAAGGTGCCTCGAGCTTTGCCAGAGCGGCCGAAATCCTCGGCCGCACGGCGCACTTCAACGTCAGCAAGGAAACCTTGCGGCAGTTGATCGAAGAGGAAGGTCTTACGGTGTTGCGGGGGATGCAACGGGGGGAATTGGCTCCCGACTGGTCGAGCACCGACTGCACGACCGAAGAGCAGACCCGGCGAATTTACCTCGGCTGCGACGGCGTGAAAGTGCCGCTGGTGACCGACGCGGAGAAGAAGAAGCGGCGGCAAGCGATTCGCGCCAAGCGTGCTCGCCGGGGGGCGCAAGTGCAAGCCGCTGCCACGCGCCAAACCGGGTTCCGATAACGCCTACAAGGAGTTCAAGGTCGGCTATCTGTACGACGAGAAGAAGGCCCATCGGTTGGTGGGAGCGACCGCCGGCAACCACGAAACGGCCGGACGGATGCTGCAGCGGATGGGCGCTCAGGTGGGGCTTATCGAGGCCGACGAGCGTGTTGCCTTGATCGACGGGGCGCCGTGGATTCGCAACCAGATCGAGTTTCACGGCTTGACCAGCGACATCGGCTTGGACTTTTATCACTTGCAAGACTACGCCCAGAAGACGCGTCGGGCCGTGTTCGGCGAGGCGTCCGAGGAGGGCCGGCGGTGGCTCGGTGATTTGATGCACACGTTCAAGCACGACGGTTACAACGCGGGCTACGACAAGCTGACCGCGTGGCGCACCAGGCTGCGAGGCGCCAAGCGTGCGGCGGCCAACAGCTTGATGCAATACGCGGCCGAGCGACACGACATGATTCGGTATCCGCAGTTCCGCATGAAAGGCTGGCAAATCGGCAGCGGGCCGACCGAAGCCGAGTGCAAGACCACCACCGATCGCGTCAAGGGACACGGTCGCCGTTGGGATTCGGCCAACGCCGAAGCCATGATGGCCCTGGCCGCACTCCACGACAGCCAATTGTGGACACAACACTGGACAACCCTCGATCCACAAAGAAATTAACGACGCCATAGAATCTGGCCAGACACCGTATGTTGGTGCGGTTGTGCTGCCGCTTTATCAGGTTATTTTTATGGTCGCATGGGGAAGCCCGGACCTGTTCGAGCCTGCAATGATGGCGTGGAGCCTTTCAATCATGGCGGTTGGTGGGGCGATATATGGCGTGATGGCAGCCGGCACTTTCTACGCGATTCGGTGGTTTCTCAAACTGGACTGAGGTGGACCCAAGTCAACTCCCGCGAGCGACTTGGCGGATCTTCAACACGCCGACGACAATCGACCCACGATGATCGCCAGCCGCTCGGAATTGACCCGCGCCGCCGATCTCCCGTTCTTCACTTGCCGCTACTCTCTCCCGGGCCGGGGTTCTTGTCGATCATCTCCAGGGCGTTCTCCATGAGAATCTCGCCGGTCATTTCGCCCAGCGATGTCTCGGAGACGTACTCGTAGCGCTTGAAGCTGCCGAAGTCGACCTTGGTGAGGATGTAACCGAAGGCGTCGTTCGTCAGTCCGAACAGCAGGTTGTGCTTGCCCTTCATGTGACGCTTCAGATAGTAGCCGATGTTGGGAAGCGCTTCGCCGGGGATGGTCAGGATCTGGGCGTCGCCCACGTTGACCAGGTTCATCCGGGTGGAGACCGACTTGTCTTTGTTGTGCGGATACTGCAAGGGCGAACCCAGGATGATCATCCACATCAGGTGCGAATCGACCGGAAACTTCACTTGCTTTGCATGGCACGCCAGCGCCGGATCGGCCTGCGGCTTGGCGTCCTTCACGATGCGCTCGGCTTCGGAGGCCATCAAGTGGCCGATGCGCAAGCACTCGTCCCACGTGCGCGAGTCGTGCCACTTGGCCTTCAGCGGATCGGAAGGGTTGTCGAGCACGCGGTTGTCGGCGGTGATCATGCCGCCCTGCGCCCCATTCATGAACATGGCCATGCCGCCTGAGTCCGCCTCCAGCTTGTCGCACAGCGGACCGACCAGGTCGGGGCTCAGCAGCCCCACGCCGTTGCCCAGCACTTCCGGATGGATGGCGTAGTTGACCAGCGTGGCAATCGTCTTTCCCTCCGGCGTGACCGCCTGGATGACGCTCATGCGCGGATCATATAGTTCCGGCGCGTAGTAGTTGTAGGCGATCTTTCCCTGGGCCTCGCCGGTGGCGATCTTGAGATGGGCCGGCTGCAGATGGTCGAGCGCCTGGTTGATGGCCTTGGCGGCCTGATTGCAAACAAAGTCCATGAAGCCGAGATCGCCCGAGGGTTTGCCGTCGAGGCCCGGGAAGCCGTAGCAGTCGGGCGCGCTGTGGGTGTGCGTCGAGCCGATGAGAATATTGTCGGCCGGGATACGCGGCACCTGCTCGTGAACGCGCACACAAAGGACGGACGGAAACCCGAGCAGATCGAGCTGCACGATGGCAACCTTCGTGTCGCCTTGGACCAGCACCATGGCGCGGGCGGTCAGCTCGCCCTGTTTGGACGTGGCGGGCCGGCCCGGACCCACGCCGCCGGAGACCGGCAGCAGCGGATCGGGCGTGATGATCGCCTTGCCCACGCCGACCTGCAATTCGGCCTGGGCAACGGCAGTGAACGAGCAAGCGACGACAAGAACGGCAAGCAGTCGATAGCGGGGCATGGCGGGTATCCTGGGTGCGGCGTGGGTTTTGGTATTGAACACGTTGTGCGGTCAAGGCGGAGGCCAGACGCACGAGACGCAAGGCCATGGCAAACGCCAGCGACCTGGGCGCGCCACGTCAAGCCGGTTCGGACAGCCCGCCATTGTACTATGACAGCACCTGCCAACTCCACCGCTACAGGGCCTCGTCGGATAGCGCCACGATGGCACTTTTCAACAAGCTATTGGACAGACGCCGCGTTCAGCGTTGGCACGCGTTCTTCAAGAACGGCGAAAGCTCGCCTGCATTGCTGCCATCGCGCGAACGTCTACGCACCGGCCCCGCGCCGCGCCGGCTGACGCGGCAAGGCATGGTAGGGCCGGACGAATTCCTAGAATCTTCACACCCCCCGAGCCGATAGCCATCCCATAGACCCAACCCGTGCCGCGCTGCATGCGATTGCCCCACCTGCCAGCCTATTCGGGCTGCGGCACTTCCAAGCTTCCCTCCGCCAGCCTATCCCACCTGCTGAATTCCAAGTCGTATTCCAGTCGTACCCCCAAAACCGTGCGGCATTGAGTCCATGCGCGAAAGGTTCGCCGCGCCACCAAGCGAGGCAAGGATGCACCTGATTAGCCAAGCGCTTTACCTGATCCGCCCGGCAATTGCGCTAGGCATGCCGCCCACGCGGCGGCGGCGCGCCAAGCGACTGGGATTCGAGCCGCTCGAAATGCGCACCGTGATGGACGGGACGCCGTTCACCGACGGGCTGTTTTACATCACCAACAGCACCTTCACCGACCAGGACAAGACCGAACTGGCCTATCCGTCCGACGATATCCACGTCGCCATCTACGGCCAAGAGCCCGTCACCGAGACGTTTTACTATTTCGATCAGGACGGCAACGCCACGAAAGTCTCGGACCTCCCATATCCGGACGACGATCCCACGAAACCGCGCTATCTGCCCACGTTCACGCTCAATGAACTGACCTCGGTCAGCGAGATCGACAGCGATCCGGTGACAAATACGTTCTCCATCTCGATACCGGGCACCCTGCCCGGGGCCACCAACGACGGCGTCATCGGCACGCGGGCCTACTTCTCGATGGGGCAGGACCTGGCCATCAAAGTCAACTCCGACAACACGGTGCCCGCTCCGGTTCCCAACTCCACCGAATTCGCCAATTCGTATTTCGATTTCTTCGAGTTCAGCATGAACGACGTGGCAGCCACGCCGGGCAATCTGAACATCGACGTCCAGCAAGTCGACGCCTTTGGTGTACCCATCCAACTGCAAGTAAGCCCGGCGGCCGGCGGCGATTTGAGCGACGGCGTGGGCGAGAACAAGTCGCGAGTCGAGATCATGGACGGCTATCGAACCTATACCGACGGAACCGACTTCGCCCAATTGATCAATACGGATCCCGACAGCCAGCAGCCGTACCGCATCACCAGCAGCGACGAGATCTTCAGCGACTACCAGAGCGAAGCCATCGGCCAGGCCTTGACCGTGCAAACGACGCTGGGCGCCAAGCTCACGCCCACGGACACCTCGGTCGTCGTGCGCAACAGCGTGGACGGCTTTCCCACGCCGAGTGCAGGCGATCCGTTCACGATCCAAATCGGCAGCGAGCAGATGTCCGTCACCGGCGTCATCACGTCCAATGCCAGCACGACGACCTGGAGCGTGACGCGAAACGACCCGAGCGCGTCGACCTATGGCACCGGAACCGTACTCGACATGGTCGGCCCCATCTCGGCCAGCACGACCACGATCCAGGTCGGCAGCGTCATCGGTTTCCCGACCACGTACCCCTTCTACGTTGATATCGACGACGAGATTCTGAAGGTTACGGGCCAGGACGCAACGAACGGCGGCACCGTGATCTGGAACGTCGAGCGCGGAGCGCTGGGGTCGACCGCCGCGGAGCACGCCCAGAATGCAACCATCCACTACTATTCGGTCATCGAAAACCCGTTGAACTACTACTTCAACGCGATGATCGACAAGCTCTTCGAGCAATACTCCAGTGGCGAAACGCTTACGCTCACGGGCAGCAACGGTGTTTCCTACACGGGAACAGTCGTGCCGGCATACACCGATGGCCCGTTGGTCATGCGCTTCTCAAGTCCCGACGACAAGTACCCGGACTCCAGCGGACAGGAAGTTTACTACGACATCTACTACCCGTTCTTGAACGACAACCGCTACATGTGGGCAACGCAGGGCTACACGCCGCTACTCGCGGTGAGCGACGCGCCGGACTGGCTCGCCAATTTTGGCGTGTCCGAGTGGTCTCCCTCGGGCATGGCTTTTGCCGCCAACGGCGTCTTTGCCGACAACTCAGTCCGTGTGTCCGATCCGACGTTGCACTATTGGAACACCGGCGATCAAAACAAAGTCCTGGCCAATTTGGAAAACCAATTGGCGGCGGCGATCAACCGTGGCGTCGCGCTCACCGATCCGCAGACCGTCTCGTGGTCGGACTCGGCCAATTTTTACAAGGCATATCCCGACGCGCCGGACTCGGTGTGGAACGTGTACGCCGCGTATTTCCACGAAACCGACCCCGAGGTGATGATCAACCAACTCGCCTACGCGATGCCCTACGACGACCAGCACAACTTTGCCTCGGACATCGGCGTCGCCAGCTTCAATTACGCCCATGCCACGCTGAGCGCGTGGGGCAACGATCCCACTCCACCGCCACCTCCGCCACCTCCACCTCCGCCACCTCCACCTCCGCCGCCGCCTCCAGGGCCGGGACCGGGGCCGTTGAACTTGATTTCGCAGCGGGTGTTTCTCTCGTCGCGAAAGCAAGGCGAGCAATCCGTTGGACCGCAGCTCATGACGGTGACTGTGAGCCCGGAAGTGTCGCCCTCGGTATCACCGTTCTCGGTCGTCGATGCGGCGGTCGCCAGCGCGTTGGTCGAGACCGACGACGACAATTCGAGTGCGCAATCGTACTGTAGGCGCTGAAAGCGACGTGCCGGACACCGTGGACGACCCCGCCGACGAGATCATCAGCAGCATAGTCTCGGCGAGAATGTTCCTCAGCTCGCAGGGCGGACGGTAGCGACGCGAGCTATGGGGTGTCGGAGTGGCCGGCGATCGAACGCAGCATCGACATGACCGGCGCGTTGCGCTCCTGCGTTACCGGCGCCGTCGCTGCACCGGCGTGCACTTCGATCGTGGAGTGACCCAACTCGATCGGTTCGGCCAGGCGCAGTTTTTGCACGTGGTCGTCAGCCGCCAAATCGGACGCAGGCAGGGCGCCTTTGAAGTAGAACTTCTGCCAGGCCTCTTTGAGCGTGGCCGGATCGCCAGCCCGAAAGCTGCCCATGAATTCTTCGCGCTTGCCGCGCCAGGCGAAGTATTGCGATGCCAGTTCCGTGTCGCCCTTCAGGTCATCGATCAAAGGCTGTACTTCATCCAGCGCATGCGCCGGTACGGGCACGATCAGGCAAAACGGCTCATCCTTTTCGAATCGCACGGTTCCCGGCCGAGTCAATTGCCAGTTCATGGTAAACGGATAGGGCAGCCAGCTCGTCTCGACGATTCCCGTCAGCGGACTGATGCCGTCCTTCGGGCGGTTGAAACTGCCGGTGGCCATCACGTTCCAGCCCGGCTCAGTGCGAAACAAGTACCCTGAGTGGAACGTGACGATACCGCGCGAAAAGTTCGACACCACGAAATGGCTCAAGTGTTCATATCCGTCGTGGGCCTCGAATTGGATGTCATCGGCGTCCATCCCGCCGTTCCAATGAATTGAAAACGACGTCGGCGAAAGCAACTCCCAGCCGAACGTATTCGCAATCGACAGCGGCAGGCAGCGATAGGCGTGGCGCCCGGGAAACGCGTCCATCCATTCACGATTGGCCGCGGCGGCGCGCAACGTTGGCGGCGCGGGCGACAGCCGGTGGCACAGCAATTTCATCGGAAGCGTCCTCCGTGCGGAAACCATTCCTCAACCCGGCTTGCGACCGCCGACGCCGCGCCGCGCGCGGACACAGGATACTCAGCCAGCCGGACCCAGCAAAGGCCGGCTCTCGAAACGCGGGCAAAGCGCAGCGCGCTGTCCGACGCGAGGGCTTAGGGATCGAGCGCCGCGCGACTCAGCGCTTCGACCGGCTGCGGCGCCGGAGTGACGTGGGGGTGGCGCGGCTCTGCATGTTGGGCAACTTGCCCAGCGGCCGGCTTGCGGAGGAACAGTAGCGCGATATCGTCGAAGATCGAATAGATCACCGGAGTCGCCAGCAGGGTCAACAGGAGCGAAAGCGTTTGCCCACCCACGGCCAATACGGCGATGGAACGACGCTCTTCGGCGCCAGGGCCCACCGCGATCAACAGCGGCAGCAATCCCGCCACGAAGCTGATCGTGGTCATCAGAATGGGGCGCAAGCGGTCGCGATTGGCCTGCAAGATTGCCGCCGTGCGATCCAGCCCTTGGGCGCGCAGTTGATTCGTGTGGTCGACCTGCAAAATCGAATTCTTCTTCACTACGCCAAATAGCACGAGAATGCCCAGCGCCGAATAAAGATTCAGCGTTTCCGACCCCAGCAACAAGCTGAGCAATCCGAACGGCACGGCCAGCGGCAGCGAAATGAGGATCGTCAGCGGATGGATGAGGTGCTCGAACTGTGCCGCCAGCACCAGGTACATGAAAATGAACGACAGCGCGAACGTCCACATGAAGTCCTTGAACGTGCGCTCCAGTTCGCGGCCGCGTCCGGACACGCGAGTGGCATAGCCCGGCGGCAAACCCATGGCGTCGGCCTCGCGACGAAAAGCTTCGAGGCGATCGGCCAGCGCGGCGCCGGGGCCCAGGTTGGCCCGCACGGCGGCCATGCGCTGGCGGTCGACTCGGTCGATGCGGGGCGAGGACTCGGCGTCGACAAAGCGCACCACATTGTCGAGGCGCGTGAGCGTCGTCTTCTGTTCGCTCGCGTCGCTCGATTGCGGAGCATGGCCCGGATTGGCCATGACGGCGCTCGCTGCGGTGTTGGCCCAGGCCTGCGGGCGCGTCCGGACGTATAGCTGGCTGATGGCATTGCGATTGGAGCGGTCGATGCCAACCAACCGCACTTCCACGTCGTAGGTGTCGTCGGCTTCGTGATCGTGAAAGCGCGATGCGCGTTCGTCGCCGCCGACGGCAATCCGCAGCGTTTCGGCGATCTCATGAACTTCCACGCCCAAGGCGGCCGCCCGCTCCCGATCGATCTGCACCCGCAGCTCCGGCTTGTCCATCCGCAGCGTGGTGTACGTGTCGACAATGCCCGGTAACTCGGCCACGCGCTGCCGAAGTTTTTCGCTCAGCTCGGCCAGCACGTCGATATTGGGCCCTTCGATGATGAAATCGATGTCGACCGGCGCGCCTTGCCGCAGGCTGGTAAGGTTGCGCACGCTGACGATCAGCTCCGGCAGCGCGCTCAGCTTGTCGCGAACGGCGGCCATGACTTCGCGTTGCGAGTAGTTTCCCTCCCATGCCTTGGAAGGCTGCAAGCGCAAAGTCTCGCGCACCAGACGACCAAGGCTGAACGTGCGCGCGTGGATATCGGCCAGATTGATATAAAACTCGGCCTGATTGAGCGTGGCGCCGCTGCGTCCGCCCACGGTTGTGAGCACGTGTTCGATGCCAGACACCTTGGCCAGGTCGGCTTCAATCGTTCGGGTCGTGGCGTCCATCGCCGCCAACGACGCGCCCTCGCGCGCCGTGACGCGAATCTCGAACTCCGATTCGTCGACGTTGGTGGGCACGTAATCCTGGTTGACCATGTTGTACAACGGCACATTGGAAGCAATCACCGCGATGGCCACGACGCACACGATCCAACGATGCCGCATGGCGAAGGCCAGCACGCCGGCATAGGCAACCTCGACCAGATGATATAGCCCGCGACGGGAACTCGGCCCAGTTTCCGCGGACGCTCGCGGCGGATGCAACAGGCGCGAACACATCATCGGGGTCAGCGAGAAGCTGATCAGCATCGAGATCAAGATCGCCACCACGGCGGTGACTCCAAACTCGTAGAGCATGCGGCCGGTCACGCTCGACAAAAACGAAACGGGCAAAAACACGATCACCAGCGAAAGCGTGGTGGCCAACACGGCCAGGCCGATTTCCCGCGTGCCCTCGATGGCGGCCTGCTCGGGCGGCATGCCTTTCTCTTCCATCAGGCGGAAGACGTTCTCCAGCACCACGATCGCGTCGTCGATCACCACGCCCACCATCAAGACCAGCGCCAACATGGTGACATTGTTGAGCGTGAAGCCGAGGAAGCGCATGGCCGCGAAGGTCGAGATGATCGAGCCGGGGATAGCCACCGCCGCGATCAACGTCGATCGCCAGGAACGCATGAACAACAGCACCACGACCGACGCCAGAATGCTGCCGGTGATCAAGTGCCCCTGGATCTCGTGCAAAGCGGCGTTGATGTAGCGCGATTGATCCTGGATGACGCTCAGCTTCACGTCATCGGGCAGCAAGTCGCGACACCGCTGCAGCCGCTCCTTGATGGCGCCGATCACTTCCACCGTATTGGTGCCGGATTGACGCTGAATGGAAACGACGACCGCGGGCTCCCCGTCCAGACGCGCCAACGTGCGCACTTCCTTCGAGCCATCGACGACGTCGCCCAGGTCGCGCAAGCGAACCGGTGTGCCGTGCGAACTGGCGACCACCAGGTCGAGAAATTCATCGGGTTGGCGCACCCGGCCCAGCGTGCGCAGCGACAACTCGCGGGGCCCGGCGTCGACGCGGCCGGCCGGAATGTCGGTGTTCTGCCGCGCCAATGCGTCGCGGACCTCCATGATCGAAAGCTGATAGGCGGCCAAACGGCGCGCCTCGATATTTACTTGAATGGCCCGGTCGGTCGCCCCGGAAATGTACACTTCGCCTACGCCGTGCACGCTTTCCAGCACGTTTTTGACAAATCGATCGGCCAGCACGAACAGTTCGCGACTATCGCGATTGCCCGATACGGCCAGCGACATGATGGGCGAAGAGTCCATGTCGGACTTGTTGACGACCGGCGGGTCGATCTCGGGCGGCAACCGGTTGGCGGCACCGCCCACCGCATCGCGAATATCTGACGAGGCCGCGTCGATGTCGCGGTCAAGATTGAACGTGATGATGAGCAGCGACTGGCCGTCGCGCGACAGCGACGCGCAATTCGTCGATCCCCGCGACCGTGGCCACCGCGTCTTCCAGCGGTTGCGTGACTTCGGTCTCGATTTCCTCGGGGGAGCGCGCCGGGTAATAGGTAAAAACGTAGATCGTGGGCAGGTCCATCTTGGGGAAGCGGTCGATCCCCAATTGCGAATACGCCGCGATGCCTGAGACGATCATGGCCATGACCAGCATCAGGGCGAACACGGGCCTGCGGACACAAATTTCAGCCAGCCACTGCAACGTTTCACTCCTGGGCGAGGGTTTTGGCCATCGAGGCGCCTGAGCAGGGCGACGACCCGATGGCGTGCATCTCAGCCGCCCAATTGCGAGGCGGCATCGCCGGCTCGAGCGGCCGGCTCGCGAATCGCGCGGACCATTCCCTCGCGCCCTTGTTCGCCATGGGTAAGGATCAACTGGCCGGGCTCCAGGCCCGACAGCACTTCCACCCGCTCGCCTTCGCGACGACCGATACGTATTTGCTGGGGATGCGCCTCGTTGTCGCTGACGATCCACACCTTCTCCACGCCGCCGAACGCCGTCACGCTGCTCGCCGGAATGGCCAATGCGCGACTGCCGTCGTCGACCAGGATTTCAGCTTCGGCAAATAGTCCCGTGCGGAATTGGTTGTTTTGGTTTTCCACGTCGGCCTCGATGATCAACGCGCGACTGCTCACATCCAGGGCCGGGCTGATGCGCGAGATCTGGGCGACCACCGGCTGGGCGATCCCTTCCAGATTCATCTGCACCGTTTGTCCCACGGCCACGCCAACCGCGCTGCGCTCGGGCACGCCGGCCCGGAATCGCAGCGGCGAGGTGCGCACGAGCGCCGCGATGGGTTGGCCGACGTTGACGTAGTTGCCCGGCGCCACGCGCGTTTCTTGGATGACGCCGTCGAAGGGGGCCTTCAGTACGGCATCCTGCCGATTCTGGTTGGCCATGGCGAGTTCCGAGCGGCGTAGTTTGAGCAGCGCGATCTCCTCTTGCACATTGTTGAGCGCCGAACGGTAGCGCGCCTCGGCAACGCGCTGCGCCGCCTCGCGCGATTGAATTTCCTCTTGCGTCACCACGCCGCGCCCGGCCAGGTTCTTGACGCGCTGCACGTTCAGCCGCGCTTCGTCGAGCAGAGCCATTTCCTGTTGCACCGGCGGCGCCCTGCTGGGTTCGAGCTTCTCGTCCGGCACATTGGGCCTCAAGCCCAGGCTGGCGCGGGCCTGCGCTACTTGGGCCTCGGCCTGCTGCACACGCAAGTCAAATTCGTCGGCTTCCAATTCCGCGACAATCTGGCCGGCGCGGACCGGCGTGCCAATGTCGACCTGGATGTCTTTCACTCGTCCGGCCACTTTCGCGCCCAGCAGCGCGTACTCGTCCTCGATCAGCGTTCCCTGCACGCGCACCGTCTTGGGCCACGTTTGCAGCGACGCTTCCACGACGCGAACTTCCGGTGCGCCGGCGGACACGGCCGGCTTGGCTGCCGGGGATGGATCCTTTGTCGGTTCGCTATGGCCGCAGCCTGTTGCCAGGCAGCCAACGCACGCTGCAAACATGCAGGCATAGCGGGATCGACCCGTCGGCCGCGTCAAAGGATCGCGCATGGCGAACTGCATTCGTTGGGGAAGGAAGAAGCAGCGGCCCACGCTTGCCAAGCGCCGCAGCCTCTTAGTCGGGGTGTGCCGAAACCCAAGCCTCGTTGGGATGCACGCTATTCTAACTAAACGGCGGCCCAAACGCTTCGCAACGGCGCGTTTTTTTCAGTATTTCCGTGATCTGCGGCCGGCCTGTTGACCTCGACGCCTTTTTGCCTTGGTGCTGCACGGCGGCTCGGCCCCGTGGATGGCGATCCCATACGATCGCGCCAAACGGTCTCATTGGACCGGGCATGGGCCGTCCCGTAGGCGGTCGTATACTTGGACCGCGGCCCGCCGGACGGGCCCGTCGCGTGGTTCGATCGCCAGTGTTCTCCGCGGCGATCTTCTCAAAACGCCACAACCTTGTAAGAGCGATGCATGCCGGCCAGCCTGCTACTCGACGAATCCCCGTGCGAGGTCGCGCAGCCACCGGCATTGCACGGGCATCTTGCCACGCTGGATGGCGTTCGCGGCTTGGCCATCCTGATGGTGACGTTGTACCGTTTCAACATCGGGCCCGCGTCTGACGGTCCCGTGGGCAGTCTGTTGTTCGGCGCTTTGAAGTTCGGCTATCTCGGGGTCGATCTGTTCTTCGTGCTCTCGGGATTCTTGATCACGGGCATTTTGTACGACGCGAAGCAGCAAGCTCGCTACTTTCGCAACTTTTACGCACGCCGCGCATCTGCGCATTTTTCCGCTCTACTATGGATTCTTGTTCATCACCTTGGTCGCGCTGCCGGCGATCGGGGGCACGCGCTGGGATCTGTTTCCCGAGGCCCAGGCCAACCAGGCATGGCTGTGGCTCTACGGCGCGAACTTCTTGATGGGCATTCGCGATCAGTGGTGCTTGGGCAGCTTCGAACACTTCTGGAGCTTGGCGATCGAGGAACACTTCTACCTGGTCTGGCCGCTGGTGATCTTCTTCTGCTCGCGGCGGCAGGCCATGGTGGCGTCGCTAGGGGCGCTGTGCGTCTCGATCGTGGGAAGGGTGGTCTGGCTGCGGATGGGGGGAGGTGACGTTGCCGTCGAGCTGTTCACGTTCTTCCGGCTCGACGGGCTGGCGCTCGGAGCCCTGGCGGCGCTATGGGCGCGCGGACCGCGCGGATTCGAGCCGTTGGTCCGATGGGGCTACTTAGGCACCGCGATTTGCGGATTGCTGTTCGTGGCGATCACTCCAGGAGACCGCCGCCTGCTGGGTCTGCGATGGACCATTGTGGCGGGGTTCTTTGCCGGCGTGTTGTTGTTGGCAATTGCCTCGCGACGGTCGACCCGGTGGGGAACGTTTTGGCGCACGCCTGTGTTGAGGTTCTTTGGCAAATACAGTTACGCCATGTACGTCTTTCAATTGCCGTTGATTGTTATCGTTGCCCCGTGGTGTACCGCCGCAGGGTTGTGCGCGGAATTTGGCTCGGTGTTGTGGGGCCGGCTGGCGTATATCGGCTTGATGACAGCGCTAACCGCCGGTTGCGCCGTCGTAAGCTGGCATCTCTACGAAAAGCGGTGGCTGGCGTTGAAACGCCGCTTTGCCTGATTTGGGCAAAGGTTCATGCCCGCCGGAGCAACTCAGGGATCGCCTTGCCGTCCGTGACGATGGGCCTGGGACGTCCCTGGTGATCGGGCAGCGCGATGCGCTGGTAGTCGATGCCCAGGTGGTGATAGATCGTGGCCAGAAAGTCCTGCGGCCCGACGCGTCGCTCGACGACGTGCTCGCCACGGCGGTCGGTGGCGCCGATCACTTGCCCGGTGGCAATTCCGCCGCCCGCCCAGATCATCGAGTTGGCGTGCGGCCAATGGTCGCGGCCGGGCTGCACCGTTCCTGCCGCGCCGCTAGCCACGCCACCGCCGCTGCTGGCGACATACGAGATCCGCGGCGTGCGGCCGAATTCGCCGGTGACGATCACCAGCACGCGCCGGTCGAGTCCGCGCTCGTGGATGTCCTCGATCAAGGCCGACACGGCTTGGTCGAAGTAGGGCGCGCGAAACTTGAGCGCGTCGAACACGTGGTGGTTGACGGCGTGATCGTCCCAGTTGGCCACGCGGCCGCACAGCGGTCCGTCGAACGTCGTGGTCACGATCTCCACTCCGGCCTCGACCAATCGTCGCGCCATCAGGCACTGTTGTCCCCACTGGTGCATGCCATAGCGCCGGCGCACGCGGGGCTCCTCACGATTCAAATCGAACGCCGCGGCCGCCGCGGGACTGGTCAGCAGGCTAAGCGCTTGAGCTTCATACTGATCCATCGCCTGCATCACGCCGGACTGATCCACGGTGCGGCGAAAACGGTCGAACGATTGTCGCAGGCGGACGCGCTCGTGCAGCCGCTCTTCCTGGCCGGCGTCCGACAGCCCCACATTGGGAACGTGAAAAGTGGGTGCGCTGGGATCGCCCATGACGGCAAACGGCTGATACGACGATCCCAGGTAGGCCGGACCCGCGATGGTAAAGCTGTCGTACCGCGTGACCGGATTCACGCCCACGTAGTTGGGCAGTTGCCGTGGTGTGCCGCAGCGCAGCGCGTGCGCCACGCTCATCCAATCGGGATACACCGGCGTCAGCTTGTCCTGCGCATCCGGATCTCCGGAAAGGAGTTGCAACGATCCCGATGGATGCCCTCCGCCGGTGTGCGCCATGGAGCGCAACAAGGCGAATTTGTCGGAAAGCGCCGCCTGACGCGGAATGAGCTCCGTGAGCCGCAGGCCGGGGGTCTTCGTGCCGATGGTTGCAAAGGGGCCCGTGAACTCCGAGCCCGCCGTGGGCTTCGGGTCGTACGTATCCAGGTGGCTGCAACCGCCGCGGAGCCAGACCAGGATAACGGCCGTCCGATCCGCGTGCCAGGCCGCTCGGGCTTCGCTTTGCATACGCAAGAGCGCTGGCAGCGACAATGTGCCGATGCCGGCCAATCCAGCACGCAGAAATTCGCGCCTTGACGTGGCGGGGCGTATGGCGGCGGAACGGTGCATGCCGGGGGAATGCCTGGGACGGTGGGCTGGTTTCGAACGTTTGTTCGAGCGAGGAAAGTATAACCCGGCTGCCGACACTCAACAAACGCTTCCGGAGCGCTCGTGGTCGTTGAGGCCCGATCGTCGGCAGCTTATAGTGCAACAACACCGGTAACGCACTTCAACGGCTACTTTCGAAGTGCATGCAGCGAAACAAGAAACGTAGGTCGCATGAACTATTCTCGCTTGCTACGGCTGGCCTGGTTGATGTGGATGGCTGGCGCATTTTCCGCGTTTGGTTTGGAACTGGGCACACCCGTAGGGCCGGTCAAACTGACCACCCTCACCGGCGACCCGTTGGTGATGAATAACTATGCCGAACGTCCCGGCACGGCCGTGGTTTTCTTGTCGGCACGGTGTCCTGCAACGGAAGAGGCCATCGCCGAGATCAACAAGCTGCACCAGAAGTTCCGGTTGCGCGACGTGTTGTTCGTCGGCGTCTGCTCGAATCCGGCCGAGTCGGGCGATGAATTGCGGATGTTTGCCCAACGGCGCGGAATGATCTTTCCCGTGGAGCGCGACCCGACGGGCGACGTGGCAAAGCAGTTCGCAGCGACGGTCACGCCCGAACTGTTTCTGCTCGACGGGACCGGCACCCTGGTATTCCACGGCGGATTGGCAGGGCCGGGCGGTCGCCGCGCCGCGGAGGCAGCCATCGTGAGCTTGCTGGCCAAAAAGCCCATCGCTCCGGCAGCGTTTCCCTTAGGCGGCACTCTCCTCGATCGACCGGGACCGAAGCGCGAGATTGACGACCCGTATGGCACGGTGTGCCACGCCGCGGAATTGGTCTTCGAAAAGATTCCGACCGCCGCGGCGCATCACTGCTCTGTCATTTGCGAGGCCGGCAACGGCGACCTGCTCTGCCTGTGGTACGGTGGTAGCTACGAGTCGGCCGACGACCAGATGCTGTTCCTGGCCCGCCGCCCCGCCGGCACGCGCACCTGGAGCAAGTCGCAAGCCCTTATCCAAAATGCCTCGCAACCGCCGGGCAACGGCATCATCTTTCGCGACGCCGCGGATCGGCTGTGGATCGTCTGGGGGCGCATGGAAGGCTCGCGTCCGACACGACGTGGCAGCGGATGGGACCGTTGCCGCCTGATGATCCGTTCCTCGACCGACCACGGAACCACGTGGAGCGACGATCGGCCCATGTTCGAAGAGGACCTGTGGTGCGTCCCCCGCAATCCGCCTATAGCCCTTAAAGACGGCACGCTCTTGCTGGGCGTCGAGGGCATCGACGGCAAGACCGAGGGTTCGTACTTCCTGACGCTTGCGCCCGGCGCGACCCAATGGCAAAAGGCCGCCTTCACCGACGGCGGCAGCCAGCCGGCAGTCATCGAGCGACATGACGGATCGGTGCTGGCGCTCATGCGACACAGCAAGAATATCCGGCAAATCGAATCCAACGATGGCGGAAACCATTGGAGTGAGGCGGTCGCCACGAAGCTTAAGAACCCGGACTCCGGCATCACCATGACGCGCCTGGCCAACGGCCACTTGCTCCTCGTTTACAACGACTCGCAGATCAATCGCACTCCCTTGTCGATTTGCCGTTCGCTGGATGAGGGCCGAACCTGGGAAGAACCGCTGCACCTGGAGAGCAATCCGGGCGAGTACTCGTATCCCAGCATCATCCAGTCGTCCGATGGGCGCATCCACGTAACCTACACATTTCGGCGCTACGCCATCAAGCACGTCGAAATGAACGAATCGTGGCTGGACCACTTCGAGCGGTCGGACTGATCGACGGAGTTAACCCGCACTGTCAATCGCCATCGGCCACGGCCAGAGGCCGTGGGTTTAGGAAGGCCCCGTTGGCTCACTTCGTGCCGTCGTGGTTCTGTAAACAGCAACGCAATTCATGGCCCGCTTACACCGCTTCGAGTCGCAGCAGCAGGTCGTTGGTGTCGACTTGGGAGCCGGGTTCTACTAGCAGCTCTTTGACTTTGCCGGCGTGCTCGGCGTAGATCGTGGTTTCCATCTTCATGGCTTCCAGCGTCAGCAGCTTTTGGCCGACGGGCACGACGTCGCCCGTTTTCACGGCCACGGTGACCACGAGACCGGGCATCGGCGAGCCGACTTGCATCGGATCAGAGGAATCGGCCTGCACGTGGGCTTTCTCGTCGGGCTCGAGCGACATGTCGCGGACGTTGATGCTGCGCGGCTGGCCGTTGAGCTCGAAAAAGACGGTGCGCCGACCGTCGGGATGGGGATCACCGACGGTGAGAAACTTGACGATCAGCGTCTTACCGCGCTCGATCTCGATGTTCACTTCCTGCTGCGGCTCCAGCCCGTAGAGGAACACGTTGGTGGGCAGCACGCTCACGTCGGCATATTTCTCGGTGTGGGTGACGTAGTCGGTGAAGACCTTGGGGTAGAGGATGTAGGAGAGAACCTCTTGCCGGGTGGCGGGGCGGCCGATCGTCTTTTCCAGCTCGGCCGTGACGGCTTTGAAGTCGACGGGCGGCAGGCCGGCGCCAGGTCGATCGGTCAGCGGCTCTTGCCCGCGGAGAATGTGCTTTTGCACGTCCGGCGGAAACCCTCCGGGGGGCTGTCCCATGCGGCCGGAGAGCAGATCGACGACCGACTCGGGGTACGACAACTCGCGCTTGGTGTCGAGCACGTCGTTGACCGTGAGATTGTTGGTGATCAGATACAGGGCCATGTCGCCGACCGCCTTGCTCGACGGCGTGACCTTGACGATGTCGCCGAAGAGTTGATTGACGTCGGCGTACATGTGGCAGATTGCGGGCCACTGCGCGCCCATACCCAGGGCATGCGCCTGCTGATAGAGATTGGTGTATTGTCCGCCGGGCATTTCGGTGACGTAGACGTCGGCCGTGCTGGCGATCATGCCGGTTTCAAAGGGCGAGTAGAACTCGCGGGTGCCCGTCCAGAAGCGGGCAACGGGTCTGCAGCGGCTCGAACTCGAGGCCGGTGTCGCGCGGCGTATAGCGCAACTCTTCGACCACGGCGTTGAGATTCGGCTGCGAGGTCAAGCCCGACAGGGGCGCCATGGCGCCGTCGGCAATGTCGAGCCCGACTTCAGACGCTTTGGAGATGGCGCCGGCCTGCACGCCGCTGGTGTCGTGCGTGTGGAAGTGGATGGGGATGCCGATTTCCTGCTTGAGCGTTTTGACGAGCTTTTCGGCTGCGTAGGGCTTGCACAGTCCGGCCATGTCCTTGATGGCCAGGATGTGCGCGCCCATTTTCTCCAGCGACTTGGCCATCTCGACGTAATACTTCAGGTCGTACTTGGTGCGCTGGGGGTCGAGAATGTCGCCTGTGTAGCAGACGGCGGCTTCGCAAATCGCGCCGGTTTCCAGCACGGCGTCCATGGCCACCTTCATGTTGGGCAGCCAGTTGAGCGAATCGAAGATGCGGAACAGGTCCATGCCGGCCTGGGCCGATTCGAGCACGAACTCGCGCACCACGTTGTCGGGATAGTTGGAGTAGCCCAACGCATTCGAGGCGCGGAACAACATCTGGAACAGTATGTTGGGGATGCGCTCGCGCAGGTCGGCCAGCCGCTGCCAGGGGCATTCTTTCAAGAAGCGCATCGAAGTATCGAACGTGGCGCCGCCCCACATCTCGATGGAGAACAAATCGGGTAACAAGCGGGCGTACGCTTCGGCAATGGCCAGCATGTCGTGCGTGCGCAGCCGAGTGGCCAGCAGCGACTGATGCGCGTCGCGAAAGGTCGTGTCGGTTAGCAGCAGTGGCTGCTGTTCGATAATCCACTTGCTCAAGCCCTCGGGGCCCATCTGCAACAGCTTCTGCCGGCTGCCGTCGGGCACGGGCTGCGTGTGATCGAGCTCGGGCACGGGCGCCGGCTCGCGGCGAACCACGTCGGGACGCTTTTTCACCAGCGGATGGCCGTTGACGATCACTTCCGACAGGTATTTGAATAGCTTGGTGGCCCGATCCTGCCGCGGCACGAACTCGAACAGCTCGGGCGTTTCGTCGATGAACTTGGTGGTGAAGCCGCCGGCCACGAACTTGGGGTTGGTGACCAGGTTGATCAGAAACGGCACGTTGGTTTTGACGCCCCGCACGCGGAACTCTTGCAGGCCGCGCTCCATGCGCCGGGCGGCGTCGGTGAAGCGCGGGCCCCAGGCCGTGACCTTGACCAGCAGCGAATCGTAGAACGGTGTGACCACGGCGCCCGAGAAGGCGGAACCGGCATCGAGCCGCAAGCCCATGCCGCCGGCCGAGCGATAGTGCGTGATGCGGCCATAGTCGGGCAGGAAGCGATTGTCGGGGTCTTCGGTCGTCACCCGGCATTGCAGGGCATAGCCGTAGGTGCGGATCTTTTCCTGCGAGCCAAGGCCCACTTCGGGATCGGACAACGGCGCGCCCTTCGGCCACGAGGATTCTGCGATTTCACGACGTCGATGCCCGTGACGGCTTCGGTCACGGTGTGTTCGACCTGGATGCGCGGATTCACCTCGATGAAGTAGTGCTTGCCCGTGTCGGCGTCGACCAAAAACTCGACCGTGCCGGCGTTCTCATAGTCGACGGCTTTGCCGATGCGCAGGGCCGCCTCGCAGATCTCTTCGCGCAGCTTGGGGTCGAGGTTCACGGCCGGCGCGATTTCGACCACTTTCTGATAGCGGCGCTGCACCGAACAATCGCGTTCGTACAGGTGCACCAGATTGCCGTGCTTGTCGCCGATCAACTGCACTTCGATGTGGCGCGGGCGGAGGATGAACTTTTCGAGGAACACGTCGGAGCTGCCGAAGGCGGCTTGCGCCTTGCGCTGGGCTTGTTCGAGCGACGTGATCAGTTCGCCCGGTTCGTTGACGACGCGCATGCCGCGGCCGCCGCCCCCCTTGGCCGCTTTGAGCAACACCGGATAACCGAGCGACTCGGCCAGCTTCTGGGCCGCGGGGCCGGGAGTCAGCGGCTCTTTCGAGCCGGAGAGGATGGGCACCTTGGCTTTCTCGGCGATGCCGCGGGCGGCGATCTTGTCGCCGAGTTGCTCGAGAATTTCGGGCGGCGGGCCACAGAAGATGATGCCGGCGTCGCGACAGGCCCTGGATAGCTCGGGGTTTTCCGAGAGGAACCCGTAGCCGGGGTGGATGGCGTCGACATCGTATTGCCGGGCGACGTCGAGCAGGGCCTCGATGTCCAAATAGGTCTTGATCGGCTCGCCAGGCTTGCCGATCTGATAGGATTCGTCGGCCTTGAAGCGATGCAGGGCGTAGCGGTCTTCGTGGCTGTAAACGGCCACCGTGCGGATGCCAAGTTCATGGGCGGTCCGGAATACCCGGATGGCGATCTCGCTGCGGTTGGCAACCAGCAGTTTGCGAATGTTCAAAGTCATTGATTTCCGATGCGCCAGTCATATCGATCGCCTGAGCCGTGCTCAATTTAACAGTGCGCGGGCGTGACCGCCTAGGGGCTGATTGGGGCTGTCGGGTATCGTTGGCCGGTGGGCGGTGTTTCGGGCGAAGGACGTGGGGTTTATAGGGTATAGTAGATGCGGGGTCCGCTGACGCCTTGTGCGCGAGACCCCCTGCCCCGCCACGATTTGATCCCACCCTTGTCTGAGGGCTCGACCTCCATGCCTGCCACACGTTGGTTCTGCGTCGCGCTGAGTACTCTTCGTTTCGGCCAACTGCCGACTCGAATCCCTGGACGGCGCCTGAAGCCGCCGTTCGGGCCGAAGCCGCACGTGCGATTACCTCGGACAAGGTCAAAACACATGTCGACGCGCTGGCCGACGATACGTTCGAGGGGCGCGAGGCAGGCACGCGAGGGAGCCGTGCGGCGGCGGGGTATATCGTCGGCGAGATCCAGAAACTGGGGCTGCCCGGCGGCGGTCCGCGCGGAAGCTACTATCAGTCGTTCGGCAGCTATCGCAATATCCTGGCGCTTGCCGAGGGGAGCGATCCGGAACTGAAGGACCAGGTCGTTGTTATTAGCGCGCACTACGATCACGTGGGCTACGGCACGAATCGCAACAGCTATGGGCCGATCGGCCGCATTCACAATGGCGCGGATGACAACGCCAGCGGCGTCTCCGGGCTGTTGGAAGTCATGGAAGCGGTGAGTAAGTTGCCACAGCGACCCAAGCGATCGATCCTGTTCGCCTTCTGGGACGGCGAGGAGAAGGGACTGCTCGGCTCGGAGCACTGGGCTGCCCATCCGACCGTGCCGCTGAGCCACGTGCCGATCATGCTCAACGTGGATATGATCGGCCGCCTGCGCAAGCAGCAGGTCGAAGTGATCGGGGTTCGCACGAGCCCCGGCTTGCGCCGACAGATCAGTCAGGTCAACGATCCGAACGGTTTGAGGCTCGACTTCAATTGGGACATCCGACCCGACAGCGACCACCAATCGTTCTTTTCCCGCGGCATTCCATTCTTGATGCTGCACACGGGCAAACATCCAGACTATCACCGGCCGAGCGACGACGCGCATCTGATCAACAATGACGGGCTGTCGCGGATCAGCCAGTTGATGTTTCACCTGGTGGTGGAACTGGCCGATGCGCCGACACTGGGGCCGTTTCGCAGCGCGTCGCGTACCGAGTCGAACGGTTTGCGCCGACATCGCGCGAGCGCGGGCTGGCCCCGCCGCCCGGGCGATTGGGTGTGCGATGGGACGCCCAGCGCGTGAGTGAAGACGGCGCCATCGTGGTCGAGGCCGTTTCGCCAGGATCGGCCGCGGACGTGGCCGGCGTGCGACCTGGCGACAAGTTTCTCACGTTTGCCGGACGCGAAGTTCGCGGGGCCGACCCATTCCGCTTGCTGGTGTTGGCGGCTTCCAACCCGGTGGCTGCCACGGTCGAACGGCCCGAGGCCGATGCGCCGGTGGATCTGACGCTGGCGTTGCACGGCAAGCCGGCGCGGTTGGGCATTTCGTGGCGGACCGACGATGCCGAGCCGCACGCAGTGATCGTCAATCGCGTGGTTCGCGGATCGGCTGCCGAGTTGGCGGGGCTGCGAATCGGCGACCGGGTCTATCGCATCAATGGCCAGGACTTCGCCGACGCCGACGTCTTTCGCAGCCTGGCCGTCGAGTCGGTCGGTCCGGTGGCGCTGGAATATGAGCGTGCCGGACAAATTCACACGGCCGAATTGCCGTCGGTCGACGTGGACCAACCGCGGGCGGCCGACGCCGATCCGATATCGAACGAGTGACGCGCGCTCGGCATTTGCCCGGCATCCGCGCTGTCGGCGCTACTTGATTCGTTCGGCGCCGGGCTGCGATCGAACGGCGCCGGCGGCGGGCGCCTTGGCGATTTCGAGCAACTCGATATCAAACACCAGCGTGGCGTTAGGGCCGATGGGGGGCTGTCCGAACTCGCCGTAGGCCAGCTCCGAGGGAATGAACAGGCGCCACTTCGAGCCGACCGGCATCAGTTGCAAGGCTTCCTGCCAGCCGGGAATGACGTCGCCCACGCCGATGGTGAACGGCTTGCCACTCGAGCTGTCGAATTCTTCGCCGTTGATGAACATGCCCTTGTAGATCACGGTCACTGCGTCGCTCTTGGCGGGCTTGGCGCCGGTGCCGGGTTTGATGATTTGATACTGCAAGCCGGTGGCCGTGGTTTCCACGCCCTGGCGTTCCTTGTTGTGCGCGAGGAACTGCTTGCCTTCGGCGGCCTTTTTGGCGGTCATCTCTTTTTCGAAAGCGGCGATCGCTTCGTCGGCCTGTTGCTCGGTGAGCAACGTCTTGCCGCCGGAAGTGGAATCGCGCAAGCCTTGGATGAAGAGGTTGATGTCGACGTCGACGCCCTGCTTCTTGAGGTTCGAGCCGATCATCATGCCGAAACTGTAGCTGGCTTTTTGCTGCACGCTGTTCGGCGATCCGCCCGCCGGCGCTTGGGCCGCGCGTTGCTGTTGGGCGAAAGCCGGGACGGCAACCAGCGCGACGGCAACGGCGAGATTCCAACGAAGGCTCATCAAACGATCCTCAACTTGATGGGTATGGGGAGGGAGTCGCGCGAACGCGGCGCGTTCGCCGGCGCGACCGGGGGGTTAGTTGGGGCTGGATGATAGCGTATTGCGGCCCGCGAGCCCAGAGCGGTTCCTCGGGGGACCTGCCTGCTAGCAAGGACGATTTCGGCCCGAAGTCACTCCACCGACAGCGGTTTGAGCTTGATGTTCTTGTACCAGCATTCGCCGCCGTGGTCTTGCAGGCCGATGTAGCCAGAGCGGGGGTGATCGCGAAAGACGGTGTCGAACTTGTGGTCCGAGCCATCCGGGCGCTTGCTGCTCTCGGTCCATTCGTCCAGGTCCATCTCGCTGACCAGTTTTCCGTTCAGATCGACCGAGATGTAATTCTTGTCGCAGGTGACCACCAGGTGGTTCCATTGGCCGGCCGGTTTCATTGCATTGGTGCTCGGCGCGACCAGATCGTAGATGGCGCCGGTGTCGTGATAGCCGGTGGTGGTGGTGTCGTCGATGGCCACTTCGATGCCGTTGTAGCCGACGTCGAGCCCGGGCCGGGGAGTTAGTGGAAAGGTGCGGATAAACACGCCGCTGTTGCAGCCCGGGGCGATTTTAAAATCGAGCGAGAGGACGAAGTCGCTCCAGGTTTGCTCGTGCACCATCATATAGCCGCCGCAGCGGTGCGGATTGATGGCGTGATCTTCGACCGGCCGCTGGCTGGGTTGCTGGCTGCTGGTCATCCAGCCGTCGAGCGACTGGCCGTCGAACAGCAGCTTCCAGCCTTCCTGCTTCTCGCGCTCATTGAGGACGTTGTCAGCGGCAATAGCTTCGTCGCACGCGGCGAGGACGATGGCCGTCAGCGAAAGCATGGCGAGCGTGAACATTCTCATGGGAAGCTAACCCTGGAGTGGGGAAGTGTGGGGCTGGACCACGGAGCCGCGCCGGCGCGTCTGTTTTCCACTATCCTTAGGGGCATCAATTATCGTAAGGGGGGCGGCGTCCCAACACAAAGCGGCGGGCAGTGTTTCGTGCCGGCCGACGGGTTGCGACGTAGCTGGATTCGCCAGAATTCAGCAGATCCTGAGCTGAAGTCTGGCGACTCCAGCTGTCCTCGACAAAGCCCCACGATGCTGCCTGTATCTATTTGCGTTGGGGTCGGGTTCGCCTAGAATAATGGGACGCCGCTTGGGTCGGGTTGATTGGCCGGTGCGTTTCGTGCTTCCATAAACCCGCCAGTTTGCCCTGCCCCCCGCCGCGTGGCTCATCCGTGAGTTTTTTTGCGCGGGTGCGTATTCTGACGAACTTTTTTGCCGCACGTGCGTACAATGCGACAACCGTGGTGTTCTCGGAACTGATCTACAAAGACCCATTGGAGGAGTTTGCACGATGAAAGCCATCGTCACCCTGAGTTTGGCCCTGGTGCTGGCCGCTGCCAGCGTCGCCGTGGCCGCCGAGTTGAAGAGTGGTTTGCAGCCGGGCGATCTGGTGCCTGCGTTTGACGTGGAGAAGTGTGGCGGCGCGGTCAACGACGGCCGTTCGGTCGGCGACAACTTCTGTTATCGCTGCATGCTGGGCAACAAGCCGGTCGTGATGGTCTTTGCCCGCAAGGCCGATGACTCGCTGGCCTCGCTGACCAAGGCGCTCGACAAGCACGTGGCCGCCAATGCCGATCAGAAGCTTTCGTCGTTCGTCAACTTGATCGGTGACGACCAGGCCGAGTTGAAGGCGGAAGCAAAGGAATTCGCCGCGGCGAACCATCTGGAGAACGTGGCGCTGGTGGTGCCGCAGGACAACAAGAACGGCCCGGAAGAGTTTGCCGTCAATCCGAACGCGGAAGTGACCGTGACGATCTATCGGCAGGGCAAAGTGGCCGCCAGCCACGCCTACGCCCCCGGCCAGTTGAACGCCGAAGCGGTCGAAGCGATCATCGCCGACACCGGAAAGATCTTGAAGTAGATAGCTTGCCGGCTGGATGTCTCCACTTGAGATACCGGCTTGTGTGAGTAGAAGTACCGTGCAATTTGGGACGCGACTCCAAACTTCTCGGAGTCGCGTCCCTTTTTTGTGACTGCTCGATCCTTTTCGTGGGTGGCACCGACAACTCGTTGTCGGTGTTGCGAAGCAACAAGAGGCTCTTGCAGGACCGCGCGTTGTTGGTTGCCGCCCGATTCTGTTTGCCGGCGCTGAGCAGTTCCGCTAACGTAGCCGTATGGCCAAGCGCAGGATCTACGACCAGGAGCGCCACGCGTATTTCCTGACGTTCTCTTGTTATCGACGTCGCCGACTTCTCGATGACGACCGGGCAAAGCGCGTCGTCCTGGGAGCATTGAACTCACAGCTTCGCCGGCTGGAAGGTCGCTGCGTCGGTTTTGTGCTGATGCCCAATCACGTCCACGCCATCCTGTGGTTCGAGGAACAGGGGCAACTCAGCGAGTGCATGAAGCAGTGGAAGCGCACCAGCAGCGTAAGAATCGGCCGGCTGCTCGCTGATGGTTTCGAGGCTTACGGTGGCACACTGCCTGATCGGCACGTATGACAAGCCAAATACTACGCGTTCAATGTCTGCAGCCGGCTAAAGATGGAGGAAAAGTTGAACTACATGCACCAGAATCCCGTGCGTGCGGGGCTGGTAGAATGTGCAACGGATTGGTGGTGGAGCTCCGCGCGGTACTACGAAAGCGGAAAACCCGTGGGCTGGATCGAGTAGGCCCCTTGTGGCTGCGCCACCCCGACAACTTGTTGTCGGGGCCACCGAGCCGATCCGCCCTGCTCGACCGATCGCTGCCCATGGATTGCCTTGGGAAGCGCGCTACCGGTGTGGTAGACTAGTGGTATGGAATCGATCATCCGCGATGTGACGGCACTGGACAAAGCGCACCGCCGCGCGTTGGAAGACGTGCTGGGACGAGAGCTGCGCGCGGACCAACGGCTCGTCATCAATGTGCTGGACGTGGAAAGGGATAGTCCAGAGCAAGCTTCGCCGCAATCCCTGGGGGATTGGACTCAGGTGTACGAAGGATTGAGCGATGAAGAGATCGAGCAAATCGACAGAGTTGCCAATTCGCGCGCAATCTGAGTCGCAACGTGCCTTAGCACATGGATCACGCACTCCTCGACACGGACATTCTATCTGAAGTGCTCAAAGCGAGAGACAAGAGGGTCTTGGATCGCGCGTCGCTGTACCTACATGAGCAGGGTCGCTTCAGTTTCTCGGCAATCACGTTTTACGAGATCCTGCGGGGAATTCGCGCCGCAGGGGCCGTCAGGCAGTTGTCGATTTTCGGCGGACTGGCCGGCAAAAGCGAGGTGCTTCCGGTATCGCTGGCTGTGCTGGATCGTGCGGCCAGCTTGTGGTCGGACGCTCATGCCGGCGGGCATCCGCGGAACGACGCGGATCTTATCATCGCCGCCACAGCGCTCGATTCAGGCCGTGTGCTCGTAACGGGCAACGTTGGCCACTTTGGCTGGATTGGTGGGCTCAAGATCGAGGACTGGCGGCAGCCGTGATGGCGCCGCGCTAAGCTGCGTGACCCTCGGCGCGAGTCTTGGCCTCCTCTTGGGATGCCCAAGCACAGGCCGCACCCCTGCCGCCCTTTACCTCCCGCCCCGGTTCATCTATTTTTTAGTTGCTGGCGACCGCGAGCCGACGTGGTTGCCTTGCTCGTGGAATCGGTTGCGGTTTTCCGCCCGACGTCTCGCCCTTCGGTCATTTCCCCGTGGCTTATGCATGGCCGTGCTGTTGCAACTTCGCGATGCTCACAAGAGCTATGGGCACCAGGTGCTGCTGGACGGCGCCGAGGTGACGCTGACCGATGCGCACAACGTGGGCTTCATTGGCCGCAACGGGGCCGGCAAGTCGACGCTGTGCATGGTGCTGCTGGGACAGGAGGAACTGGACAAAGGCGAGGTGATCCGCCATCCGCAACTGCGGCTAGGGTATTTGCGGCAGCACGATCCGTTTCTGCCCGGCGAGACCGTGCTCGAGTTTCTCATGCGCGATAGCGCGCAGCCCGACTGGAAGTGTGGCGAAGTGGCCGGCCGTTTCGAGCTGAAAGGACCTTACCTGGAAGGGCCGCTTCAGCAGCTTTCCGGCGGCTGGCAGACGCGCGTCAAACTGGCGGCGCTGTTGTTGCACGATCCGAACTTGCTGCTGCTGGACGAGCCGACGAACTTCTTGGACTTGCGCACGCAGATTCTGCTGGAGCATTTTCTGCGCGACTTCAAGCAGGCTTGCTTGATCGTGTCGCACGACCGGGCCTTTTTGGGCGCCACGTGCGACCAGACGCTGGAGCTGGCGCGCGGCAAGCTGACGCTCTATCCGGGCAAGATCGACACCTATATCGAATACCAGCAAGAGCGCCGGCTGCACGACGAGCGGGTGAACGCCGCGGTGTCGAGCAAGATGAAGCAGTTGGAAACGTTCATCGACAAGAACCGGGCCCGGGCGAGCACGGCCTCGCAAGCCCGCTCGAAGAGCAAACAACTGGCGCGGCTGCAACTGGTGGATATCGCGGCAGCGGAAAGCACCGTGCGGATTCGCGCTCCGCAGGTCGAGCCGCGCAAAGGCCCCGCGCTGCGGTGCAGCGAACTGACGATCGGCTATGCGGACCACGAAGTGGCCAGCGACATCGCGGTGGAAATCGAACACGGCTCGCGCGTGGCCGTGGTGGGGGACAACGGGCAAGGCAAGACGACGTTTTTGAGGACGATCGTCTCGTCGCTGGAGCCGTTGGCCGGCAATTTGCGCTGGGGCTACGGTTGCGAGATCGGCGTTTACGCGCAGCACGTGTATACAAACCTGCCGGAAGAGCAGGCGGTGCTCGAGTATCTGGAGTATCGTGCGGCGGCGGGCACCAAAACGCAGGCGATTTTGGATCTGGCCGGGAGTTTCCTGTTTCGCGGCGAGCACGTGCAGAAGAAGATCCGCGTGCTCAGCGGCGGCGAGCGAGCCCGGCTGTGCATGGCCGGCATTTTGCTGAGCCAGTACAACGTGCTGGTGCTGGACGAGCCGGGCAACCACCTGGACGTGGAAACGGTCGATGCGCTGGCCGACGCCCTGCTCGACTATCAGGGGACCGTGGTCTTTACGAGCCACGACCGCCACTTCATGCGGCGGATTGCCACGGGCATCGTCGAGGTGCGCGGCGGCGGCGTGATCAACTACCGGGGCGACTACGACGCCTACTTGTACTACGTCAATCAGGAGATCGAAGAGGGCGAGCGCGAGCAGAACGTGAAGTCGTCGCCCGGCCCACTCAAGGGGAAGCAGCGCAGCAACGAGGACCGCAAGGAACGCAGCAAGCGGCAGCGCGGCTTGCGCAAAGAGCTGACCACAATCGAACGCTCGATTGCGCGGCTCGACGAGCAGAAGCGCACGGTCAATGCCGAGCTGATCAAAGCGACCGATCCCGACGAGGCCGTGCGCTTGCACAACGATCTGACCAAACTCTCGGCCGAGCTGGAGACCGCCGAACATCGCTGGTGCGAACTGCAGGAGTCGGTCGAAGCGGACGACGTGTCGTAGCCGGACTACTCGAATCTGACCGAGAGACATCGGCCGCCCCTTCAGGGCTTGTCGTGATTTCAGTCCAACAGGTGTGTCATGCCGCCGAAACCAGGGACGTTGCCCCTGGCTGGTATAGATCCGGCCGTTGGCCCTCATGTCGCCCGCATCGCGTCAGTATGTTGTGACGGCATCCTAGACAGCCTTGCTTAGACTCGCGCTAGCGTGTCACCCGCGTGGACTTGCAATGCCCTACCGAGACGCGCACCATTGCTGCCACATGCGTCGATACTCGGCTTCGAGATTGCGCGTGAAGCCGACGAAATCTAACAACGGTGACGACTCCATCCGTGAGCGCAAGCCGGCGCGCATGGCCTGCAGCCGCGGCAGATCGCGGGCCAGCTTGGCGGCGATCGCGACGTATTGCTCGGGCGACTTGGCGATTAGTTCGTCCAGTTCCAGATTGACGTGGCGCAGGAGCCGAAGCGGGAAGCATAGCTTTCTCCGGCCAGCGTCACCACGGGCACGCCCTGCCACAGCGCGTCGCAGGTGGTGGTGTGGCCGTTGAAGGGAAACGGGTCGAGCGCGATGTCGACCGAGCTGATGAGCTGCAGGTACTCGTTCCGCGGCCGGCGATCGGCCAGCGTCAAGCGCCGGGGCACGACGCCGCGCTGTTTGAACGTGGTGTGAAGATACTCGACGAGCGATGGAGTGACGTTGCCGAGGATAACCAGGCGCGAATCGGGAACGGCGGCCAGCAAATCGGCCCAGGTGCCGAGCACTTGCGGCGTGATCTTGGGAAACGCATTGAACGATCCAAACGTCACGTGCCCGTTGGCCAATGCCGGCAGCGGGCCGACCGGCGGCGCGTCGGCCGACGGCTGGTAGCAGAAGAAGGCCCGCGGCAGACGCACGAGTTTTTCGCTGTAGAAGGCGTCGGTCGCACCGGGCGGATCGGCCCAGGCGTCGGTCAGTCGATAGTTCATGGCCTGCATGCCGGTGGTGTTCTGATAGCCAATGTAGGTCACCTGCACCGGCGCCGGTTTGCGAGCGAACACCAATAGCCGGTTGCCGCCGATGTGCCCGGTGAGGTCGACCAGGATGTCGATCTGGTCACGACGTATCATGTCACTGACTCGTTCGTCGCTCAGAAACGCGATGTCGCGCCAATGGTCGGCGTATTGTTGCAAGCGCGTCGTCGTTTCGTCGGGCAGTTCGACGTGGGCAAAGCAGAACACTTCGAGCTGGCGGTGATCGTGCGACGTGAGGATCGGTTCGGTGAAGAAGTTCACCGCGTGCTGCTGGAAATGCGCGGAGACATAGCCGATGCGCAGTCGGCGGTTCGGCGGCGCGATCGTTGTCGTGCGGCGCCGCTTGAGCGGTGAGCGGATCGGCATAGGCCTCGGCCCAGCGGCGATGTTCGGCGAAGACTTCAGCCTGGCTGAAGCCGGGGCGATAGTTGAGCATGTACAGCAGATTGCTGTGATGCGGCGAGGCGGCGGGACTGAGCGCCGACGACCGGCGGGCGTTGGCAATCGCCTCATCCATGCGGCCCAGCGCCATGAGCGCGACGGCGATCGTATTGTAAGGGAGCGCCGCCTGAGGATCGATCTCGAGCGCGCGGCGGCAATGCGCGATGGCTTCGTCGCGCTGGCCCAATTCGTTGCAGATCACGCCCAGGTTGGAGTGCGCGTTGACATTGGCCGGATCGAGCCGCAGTAATTCTTCTAGCTCGGCGCGGGCAAGGAGCATCTTCCTCTGCGCTTGCAACGCCGTTGCCCGATAGAGGCGGCCTTGAACCGAATCGGGTTCGATGCGAAGCGCCTCGTCCAATTTGGCTACGGCCTCTGCCATTCGTCCTTCTGTCACCAGCAGCGAACCCCAAACGCGCTGGGCCGGTACATATTCGGGATCGATTTCGAGGGCCTTTCGAAAGCAGGCTTCGGCTTCCTCCAGCCGATCGCGAGACTTGTGGTTGATTCCCAAGTTCATGTGCGACGAGGCGAAGTGAGGCGCGGCCTCGAGTGCGGCGCGAAAGTGCTCGGCGGCTTCATCGTACGCTTGTCGCTGTTGGAGCAAGGCGCCCAGATTGGTGTGCGCGTCGGCGTGCCGCGGATCGATGGCGATGGCGGCGCGATACTCGGCCGACGCCTCGGCAGTCTTGTCTTGAGACTGCAACGCGCAGCCCAGGCGGAAATGCGAGTCGGGCGAGTTCGGCTCGCTGCGCAGAACCCGGCGGAAGCAGATTTCGGCCTCCGACCATTTCTGCTGGTCTTGCAGCACCTGTCCGAGGCGCGTGCGCGCCGCCATATCCTCAGGCTGCAGCCGCAGCGCTTCGCGCAATGCCGTGGCGGCCGCGGCGAGGTCGCCTTGAGCGTACAGCACGGATCCGATCATGGCGTGCGCGCGGGCCAGGCTGGGCTGCAGCTTGAGCGCCATGCGGTAGCAATCGATGGCTTCGGCGGGTTTTTCCAGTTGGCGGTAAGCCTCGCCCAGGTTGGCGTAAAAGGCCGCTTGCGAATGGTCAACTTGGATGGCACGGCGAATCATCTCGACGGCCGACTCGTACTGTCCGACTTGTAGAGCGATCGTCCCGAGCAAATGGAGTGCGTGGGCGTTGTCGGGCTCGACCGCCAATGCCTGCCGATAGAATTGCTCGGCCTGGGCCAGTTGGCCGGCCTGATGCTGCTGCATGCCCTGCGAGATGGCTTGGCTGACCGAGACGTTGGGACTCATGGGGGATTTACTACGGTGTGTTGTTCTGGCACCAGTTGCTCCACATGGTGCGGTAGGCGGTTTCTACCTGCCGGGCAAAAGCAGGACCGTCGAGCAGCGGCGAATTGGCCATGCGCGCCCGCAATTCGGCCCGCAGGGTTTGTAGCCGGTCGAGATCGCCAGCCAAACCGGCGGCAGTCGTGACGTATTGTTCGGGCGCGTCGGCGACTAACTCGGCAATCTCGAGGTTCTGATGGTGCTTGCGCCGAAGCGGGAAGCGTAGGTGTTTCCGGCCAGCGTCACTACTGGCACGCCCTGCCACAGTGCGTCGCAAGTGGTCGTGTGGCCGTTGAACGGGAACGGATCCAAAGCGATGTCAACCTGCGCAATGCGCTGCAAATATTCAGGGCGCCGGCAGCGGTTGAGCACGCTCACGCGATCCGCTTCGATGCCCCGGCCGGCAAACTGTTCTTTGACATAGGCCTTCAGCGAAGGAACGGCGTGCGCCAGAATCGCCAGCCGCGATCGCGGCACTTGCCGCAACAGTTCGGCCCACGTTGCCAGCACGGCGGGCGTCACCTTGGCGAAATTGTTGAACGAACCGAACGTGACATAGCCGTTGGCAAGCGCCGGCAGCGGAGCGACCGGCGGCGCGTCGGGCGAGGGGCGATAGCAAAAGAAGGCGGGCGAGAGCCGCACCAGCTTCTCGGTATACCAGGCATCGGTCGTTCCTGACGGATCGGACCACGCGTCGGTGAAGCGATAGTCCATGGCTTGCATGCCGGTGGTGGCCTGATAGCCAAGATACGTGACCTGCACCGGCGCGGGCTTGCGGGCAAACAGCAACAGGCGATGGCCCGCGATGTGGCCGCTCAGGTCGACCAGGATATCGATCTTGTCTTGCCGCACCAGCAGCGCGGCTTGCTCGTCGGTAAAATGGCCGATTTCGCGCCAGTGATCTGCGTAGGAGCGAAGGCGCTGGTTGGCGTCGTCGTGTTTCGAGCTGTTGGAGTAGCAGAACAACTCCACGGCATCGTGATCGTGGGCGGCCAGCAGTGGTTCGCTAAAGAAATTCACGGCGTGATCGCAGAAATGGGCCGACACGTAGCCGACGCGCAAGCGGCGGTCAGTGGACCGATCGTTGGTATGCGGCGGCGCGGTCTCCGTGAGTGGATCGGCCAGCAGGCGTGCCCAAGCGCGATGCTCTTCGAACACGGCGGCCGGCTCGCAGTCGGGGTGGAAGAGAACGGCGTAAACGAGTGCACCGCGATTCACCGGCTCTTGCGGCGCCAAGCGAACAGCGGTGCGAAACGCGTCGATCGCTTCCTCTAGTCGCCCCAGATGCTTGAGGCTGGTGCCCAGGTCTCCGTACGCGTAGGAGAACTTGGGATTCAATTGGATTGCCCGGCGCACGGCTCCCACGGCGTCATCCAGTTGGCCCAGTTCGTTGAGCGTGCGGGCCAGATTGCAAAGCGTCTCGCAAGAGTCAGGCTGCAGCTCGCAGGCAACGCGAAGCGACTCCAGGGTTTCGGCGTAGCGCGACTGATCGAGCAGCAGCGAACCAAGGTTGTTGTGCGCTGCGGCCATTTGCGGGTCGAGGGCAATCGCGGTGCGAAACTCGGTCTCGGCCTCGGGCAAGCGGTGCATTTGCTTGAGGAGAACGCCCAAGTTGCAGTGCGTGCCGGCGTCGCGCGGGGCGATCTTCAGCGCGCGGCCGAACGCGGCGCAGGCGGCATCCAGCTTGTGCTGATCCTGTAGCGCCAGGGCGAGCATCGCGTGCGCCACGTAGTTGGTGGGCGCGATTTGTGTTGCCCGCCGAAAACAGGCTTCCGCGTCGGCCGCTTGACCGAGAGACCGCAGCACGCGGCCCAGGGCAATTCTGGCGGACAAGTCCTGGGGCGCCAGCTTTACTGCCTCGCGATAACTGGCGGCCGAGGCGAGAAGGTCGCCGCCGCGATAGTAGGCCGCCGCCAGGCTTATGCGCGCTGCCGCCAGCCTGGGATCGAGTTGAACGGCACGCTGGCTGGCTGCCATCGACCGCGCTGCGTCGTGTGACCGCCGATAAATCTCGGCCAGCGTGAGATGGAACCCGGCCTGCGAGGGATCGATATGGATCGCGTCCTTGATCCAAGTGGCGGCTTGTTCGAGTTGCCCTGTTTGCATCGCCAGGGTGCTCATCAGTTGCATGGCGGCGGTGTTGGCCGAATCGAACTGAAGCGCGCGGCGATAGCATTGCTCGGCCTCGGCCAGTCGCCCGGCCTGCTGATGCCGCATGCCGCCGGAGAGTACGTCGGTGGGATTGGACATGGACAAAGTGGAGCTCGTGCCCGGCGAGGGCCTTGGTCGACGAAGTGGCGGCGGGCAATCGGCCCTGCTTTCATTGTCTTTGAACGATGCGGGATTGGCCAGCTTCAAACGTGGCGAGCCGGGGGATGGACTCGGCCGACGCGGCCAGAGAGGGGCCACTGCACCAAGCGCTTGGTGTCGGGCGCGCCCCATGCCTCGGCCAATTGCGTCTCGACCAGCAGCAGCGGATCGGTCCCTTGCTGCTGGCGATACTTCTGCACGCTCGACCACGTGCTCAAGTAACCGAGCAGATCGGCCAATGTCCATTCGGCCGTCATGGCGATCGCCGGCAATTCGAGTTGGGGAAAGGGGAACTCGAGGGCCGCATACCGCTGTTCGACGAGGCGGCGCTCGGGCGGCCAGTACTTGCCGAGGATGGGCTCATAGAGTTGCCAGACCAGGCGATCGATTTGCGGCTCAATCGTTGCCAGCCCATAGCACCAGGCGGCCAACACGCCGCCGGGTCGGCACACGCGACGCACTTCGGCATAGAAACGCTCGCGGTCGAACCAATGCAGCGCTTGGGCCACGGTGATCAGGTCGACCGATTCGTCCGGCAGCGGACACGCCTCGGCCGGCGCGACGCGGTATTCAACTTGCGGATGCGGCCGAGCGTGGGCGACCTGGTTGGCGCTGGGATCGGTGGCGAACACGTGGGCGAAATGCTCCGCCAAATCGACCGCCGCCTGGCCGTTTCCGGTGCCGCAATCCCAGGCTGCGTCGCGCCGGTGGACAAGCGTGGCAAGATGCGCAAAAAGTGCGTGCGGATAGCGTGGGCGGAACTGGGTATACTGTAGCGATTGGCGTGAAAAGTGATCGGCGAAGGACACGGGCTACCTCGTCTCGGAACGCTCGCAGTCGCGCGCATCGTTGCGAAGCGCACACGTCTTGATGATGACGTGGCGCAAGGCGGGTGGCAAACCAGCGCGATGCTTGTTTTGGTGGTAGAGTATCTTGGCCCACCCCATATTTCCCCCCTTATTGTCTGTCACAAAGGAGAACGATTGTGACATCTCTTGTCAGGATTTGCTTGATCGTGGTCGCGGCGCTGGCCGGTCTGCCGGCGCTGGCCCAACATGTCCATGCCGGTTGCTGCCCCACGGGCGGACTCTACTCGGGCGGCGGTCCATGTCCGCCGATGTGCGAGGCGCCGGTCACGAAGTCGTACAAGGTTCAGCCTGGCTTTTGCGCTACGACGATCGCCTGCATGATTCCCAATTGCGTGGAGCCCGACGGCTCGGGCAACTGCTGTGGCCCATTTGGCGTGCCACCGGTGTATGCCTCGGGCAACAATGTGATGGTGCGACAGACGGTCGAAGGGCAAAAGCGTGTGGAGGAGTTTTTGATCAAGCTGGGCGCTTACGTGCCGCCCAAGCCAAGTCCATAGATGCGAGCAATTTGAGTTGCCAACGAACAAGGGGCGCGGTAGCCATTTGGCCGCCGCGCCCCTTGGTGTTTTCGTGGGCGTGCTTTTGACGCAGCTACGCCGCGCGTCGCCGCCGACGGTACACGGCAAACAGTCCGAAGGCGCCAGCTACGGCCAGCACGAATGTCGAGGGCTCAGGGATAACGGCGTTGTCGACCGTGACGTTGTCGAAATACAGGCCACCACCCATGTTGGCAGGAACCGCCGTGCCGGACTCTCGAAACATCAGTGAGTTGACCGCTCGGGTACCGGCGGGTCCTCCATCTGCGGTGTTGTAGAAGTACGATTCCCAGGTCGTTCCGGTGAAGACGGGTGACCCGTCGACGAGCAAAGTGACGATGTCATTGCCCGCTTCGCTGCCCGCCGCGCCCGGCCCAATCCCGTCGACGAACTGGATATACATGTCGACGGTGTGCCAATCGGCGTAACTCAAGTCGCTGGCAAGATTTGTCAAATTGAAAGCAGCGTTGCCGGTCGTATCGTAGAAATCGAGATCGAGCCCCGTACTACCATTGTCGGAGATGCTGATGTACGTTTCCCGCAGAGTGCTTTGCGAAGCACTGGCGGAGATCGCCGTCACCATTCCCGGCTGGGCTGCGCCAGTCGCGGACTTGAAGTCCCAGGCGGCATGAAAGTACGGACTCATCGCGGTTGCCGAGGAATGAGGGGGACTGTATGGCATCGTATGGTCAGGACCGAAATCGTTGTACAAGCCGGCGTTGGTTTCGCCGGCAACCTGCGCGGGCCTATTGGAGAACGGCTGATCGCTATAGCTGGATGACGTCACTCCGTTCGAAATCCGCCATACGTTGTTGCCGCCGCCGAGGTCGACGACCTCCTCGTCGAACGCTGGCGCGTGAGCGTTACCGAACGAATCTTCGACCGTCCATTGGCCTTGACCGTTGACACTTTGGCCAGATGTAAACGAATCGAAGTCGACAACCGACCCGAAGGCCGCAGGAGCGTTCAATATCGCGATCGCGATGGCGGTCGTCAGCGTGGCGGTGAATTTGCATTGCGTGTTTGTCATGAGCGTTTCCTAGAAGTGCAATTGTGTGAGTTCACTGGAAATTATTGTTCAAAGTGGTCTTCGAAACATTGGTCATTCGAACGTCATTCCGACGCGACGGGCCACCTACCGCCGCGTCGGTGCTTGTTGTGTTGGAACGCAGCTAAATCAGTGTTACGCCGTGCGGCGTCGCCTTCGGTACACGGCAAACAGCCCCGCGACGCCCGCCATCGCCAGTGCCAATGTCGACGGCTCGGGCACGAAATTGACCTGGCCGATGTTGCCGTTGTTCAGCTCGATGGCGAGTCCGTCGATATAGCCGTCAAACCCGTTCCAGCCGCTGTCCGTCTGGATGCTGATCATCTCGATCAACTGACCGCCGACGGCTGTCTGCAATTCAGCGAGGGTACTTTCGCCCACCACGCCGAGCCCGTTGGAATGGAAGGTCATGCCGGTGCCGGTTGAGTATTGCGTCCAGGTGTCGGTGGAAGTGTGGTCTTGGTAATTGTTGATGAACCGATCGTGGTACCAACTGGCGTTGTCACCCGAGCCGGTCGGTCGCGTGTAGATTTGCACCCACCAGTCCCGTCCCGCGGGGGTTCCCGTCGGGCGTTCGGTAAAATAGCTGAGCGAGGCCAGATTGTTGATCGTCAAGTTCAACGCGTCGACCGGGAACAGCGCGGTCAGGGCGTTGCCGTCGGCGGCGTAGCGGACGTTGTAGTTGGATTTGCCGGTTGCGGGCCCCTGCCAGGAATCGGGGCCGTAGCCCGTCGGCGCATCGCCGAAATTGACGCGCGGCTCCGTCTCGTCGGGTACCTGGTCGGGACTGACATTGATTGTGATGTTGCTTGCCAGCGCGGAAGAACTCAGTAGCAGCATCGTTGTTGCGATTGTCAAAGCTAGTCTTTGAATGTTCATCGTGGTTTCCTTTGGTTGGCGTTTCACTGTATAACGCGAGTGATGGTGTTGTAGGCAGTCCAATCGTCGGTGTTGACCTCGAATCCTTGGTTGTAGATGGTCGTCGCGCAGACGGCCGTGCTCCATAGGCATACGCCGCAAGTTGTCGCAACAGCCAGGGCTAGTCTTCGAATGTTCATCGTGGTTTCCTTTGATTAGCGTTTCTCAAATTTGAAGAAGTACATGATGGTTGCTTGTTCTGGTTGAACTCGCCTCTCAATGGTCACCCCCCTAAGTCATTTCCCGCGGGCGTGCTGGCCGCACTGGCGGCGCAAATCTACATTGTTACAGTGCTCATGAAGCAATTGCCCTGCTCGTGAGTGTCCATAGCGTTCTGGGGAACTAAAATGCGACTCGTTCCAATTCTCCGCACGCCGAGGCGCTTGGTGCCTAATAAGTTTGGGCTTTGGGCGCAATAGTCGACTCGACATTTCGCGCGTGCAATTTGATCGACTTCGCTCACCGTGCGCCGGGTGCACTTCAGACGGGCAACTTCTCGTAGTTCCAGATGCGCCGTTTGCGGCGGTGCTTGCCGCCGACATTCTTGGAAAGTTCGTGGGACGTACGACGCGAAGCGGGCGTGCGTACGCTGGCGCTTTGGGCGGGGCGCGTTTTGCGTGATGGCATCCACCAGTCGTACCGGCGGGGCATTTTCTCAAAGCGAACGCTGGAGAATTCGTCGGCGTCGTCGAGTTCTTCGAACACAACGGCGTCAAAAGATCTGCTAACCATTAGCGTGCTCCCATTGTTGGTGGCGGAATGACAAGTGATCGGTAACAACTGAATAACTCACGATGGCCGGGTTGCTAGGCGAGATCGGTTGGCCGCGACTCGATGTGCGTCGCGACGAACTCGTCTGGCGCCAGAGCCAGAGGAGGGCTCGCGCGGTCGTGGTTGCTGTGCGCCAAGAGCGGCTCCAGGATGGGCTGCAAATCCAGCCCGCCGGAGTCGTCCTTGCAGAGGTACAACGAAGCGCCCGCCTGACAGGCGATCCACTCGTGCTCGATGTCGTAGCGATCCGTCACCACGAACAAGATGGCTTCAGGAAAGTACTCGCGCACGGTCTGCAGGAGAAATTGCCCCGTTCCATCGGGCGCGTCGGTGTTCACGATCCACAGTTCGACATTGGCCCGCCGCACGAACGTGGCAAGTCCTCGCGCCGTGGTAAGGAAGTGCAAGTGCCAGTGGCGCTCGGCAGCCAGGCTCGGCAAGTCGCGATAGTCGCCGGGACTGGAGTCGACCACGACCACTTGGGATTCGGATTTCAATGTCAAAACCATTTTTGACGCTCGCAGGCGGCAGCGCGTGGCCGCGTTTACTTGAAGGTGATTTCATCGCTCGGGAGGCGACTGACGCAACCCACCAATGCATGCGTCGTGCCAAGCGCCATGCCTCGTTCCAGGACGGCAGCGCAACTGGTTGCACGCTTGGCTTTTACAAAAGGGGAATTCGTGTGCGCGGTGAAATGCGCCGTCGGGAATTGCCGCGCCAACGATGCGTTTCGGCGAAACTGTCGCAAAATAAATGATTTGATGCGCGGCAATTCTCATGACCACCGCGGCAGCGATGCGGTGCGCACGTGCTTGTTGCGCAAAGCGGCACGATTGTGGAGGCCCCGGAGAAATGGCGCTCGATTTGTCGCGAATCACGGCGACAACGACATCAGGCGGGAATCGATTTGCGGGCGGCAGCCGAGTGTGGTGGCCGACCACGTCGCGCGCGCAGATCTTCCAGGCCGTAGACGCGGATTTTCCGCAACAGCGTGGCCCTGTTGATGCCGAGCAGGCCGGCCGCGACGCTTTGATTGTTGGAGACGCGAGTCAGCGTCGCGTGGATGTGATCGCGCTCGACATCGGACAGCGATCGCCACCCTCTCGAATCGGCCGAGTGCGGCGCGGCTTGCCGCGGTGTCTCGGCGATACGGCTTGCGCCAGCAATTTCCTCCGGAAGCGAGTCCACGTCGATAACGTCGTCCGCGGAGAAAATGGCGGCGCGCTCCAGAGCATTTTGCAATTGCCTGACGTTGCCAGGCCAGGAATAGGCCTCCAGGGCGTGCAATGCCGCGGGCGCAAGGTGTTTGCGCGGCAACTGATGGGTGGCGGCCACGCGCTGGAGCATGTGCTCGGCCAGCACGGGAATGTCGCTCGGTCGCTCGCACAAGGGGATGGTTTGGAGCAACACGACGTTGAGCCGATAGTATAAATCGAGCCGGAATCGACCGGCTTGCACCTCCGCGGCCAGATCGCGATTCGTGGCCGCGACAATCCGCACGTCGACAGGCACCGGCTCTTCGCCACCGACTGGAACCACAGCGCGCTCTTGGATCGTGCGCAGCAGTCGGGCTTGCAAATCGAGCGACAGCTCGCCGATTTCGTCCAACAGCAGGGTGCCACCATGGGCCGCCCGAAAGCAACCGGCGCGCTGGTAGGTGGCGCCGGTAAACGCGCCGCGGACATGTCCGAAGAGATGACTGACGAATAGATCGCCACTCAGCGCGGTGCAGTCGACCGGCACGAAGGGTTTGGCCGCGCGAGGGCTGCACTCGTGAAGGGTGCGAGCGACAAGCTCTTTGCCCGTGCCGCTGGGACCACAAATCAGTACGTTTGTCGGGAATGCGGAAACCTGGCGAATGTTCTGGCGCAACGTTTCGCACCAGGCCGAGTCGCCGACGATGTGGGTGGGATTCATTAGCGGTACTACTACAAATAGACCAGCGTTTGCGGGACTGCGCAGCGATTAACTCCAAGCGCCTCCGCCGGCGGTCTCTCGGCAGTTAGCAGTCTCGTTATAGTTAGGCAGACCATGCATGCAACCCCTCTGCGGGATGGAGTCAACACGAGGGTCAATTTGCCGCTGATAGGCGGATAAATTTTTTATAGTTTTTCTTGTGTGGGGCCTTTACGCTATCGGAGGGGCGTGTATACTCACGCTCCAGCAACGTGCATTAGACCGACGACGTGACGCTTGGCGTGTCACGGCGATTGCACCGATGAGTGACATTCCAACCAGGATTTGCCGCTAATGCATCGTTCTAATCATCGCTCAAGCCAGGCCCGCCGTGGTGGACCGTTGGCAGCTATTTGTCGCACCTCGGTCTTTCTGGCCTTGGTTTCTTTGTGTGCGACGGAAGCCCTCGGGACTTCCTTGCTTTTCGATCAGTTGCCCAATAGTGGCGGCTCTCTTTTCTACGACGGCAGCGGCGGCCCGCTGGTTGGCACGGACATCGTGTTCGACAGCGTCGTCGGCGTCAGCACGCCGTTAAACAACGGCGCTGTACTTACTCTGGTCAACGGCAAGCTGAACTTCACGACCGGCCCCAATCTGCTCGAGCCGGCGCCCATCTATGGATGGGATGGCGGAGGGTCGTTTACTATTACGGCCGATGCCGTGCTGGACAGCCTTTCAAACAATATCATCGTGCCGGCAATCGATACTCCGATCCTGGTTGGTACGTTCCTTGCCAGTCCGACGTACGGCGCCATCGGCTTTGTCGGAGGAAATCAAATCAGTATTTCGTCGTTTGGCGTCGACCAGAAGAATCCTGACATTTTGGCCTATTTCGGCATCAATCCCGCGAATTTCAATTTCGCCGAATCCACGATCAGCACGGCCGACCTGGTGGTCGGCGGCAATCAGGGATTTTCCGCCACGGTGGCCCAGGCCGACATCACCAACTCGTTGCCGCCGGCCATACCAGAGCCGGCGACCGTCACTTTGTTGGCAATTGCCGCGGCGACCATGTGGATCGGCCGCCGGCGATTTCTCGGCTGACGGTAGTTCGCACACACTAACCTGGTCGTTGCATGCCAGGTTAGCGGTCTCTTGGGGTCGTCGGCTTCCTGCCAGGCCGGCGGCCTCAATTTTTTGTACCGCGGGCGTGCAGAATCGCCAGCCGCGATACATCCCTTCGTTAGCGTACGGTCGCGTGGCGCGGCAACCTGGGTGGCATGGGCACCGCACCGATTCGTCCGTGCTTCGGAAAGTGCCTCCCGAACGGCTGCCCAACCTCTGCGAATGTGGGACACTTCAAGCTGATGACGCGATTGTAATTGTCGACCTACGCCGTTCGGCCGATAGTAGTGGCAGGCCGGCAAGGATTCGTCGGCCTCGCCTGGCCGGGCCGGGTTTGCGGTCCGCCGGGCGCTCATGCACTCCAATCTCGGCCGCTGGGATCAACGGCCCCACGGCGCGCGATGCAGTTGGGCCTGCTCGGCCGCCTATCACCGAGCAGGCCCTTGTCGTTTCTACGATGCTTCGCCCGCAAGACGGCCCTCCCCTGCCGCGGCCGCAATGGGGCGATCTGCTGGTACAATGCACGGCGGCCTGAACGGCGCGGCGCGTGCCGGCAACGGTTGCTTCCATTGGTTCATGCGGGGTTCGCTTCGATGTCCATTTCCCTGGCAACCGTTCGTCGCGAGGGGGACGTGGCGGTCATCACGCTCGATGACGGCAAGGTGAACGTCTTTTCGCTGGCAATGGCCAACCGCCTGCAAGATTGCCTGGACGAAATCGGCGCGGAGGTCGGAGCGGTGGTCATCACGGGCAGGCCCGGCATCTTCTCGGCGGGCTTTGATTTGAAAACCATTCAAGCCGGCGACGCAGCGGCCACCGCGGCCATGGTGTCGGCAACGGTTCGCATGGCGATGAACGTGCTCGGTTTTCCGCGACCGGTGGTGGGAGCCGCGACGGGCCACTGCGTGGCGATGGGCGCGTTGTTCTTGATGACGATGGACTATCGGCTCGGCGTGCGCGGAGATTTTCGCATCGGGCTCAACGAGGTGCGCGATGAGTTGCCGTTGCCGGTCTTTGCCGTCGAGTTGCCCCGCTTTCGGCTGCCGACCGCCAGCCTGATCGCCAGCACGTTGCACTCCACGATGTACGATCCGGAAAGCGCGGTCCGCGCCGGCTTTTTGGAAGAGTCGGTCGCCGCCGACGCCTTGTTGGACAGCGCACTCAAACGCGCCAATCACTTGGCGTCGCTGCCCAATCCGGCGTATCGGACGAGCAAGGCGAACTTGGTCGGGCCGGTGCGGGAGCGGATCTTGCAATCGCTCGATAGAGATGTCGGGCGAGCATAAGACCCCAGCGGCCTATTGGGCGAGGTAAGGCGCGAAACCATGAGCGATCCGGGTGCAAAACGCCGTTGGTTCACGTTCTCGCTGCGGACGCTGTTCGTGGTGGTTACCGTGTTCGCGTGCTGGTTGGGCTGGAACGTCAATCGTGTGCGGCAACGCAACCATTTGATCGAGCATCCGAGGCAGCTCGACCACCAACCCAGCCCCGCTCCCTATTGGGTGATTCGCTGCGACGAGGACAAGCTGCCCATCGCCTGGCGAATGCTCGGCGCCCGGCACGATTGGGCGACCTGGTTGGTGCAGAATGAATCCCTGACGGAAGCGGAACTGCGCCGCGCGGCGATACTCCTGCCCGATTGCAAGATCTCGGCGAACGGGCGATGACGACGCGCGATCCGGACTGCTAGGCCCATTGCATCGATCGGGTGTTCAGCACGCTCGTGGCCTCCCACTGGCCGGAGTCGTCTGACAGGATGCCGAAGCCGCGATCGCCTCTCAGGCCATGAACGCCTACGTACTCATGGATTTCAACGACGTCGCGAGAGCGGACGTAGCGGCGGCCGTCCCAGCGCAACAGGGCCGCCTTGGCGCTGCAGCCGGAATCGAGGTTTTCCAGTAACTCGAACTGTCGGAGATTCTGCATGATATTCGCTCCCGTCGGATAATGTTCCCCACACGTAGTATCGAACATCTTCGGCACGGATCCTTACAAATTCGTCATGGAAAAAGCCGATCCGCGTGCATGCACTGCTATCAGTTGTTGCCGTGCGATTGCGCCCGAGCATCGCACGGGCGGCGTGCGACCGCCATCACGTGTGCCGGCCAAACTGCAACAACGTCGCGTCGCCTGCCAACGGTGTCGGCGCCTTTGCTAGAATGGCGGCCTTAGCCCGCACGAGGAGGTCCAAGCGCGATGAGTCGACGGCGCCGATACGGGCGGGCTGACGAGACTGGCTGGAGCGCATTATTGCACAAACGTAATCAACTACGGCATTGCGCACTGCGGCGCCGCAGCTAAACTTCCCATCCTTTCCGCGCCGGGGAGGATGTTCCTCGCTTGGTCCGCAAGGTCAAGAAAAGCCCGTTCAACTCGGGCCGGCGCGTCTATCTTGCCCTCACATACATCCGCACTCGGCTAGCGGTCCTTCGCAGCGCCCACGAACGCACCAAAGGCCCGCGAATAGATTCAAATGTTGCCCGCTATCATTCGTTGGACGGGCTGCCAGGTCGCGACGTTCAATACAACGTCAGTCCAAGATGCATCGCCAGCTTGGCTGCACTCACCGGCTTGATTCGTTGTTTACCAGCGCAATAGGCGTTCCGATCGGAATACGGCACGCCGCTTTCGAGTGCGATCCCGTAGAGGGTCTTTCCGCTCCTCGCGAACGACTGCCTCTTGACTCTCCAAGTCGCGAAAAGATGTATAGCAGATCGCTGTTTTCAGTGGATAACCAAGCGCGCCAGTCTCGCTGAGTTTGACTTGCCAAACGGCTGGCTTCCCGTCTCGCAAGCGGTTGATATTCCGCTGCCAGATACTAGCTGGATGGACAACCCATTCCCGCGCACACGTCCCCGTGAATGGATTTGGGTGTAACTCGCAGATCTCTATGCCGCGGAGCGCCGGTATAGCTTGGTTTGTTCAGTTTCAATGCGGTAGTTCAGGAAGTCGTTCCATTGTCCGTTGAGGTAGGTGGCGCGCAGGTGGAGCATCGCTTGCGCCGGCGACCGTCCAGCGCATGCCGGTTTGTTCCAGGCGATCCTTGACCACGTGGCGGCAAGCGCCTTCGGCCACGCCGCTGCCGATGGGGTAGCCGGCCGCCAGGTACTCGTCGTAGCGCATGTGCCGGCGGTTGTTTGCGTAGTAGCCGATGGCCGCCGAGACGACGCGCCGCCGCGAGCCATGTAGCGCGTGTTCGTCGCGGAGTCGTTTGAAGCGACCGATGACATAACCCACCTTGCCTTCCAGCAACAGCCGCAAGTGCCGCGTGACAAACTGAGCCGCCTCACGGCTGCCTTCGCGGTGGAACACGTGGGCCACCTGCCACAACCGCTCCAGCACGTGGAACAAGTCCAGGATGCAGACCGCCCGCGGCAGCCACTCGCGCTGCACCTCCCACAGCGCCTTCTCGCCGTCCATCAGGCAGACCAGTGTCTTGCGCGCTGTGGGTCGCGCTCGTGACAGGCCACCGCCATCTCGACAAACAGACGTTCGCGTCCCGTACACGATTCTCCTTCCCGCACGCGGGTCATCTCGGCCCAAACCTGCTTGTGTTGCGGCGCGGGCCGCTCGGCAGCGCGTTCTTTCCGGTCCAGTTCGTCGAGCACGTCGTCGGCCGTGCGGCGAAAGGGGTCGATCGTATACACCGCGCCCACGTAGGCCATCTGTTTCTTGTTCGCTTTTTCGCCTTTGCCGCGACGCGGTCCGCGGCGGACCCGCTCTTCCAGCGGGCGGCGCATCGGCACCCCTTTGCCGTCGGCCGTGGCTACCAGGATCTCGGCCTCTTCGTCGGCCGGCGGCGCGGTGCGCTCGAACTGGAAGGCTTCGACGTGCTGGGCCATCTGCTGGTTCATCTGCTCGGCCGCCCGTTCACTCGGCGCGACACCCAACCACGCGTGCAGATCGGACACCGCTTCGTGAAACGACTCCTTGACGCACAGCCGCTCGAGCCAGTCTTCCAGGACGTAGGAGAACTCGCCGGCCGGCAGCCCCAGCCGCTCGTCCAAGGGCGCCCGCTCGACTTTCTGCCCTTCCCGCGCCGCGTAGACGTAGCGGCCGATCAACAGTTCGCCGAAGATCGACAGGTAGCGGCGCACGTGCCGGCCTTGCAAACGGCGGACCGTGCGGCCTTGGGTGGTTTCCAGTGTCGCGCCCGCGTCGCCATCCCCCGCGGCGGCCACGAAGGCCGACAGCAGCGTGTGTCCCAGCGCCAGCAGCCGGCCGAACAGTTCACGTTCCACTTGATCGATCCGCTGGCCGCCGTCGGCCGCGCGTTCGACGTACATTTCCAACGCCTGGAATTGCCGTTGCGCCTTGAGAAACGCTTGCTCCCGTGCGACGATCATGGCCGGGCCTCCTGGATGGGTGGGAAGGACTGCAATCACAATCCGTTCTACCCGCGGAGGCCCTCTTCTTCACCTTCACGCTAGCACTTGCCGCAACTCCTTGTGAATCCACCTGCTACCACGCGAGGAATGCGAGTTACACCCAATGGATTATGTCGCGATCGGGACAGCAGGGGCTTGAGCGAACGCATCGTACGAATCATCTCATTTAGGGCCCCCGCGCCAGCCCGCGTCGCGGCCACCCAACCGCTCTTGCCCGGCGGCCGTTTCTTGGTACTTTAGATGGATTGGCAGTCCTGGGGCCGCGAGGCCTGGGGCTGGCCGTGCCTTGGGGCGGCGTAGCTCAGTCGGTTAGAGCAACGGCTTCATAAGCCGTGTGTCACTGGTTCGAGTCCAGTCGCCGCTATTTTCTCTTGTCGCCGTGGCGGCAAATTCGCGCGTTCGGTCGATTTGGGCGGCCGGATGGCGTCGGGCTTTCAGCCCTCGGACGGTGGTTGGTTGCCGTCCGCTTTCCCAGTCCGATGGACTGGGCTGGTATGGGTTGGGCCTTCAGCCCAAAGTGCGAGCCACATCTGCCCAAATTGCGACCCACACCCGCCCAAAATGCGAGCCACGCGCGAGCGAATCGTTCGATCAAGCGACGCTTCGCCCTTGATGGAGTTGTTTGGGAACATCCATTCGATCCGTGTGCTGGCAGCCGCTTTTCCGGGAACTGCGCTGTCGGGTGCGGGGTGTGCGGCAAGAAACTCTGGGTAGCTGGAGAGGCAAGAATTCAGCCAAAGCCCCTCTGACGTCCGGCGACATCAACTACCAATGCCATAGAGCGTTGCCGCGCACGCCGCGCCTGCGCTGCTTTTCTCGCGCTGCGGTCTGTGGTTTACTGGTAGTTCAGCCAACCACCAGTTTCCCGCCCCGGACGAGGAGCCCTCAGCATGTCGTATCTCACCGATCGCCGTCGATTCTTGCAGGCCACGGCTGCCACGGGCGTGGGCGTGTTCGTCTCGGGCACGGCCGCGGCCGCCGACAGCAAATCGCCCAACGAACGCATTCGCTTTGCCTGTATCGGCGTGGGAGGCAAGGGTCGCAGCGATTCGTCGGAAGCCAAGCGGGCTGGCGACGTGGTGGCCATTTGTGATATCGACGACGGCACGCTGGAGAAAGCCGGAGCGACCAGTTTCCCCAGCGCCGCGCGCTACAACGACTTTCGCAAACTGCTGGATGAGATGGCCGGCAGCATCGACGCGGTCACCGTCAGCACGCCCGACCACATGCACGGTCCGGCCACGGCCATGGCGCTGCGGCTGGGCAAAGCCTGCTATACACAAAAACCGCTGACGCGCACGATCTGGGAAGCCCGTCGCCTGGGAGAAATTGCTCGTGAGCACAACGTGCCCACGCAGATGGGCAATCAAGGCACGTCGTTCCCGGGCTTGCGCAAGACGGTCGCCTCGGTGCAGGCGGGCGTGGTTGGCAAACCGACCGAGGCGCACGTGTGGACCAACCGGCCGACCTGGCCGCAGGGCGGACCGCGCGGGGCGGAGACTTCGGTGCCGCCCGGCGTACACTGGGATCTGTGGCTGGGCCCCAGGCCGTTTCGTCCGTACGCGCCGGGCTATCATCCGCATTCGTGGCGCGGCTGGTGGGATTTCGGCTCGGGCGCCTTGGGCGACATGGCCTGCCACACGCTCAACATGCCGTACTGGGCATTGGAGCTGCGCAATCCGACCAGCGTCGTGGCCGAAAGCTCGGGGCACAACCGCGACGGTTTTCCCAAGTGGTCGATCATCAACTTCGAGTTTCCCGCGACCGAGAGCCGTGGGCCACTGACGCTCACCTGGTACGACGGCGGCAAGCTGCCCCCGGCCGAGCTGTTCGACGGCGTAGAGATTCCCAAAAGCGGCGTGCTGATCGTGGGCGACAAGGAGACGTTGCTCGCGCCGCGCGACTATTGCGAGACCGGCTACAAGCTGCTCGGCGGTGGCGCTCAGCCCAAGGTGGAGTTCGAGCAGTCGCCCGGCCACTTCAAAGAACTGGTCAATGCCATTCAAGGCGGCCCGCCGGCCAAGTCGAACTTTCCCGACTATGCCAGCGCGTTGACCGAGACCGTGCTGCTGGGCAACCTGGCGGTGTGGGCGGCGCCGGAAGCGGGCACGCCCGGCAAGAAGATCGAGTGGGACGCCGTGAACCTGAAGGCCACCAACGCTCCGGAAGTCGAAGAGCTCATTCATCCGACGTATCGGGACGGATACAGCGTGTAGCGGATACGCGGCAAAGATCCCGGACTTCGATCCGACCGCGAGCATCGAGAGCTTGCGATATCTACAGGCTGACGGCGAAACGCCGTGATATCATCGGCGGATCCAAAATCCCTAAGATCGGGCTGGGGGTGCGGAGTTTCCCCGGAATGTGTCTTGTAGCGGGATTTGTGGTAACTAGATTAGTGTGTGATCGGCGCCACGCTTCGTGTCGCGTTCGTCGTGTGTCGGGAGGGTCGCTAATGCGTCGAAACCAAACCTTTCGGCAACTTTCAGCAGCGCTCTCGGCTGCATTTCTCGCGACGGTCGTCACTTGCTGCCCGGCTTTGGCAGATCAGCTCTTCGTCGACCCGATGTTCGGCTATAGCGTTACTTCGAACGTGCAATACGGCACCGGAGTGCGCGGAAACGCGACGACCGAAAACTTGCTCATGGACATCTATCAGCCGACGGGGTTGGGCCTGCCCGCGGTGTCGCCGGCGATCGTCCTGATGCACGGCGGCGGATTCTTCGACGGCGACAAGACCTCGGGCGACATGGAGTACCTGGCGCAGCAGTTCGCGATGCGGGGCTATGTGGCGGTGTCGATCGACTATCGTCTCATGGCGGATTTTCCGCCCCCGCCCGGTGCGCCGCTGTCGGTCGATCTGGCGCGCGTGCCCGGTTGGGTGACGACGGAATTGAACAACGACGGGATCACGATCCAGCAGTATGCCGACGAGATTGCGGCCGCGGTGAGCGATCAGGCGACAGCGGTCAACTTTCTCGCGGCCAATGCAGGAACGTATCACATCGATCCGGGCGCGATCGCGATTGGTGGCTTTTCGGCCGGCGCCGTAAGCTCGCAGGCACTGGGCGCGGGCGCAGTCGACGGAGTGTCGGCCGACGTGGGGGCCGTGCTGTCGATCTCCGGCGGCTTGTTCGGCGCGGAGACGGCCATCGACTCGAGCGACCCGGGCATGCTGCTGTTGCACGGCACGGCCGACACGACGGTGCCCTACTCCGAGGCCGGTTACACGATCAACGCGCTAGCCACTGCGGGCGTGCCGTATGAAACGTTGATTCTTCCCGGCGTGGGGCACGATGCCGGCGCGCTATTGAATGCCATGTTCGCGAATCCCGATCCCTACTTTCAGTTCCTGCTGGGGCAACTCCAGCCCGTGCCGGAGCCGGCGACCTTATGGTTGCTCTTGCCGGCAACGATGGCCTTGCTGATTGCACGGCGCCGAAGTCGCCGGCGAGATGCCGGGAATTGAAGCGGCCGAACGTTTGCTACTGCAGTTCAAGGCACGTCCCGCCAGCATTGCACCATGCTGGCCTAGCGATAATTCACCATCACGTCGGCCATGGTTTCCGGCGTGATCGAGCCGTCGTCGACGAGGGATTGCAGGCTGTTTTGCATGGAGACCATGCCGAACTTCTTGCCGGTGGTGATCACGTTTCTCAGGAAGAACGTGCCGCGGTTGCGGATGATGTGCTTGGTGGCCTGGTTGACCACCAGGATCTCGTGAGCCACGCGTTTGCCGCCGTCGCGCGCGGGGATTAGCTCCTGGTGGATGATGGCCACCAGCGTGTCGGCCAGCACATAGCGGATGTGCCCTTCGTCCTCGGTCGGCACGAAGCTGAGAATGCGCTCGATGATCTTGTCGATCGACATGATATGTAGCGTGGAGAGCACCAGGCAGCCGGTCTCGGCGGCCGTGAGCGCGATCTTGATGGTTTCGAAGTCGCGCATTTCGCCGATGGAGATCACGTCGGGATTCTGCCGCAGGGCTGCCCGCAGGCCGCTGTGAAAGTCGGCCGTGTCGCGGCCCGTTTGCCGCTGGCGGACGAGTCCCTTTTTGTTGACGTGCAAGTATTCGATGGGGTCTTCGATGGTGATGATGTGCCGGGCGTCGTTGGTGTTGATCTCGTCGATGATGGCGGTCATCGTCGTGGTTTTGCCCTGGCTGGCGCTGCCGGTCAAAAGCAGCAGACCCTTGGTGGCCGACGCGAGTTCCTTGATGATCGCCGGCGCTTTCAGCTCGCCGAGCGTGCGGGGGCGCTGGGCGAGCAGGCGGATGACCGTGCCGATTTCGCCGTCGAAGTAGCCCACGTTCACGCGATAGCGGCCATAGTCGTCGATGGCCATGAAGTCGTAATCGTGGTCGGTGTGGAACTGCGTTTGCTGGGCTTCGCTGAGTAGTTCGAGCGAAATCCGCCCGCTCTGCTTCGAGGTAAGCGACTCGGTGGTGGCCGGCACCAGCATGCGGGCGATGCGAAACAATACCGGGGCGCCGGGCGCCACGTGAATGTCGCTCACTCGATGCGCCCGGCCGTGGCGCAGAATGTCATGCACCGAAAGTTGGTCGAGCGGAATGTTCAAGGGCGGAATCGAAACCGTGGACGTGGGTCGCTCCATCGCCAGGTCGTTGTCGAGATTGATGTCCTCCGGCGCCTGCAGCCGGCCAGCGCGGATCACCGGCGCGGCCACCTGCACGGTGGCTTTTTGGCCGACCGGCATCGCCGGGTTGACCGGAGTGGCCGCCACGGCGGCCGGCGGCACGGTTACCAGGCCACGGCAGTGCTTGCAGTGAACCTGCTGCTCTTTCGGGCGCGCCTCGACCTGGAACGTGCCGGCACAATGCGGACAGCGACAAACGACCTGGGGCATGAAGGCCTCCGCGAGATAAGTTTCTCCACGCGTGGAATACTTTAGTTTAGAAGCGAAGCGCGGCTGCAAGCAAGTCGAATCACCGGTAGCTGAATTCTCCAGGGTTCAGACTGGGTGTGAGCTGAGTTCTTGTGAATTCAGCTACCGTTCAAGGAAGCTCCGTTTCGATTGCAGTTGCTGCGCCGTCCCGGTAGATTTGCTATACGTTTGGCGGCTGCCCGAAGCCCGCCCCTTCCGCACGGTTCGATAGGACATTGAACATGAGCGACGCGTCGCGGTCCCGGCGTTACTGGCCTCGATTTGGCTTGCGGACGATGCTGATTCTGGTGACCGTGGCCGCCCTGTTCTTTGGCCGGCAGGCGAATGTTTCGAGCACCAACGGTGCGGTTCTATATCAGCTCAGGCCACCCGTCAGCCGTTAGCCTGGGCTGATATGGGTTGGGCCTTCAGCTCAAGGCTTGAACAACGCCGTGCAAAGAACTGACGCCACATTCAGCTACGGCCGCCGTGCATCGGTTGCCTTACCCAGCCCGGCAACAGCCCGGCAATCCAAGCACCTTGAACAAACGGCCGCGGGGACTTATAAATTCTTGATTGGCCGAAGTGGCGGAATTGGCAGACGCGCTAGGTTCAGGACCTAGTGCCCGCAAGGGCGTGGAGGTTCAAGTCCTCTCTTCGGCACTTTTCATGTGGTTTGCTAGCCGGTTTCGATTTTGATGGCGAGGCCGGCTAGTTTCTTGCGCGACACAGTGATCATGAAAATCACCCAGCTCGTCTGCCAGATTCTGCGGATTCCTAACGTGCAGGCCAAGACGGCTTCGAGCCAGGACGCGGTGATCGTGCGCGTGCGCACCGACTCGGGCTTGGAGGGGGTGGGCGAGGCGGATGCTTCGCCCGAGGTGGTCAAGGCGATTGTCGACGCGCCGTTCAGTCACAACATCGCCTGCGGGCTGCGCGAAATCGTGCTGGGCGAGAATCCGCTGGAGACCGAGCGGCTGTGGCAGAAGATGTATCGCCGCACGATGTACTTCGGCCGCACGTCAGTCACCATCGCCGCCATGGCCGCGGTGGACATGGCGCTGTGGGATCTGAAAGGCAAGCACTTCGGCGAGCCGATCCACCGGCTGCTCGGCGGGGCGCAACACCAACGCATCAAGGCTTATGCGTCGATCCTGTTCGGCGCGACGGCAAAGAGACGGCGGACATTGCCCGCAAGTGGCGCGAGGCCGGTTATCAGGCCGTGAAGTGCGGCTGGGAACCGATGGGCGAGGATGAGGCGCTCGACATCGAACTGGTGCGCGGGGCTCGCGAGGGACTGGGCGAGGGGACGCTGCTGATCGACGCCGGTTGCGTGTGGGATGCGCGCACGGCACTTCGGCGGGCCCATGCGTTTTCGCCGTTCAACATCGAATGGCTCGAAGAGCCGCTGCGCGAGGACGACCTGGAGGGCTACGTCTGGCTGCGCGATCGATCGCCGGTGCCTATCGCGTCGGGGGAAGGCGAGTGCGGGCGGGAAGCATTTCGTCCGTGGATCGACCGCCGGGCGCTGGACGTCTATCAGGTGGATCTTTCGCGGTGCGGCTTCACCGACGCGGCATACATTCGGTCGCGCGTGGAAGAGAATCGGCGCGCGGCTGTGCAATCATTCCTATACGAGTCCTTTGACGGTGGCGGCCAGCTTGCACTGGCTGGCGACCTGCCGCGACGCGTTCTTGTTTGAGGATTGCGTGGAAGACTCGCCGCTACGTCACGAGTTGACGGTGCAGAAAGTGCAAGCCGACGATGGCTGGATTACCGTGCCCGACGCGCCGGGCCTGAGCGTGACGCTGGACGAAGCGTTCGTGAAGAAGTACCTGGTGGCGGAGTCGGGATGACTGTAGCTGAATTCGCCAGAATCCAGCCGTATCCAATGTGAATTCTTGTGGATTCAGCTACGAGGCACTTGCGTCCAGACTGAATTCTTGCGCTCTTCAGCCACCAGCGAATTGCAATCACTATGGCGACGCAGCGATGCCGGAAATAGGTTGTCCGCACCATGCCGCACGTTGATGTACCGCAGAGCGTTTGTCGCGCTGGCGTGGCTCGCCGGGATATTACGCCGCCGGTGGGCATCTATCATCGGATGTGGGGCGCGGCCACGCACGAACGGGCGACCGGCGTGCATCGGCCGTTGGATGCAACGGCGCTGGTGCTCGCGCCGGCGGACGATCGAGCCGAAGATAGCCCGTCATTGCAAGCCATCGTGGCGGTCGACCACTGCTTGCTGTGGAACGAGGACATGGACGTGCTGCACGCCGCCGTGTGCAATGCGACGGGCCTGGCTGGGGAGCAGGTCCACATTGCGTTTTCGCACACGCACGCCGCGGGACTGATGGATCGGCGGTGCGCGAACTTGCCCGGCGGCGAGCTGATTGGTCCGTATCTCGATCAAGTGGCCGCGCAAGTGGCGGCGGCGATTGACGAAGCGCGGCAGACGATCCAGCCGGCGACGATCGTTTACGGAGCAGGACGCTGTGCGCTCGGCAAGAACCGCGATTTTTGGGACGAAGTGACCAGGCAATTCGTGTGCGGTATGAATCCCGCGGGCAAGGCCGACGACACAGTGCTCGTGGCGCGGTTGAGCGGAACAGGCGGCGACCCGTTGGCCACCGTGGTGAACTACGCCTGCCATCCGACGACGCTGGCCTGGAAGAACACCCTGATCAGCCCGGACTATGTCGGCGCCATGCGCGAGGTAGTGGAAGCGGCAACCGGCGCGTCGTGCGTCTTCTTGCAAGGAGCGTCGGCCGACATCGGCCCGCGGCAAGGCTATGTCGGGGATGTGGCGATCGCGGATCGTAACGGCCGCGAATTGGGCTACGCAGCGCTGGCGGCGCTGGAAGCTCTGCCGGCGGCGAACAGCCGCTTCGAATATACCGGGCCGGTCGTCTCGGGCGCGACCTTGGGCACTTGGGGCTATCGCGAGTTGTCGGCGGACGAACGTGCTGCCAAAGCGCGCTGGCGTTTCCGACAATGGAGCGTCGAACTCGAACGGCGGGCCGACCTGCCCGACCGCGAGCAAACCGAGAATGAGTTGGTGCGTTGGCTGGCGGCCGAGCGCGCTGCCAGCGAGCAGCAGGGCGATGCAGCGCAAGCGCGCAATGCGCACGCCCAGGCGGAGCGCATGACGCGGCAACTGGCGCGGCTGCGCGCTGCGCCGAGCGGAAGCCGTGTGCCGGTGACCGTGGCGATCGTGCAGTTGGGCGATGCCTATTGGGTGCTGTTGCAAGGCGAGTACTACCACGTGCTGCAGCGGGCACTGCGCGAACGATTCCCCGCGTCGCCGGTCTTTGTCTCGACAGTCACCGGCGGCTGGAGCCCGGGCTACGTACCGCCCGCGGACCTTTACGGTCGCGGCGTTTACCAGGAATCTATCGCCGTGGTTGCGCCCGGCTCGCTGGAGGCCATGATCGACGCGATTGGCAGCCAGATCGATAACTGGCAGAATGGGTGAATTGATTCGGCAAGCCGAAAACCATCGGACCGCGTGCATCGCGATTTTGGCCTGCCAACATCGAGGCCGCGAAAGCGGCTGACGCTATAATCAACCGGGAGACAATCTTCATGGCAAAGAAAAACATGGCCAGCACGCGCGAAGAGTTGATCAACGCGCTGAACGGCGATTTGGCCCGCGAGTATCAGGCGATCATCGCGTATGTGAACTACAGCCAGGTGATCAAGGGAGCGGAGTATATGCGCATCACCGAGGAGCTCGAACTGCACGCCGCCGAGGAGTTGGACCACGCCTTGAAGATTGCGCAGCAGATCGACTACCTGGGCGGCATGCCGACGGTGAAGCCCGAGCCGGTGAAGACCTCGGACGATGCGGTCGAGATGCTGAAGTTCGACCTGGACAACGAGATGGAGACAATCGCCCACTATCGCGATCGCATTCGCGAGGCGGAGGCGATGGGCGAATTCGCGCTGTGCGAGGTGTTGCGCGGCATCGTCACGCAAGAGCAGGAGCACGCAATGGATCTGGCCACGGCCTTGGGCATTGACGTGCCGCCCATTCCCGAGCTTTGAGCCTGGTGATTTTGGCCGGGCAATCGCGACTCTGGGCGGCGGAGGAATTGGCCGCGCGGAGTTGGAATTAGGGATGAAATCGGTTATCATTGATGCGTTTGATGCCCGCCTTCGTTTTCCCGCCTAAAACACCGGCCCGAGGGTCTTTCGCATGCGGCCGCATTCCTCGCGATTGCTGTCTACCGGTTTGCTCGCCTTGGTTGGTTGGCTGCTGGTAGTTGGCCCCGCGTCGGGAGACGAGCCGTACGGTCGCCAGCAGTTCGACGAGGATACGCGGAACCACTGGTCGTTTCAGCCGGTGGTGCGTCCGGGCGTGCCCGAGGTGTCCGAGCCGGAGTGGATCGGCAATCCGATCGACGCGTTCATCATGGCCGGATTGGACGAGGCAGGGCTCAAGCCGGCTGCGCCGGCGTCGCGCGCCATGCTTTTGCGTCGCGTGTATCTCGATTTGATCGGCTTGCCGCCGACTCCCGAGGAGTTGGACGCCTTTTTGGCCGGCACGAGCGCAGCGGCGTATGAACGCGTGGTCGACGATTTGTTGTCGCGGCCGCAATACGGCGAACGCTGGGCCCGGCACTGGCTCGACGTGGTGCGTTATGCCGAAACCAACGGCTATGAGCGCGACGGGCTCAAGCCCGAGGCCTGGCGCTTCCGCGATTGGGTGATCGACGCGCTGAATAGCGACATGCCCTACGACCGGTTTCTGACCGAGCAACTGGCCGGCGACGAGGTGGCCGGCTCCGACGCGAGTTCACAGATTGCCACCACGATGTTGCGGCTTGGCCCGTGGGATGATGAACCGGCCGACGCGCTGGTGGACCGCTACGATCAGTTGGACGACATCGTCGGCACCACGTCGGCGGTGTTTGTCGGCGTGACGCTGCGCTGTGCGCGTTGTCACGACCACAAATTCGAGCCACTGTTGCAAAAGGATTACACCCGGTGGCGGACCGTTTTCTCGCCGCTCAAGCGACCGCAAGAAGGACGCACGGACTTGACAAGGGACATCGGCCCGCACGACAAAGTGGCGGCGCACCACGCGCTGACCAAGCGGCTCGACGGCCAGCGCGACGAGCTGAAAGGCAAGATCGCCACGCTCGATTGGCAAGTTTATGCCCGCGCGGCATCGAACGGCCAGTTGACGTTGGCTGCCACGGGCGACGAAAGCGCCGCGCAGGGCTTCGCGCCCCAGATCGTGAAGATGGCGCGCGACGTGCCGGCCGAAGCGCTAGCCGCGCTCGGTCACGAGCCAGCCAAGCGCGACGGCAAACAAAAGAAACTCGTGGCCGACCACCGCGACAAACTGCACGGGCTGGCGCGGGTTTTGGCTTCGGAAGAAGAACGCGGCCAGATGGGCGCGTGGGAACAAAGCGTGGCAAGCCTTCAGGCCCAGTATCCGGCGCCATTGTCGAAGGGTTACATCTGGTACGAAGAAGGACCGGCGGCCGAACTGGGACACGTGTTCGACCGCGGCGACCCGCGCAGCCCGGGCGCGGAGGTGATGCCGGGCTTTCCCGCGATTCTGGTCGACCGGCCGCCCCCCGCGCCGACGCCGACGTCGCACTCGACCGGCCGGCGTTTGCAGTTGGCGCAGTGGCTGACCAGTGGGCAGCATCCGCTGACGGCGCGCGTGATGGTCAATCGGATTTGGCAGCATCATTTCGGCGACGGCATGGTCTCGACCGAGAACGATTTCGGCGTGATGGGCACGCCGCCCACGAATCAGGCGCTGCTCGATTGGCTGGCCAGCGAGTTTGTGGACGGCGGCTGGCAGATGAAGCGCATGCATCGCATGATCGTGTTGTCGCAAACCTACCGGATGGATTCGGCGCCCGACGCCGCGGCCCAGCAGCTCGACCCGGCCGGCACGCTGCACTGGCGATTCGCGCCCCGTCGCTTGGAAGCCGAAGCGCTGCGCGACGCGATTCTTTCGGTGAGCGGCCAATTGAATGTGGCCGCGCATGGAGCAAGCGTCTATCCGAAGATTTCGCGGGCCGTGCTGGAAACGCAATCGCGACCGGGAGACGGCTGGAACACCTCGCAGCCGGCCGAAGCCGCGCGGCGCAGCGTCTATGTGGCGGTGAAGCGCACGCTGTTGGTGCCGGAGCTGGAAGTGTTGGACTTTCCCAGCACGGAGGAAACGTGCGAGCAGCGCGTGGTGTCGACCGTGGCGCCGCAGGCGTTGACGTTCCTCAACGGCGAATTCATTCACGAGCAGGCGCACGCGTTTGCGGAACGGCTGCGCGCGAGGCAGGCTCGGACAATACCAACCGCATCGTGCGGGCATATCTGTTGGCGTTCTCGCGATTGCCCAACGAGCAGGAGCGGACGGCCGTGTTGCAGTTTTTGGCCGAGCATTGCCAGCAGATTGAAGCAGACACCGGGGGCAAGGTATCCGGTGCGGCAGCACAGGCGCAGGCGCTGAGGGCCCTGTGCCTCGTGCTGCTCAATACAAACGAGTTCGCCTACGTGCAATAGACTCCGATAGTAGTTTTGAAATCCGAGAGAGTGCCTGGCGTGCGCCACTGCTAGCTCGCCTTGCAGTGGCTTCGTCAGAGATTCACACTGCTTGACAAGCCAGCAGTGGCGCCCAAATCCGGTAGCGCGGGAGAAGGAATATGAGCCGAGACTCCAAACGCAATCCGCGGGACATGAACGTGCCTCGGCTGACGCCGTGCGGGCGGACGCGGCGGGAGTTCATTTGGGAGGCCGGTGGCGGCTTTGTCGGCACGGCGCTAACCTGGATGCTTGCGCAAGACGGCTTTTTCAAGAATTCGGCGCAGGCGGCCATGACCTCGGCGGCTTCGCCCATGGCGCCGCGGCCCTCGCACTTTGCTCCCAAGGCCAAAAGCTGCATCTTCTTGTTCTGCTACGGCGGGCCGAGCCAGGTGGATTTGTTTGATCCCAAGCCCGAGCTGACCAAGCGCGACGGACAGCCAATGCCCGAGGTGGAGAAGGACCCGCGCTTCAAGTCAGACGCCGGGCGCACCAGCGGCAAGCCGCTATTGGGCAGCTTGTGGGACTTCAACAAGCACGGACAATCGGGCATTGAAGTCTCGACGCTGTTTCCGAAGCTTGCCGAGTGCGTGGACGAGATGGCCATCATCCGTTCGTGCCACGCCGACAGCTTTGCCCACGGTTCGGGCTTGTTGCAGATGAACACTGGCAGCCTGCGCCAGGGCTTTCCCAGCCTGGGCTCGTGGGTCACCTACGGCCTGGGGACGATGAACCAGAACCTGCCGGCTTATGTCGTGCTGTTGGATCATCGCGGTGGTCCGATTGGCGGTGCGCCAAACTGGGGCGCAGGCTTCATGCCGGCCAGCTATCAAGGCACGCAATTTCGCACCAGCGGCGACCCGATCATCGACCTTTCGCCGCGCGGGGACATCACGCGGGCCCAGCAGCGCCAACAGCTCGACTTGCTGGGCGAGTTGGGCCAGATGCACCGCGAGCGCTTGCCGCACGACACGGAACTGGCCGCGCGGCTGGAAAGCTATGAGTTGGCGTTCCGCATGCAGCAGCACGCGCCCGAGGCGGTCGATCTGGCGCGCGAATCGGCCGACACGCTGGAACGCTACGGCTTGAACAACCCCACGACCGAGAAGTTCGGGCGGCGCTGCCTGATGGCCCGTCGGCTCGTCGAGCGGGGCACGCGCTTCGTGCAGGTCTATTCCGGTGGCGGACACTTCGACGAAAACTGGGATGCGCACCAGGGCATGAAGGCCAATCACGAACTGCACTGCGCCGAAACCGATCAGCCGATCGCCACGCTGCTCACCGATCTGCGCGAGCGCGGCCTGTTGGACGAGACGCTGGTGGTGTGGGGCGGCGAATTCGGACGCACGCCCACCAGCCAGGGCGACAACAAGGGGCGCGACCACAACCCGCGCGGCTTCTCGATGTGGATGGCCGGCGGCGGCATCAAGGGCGGCCAGGTGTACGGCGCCACCGACGACTTTGGCTACGCCGCCGTGGAGAACAAAGTCCACGTCCACGACCTGCACGCCACGATCCTGCACCTGATGGGGCTCGATCACGAGGCGCTCACGTTCTTCCACTCGGGACGCGACTTCCGCCTGACGGACGTACACGGGCGCGTGGTGCGGGAGTTGATTGCGTAAGCGGGGCACTGGGCGCCACTGGCATCGTGCCAGTGCTGATGGCAGACTTCGTGCTGCACTGGCGAAACGCCAGTGCCAACCTGCAACCTGTGTCAATTGCGACTTACTCCTCGTCCCGTTTCCCGCCGATGCCGAATTGGTTGCCGGCTTCGACGACGCGCAGGCCGCGCCAGTCAATCTCCAGCAGCTTCTCGCTCTGCACGGCCTGCTCGTTTTCGTCGGTGAGGTGGGCGACGATCTTGCGAGTGGCGACATCGATCACGTCGCCGGTCGAGGGATAGGCGTACTGGCCGTCGATGCCGAAGGTGATCCAGCCGGGCTGGTCGCGCAGTTCGATACTTGCCATTTGCACGGGCGGCATCACCGTGGCGTCGAAAATGTGCATGCGGCTGTTGGCCGCGTCGCAAACCCACAGTTCCTTTTCGTCGGGCGTCATGCCAATGCCGTGGCTGGGACAGCCGTGGCGCTTGGTGTGGCCCTGGGAGAAGCCGTGCACTTCAATGCGGTGCAACTTGTGGCCGCTGTGCAGATCGCCCACTTCGAAGCCCAGCAGTTCGTTGACGTTGACGAAGCAAAAACGCTCGCGGCCGTCGATGGTGAACGGACGAATCGAGGCGGCAAACGGACCGACGGTGCGGATATCGTTCGTGGCCGTGTCGGCGACGCGCAACGCGGGCGATCGCAGGCCTGCCAGATACGCGAAACGGCCGGAGGGCCCGCAGATTGTGTTGTGCGCGCCCGAGTCGGTGACCAGCCGGCGGATGACGTCGCCCGACTCGGCGTCGACGACGTACCAGATGGGCCCTTCGAGCGACGGCAGGTAGATCGTCTTTCCGTCGGGCGTGATCGACATGCGGTCGCAGCCCATGTCGTAACGTCGCTCCCAAAGGACTTTGCGGCTCGTCAGGTCCAGGCAGATCAGGTGCTTGAGTGTGGAGAGATAGACGCGCTCCGTGTGGCGCTGGCACAAATGCCTTTGACATTGAGCGGCCGGCGCCTCTCGTCGAGCCCGTCGAACGCGATGCGCTGCACGAACTTGTGCCCGTCGTCGATATCGAACACCAGCAACCCGTGACCGCCGTATTCCAGATAGTTGCGAATCCCGGGCGTGGCCACGTACAAATAGCGCCGCAGCTTCATGCTTTTGGCGAACGCGCTGCCGGCGATGAGCGAGCAAAGCAACACAACAAGAACAACCGGCCACAGCGCGCGAAGGGAGCCTGACCAACGGACTTTCCAGACGGCTCGCCGGCGTATAGCGCGGGCACTGCGCATGAGATCGACTCCTGAAACGCGTCGTGACACACCATGCCCAGCTTAGCAACCCGCGCGCCGCGGTTCCACTAGCTGGCCGTGACGACGTGCTCGACCGTCTCGAGGGGAACGCTGTGGGCGGCCGGCACCGCGGGGCTCGGCGCGGTGCGCTTGCGGCGGAACAGGTTGGTGAAGGAGTCGAGCAGGGAATATGTCACGGGCGTGACTAGCAGGGCCAATAGCAGGCTGAACATCTGGCCGCCGATGATCACCTTGGCCATGCTGGCGCGGGCGCCGGCGCCAGGGCCAGCGCCCAATGCAATGGGCACCATGGCCGCGATGAGCATCATGGTGGTCATGAGGATGGGACGCAGCCGCGTGTGATTGGCTTCGAGGATGGCCTCGTTGCGCCCCATGCCTTCGCGGCGCAGTTCGTTGGTTTTGTCGACCTGCAGGATGCCGTTCTTCTTGACGATGCCCACCAGCATGAACAGCCCGAACATGGCATAGAGATCCATCCGCTGGCCAAACAGCAACAGCGACAGCAAGCCGAAGGGAATGGTCACCGGCAACGCGGCCAGGATGGCCAACGGGTTCGACCAGCTTTCGAACTGTGCGGCCAGGATCAGGTACATGAACAGGATGCTCAGGCCGAGGGCCACCATGAAGTAGTAGGCCGTTTCGTCCAATGTCTTGGACTGACCGAGGAAGTCGGCCGTGTATTGCGGCGGCAGGTTCATGTCGGCCATGATTTTCTGGGCGGCCGCTTTGGCGTCGTTGAGCGAAATGCCGTCGGGATTGGCCAGGATGGTCACGACGCGCTGGCGGTTGGAGCGCGTGATCTGGCTCGGCCCGCGCGATTCGTGCACCTTGGCCAGGCTGTTCAGTTCGACCAGTCCGACCTTGGGCGAATAGACGCTCAACGTGCCGAGCGTTTGCGGATTGCCGCGAAACTGCTTGTCGGCGCAGCCAAATGTCGTATTGCTCGGTGCCTTCGGTGAAGCGCGAAATGGGCTGGCCGCCGACCAACACGTTGAGCGTGTTGGCGATCGTTTCCACGGGAATGCCCAGGTCGCTGGCGCGGTCGCGGTCGATCGAGACCTGCACTTCCGGCTTACGCAGCGAAAGCGTGGTGTCGACGTCGACCAGCCCCGGCACCCGGCGCAAGCGCGTCACCAGTTCGCCGGAGTATTCGGACAGCTTGTCGAGATCGGGCCCGGAGAGTACCAGTTGAAAGATACGGCTGTCCTGACCGGACGCTTGAATCGTGGAAACATCGGTCACTGCGGAACGCAGGTCGGGATAGTCTTGCAAAATCTTGCGCGCCCGCTGCATGACGTCGAACTGCGAATAGGCCCGCTCTTCCAGTTCTTTCATGCTCAGATGGATCGAGCCGCGGGTGACGTCGCCCTGCCCTTTGCCGGCGGAATTGTTGTTTTCTCCAATGACGGTGAAGCGATGCACGATGCCCGGCAGTAGCATCAGCCGTTCTTCGATTTCGGCAAACGTGCGATCGACCCGGTCGAGCGTATAGCCTTCGGGCGTGATGATGGTCACCTGGAATTCGCTTTGATCGTCGCGCGGCACCAGGTCGATGCCCATCCGCCTGGCGATCGGCCCAGTGGAATAGACGACGCCAATGCACGCCAGCACGATGACGAAGCGATAGCGGAGCGAGAAGCGCAGGCACTTGCCGTACAGCCAGTCGATCCCGCGCCAGACAAAGCCCGACTTCGAGCCCGAGTGCCCGGCGCCGGCCGGTTCGAGCTTCAGAAAACGCGAACAGAGCATGGGCGTGAGGGTGAAGGAAACGAACAGGCTCATCACGATGGCAAAGGCCACGGTGAGCCCGAAGCTGCTGAAAAACCGCCCCACCATGCCACCCATGAAGGCGACGGGCAGGAAGATCACGACCAGCGAGACACTGGTGGCCAGCACGGCCAGCGCAATTTCCTTGGTGCCTTTGCGCGCGGCGGCCATGGCGTCGAGCCCATGCTCTTCCATGTGGCGAAAGATGTTCTCATGCACGACCACCGCGTCGTCGATCACGATGCCAATGGCCAGGATCAGGGCCAACATCGTGATGTTGTTGAGCGAAAAGCCCATATAACTCATGAAGAAGAAGGTGGGCACGATCGAGGTGGGGATGGCCACCGTGGCGATCAGCGTGGTGCGCCAGTCGCGAATGAACAACAGAATGGTGAGCGACACCAGCACGGCCGCCAGCAGCAGGTGGAACTTCACTTCCTCCATCGAGCGGCGGATGAACCGCGATTGGTCGTTGACGACCTGGATTTCGATGTCGGCCGGCAGCCGCTTCTTCACCTCGGCTAGCAGCTTCAATACGCCGTCGGCGACTTTGACCGTGTTGGAGCCGGATTGCTTCTGGATGAACAGGCTGACGGCGTTCTGGCCGTCGAGACGCGTGAGCCCGCGCGGCTCTTCGATGCCGTCGACGGCCCGCCCCACGTCCTTGATGCGGATGGGATAGCCGTCGCGGGTGGTGATGATCAGTTCGTCGAATTGCTCGGCCGTGTTGATTTTCCCCAGCGTGCGCAGCACCAGCTCGCGCGGGCCCTGCTGGACGATGCCGCCGGGCACTTCGAGATGCTGGGTCAGAATGGCCTTGCGCACGTCTTCGACCGACAGGCCGAAGGAGGTGAGCTGGTGCGTGTCGAGAATGATGTTGATGGCGCGGGTGCGGCCGCCGGAGAGGAAAACGCGGCCCACGCCCGGCACTTGGGGCAGCACTTCCTGGATTTCGTGCTTGGCGATCTCGGTGACCTCGCGCACGTCGCGGCGTCCGGAAACGCCCACCGACATGATGGGAGAAGCGTCCAGGTCGAACTTGTCGACCAGCGGCGTCTCGATGCCGTCGGGCAGCAGCTTCATGATCGAGGAGAGCTTGTCGCGCACTTCCTGCGCCGCCACGTCGCCGTCTTTTTCCAGCACGAAACGGGCGACCACGGTGGTCACGCCTTCGCGCACGGTCGACTGCAACTCGTCGACGCCGGAAACGGTGTTCACCGCCTCTTCGATGTGCCGCGTGATGCTGGTTTCCATTTCCTGCGGACTGGTGCCCGGCAGGTTGGCCGTGACGGAGACGACCGGAAAATCGACCTTGGGAAACAGATCGACGCTGAGCTCGAAATACGAGACCGCGCCCATCACGACCGGGATGCCGACCAGCACCCAAGTGAATACGGGCCGGCGAATGCAGATTTCCGAAAGGTTCACGGCGCGGCCTCGCGACGGGCGGGCGTCGGATCGGGGCGCATCGGACGCACGGCGACTTCGGATACGGGCTGCGGGCTCGTGCCGCTGCTGATCGCGCGGACTTCGATCTCGGTGCCGTCGGCAATCACGGCCTGGCCGCTGGTGACAACTTGCGCGTCGGCTGGGAGGCGGGGTTCGGCAATCTCGACCCAGTCGGTTTCTTGCGTGCCGACGGTGACTTGCACTTCGCGGGCGCGGCCATTTTCGACGAGGAAGATCTTGGTCACGCCGACGGAGTTCACCAGGGCCTCGAGCGGCACGGTGACGGCATGGTCGTCGAGCGTGGTGAGGATGCCCGTCTTGGCGAAACCGCCCGGCTTGAGCTGCCGCTCGGGATTGGAAATGAGGATTTCCACTTCAAAGGCGCGTGTGGCCGGATCGATCACCGGATTGATGCGCGTGACACTGCCGTCGAAGGGCTGCGCATAGGCGGAGGCAAACACCTTGGCCGCCTGGCCGACGCGCACTTCGCTCATGCGCCGCTCGGGCACGCGACCGCGGAACTTGAGCGGGTGCTCGATCACCAGCGTGAACAGCTCGGTGCCTTCCATCACGTATTCGCCTTCGGCGACGGTGCGCTTGGTGATGGCGTACTCGACGTCGCTGCCGTCGCCGTGCACCGGCTGGCTGGGGGCAGGCACGTGCACCAGCGTGTCCTTGAGCTGCTGTTCAGCCATGGCCAGCGCTTCTTGCTTGACCAGGATGGCCGCGATACCGGCCCTGGCTAGCAGGACCTGGTTGTCGTACTCGGCATATGCCACGCGAAACTCGGACATCCGCTCGGTGAGCTCCTCTTCGGGGGCTGCTCGTTTTGCTACCAGCGTTTTGGTGCGGTCGACGCGCGTTTGCGCATTGTCGCGCCGCAGCGCGCCTGCACGACCATGGGGATGCGCGTCATATCGGTGCGAGCCGTGGGCGGCTCGGACAGGCCCAGCTTGGCCAGCTCAACTTGCAATTCCTTCTGTGCCTGGCGAACGCGCAGTTGATAGTCGGTCGGATCGATCTCGACCAGTACCTCGCCGGGCCGCACCCGATCGGAGACGTCATGCGAGACTTTGCGGACGCGGCCGCCGACTTCGGCGCCGATCGACGTTTCTTCGTAGGCGTGCAGTGTGCCGACCAGTCCAACGAACCGCTGCACGGGGCGCAGCACGATCGGGCTGGCCGTGACTTTCACGGCGTCGGGGTTGTGCGACGTGTCGGCGGCTTCCGGCGGAAGTTGTTCGCGCTCGTGGGAGCAACCACCGACCATCGTGGCGAGCAATGGCGGCAAGATGAGCAGTGACGCAAGTGTGGCGTAGTGTCGCATAAACGTTTGCAGGCGTTGGAAATTGAAGTTGTCGGGCGCGAGGCCCGGGATGTTTCGCAGAGTTATCGAGCTATGTGGCGGCGAATCCTGTCAGCAGGCCGTCGACGATGCGCTCGGCCGTGGCGTACGTCAGTTCGGCTTCGTCGTTGAGGCTGGCGATGATCCAGATGTTGATCATGCCGTGCAGGGCCATGGCGAAGTCTTCGCCGGCTTCGGGCCGGATCAAGCCACTTTGCAACGCGCGCTCGACCGTTTGCATGAACAGTTGCTGCCCCGGCTCGGTGTATTGCCCCAAGTCGACCAGGTTCTTCTGATCGTCGGGACCAAACAGCAACGCGAAGAAAAGGCGTCCCAGCGCTTTGTGGGCCTGGCAAAAGTCGAGATGCGCCAGACGATTTGCATCAGCAGCTCGCGCGCAGCAAGGGGTTGGGCCAAAACTTGCCGCAGGCGGGCGTGAAACATATCGGCGAAGTGCGTCAAGGCGGCGGCCAGCAAGCCCTCCTTGCTCTGAAAGTAGTAGTAGAGCATGGGCTTGGTCACTCCGGCGGCCTCGACGATCTCGCGGGTCGAGGTGGCCGGATAACCCTTGGCGGCGAAGAGACGAATCGCTTCGCTTAAAAGCTTACTGGCTATGGCGTTGTCGGCGACAGAAGTCATGAGCGCGGGCGACTTTCGGGAGCCTTCTGGGTGTTATTTACTTGTCGGTAAGTAGTGTACGGGCCGGTCGTCCAGCGGTCAAGGCCAGTTCCTTACTTAGGGGCGGAGGGGGCCATCACCACTGGTCGGCTTGCGCCACGGCCTTGGCTGCGTCCAGCTCGCTGCCTTGGGGCCGGCATTCGAGGCCGACGAAGCCGCGGTAGCCCAATTCGTAGGCCTCGCGGAGCACGCGGGGATAGTAGATCTCGCCGGTGCCGGGCTCGTGGCGGCCCGGGTGATCGGCCAGTTGCAGATAGCCGATCTGGTCGAACCCCTCCTTCAGATGCCCACACAGGTCGCCTTCGCTGATGTGCATGTGGTAGAGATCCCAGTTGATCTTCACCATGGGCGAATTCACTTCGCGACAGATGCGCACCGCATCGGGACTGCCATAGAGGCAATGCCCCTTGTGATCCACGCGGATGTTCATCGACTCGAGAATGAGCATCACCTGTTCGGCCTCGGCGATGGGGGCCACGCGTTTGAGCGCCGTGATGATGTTCTCGTGCATTTGCGCCTGGGTCATGCCCGGCTGATCGTTGCCGCCCACGACGGTCATCTTTTTGCAATTCAGCTTGTGAGCGACCTGGCAGGCTTGTTCGATCTTCTTGACGAACTTGTCGTGGTTCTTGGGATTGTTCATGCCGGGCGTAAAACCCCAGGCCGTGAACTGCGCGATGGCGATATTCAATTCATCGGAGAGCGAACGAACGGCGTCTAGGTCCTTGTTCTCGTACGGCCAGAATTCGACCGCCGGAAAGCCCAGTGCGGCGGCGCTTTTGATACGTTCTAGGAACGGCAGCTTGGTCCACCACATTTCGACGTTGACGGCGAAGCGCGTATGGGGCGTCTTGCCGAGCGAGGCATTGTCACCTTCGGCAGCGGCAGCCCGTTGCGACACCAGGGCCGCTCCGGCCGACAGGGCCAGGGTCGAGTGCAAGAAGGATCGACGTGTGGACATGGGTTACTCGATTCCGCTGGAGATTCGCCGCATCGGCGCTTGCGTGTCATTGGGTCCGACCGTTGCCCAAAGTATAATTTGCTTTTCCGTCGCCCGCCATCGCGAGACCAGGCCACCGACCCTCTAATGATGCTGTATCCTCGGTGTCTGAAGCAGAAGTAACCTGCCATGCGTGAAACCGTCGAACTTGCCTGCACGCATTGCTCGTACACGGTGCTGTGCGGGCCCGGGGCCATGATCGACTGGCTGCGGCGGGCACGGATGACGCGCAAAGGCATCGAACCGGAGGCGGAATTGCTCGGCGAGCTGTTTCGCTCGGCCGCCGTAAAGTTTGCGTGCCCCGAATGCGGCAAAATTGGCATGACGGTGCGCGCTTCGGACGAGGGCGACGATGAAGCCTGGGGGATGGCGCGCCGCTGTGAGAGCTGCCAGCAGCCGATCGACCGCGAGCGGCTGGACGCACTGCCCGCGACGTGACTGTGTACGGCCTGCCAGGCGGGCGATGAAACCGGCGCCGACAGCGGTCCGGCCGAGTATTGCGCCAAGTGCGGCAACATCATGGTCACGCGCCCGACGCGCGGGGCGGGACTGACTCGCTATCAGACCGTATGTCCGAATTGTCGGCGTTAGCGGCTGGTGCGGAGGAGCGAAGAGCATGCGGCAATCGGCGTTTGGCATCAATTGCGGATGGACGGCGAGGCTGGTGTTCTTTGCCGCTCTATTCGCGTTGGCCGGGTGTCGACGGTCGACGGCGCCTCCGAGCGAATCGCAGAGCGCGACCGAGGCCACCCTGGCGGAACAGGCGGCCGCGGTTCGCGCGGGCGACCGCGACGTGATCCGCCTCGACCATACCCTGGTGCGCGATCCCGACCTGGCGCCGCTCGACGGCATGCACGACCGGCTACGGCGCATCAATCTTTCGCACACGGAAATTACCGACGCGGGACTGGCGCGAATCGCCGCCTGCAAAAAACTCGTGCAGTTGCGGCTCTCCAGCCCGCGGGTAACCGATGCCGGCATGGCCGACATTGGCGGCTTGACCGATCTGCGCTTTCTGCACTTGCTCGACATGCCGATCACGGACGCCGGGCTCGACCAGTTGCACGGGCTTAAGAACCTGGAATCGCTGTATCTCGATCAGACGCAAGTCAGCGACGCCGGGCTCGAGCGGCTGCTCGCGGCCCTGGGGGACGTTCATTTGCACATCGACGACCATCATCATCCGCTGGACAAACGGGGCACCGATCACATGCATTGACGCAAAGGCGTTTGCATCGCGGCCGCTCGCGGCGGCCGGCGGGGGCTAGTATACTGGTCGCGAGGAGCCCGCCTTTTGTCCTGCCGCCAAAACCGACCGGGAGTCTGTCACCATGAACCGTCGTTCGCTATATCTCTGGCTGTGCCTGGCCGTCGTCGCCCTGTCGAGCGGATTCGCCTATATCAATGTCGCCATCACGGGCGAAACAATGACCATCGCGGCGCAGGAGTTTGTCGCTACGTTGTCGGACCAACAGCGGGCCGAGGCCGTGTTGGACTACGACACGCCGGTGCGCACCGATTGGCACTACATTCCCAAGCCCAGCCGCAAGGGACTGCAAGTCAAGAACATGAACGACAAGCAGCGCACCGCGGCGCATGCTCTGTTGGAAGGCGCGCTTTCGAACGTTGGCTATTCCAAGGCGACCAAGATCATGCAGTTGGAGTCGGTGCTGCACGAACTAGAGAAGAGCCGCACCAACGGCATGATCCGCGATCCCGAGCGCTACTACTTCACACTGTTTGGCGAGCCGCGCTCCGACGGCCGTTGGGGCCTGAGCGTCGAGGGGCATCACTTGTCGCTCAACTTCGTCGTGGATAAGGACGAAGTGATTTCGTCGACGCCGACGTTTTTCGGCGCCAACCCGGGCGAGCTATTGGCCGACTATGGGCCCGGCTTTCCCAAGGGCTTGCGCGTGCTGGCCGACGAGGAGGAGTTGGCCTTCAGATTGCTGGCGGCGCTCTCGGCCGAGCAACGGAAAACGGCCATTATCGCGGACAAGGCGCCCAGCGACGTGCGTGACGCAGGCAAGGCGGCGCCGCCAAACTCCGCCGCCGAAGGGTTGGCGGCCGGCGATATGACGTCGGGCCAAGTCGCCATTTTGCGGGCGCTGGTCGAAGCCTACGCCAACAACCTGCCGGAAGACATCGCCCACGAGCGGCTGTCGGCCATCGAGCGGGAAGGGTTCGACGGCATCAAGTTCGCGTGGTGGGGACCCGACAGGCCGAAGGTCGGTCATCACTACGTGGTGCAGGGCGAGACGTTCTTGATCGAGTTCAACAACACGCAGCCCGACTCGGCCGGCAACCTGGCCAACCACGTCCACTCGGTGTGGCACGACCGGGCGGGGAATTTTGCGATTCCCGTGGGTAGTGCTTTGAAGCCATAGACTTACGGCATTCGCTGCCGCCATGAATGGGGCCAGTTAGCCCGTTTGTGTAGCCACAGTGTAGCCACCGTCGGGTTTCTGGCTCAGCATATTGCCTAACCTGTCGGCGGCTGCCCGCTGCATGCCCGGCATGACGTGGCTATACGTGTCGAGAGTCATGCTGATGTTCGAGTGCCCCAGCCGTTCCTGAACCACCTTGGGATGCACGCCCAGGCTCAGCATCAGCGTGGCCGACGTGTGCCGTAAGTCATGGAACCGGATCGGTGGCAGCCCAGCCCGCTTGAGCGTCGGCTTGTAATGGCGGACGTGAAAATCCCGCCGCCGTAGTGGCCCGCCCTCACTGTTGCAAAAAACGCGATCAGCACCGCTGTGCCCAGCCGCCAAAGCCGCCTTGCGATGTTCCCACAATACAGCCACGGTGGCTGCCGGCAGGTCAATCTGCCGCCGCGCGTTGGCCGTCTTTGGTTCCTTCAGTTCGATATGACCATTGACCTCAGACTGCGATCGGCACACCGACAGCGTACCGTTCTTTAAATCAATGTCGTGCCATTGCAGACCCAAGATTTCGCCGCTCCGCAAGCCAGCCGTGATGGCAACCCAATAAAGAGCTTCCAGCCGGTCGCCTCGTACTTCGTCCAGCAGCCGCTTCGCTTGGTCGGAGTCCAGAACCTTCATCTCGCGCCGTCTGACCTTGGGGGGGGCAGCTCCGTCGGCGGCATTGCGACTAACAACGCCGGACCGCAAGGCGTCTTTGAGCGCCCGATGCAGCACCGTATGGGAAAGCACGATTGAATTCTGCGCAGTCTTGTTGTGGTGCAACTCACCATAGAGTCGTTGCACATGCGCGGGCGTCAGTTTCTGCAATTGCATGCCACCGATACGCGGCACGATGTGATTCTTGATGACGCCGCTGTAGTTCGTATAACTGCCAGCAGACAATGTTGCCTTGGCCACGTCGCGCAACCAGCGGTCGAGGTATTGGGCCACGGTTTCCTTGCTGGGGTCCACAAGCGTGCCATTCGCCTTAGCGCCATGTAGCCGCGTCAGCTTGTCCAACACTTCGGATTTGGTCTTGCCGTAGACCACTTGCCGACGGCGCTTCCCATTGGCATCATAGCCAACAGTGATCGCCGCGACCCATCGACCGTCGGGCCGCTGGAAAACTGATCCCTCATTGTTGCCGCGTCGGCGTGTGCGACGTGGGCTGCTTTCGCTAGAATTGCGTAAAGCCATGACGTTACCTCCTACTCAGGTGACGGATTGGATAGGCCCGGTCCGGTGTTATCAGCACTTGGCCGGGCCGCTTCCATTATTGCGATCCTTGGCCGATTTTACCAGCACTTCCCGATACGTTCGTTGTCGCGGCCCATTCCCTCTAAAGCGACGTTTTTTGGCCCGATGACGCGCCCGCAGTCCGAAAACAGTCCGCCAGAATCGCCCAGGAACGCACCAAACGCCCTTCGACGTGTTCCAACACCTTGACCGCTGCCTTGCGTCTGCGGCCGATTTTCGAGACGGCCATAAAATCCTCCGGCGCGATTGCCGTTGCGTCGCAGAGTACAACAGGCAAGCCAACGCCGGGCACGGGACGAGCGACGAGCCCGCCGTGTGCAAACATTGTCGCACCGCGACCTTTCGTTGGTCATGCGCGCCTTCAATGTCGAGCAACTCAGCAATCAGCGTCTCGCGCGTGGCTTCAATCTGACGCACCTGCGCTTGCAGACGCTCCAGGTAACTTTCGACGCCGTGCAAGTCGCGACGAATTGCTGCTTCGTTTTTTTTCGCTCGCATTGGATCTCACTTCGCTAGCTCAAACTTCTCAGGCGCATAGCGCTGCAGCCCCAGCTTTTCGCGCTTCGCTTCCAACTTTGCGATTTTCGCATCGGCTTTCCCTACCCGTTCGAATTTGTCTCGAAGCACTTCGGCCGTGCTCTTGTTTTTCGCGTGTGCGGCTTTGAGGGATACGCGCTGCGCTACGTCCGTTGCGGCTGCCAACTCCGCCGGAAAATCAGCAATGGCATTTTGTGCCGCCTGGAAAGCTTCCCGCTCATCGCGCGATAGAATCCATTTCGCTCGCACAAGATCGATCTCGTTCTGCACCTCGGCCATCTCGGCAAGGATTGAAACGTCAGCCGTGCGCGAAAGGAACCCCATCACGCGACCACGTTCCCTGTAGAACCGACCTCGAAAGTTCCGCAGTTCGTCTCCAGCCGCTTGTAACTTGCTGGCTGCTTCACGCTGTTCACGTGCTGACCGCGCGTTGTCGAGGGCATCTTTCGCCTTTTCATAATTGGCCTTGAGTTCCGATTCACGTTTCACCATAGCCGGCATTTCATCACGAACCGCCGCGGCTTCGACGCGCTGACGATACGTCTCAATATCTTTTTCGAACTGCTGCTGCGTGCGACTTTGAAGCAACTCGGCCAGCAGCATTTCGTCGGTCGCCTCACCTTTGACCAACGCGATCACAGCTTGGCGATACGTTGGCTTTTGACCGGGTGACAGACCACGGCGGACCTTTTGTAGTAACGATGACATTTGAAAGTACTCCACAGTAAAAATTAGAAACGATTTGCTACCTACGTAGCGCACGCGCGAAAGCTTTGCCGTCCATACGCTCGGGATACGCTGGCGCCGGCTTGGCTTTCGCTTGTCGGTGCTCAGAGAAAACCGCAGCAACAAGGTCAGGTCGATGCGCCTTGATCTGTGCCAGTGTCGCGCTGGCCAACTCATCATCTGCCGACTCGAACAAACTTCCGGTCGTCGCGGGATCGGCCACCAGATCGACACTTTGAACCGATGCGATTGCCTCGATCACGATGCGACCGTTTTTCTTGCTCACAGAGGCGCGAACAATCGGCGATAATCCGACGCTGGTTGGGTTGTTCTCCGCGTCCCACAACACCTGCTTGGCAAGCGGATGCTCGGGGTTGTAATGCAAGTTTCCAAACAGACCTTGGCCCTCGACGAAGCGCACGTCGCGAATGGTGCCGAAACGCTCGTGGTAGCTGCGCACGGCGTTTAGGTCGCGCTTGCCAGGATGATCGACATTGACCTTAGCTCCTTCATAAAGCGGCACAGCATCCCTGAGCGCTTTGGGCAGATACTCACGATTGTTGAGGCTGACCAGCCCTTGTATTTTCACTCCGAGTATCACGTTCCGCTCACGGTTGACGCGCAGGCTTCCGCGCGTGGTTTCAGCGTACTCAACGAGCATTTCGTAGTCGGTGGCGGTTGCCATTAGGATCGCTCCAAACAGGGGGAGAAGTTAAAACAGGTTCGGTTCGGACAAATCGAGAACGCTTTTGATTCTCTTGGGCGGGGGCGGCTGCCACGTATCGATTGACTCGACGGCGGGCAGCAGCGCCAGCGTCAAAGCCTGCGCACGATCGGCATGGCCCGATTTGTCAGACGGGGCCTGCAAACGATAACCGTATGACTTTTCCACGATCATCAACTTGCCCAAGTCGCGAATCAACTCCGCGTCGTTGTACAACGTGATCATGTGGTTGCGCACGACTTGCAGCAGTAGCGATGCCATTGCGTCAAGATTCTTTCCAGTGAAGTTGACTTGCACCATATTGACGCCGCGCCGCTGCAACCGCTGGGCCAGATGGATACACTGGTACGGATCGTAGGCCACATTCAACAGGTTGTAGCGCCAAGCCGCGTCCAACACCGCCAACTCGACTTGCTCCAAATTGATTTGTCCCGACGGTCCAGGGGCCCACGATTCGCAACTCGCCAGCTGCAAACGCTGTGACCGGCCGTCCGTGCCCACGACAACCAACGCCGCATGATCGTTGCTGATTCCCAGGTCGAGCCCCGCATTGAAACAAAAGCCCGCCTCATCGCCGAACATCCGCGATAGTTTTTCACTCGTGCAAATCGCGATATCTTCGGGGTCGAGTGCATCGCCGGCGCCTGTCGCCCAGCGGCCGTGATAAAGCCGCATGTAACGGGCCGTGCTCATCCGCTGCTTGGCTTCGACCAACTCGCGCGGGTCCATCCACGGCACAGGTTCCGACAACGCGGAGAAGTGCCAACGCTCGGAACTGCGGGCCATCTCACGCAAGCGATACTGCCACTTGCCAAGGAAACCGGCGTTCGTCGCACACAGCACGAGCCCGCGCGGCCGCTTGCTCGCGTTGTCCAGCAACGTCAACGCGAACTCCTCTTTGTGGTCGGGGATATGGCTCAACTCATTCAGGAACACCACGTCCGGCCGCGCACCGTGAGCACCGGGGGCATCGGCTGCGGTAATCTCACACTCGGATTCCGTTCGCTTGCACAGCACCTTCCAATTCTGGATTTCGATGTGACCCTTGAGCCAGGGATTCAAGCGCAGGATGCCCGCCAGAATCTCGCGGGGCTCGTCGGCTTGATCCTTGTCACCGGCCCCGATCTGGATTGCCAAAGGCCGTTGCGTGAATGCCAACAGGTGGAGAATCGCCAGGGCGATGTCTGAGTCCTTCGAACCGCCTTTTGTACGCTCGACAAAGAACCGGCCGATCGGCGGACGCTCGCCACGCTCTATTGCCAGAAGCGACGGAGTGACTGCCTGGAACCATTCGACTTGAAATGGAGCCCAGATATCCCCCAGCAACTGCGGGCCGTGCGCACTCTCGACCACGATACTGGCAAAGAATGCCATCGGGTCGGCCTTGAATTGCTTGATCTTGCCCGCGTTCACTTTTGCACCTTGCCTGCTCGACGCTTGCCCTGTGCACGTTGTTTCGACTCGACCGCCGTCAATCGCTTGTCCAAGTCGGCGATGATCTTGCCCAGCGCGGCACCGATGGCCCCGGCAAGCTGGGCTGCTAGGTCGACGGGTGGCCGTGGTTTTCGTTTCGTCGGTCGCGTCATGGTCATTTGCTCCGTTGTCGCCGTTCACGTCGGTACCGTTCCCGCTCCAGTCGCCATTGGGTTTCCCAGGTCGGCCGGAAACAGGGCGGACAGCGTTTTGTGCGTTGCTTTCGGCTCATCTGTCGGCGTCCCATCGGTCGGCCTCAGGTGGTTGCATCGTTGCTAGGCTGCGCCGCTGCCGTCGTTCTCGTGCCCATCGGATCGGTCGGCCACTCCCTCGATTCAGGCTCATCGGGGAAGCGAACAAAGCCCGCGATGTCGGCCGCTTCGATCGTCTCGGCCAATGTCGGGGCGGGATCGCGGAATAGGGCTACCAGCAAGTGCAGCAGGGCCCGGCGCCGCATCGGTGGGCAGGTTTCGAACAGGCAGGTAGCACAACGCCCGGCCTGGAGCTCCAGGGGGAATTGCAACTGGTTGCCGCAATCGCACGTTCGGCGAATGGCTATCATGGCTGGCCCCCTGCCGAGTTACCGGCTGTCGACGTCTCGTGTTGCCCGTCGTGGTGGGGCTGCCACGCTGACGGGCTCGCTGGCCCGCTGTTGCCCGCGTCGCCGCCGTGTGGATCTGCTGGCGCGTTCTGTTGGGGCGGGTGGCTACTTTTGCCGTTCTGGCCGCCGGGCGATTCTGGGGCGTGCTGGGGATCTTCACGCGGTTCGTCGATCGTCGCCCACGGGTCACGCTCATCCGGCAGCTCGCTGATGCCCAGCTTTTCTAGGCACCTGTCGCGGGCATCGGTTGCAGCTTCAATGCGTGCCGTCACGGCCAGCCGTTCGGATACCGACATGTTCGGTGCCTCATCCTTCAGCCAACGAGTCCAGAGCAAGCAAACCCCCTCATGTCTGGCGGCACTTTGGATGATCGCTGCCTGATACTTCCCCAGCCGCCCGTGAACGTCCAGAACTTCGGCTTCCAACTCCGCACGCATACGGCCCACGATCCGGCGCACGTAAGACGCCCGTTTGGGATAGCTGCCGATGGCAAGCCAGCCCCTCACGCCGTGGGTAGTCCGGTTGCGGTTCAAATTGGGAGCACCGCCTTTGCCGTTGGCTTCGCTCATGGTCAGCTTCCCCGTCCGTTGACGTAAATTTTGGCTACATCGTGGCTACACGGCTTTGCAACGTCTTGCCTACTAAGCACTTGTGGGACTGTCAAACCAGTGCTGTGTGATTGGCACGCCCAGCCGCCGACAATTGCCCCCTGCGAAAACTGCCGTAGTGCCCATAGTGGTACGCGCCTGGAGCGTCCGATCTTGACATATGGCAGTTCGCCGCGCGCCATCAATGCGTACACGCCACTACGGCTCAGCGACAGGAACGCCGCCGCGTCGGGCACGGATCGCAGGCTGTCAGGGTCGTCGATGGGTTGATCGTTCACTTTGAATCCCTCGGCCAGATACAAATGCGGTCCGCCATCGAATCCACTGGGACAGCTTTTCGATTCTGTCCCACTGCTTCTCTTGGGCTGTCCATGTGGGACTGGGACAGGACGGCCCCTATAGGGCCTGTCCCAGTCCCACTGCCCACCTCTGGGACAACCACTTGTCCCGATACTCTGTCCCACCTGTCCCGGTGACTATTCATTAGGCACCCGATAGCCATCAACGGTCTTGTTGTTCTTGGTGATCTGGCACGGTTCCAACTCGCCGGCTTTGAGCGCTTCGGCTAATGCACTCGTTGCCTTGGTGCCGCTTAAGCCAGCACGATCCCGAATCTGCCTCAGAGTTTCGCCGGCAGGATAGTTGGCAGCCGCACTTACTAGCCGCTCACGGTCGGCGTTCAGGCGGTCAAGGCGATCTTGCTCACGCGCCCGCTCTTTGGCTGTCTCTAGTGCGTTGACGCTTTCGGCGATGCCTTGGGCTGTGACGTACCAACGCGGCTCACCAAACGGCCCCTCGTCAATCGTCACAGCCTTAGACCATGAGTGACGTGCCGAACCACCTACGTCGAACCGCAGCTCGTGTAGGCCGCTACCAGACTCGTAAGCGCGGCGTCGTGAGATGAGCAACCACTGGCGAAAGTGCTGGCCGAATCCTGCCCATTGCAGATCTTCCAAAGTCGTCGGCGTGAATTCTGCGCACGGGTTTCTTTTTCGTGTGATGGCACAGTATCGGTGTCGCGCCCTCGGATCGGCATACGTCGGACAACTCCCCGAGTTGCTGCCCCATGATGAATAGATTCTCGGCACGGTCGCCGGCCAAAATGCGATACGTGGGATCGAGAACCAGCAGTTCCGGCTTGTGCCGCTGTAGTGCTTGACGCAATCGCCCGATATCCTCGCTGTGCCCAAAAAACGGGACTTCAAAACTCCAGAGCAGATTGTCTATCGCAGCCAAGTCGAACCCCTTGGACTCTGCAACGCTAGCCGCGCATATCCTCAAAGATTCACGGCCCGATTCTGCCGACATGAAAAGCACACGCAACGGACGCGGTACGTCATACATGCCGATGAATGGCGTGCCGGTTGCGGCGCTCACAGCCAACTCAATGCCGGCTGACGTTTTCATACACTTAGATGGTCCACCGATAACGGCATCCTGGCCGAGAATCAGCGTCTCTCTGATTGCCCACTCCGGCTCGTCCGCTGGCTGCGACAAATCGGCGCTGGTGCAAATCTCGAATTCTTGCTGGCTGTCTGCGCCCTCATTCGCCAAAACGTCGAATTGTGCCACCGCATCCGAAAGTAAATCTGCCGTCGCCTGCCGGCTGTCGCACGCCTTCAGTACGAGCATGGCGGCAATCTTGGTGCGTCGCCGTCGCTCTTGTTCTTTCAGCCGGTGAACGTATTCATCGAACCGACTGGCGAACGTGCCAGCGTTGTTCATCATTTCTGCCAGCGCCACAGAAACGCCACGCGCACCAAACGCCTCCGAATCATTGAGCAGGCCGACTATGTGGGGCAGGTCCGCCGGGGTGCCGTTCGATTTACATCTCTTGATCGAATTGAACACCTCGCGCGCCGGTGGCGTGTGGAAGTGGTCATCGTACAGCCCAGCGCCGTCAGCCCAACTAGGATTGAGAAGCAAGATACCGCACGCGATTTCTTCGGCGTCGCGGTCGTGGGGCAATCCGTTGTCGAGCACTTCGCCCGTGAATCGCGCCAGTCCATTAGCAGCGTTCTGTTTCATTTCGCGGCGGTGACCTCCGATACTTGGCCTTTGCCGTCGCAGTCAAAGCGGCCGGCCTTGGTGTCGTCTAGCATGCGCTGCCACTCGACGGTGCATGTGCCAATGTCTCGGAAGATCTCCGCGAAGCGACGCGGGTCGTGCCCGAAATAAAAGAAAACCTGCGATTGCTTCGGCGAACCACAGCCCCGTTCGGGATTGCTGCCGCGATCAGGATTCCAGAATGGCACCCGACCAGCGGGAAAACATGTGGCGTCGGCACGGCGCAACAAACGCTGGCCGATAGCCGTCTCTGTGATGGAGTTGGATAACAGGATCGCGTCTGCTACCGATCCGCTATCGATGCAATCGAGCAACTTACTGGCAAACTGCTCAAACACGCCGCGCCCGTATGGCGGGTTGATCCAGACGGTGCCCGACCAGTCTTGCGCGAGGCCGTCATCCTCGACGGTGTAGAACTTCTCGGCTCGAATGACTTCGTTTGCCGCCTCACAGCTCGCCGGATCTACGTCAATTGTGCCGAGCACTTTTCGGGCGGCATCGGCGATAGCTGCCGGCGTAAACCAGTCATCGGGCCCACTCGGCCCGGCCGCCATCCTCAACGCTTCGCGCAAGCTCAAATCGGCGGCGCACTGCCAATTTGGCTCTATGACATCCCACCGCTTTACCACAAGCATGTAGTCGCGGGCAGTGCGAGCCGAACCCTCGAAATTGTCGGCAAGCCAAGCGTCCCACGTGCCGTGCTTGCATTGCGACTTGGCTTCGATGAGAAGCAGACCGGCTTCGCGGGCATGGTCAAGATGACTGCGCACGGCCGCTGCCGCCTGCCGGTGCTCAGAATTGATGGACTCAGCCAGCTCGGGGAGTGACCGGGGCGTCCGTTTCTCTGTAGAATCCATTCGCAGTTACTCCATTGCCGCAGCTGTTTGGATTTCTGGGGGTACGATTTTGCCACTAGCGGCACGCTTCATCCCCGCCAGCCCCCTTCCCGTCCTGGGCCGCGAATCCGATGACAACACCACCGCGTCGAGCTGATGCCGATCAATCAGGATGCGCCTTTTGACGGGGCGATAGGCTGTGAGCTTGCCACAGGCGATCATTCGACGAATTGATTCCACCGACAGGCTCGTATAGCTGGCTCCGCCGTCGACGGTGAAAAAACGCCGCTCGACTGTCGCGGAAACTTCGGTTGTGATGGCGGGAGTGCTCATTTACTCCCTCGCGCCGGTTGCTGCTTCAAGCTGTCGAGCCAGAGGAGTAGCTCCTCGCGTTCGAAGCGAAACTCACCACCGGGCAACTCAACGCAAGGAATCTGTCTCAGCTTCGCTAGCCGCCGAACGCGCCGCGTGCTGAGTCGGAGTATTTCCGCAGCGTCCGATTCGGTGAGAAGCGATGTCGTAATCATGCCCCGATAGTAGCGGAGGCAATGAAACTACAAAGCGGAAAAATCGCGCGTGCAATGAAGTGCAATAGAGTGCGCGACTTTGCAATCCAAATGCGTTACTTTGGCGTGTGACTGTTCACGTCGTCGGGATGTATCCAGGTGTCTTGACCCTCAGTGTAACAACGAAGCTTCCCGTTTTTTTTCCACCGATTCAACGTGGAAGGGTGCTTATCAAATATCGAGGCCCACTCGTTAATCGTCTTGGGGCCGACATGCCCTTTGGGAACGCTGTTAATCGGTGCTCTTATGTCGAAAAGCTTCGGCAATGCCCGGACGCATTTCGCCTCTAGTATCAGGCGCGTTGTGTTGTGTGAAAATGGCGCCGCCACCGTGCCAGATGGTTCGCACGACGCTGGATAGTGGACCAGTTCCACGGCCTGCTGATCCACTAGACGGCGCAAGGCGTGGTCGATCGCAGAGAACTTGTGGCCGCGCTCTTGTAGTGCATCGACCAGCGATTCGTAGGTGGCCTCATGGTGTCCCGAGAACTCGGCTGGTATCACTTCGCCTAGTGCTTCGGTAATCGCGCTACTCGCCGCTGTGACTTCGGCCTTGGGAGGTGCTGGGCGAGCTGCCTTGGGAAGCTCCCATTCCCTCGACTTCACCGTAGCGACTAACGAAACGGCCGGAATATCCATGACCAATCCCTTTGCTTGAACGGGCCGGCTCCGGGGCGCTGGTGCAAAGGGGAGACCAACGCCCGCGGTGCCGGCTTTGTCGGTGCGTAGCTATCGCGGTCCGACGCCTGTTGCCGTCATTTTACCCACTGTCAGACGATTGCGAAGTGTCGAAACATTGGCACGCTGTCAGCGGCATTTGAAAGTGTAGCCAATCGTGTTGCCAAACCCAGCGACGGCGGTGGAAACCCAGCTACGTCGGTGGAACTAATGCCCGCAGAAAACACACCCGTGGACATTGGTGGACGCTTATTGTCACGTCCACTCGGTGTGGCACGATCGCGCGGGAAACTTTGTCATACCCGTGGCCGCGGAGTAGGCCGGCGCGGCTAGCTCAGCGATGCGTCGAGGATGGCGTCCAGCGCCAGTTCGATTGCTTCACTCGAGGCTTCGTCCAGCACGCTCGGCAGCAGTTCGTCGTCCTGCAGAATTGCGGTGTTGACGGGCTGCGAGCTGACGGGTGATTCCGTGGAATCGTCGTGGCTCGCGGCTGCTGGCTGGGCCACTGCCTCTGTCGTGGACGGAACGGGCGGCGTGGGCAGCGCGAACACCTGCACCGTGGGCTCGGGCTCGTCGTCGGGGAACAGCGCCTCCCAGAGCCGGCGACGCAAACGTTGGGTCCGCGGCGAAGGCGGCGGCGTCGGCCGAATACGGGAAGGGCGTTCGCGGTAGATCCGAATTCACGCGGATGTCGGTGGTGAAGACATACGGATTGCCGGGAACCGAACTGGGAAAGGTGAGCTCGACGAGAAACGCCGTCGCGCCGGTGGCCGGATACGGCACGCTGCCGACATAGTTGCCGCCGCCCTGATCCGTTAGCACGCTGCTGGTCCACACGATGCTGGGGTTGTAGCCGTGGCGGAAGTCGCGGGCGACGGGGTTCGTGGCCTGCCACAGCAGAACTTGCGAGGGTGTGTCGATCGTGTTCACGTGGATTTCACCGTTGGTTTGGACCGTCCACGAAAAGTCGGGCAAGTGGCGATCATTCTCGATGGCGTCCATGAACGTGATCGTGCTGTCGATGGCACGCGCATCGAGGGGGTGTCCTGTGTTGGGAATGTAGCGCAGGTAGTTGTTTTCGCCCGGGATATCGGCGAAATAAAACTGCGTCGAATCCGGCATGAAGAACTCGTCGCCGGCCGAATTGATAATCAGCTTGGGCTTGTCCATCCGGCCGTTCTGGAAATAGCGATAGGGATCGACGATGCGCGACAGCAGTTCCGCTTCGGGTGTTTTCAGGCGTTCGAAGATCTGCTCGTTGCTGTACGGTTCGACCTCTTCGGAAAACTTGCCCAGCACCTCGTACTGGTGGACCATTTGCGGCCCTTGGTTGGGATTGTCGAACACGCCGGGAATCGAAGCGATGATGCGATCGTCGACCGCCGTGGTGAGCCAGGTGGTCCAGCCGCGCTTGGAATAGCCCGTGTTGATGAAATTGTTGATCTGGTGGCCGTCGGTAATCGTCGGAACAAAAGCTTGCACGGTATCCATCGCCCGCACGGCGCTTTTCACCATGGGCAGAAGCAGCGGCCAGGTTTCGTTGCCGGGTTCGCCGATGTGCTCCAGGTATTGATTGTAGGTATAGGCGATGATGTCGTCTTCCGAGCGCAACGGTGTGCCGGGCTCGTCGAAGAAATAGACCGGCTCGTTGGGAACGATCTTCAGCTCCGCCGTGACGGTGTTGGTGGCCAAGGCGGCAGCCACCATGCCTGCATCGGGCGACGTTGGAATATTATCCGGCATATCCGTATTGCTGCCGCCGCTGACGTATAGCAGCGCCGTGTCGTCAAGCGTGACCCCTTGCGGCACGACGATCTTCAGCCAGTGGTCCCACACGGGGTCGTTCACGTCGCCTTCGCGCCAGGTTTGACTCGTCATGCTCAGGACGTAGTAGTGGTACGCATCGCCTGGGCCAGCGACATCAAACACCTGGTGCCACTCGTACGAGTCGTCGGGCGTGTTCACGTAGTTGGCCAGCGCGTCGGACGTCTGGGTGTCGACGACCATCGGCTGCACGTCGCTGGGCTTGAGCTGTCCGTCGACTCGGGCGCGGAGATTGATCGCGTAGGTCTGGGTGCCATCGTCGGGCGGCAATGCCGGACCGAGGGCAAACTCCGCGCGGCCGCGATACATGCTCGATACCGTGTAGTCCAGTTCGTTGCCGACGAATTGGCCATCGTTGTTCAGATCGACGTCGACGTGCACGGCGGTCCCATCCGGCACGCTGACGCCGTTGGCAATGGAAACTTCCAGCCTCGGCGTCAGGTCGATCGTAAACGGCATCAGCGTGTCCAACTGGACGTCTGGCGGCGCCAAGATTCCGTTGAACACGCGCAGCAAGTCGAGCGGCGTCAGCATGTTGTCGCCGCTGGTGTCGTAGTAGTTCTCGGGAGTACTCGATGGGGCATCGAGCGGACCAACGCCAATCTGCAGCAGGCGGTCGATCACGATCAGTGCGTCGAGCGGATAGAGCCAACCGTCGTGGTTGACGTCCAACGGCGCCGCGTCGTTGTGCCAGGGAGCGGCGGCGCTGAGCACGCACCGCGCTTCGAGCGTTTCTACGTACAGACGTCGCGCGCAAACCGCCCCGGTGCGCGCCCGTTGGTTGCGAATGGTATGCATCGACCCCCGCCGCCCTGAGTGAAGAACCGCTCGCCGACCAAACTCTGGCAAGCAAGCCCGGCGCGCGCCGACCGCGCGCGATGCTCGTTGGTGGCTAGGATACTTCGCGGACGAGCGGAATGCCAGCGTCCTGCTAGGTTGCGGGAAATCGCACGGGGACAGAAGGTCCCGGCGCAAGGCGCATTCTGGCGGCGCGAGCGCTACCAACGAAGTAATCCGTGGGCGGCCCGCGACGTGCGAACCTACTTGGTCTGGGATTCTTTATCGAGGGAGGCTTCGGCGTTGCGAAGGACTTGCTTGCCGCCGGTGATGACCCGTTTGGCGTCCTCGGCCACGCGCTGCTTGTCGATTTCGATCGTAATCGAGTCGTTCGAGCGTTGGAGCTGGATGGCGCCGGTGACGATCAGTCCAATAATCGCCAAGACGCCCAGGAAGAACAAAGCTCTGAAAATCATGCTGAACTCCGTGCTAATCCGTTAGCGACGTAGAAACGACGAGCCGCGGCGAGGAGTGTACGGCCGCCGGCCCGAGGGGTCAACGCCAATCGTGCGGCCGAAAAGGGGACAGTCCGTGGCGGTTTTGAAACCGGTCCTTAGCCGCGCGGCCCCCGTCCTCCCCAACCGGGCGACTGGATGCCGCGCTGTTGCATGCGTTGCGACATCATTTGGCGGAACTGGTCCCGGTAAGCGCGGCTCTCGGGACTGCTGCGGTCGAGGCGTGCGCGGTCGCGATCGCTGGCGCCGACGCTGCCGACACCGAACGACTGCGTGCGGGTTCCGCGTTGACCACGGCCGCCACCGCGTCCGCCGCGATTTCCTCGATTCGTGCCGCCATTGGCGCGCTCCTTGCGCCATTTTTCCATGCGATCGATCCGGCGATCGAGTTCGGCGGTCTGCTCTTGGGCGGTCATGTTGAAGAATTCCTTGAGGCTATTGGTTTCGCGCTCTTCCCAGCCGCGCCGCATTTCATCGCGCACCTGGTCGCGTTGTTCCTCGGTCAAATTGTCCATGGCTTCGCGGACCTTGCCGAAGTGTTCGCGTCGCTGATTCTCTGGAATATTCTCGAAGTCGGCCATCATATCGCGGACCGCGACCACGTTGGGATCTTCGCGATTCCACATGGCCCAGGCGCCGGTGGCCACCAGCAACAACAACACGAACACCGTGATCATGACGGCGCGCTTCTTGCTGTCCGTCTGCGCCTTTTGCTTGGGCATTGGTCGGCGTTGCATGGCGTTTAGCTCCCTCAATCTATTGGTTCGGGGGTCAAGTCGCGTCGGCGTGACCGTCGAGATAAATAAAGCAGCGTGATCCGGAATCTTCGGTGCCCGACCCACCATACGACTGTTCGTGCATGGGGTCAGAGCCGTGAAACGGATTGTAGTCGTTGGCAATGATGACCTGTGCCGAGGCGCGATTCTCGGTCACTTCCTGTCGCGTCAGCCCGCGCTTGACACTGTTGACCGTGCGCACCAGGCGATTCAGCGCGTCGTATTCGTAGCTCAGCCCTTGCCAGGAGTAGTAAGAGTCGTGGGGCGGCGCCTTGTCGGCGCTGATCACGTCGGCCGGACAGCGAAAGGCGCCCTGGCTATCTTCGATGTAGGGCCCCAGCGCAACAAGCAGGCTGGGCCGTTTGTCCGGAGGCGCCATGGCCGCGGCACAGACGGTGGGAAAGGCGCACACGTCGGGAAAACGGCCTCGCTGACCTTGCACGTCCAGGTAGCTGTCCATCGCGATGCCGATTTGATGCAGATTCGACAGGCACTGCGTCTTTCGCGCGGCGGCGCGAGCATATTGCACGGCCGGCAGCAGCAGACCGACCAGCATTCCGATGATGCCGATCACCACCAACAGCTCGATGAGGGTAAATGCTCTGCGGGTGGAAGAGGCGTTTCGCGGCACGATGCAAACCCTGCAAAGTCTATGGAGTTGCACGGGTTAGGGGCCTCGGTGCCCCCGATCCGTTGTCTATTCATACCCCGAGGGGCATGGAAAGTTTCGGTTTCATAACGTGGATTCGTGGTACAAATCCCAAATTCGGCCTGCCCTCACCGCGAAGTGGTGAGCCCGGCAAGCCAGGCGGACAATCCCTCGCCGCTAGCAGGGGGCTGGCGAACTCGAAATTGCACAATAATGGCCCGTTTTTTCATTAACTGCGATTGGGGCACGTCCCGGCTGCGACTCCGTTTGATGACGGTCGAGTCGGTGGAGGCGCAAAGTGAGGTGCTCTCCGACTCCGGAGTGGCAGCCGCAGGGGCCGATGCCGATCGGCCGGAGCGCTTTCGGCGGGTGCTGGGCCAGCATCTGGAGCAACTCACCGAGCGCTGCGGGGAATTGGGCCTCTGCCCTGTCGTCAATTCGGGCATGGCCAGCTCGTCGATCGGTTGGCAGGAGTTACCATACGCCGAGGCGCCTTGGCGGCTTGATGGCTCGGACGTCGTGGCCCGCGAGCTCAAACCGATCGACTCGCCGCGCGGAATGTATCGTGTGCTGCTCCTGTCGGGCTTGCGCACCGCGACCGATGTGATGCGGGGCGAAGAGACGCAAACGCTCGGGCTGTTTCAGTTGGACATCGCTCGGCAGCTTGGCCCAAAAGCCACGGTTGTGCTGCCCGGCACGCATTCCAAGCACGTGCATGTCGAGACGGGCGCCATCACGGGCTTTCAGACGTTCATGACCGGCGAACTGTTCGACGTGCTGGGCCGACATAGTATTCAGCGGCATTCGATTGCGACAGAACCGGCGATGGAGAACAACCCGCACGAAGCACATCCGGCGGCATTTGCCGAGGGAGTGCGTCAAGCGCGGGAGCTGCCGCTGTCGGCCGTTTTGTTCCATGTCCGCACGCGACAGGTGCTGGACGAACGGCCCGCCGACGAAAATCGCGCGTTTCTGAGCGGGGTGCTAATCGGCGCTGAAATGGCGAGCTTGGCGAGGCGCACCGCGGCGAACGTGCCGATCGTGCTGTGTGCGGACGGAGCGCTTGGTGAGGCATATACAAGCGCAGGTACCGCGTTGGACCTTGCGGAGCGGATGCGCCGCGTCGCACTGCGGGACGTCGAGCGGCTTTCGGCATTGGGCCAGGCATGTGTGGCCCGCCGGTTGGCATTGATCTGACCTTCCGCTTGCACCGAAACACGCCCGGTGAGCCCGCTTGGCATGGTTTCCCCGTGGCGGCGCTTCGTTTAAGATGAATTGCACGTAGCGCCGGCCCTGCCTACATGCCTTGCGTGCGGTCCCCCCTGATGAATCCCACCCGGCTAGCCTCTATTTGCGTCTCGCGCGGCCTGATTGTCATCGGCCTGAGTTGCGCGCTGGCATCGGTTGCCGTGGGAGCAGAGCCGGTCGACTTCGAGCGCGACATCCGGCCCGTGCTGGCGGCCCATTGTTTCGAATGTCATGGCGAGGATGCGCAGGAATCGAGCCTGCGGCTCGACTCGAGCGCAGCGATTCTGACCGGGGGCAACAGCGGGCCCGCGTTGATTGCCGGCAAGCGCGGCGAAAGCGTCCTGCTGAAGGCGATCCAGGGGGATGACCAGGAAGTCGCTAAGATGCCGCCGGACGGGCCCGCGCTCTCCGCGGAGCAGATCGAACTGGTCGGCCGCTGGATCGACGAGGGCGCCAAGATGCCCAGCGAGTCGGCGTACCAGCACGCGCGATGCGCGAGCGATCACTGGTCGTTTCAGCCGCCAGGCCCAGCGGAACCTCCCCGAGTGAACGATGCGGCCTGGGTTCGCAATCCGATCGATGCGTTCGTGTTGGCCCAGTTGGGAGTGGCCGGGCTGACGCCCGCGGCCGAGGCGGACAAGACCACACTCATCCGCCGCGTGACGCTCGACTTGATCGGGCTGCCGCCGACCGTCGAACAGATCGACGCCTTCCTGGCGGACTCCAGAAGCGATGCTTATGAACGCGTGGTCGATCGCCTGCTCAACTCGCCGCACTACGGCGAACATTGGGCGCGTGACTGGCTGGACATCGCCCGCTATGCCGACTCCAACGGTTACACGATCGACGGAGGCCGTTCGATCTGGAAGTATCGGGATTGGGTGATCGCGGCCATGAACCGCGATCTGCCCTTCGATCGATTCGCGATCGAACAACTCGCTGGCGACATGCTGCCCGGGGCGCGTACCGACCAGATCGTGGCCACGGGGTTTCATCGCAATACGTTGGTGAACGAAGAAGGCGGCACCGACAAGGAGCAATTCCGCGTCGAAGCGGTGATCGATCGCGTGTCGACCACCGGCGCGGCGTTCCTAGGTTTGACGGTCGGTTGCGCCCGCTGCCACGACCACAAATACGATCCGATTTCGCAGCGAGAGTTTTATCAGTTGTTTGCGATCTTCAACAACTGCGACGAGCCGGCGCTGCCCGTGCCAACCGATCAGCAGGCGAAGGAAATGCCGGCGCTGTTGGCCGAAATCGAGCAATCGGAAGAACGGCTGGCGATGGTCGACGCCAACTCGGGCAGTCGACAAGCCGAGTGGGAGAGTTCGCTGGCCGGCAAATTGGCGGTGAACTGGACATCGCTTGATGGCAGAGTCGAGTCGGCCGGCGGCGCCGAGATCATCAGCCTGGCCGACAGTTCGCTGCTGGTGGGCGGCAAGATTCCCAGCGGCGACACGTACACGCTCCGCGCGCCGCTGCCGCGGCAGTCGGTGACGGCCTTGTTGCTGGAGACACTTCCGCACGAGAGCTTGCCCGGCAAGGGACCGGGACTGTCGCCCGAAGGCGCATTTATTCTGAGTGAAATTGCCATCGAGACGGAGACGGCCGCTGGGAAGCACAAAGCAGTGCCGGTGGCCGCGGCGCTGGCGGATTTCTCGCCCGATCCGGGGCCGGTTTCCCACGCCATCGACGGCAAGCCAAAGACCGGCTGGCGGGTGGCGGATCCCGCGCACCTGGGAGTGCCGCAGACGGCGATCTTCATCCTGCAGGAGCCGTTGCCCAACGATGCGTCCGAAGTGGTTGTTGCGCTGACGCACGCTCACGGGAATGAGCCGCACCAGATCGGACGGTTCCGAGTCTCCGTTTCCACCGCGACGCCGGCCGTGCTCGGATTGCCAACCGCGGTGCGCGTGGCGCTAGCGACACCCGCGGCCCAACGCACGGATGGCCAGCGAAAGGCGATCCGCGAGCACTATCAGACGCTCGATCCCGAGCGCATGCCGTTGGCTGCGCAGATTGCGGAGTTGAAGAAGCGCCGGAAGCAGATCGAACGGGCCACGACCACCACGCTGGTGATGCGCGAGCGCGAGGAGCCGCGCGAAACACACGTGCACTTGCGGGGCGATTTCCTGCGTCCGGGCGCAGTCGTGCGACCGGATGTGCCCGAGGTGTTGCCGCCCTTGGTCGCGCGGGGCCAGCGGGCCGACCGGCTCGACTTTGCCCGCTGGCTGGTGGATGAGAACAATCCGCTCACGGCCCGCGTCACGGTCAATCGCATTTGGCAGCGGCACTTTGGCCAAGGGCTGGTGGCCACGGAGAACGACTTCGGCACGCAGGGTGAATTGCCGTCGCATCCGGAGTTGCTCGACTGGCTCGCGCGGCAGTTCATGGCCAGCGGTTGGAGCCAGAAGGCGCTGCACCGCACGATCGTCACCAGCGCCACGTACCGAGAGTCGTCGCACGCGCGGGACGATCTGGCCAAGGCCGATCCTTACAACAAACTGCTCGGCCGGCAGCAGCGATTGCGGCTGCAGGCGGAAAGCATTCGCGACGTTGCGCTGGCCGCCAGCGGCATGTTGAGTGAAGAGATCGGCGGACCGGGCGTGTATCCGCCCCAGCCCGAGGGCATTTATCGCTTCACGCAGCAGAAGAAGTTCTGGGGCGAGAGCAAGGGGGAGGATCGCTATCGCCGCGGGATGTATACGTATTTGTGGCGGTCGAGCCTTTATCCGTTTTTGAAAACGTTCGACGCGCCGGACGCCACGGTGGCCTGCACGCGTCGGTCGCGTTCGAACACGCCGCTGCAAGCGCTGACGCTGGCCAACGACCGGGCGTTCTTTGAAATCGCCCAGGGTTTTGCCGCAGAATTGCTGGCCGCGCCGGCGGTGGATGACGCAGCGCGCGTGCGGCTGGCGTTTCGCCGCGCGCTGGCCCGCGATCCGGCGGACGAGGAACTATCGTCGCTGTTGGAGTATTTGCAATCCGAGCGCGGTCGGTTCGCGGAAGCGACGAAGGACGCCGCGGAAGTCGCGCCGAAGCAGCGGCCGGATGGTACTGACGATGCCACGGCGGCCGCTTGGACCATGCTGGCGCGGGTGCTGTTGAATCTTGACGAATTCATTACGCGGGAGTAAACGCCATGTCGCATCGACCTGCGGACGGCTCGCTGCTGCTGCACACGACGCGCCGCCACTTCTTCGGGCAGTGCGGGGTGGGATTGGGATCGATGGCTTTGGCGTCGATGCTCGCCGACGAAAGCCGCGCGACGATCACGCCGCCCAATCCCCAGGATCCGCTAGCGCCGCGTCCGCCGCACTTCTCGGCGAAGGCCAAGCGGGTGATATTCATGTTCATGGCCGGCGGCCCGAGCCAACTCGAGCTGTTCGACTACAAGCCCAAGCTGCAAGAGCTGGACGGGCAGGTCGTGCCGCCGGAGTACACGAAGAACAAGCGGTTCGCCTTCATCAAGGGAGACGCGAAGCTGCTGGGCACCCAGCGGAAATTCGCCCGCCATGGTGAATGCGGCGCCGAGTTGAGCGAGCTGTTGCCGCACCTGTCGACGATCGTGGACGACGTGTGTTTCGTGAAGAGCACGCAAACGGACGTATTCAATCACGGCCCGGCCAAGTTGTTTGTCAACACCGGCTCCAGCCGTTTTGGCATGCCCAGCATGGGCGCCTGGCTCACCTACGGCATCGGCAGCGAATCGCGCGACTTGCCCGGCTTCGTGGTGTTGCAATCGGGTCCGCGCGGCCCGCGGGGCGGCAACCCGCTGTGGGGCAGCGGATTTCTGCCCACGGCCTATCAAGGCGTGCCGTTTCTGGGCGGATCGGAGCCGATTCTGAATTTGTCGAGTCCGCCCGGCATCGACCGGACACGCGAAGCGAGGTTTTTCGATACCGTCGGGCGGCTCAATGCCGAGCGGCTCAGCGCCGTTGGCGATCCGGAGATTGCCACGCGCATCTCGGCATACGAAATGGCCTATCGCATGCAGTCAAGCGCGCCGGAACTGATCGATCTGTCGGCCGAGTCGCAGCACACGTTGGATGCGTACGGCGTCGAGCCGGGCAAGCCGTCGTTTGCCAACAACTGCCTGCTGGCCCGGCGACTGCTGGAGCGCGGCGTGCGGTTCGTGCAGCTTTATCACACCGATTGGGACCATCACGGCAACAACGACACGCACCTGGGGGAACCGCTGGATGCGCGTTGCAAGGAAGTCGATCGGCCGAGCGTGGCGCTGGTGAACGATCTCAAGGAGCGCGGGCTGCTGGAAGATACGATCGTCATCTGGGGTGGCGAGTTCGGACGCACGCCGATGGGCGAGCCCCGCGACCTGATCGGCCGCGACCATCACGTGGACGGCTACACGATGTGGCTGGCCGGCGGCGGAGTCAAGGGCGGCCAAAGCATTGGCAAGACGGATGAGTTGGGTTACTACGCCGTCGAAGACCCGGTACACGTCCACGATCTGCAAGCCACGATCCTGCACTTGATGGGCTTGGACCACCTGAAGCTGACGTACAAGTTCCAGGGAAGAGACTTCCGGCTCACCGATGTAGGCGGCAACGTAGTGCAGCAGATGCTGGCGTAGCGTACGTGTACAGCGGAACGTAGATAACCACGAGGGCACGACGAGGAGAAAAGACGACAACGACATCATGGGCACGAAACGCCAGATGTTTGTTGTATGACTTCGAGCGATGTGTCGTCGTGGTTTGTTGCTGTTGGAATTTGGGTTTACAAGGCGGAGCGGCGTCTTCGACCGACCCAATCCGTGAAGTCCGAGTAATCTGCGGAGCTGTTTTCCTTCCTTTACACCAGGCGTTCTTACAGCAACAGGAGCCTTCTCGTGGCGGATGAATCCATGGAGTCGCAGGATGGCGGACAGACGTTCGATCCCGCAGTGCTGAAGTCGGCGTTCAACGCCTTCAAGAAGCGCTGGAAGCTGACGCGGCTGGACCAGGAGTCGCAGATCGGCCGCGGGCCAATGAGCTCGGGCCAGCGCTCGACCATTTCCGGCATCGTGCCGCCGGATCAGTTCCCCAAGGAAGTCTGGGAAGAACTGGTGCGGCTGGGCAAACTGAAGCGTGACGGCAGCGGATTCTATTCGCGGGTTTAGGTTACTGCAACCGTGCCACGACGCGCGCAGTGCTTCATTTCACCCGCATGGTACGGTGCGGCGTCGGTGAGACATTTGGTTCCGGCTGCGACCCCGCATTGCGCTCCATTAGCAGCGACCACCAGGAATCGAGGTGCTGGCTGGTTTCCAGCAGCGTGTGATCGACATGGTCGGCGCCGGCAGCACGCAATTGCTCGTCAATGACCTGGGCATCGCCGTGCGTTCCCCAGCATCCCACAACGATGCGCACGTCCGAGTGAAACGACCGTAGCCGCTTGCAGAGATAGCGCGTGTGGGCAAATGCGCCGGGGGGAATCGAGGCGATGCAGACCACGGGCACGCCCTCGTCAACCACCGCATCGACCAGTTCGGCGGCTAACACGTCGTCGTTCATCACCTGAACGTCCCAACGTTCCTTGTCCATCATGTGGCGCAGCATGTCCAGGCCCATCTCGTCGGTCTTGCCGTCGGCCGGACACATTACCAAACGCACGCGGCGCGGAACGGTCGAGTCGGCGACAGCGACGTCGGCATGGATTGGACTGGGCAGCTTGGCGTGCTCGGTCAATTCGTCAACGATCTCGTGCACGCCGCGCAGAATGAACTGTTCGTCCGCATCGGTTAGTTCATCGTGCGCCTGGTCGCGGCGGAATAGGGACAGCGCCGGCACGATCAAGCCGTCAAATACCTCTTTGGCTGGCATGTTGCGGACCTGCGCCAGCGCGATGTGGCGGGCTTCGTCCTGGTCGCGAGCCAAGAGGCGCTGATAGAAACTCTCGTGCGGCGCAGCGCCGGCTTGTCGCCCATCAGGATATCGATGAATTGCAGCTGCGGCACGAACTTGCCCAGCACCACCAGGCAAACCGTCAGCGGACTGGAAAGCACCAGGCCGATCGGTCCCCACAAGAAAGCCCAAAACGTGGCGGCCACCAACAGTGCCACCGGCGACACGCCGATGCTGCGGCCATAGAGCAGCGGTTCCATCACGTTGTTGCTGAGCAACTCCAAGACGACGATCAAGCCGATCACCATCAGCGGGTGTGCCCAGCCGTCGGTCATGGCCATACTTACCAGCACCGGCGGTGTGGCCGCGATCCAAGCGCCGACATAGGGAATGTAGCGCAGCACGGCGGCCAGCAATCCCCACAATAGCGCATAGCGTATGCCCAGCACCACCAGGCCGGCCGCCAGCGCCAAGCCGTAGGTGCCGTTCACGACCAGTTGCATCACCAGAAAGCGGCTGATGCGATGGATCGCCTCGTCGAAGGCCTTGGTGGTGGCCGTCATCCGCGCGTGACCGACCAATAGAATCACGCGGTCGCGCAGGCTCTCGCGATGGAACAACATGAAGAACGTCAACACGACGGAAAGGGCAAAAGTAGCCAGCGTCTCGCCGACAGAGCCCAAGGCTGAAGTTAGCTGGCCAAACCAGGCCGGCGTTTCCGCTTGCACCACGACCGGGGCCGGCGCTGGCAGTGCCTTGGCGAGCGAGTTCTTGACCTCCTGGCCGGTCGTCGGGCCGGTATCCGCACGTGGACTCGGTTCGCTCTCGCTCTCTTCGGCGGCCGCAGGCTCATTGAGCTCTTGCGATACCTCGTCGATTAGCTTGCCGATTTTACCGCCGGTGGGGCTGGAAGCCATTTCCCGCACCGAGCGGATCTTGTCCTTGATCGTGTCGCTGTAGGCCGGCAACTCGGCCGCCAACTCCACGAACTGACGCGTCATCAACCAACCCAGGCCGCCCACCAAGCAGCTTGTCAGCGCAACGACCAGGATCACGGCCGGCGCACGACCAACTCCCAGCCTTTGGAGCCCTTGAACCGGCGGCGTCAGCACCAGGGTCAGCAGCATCGCCAGAGCCACTGGGACCAGGACGGCCTGAGCCCAGTACATCGCCCCGACAACGACGGCGCCGACAATCACATTCGTGGCGACGATCACCGAACGCTGCCAATCCTGGGGATGCATGGAACTTTCTCGCTCGGGAGCTGCCGACTGTTGCTATCGCCGGCCGGGAAATGGTGAACTGCCTGCGAGCGCCTTACGCAACAATCGGACCAAGAGTTGATGCTACCACGGCTTCAGTTTCCATCCGAGTACGAAGCCGACGCCAAGGCAAAACAAGGCGGCATGGCCCGGATTGTCGCGCGCGTATTCAGTCAGGTAGTCGACGATGTCGCGGGTGATCTCTTTGGGATCCTCGACCGCCTGCTTGTCGCCCGTGGCCGCTTTGGTGGCGTGGGCGTTTTTCGTATTGGCCATATTCAGGCTCCTCGGTTGTGCGGCTGATCAAAGGGCCGCGTGCGATACATGAAATGGATCAAATCGTTCTATTGTCCGGGCACGTCGTAGGGCGACGGCGGGTCATTGTCTGGCGCCACGGCGTTTAGCAGCGACTCGCGCACGGCGAGAAAGTTCTTTCGCAGCTCGCCCACGGACGTTCGCCACAAAGCGCGCTGCTTGCGAAATTGTGCCCAGCCTGCCAGCACCAGCAGCAGCGCGATCACCGCGCCGGCGGCGGCGGCGGTGAGCAAGCCGCCGGCGGGCGTGAGCCGCGTGACGTCGGACAGCCAGAGGCCGAATCCGCCAACAGCGACTGGCAACAGGGCGGCGAACACGCACAGGGCCGCGGCCCAGCAAACGGCGCCCCGCAACATGGTGGAGCGCGCGCGGTCGAGGTCGGCAGCCAGCAATTGCAGTTGTAACTCGGCAATGCGGTTGATGTCGCGGGCCATGCCGGCTACGTGTTGACGAAGATCGCGCACTGGCTGGGCCGATTCGTTCATCGTCGTTTGGTGATCCATCCGAGTATCATTCCCGCCGTGGCGGCGGCTATGAGGCACGGTTTCGGGTGTTCGAAGACCGTCCGCTCGACGCGGCGCCAAAGGTCCGGCGCATGCTCGGCAACCAAGCCGTGCTCTTGCCGCGGCTCTGAAGAGCCGCTCTTGCGCTGGTTCGTTGGTTCACGCATCTTGGTAATCATGATTGGGGATTATCGTCGGCCGGTTGGGCGCTTGAGTCGGCGGCGGGTGTGGTTCGCTCGTCGAGCCATTGGAAGCCGCGGCGAACGAGAAAGGGCAACGACTGACGGATGATCAGGCTGGCCGCGGCGGTCAGCAAGTCCGCGGCCACACCAGATTTTGTCGCGGCGGGTGCGGCCTCCTCCTCGCCCTCGGGCGCTGGGGTTGCGCCCGGCGCTGGGGAACCAGCAGGTAGCCGGCCGCCGCTGCCGCGCCACAACACAGCCAGGGGTGATTGCGGTAGTGAAACTTCCAGTCGGCCAGTGTGCGCGCGTTGTCGACCGCCGACTGCGCATTGCGCGACAACGCGGCACGGGCGCCGGCCATCTGCCGCAGCAAGTCGTCATGTTGCGAACCGTTGTTCATCGTCAATCCGCCGTTGCTCGTGAACGCCAATATTTCGATGCGGTGGGCCGGGCTTGTTGTTCGACGCGCTATTTCTTGGGCATGAACCGGGCCAAGGCATCGGCGAATTGGCGGCCAAATTGCTCTGCCGTATGGCTGTGGTAGCGGGCCGCCTTGCGGGGCGCGGGCCGATCACGCAGCAAGATGGCCAGTCCCACGCCCGTGGCCACTCCCAGGCCGAACGCCACGGCCAACGATTGTCCCGGACGCTGCTGCACGGCGCGTTCCGCAGCGGCATATCCGTGGCGGGCCGTTTCAGCAGCCTGGGCGGCGCCCTCGTGCATCTTGCCGTGTACCTTGTCGCGGAATTCGCCGGCGGCTGCAGCCGCTTCTTCGGCTACCTGCGAAAGGAACTGCTGGATCACCTCGCGCGATTCGCCCGTCTTCGCTTGGATCTGCTCGACCAGTCGCTCGACGCTTTCCTCGCAGGCGCTGAAGTCCTCGTCGGAAAGCTGACTCCATTTCTGCTTCAACTGGGCGCAAACTTCGTCCCATTGCTGGGCCAGAATCTCTCGATGGACCATCGTCGCTTCTCCTTGTGTGATTGCTCGCGCATCATCGCGGTTCGGACCGGGTGTACGCCAGGATCTGGCACACGGTGCAATTGTGGTGCAATTGTAGTGCCAGACGAAAGCCGGGATGCTCGCTGCAACGGGCAATTCAAGGCAAAGGTAGGTCGCAGCGGCCCAAGCGTCCAGTTGGTTTGTGCGGCCTGTAGGGTCTAAATCACTGCCGGGTAACGAAGTGGCGACATTTCTCTCCACGCTGCCGGGGGTGGACGGTTCGGTCGCGGCTGCATTGTATCGGTGCGGTGCCATGTTAGGCTAACGGCTAGCTTCGCGGTCTTCTCGAATACGGAAAAGGCGGGTCATCGCATGCAAGTCGTCACCATCGATGCGCCCGGCGCGGATTAGCGACGACGAGCGCGCCACTCTGAGCGATGCCGATGTGATCACGGGGGTGGACGTGCGCACGGCAGCGCGAGTACACGGTGTTCGGCACGCCTTCGCTGGAAAGCACCGTGAGTTTGAAGCGTCCCTCGGCGATGCGCGTGGTGAAGGTGCGCATCAACGACGTCGGGGACGATCTCGAGCGGCTGGTGGCGCTGGTCAAACATCTCAAAGGGCCGGGCGCCTAAGGCGGCAAGCCACCACGCCGGCGGATGCCCGTCCGGCTACAGCGTTTTCAGGTATTCCAGCACGGCCAGTTTCTCCCGCGGCGATAGCTCGTCCGGAAAACGATGTCCCGCGGCGCTCTTGCCGGCAATGCGCGTTTCGAAATAGGTGCGCTTCTGTTCGGCGTCCTCGACGTCGTTGGGCAAGGCATCGTAACCGGTGACTTCCAGTCCGACGCGATGTTGGTCGTAGCCGTCTTCGCTGCGCCGCCACACGGCGGGACGTTCGTCGGGATGCAGCACGTGCCACAGCGTGGGAACCGAGCCATTGTGGAAATAGGGGCGCTGGCCCAAATGCCGTCCAAGGGGGGCGCGACATAGCCGGCAGGTTCTTCGATGACTTCCAACTGGCCGTACTCGCCGAACCAGCTATCGCGATAGAAGCGCCGGTGTTCAGGGGGCATGCCGGTGAGCCGCAGCGGATCCGTGCCGACTTCCTCGATGGGCACGCAGCGCTCGGGATATTCGCCGCCGGGGCCGTACGTGCCGTGGCAGTCGGCGCACGTGCTTTCAAAGGCCACGCGACCTTGTTCGGCGAGCGCCGCATCGACTTCCCAGGGATACTTGGGCGCTTCGAGCGATTCGATCCAGGCCAGAATGTCGCGGAAACCTTCCTCGCGCTGTTTGAACGTTTCGGCCGAGTTGGTGGGCGTCAGCGCGAATTGCATGATCACGCGATGCGTCTTGGGCACAAAACCGTCGATGTACAAATGCTTCTTACGCTTGACGTTCCAATAGGGGGGCGGTCGAGATCGTGGTTGGGAAAGCGCGGGAACTGGGGCGTCTTGCGGACCTTCAGGTCGTTGTCGCGCATGGCCGAGAGCACGATGCTGAACACCTGGGCGTTGGTCGTGCCGTTGGAGAGTCCCAAGGGAATGAGCGGGCCCATGGCCTCGCGGGGGCTAAGCTTTTCGCCGGCGGCGCGGTGCGCTTTGAGCACGTCGAGCGTGAGCGTTTGAAAGGCGAAGTGCGAGTTGCCCACGCCCCAGATCACCCGACCTGCGACCTTGCCCTGGTGACAGGCTAGGCAGTTCATCGCCCAGCCGCCCTGGCCGTCGTCGACCGCGCCCAGCGGAGGGCCGTCAGGATTCTCTGGATCGGCTACCAGGCCGTACCGCGAGTAAGCCATTTGCCGGCGCTGCGAAGGCGAGGCGGCGGCGGCTTTTTGTTTGAGGTCGTCCGGCCAGATTTCCCACAGCCGGTCGAAAAGTTCGACCTGAAAGTCGGCCGGCGAGTAGGGCTCGCTTCGCAGGAGCCTCAATCCGCGGGCGGCGGCTTCCGCTCGATCCGTTGCAATCGATTGCCCGTAGGCATCGGTCAGCATCGCCAACAGCAACGCCGCGCACCACAGCAGGCCAACGCGCGACGACCGTAGCCGTATGCGAGGAAACAAGGGCATTGACATGAGTTGTTGGGAAACTAGTGATCGGAGTGCGGATTTGGCTACCAGTCTACGGCGCGGCAATCTGCGGGGTCAAGAAAAGATGCCGGATTGGATGGTTGGAACCGCTGTGTATTCTTCGCCAATGTTTTTGCGGGGGCTGACGGGAACCGATTGCAAAGTGTCAACACGCGCCTGCGTCGCTTGCATCTCGCCAAGGCTCGCCTGAAGTAAATGAACCATCACACAAGTTAAAACAGCATGGATGCTAAAAATGGGCGCAATACTGCCTGCGTTCCATTTAACGCAAACACTCCATCCTTCCACACGTGTTTGATTGGATAGTCTAAATCGATTCAGGGTGATGGAAAAATTGTAGCAGTTGCGGTAGATTTTGCGCCTCGACGGAGGCGGGGGGAATCGACTCACCCATTGACGACAAGGACGCACCATGTCAACGCAACGCTCGTCACGTTTGGCCCGCTCGGGCAGCACCGTAAAGAGGACGGCTAAGAGAATTGCTGGCAGCCGCAGCGCGCGTGCAAAGTGCAACTTTCAATGCTTGCGGCTGGAAGTGCTGGAAGCACGCGAACTGCTGGCGGGCGACGTTGTCTATCGCGTGAACGCGGGCGGGCCGTCTGTGGCAGGCACGCCAGCCTGGACTGCCGATACGAATGCCGCGCCGTCGGCTTACCGCAACAGTGCCGCGGCGCCAGCCGACGCCTTTACCACGACTTCGGCCATCAACGTAAGCAATGCGTCGATCCCCGCGGGCACGCCAGCGTCGTTGTTCCAAAGTGAACGGTGGGATCCGGCCGGCGGATCGGAGATGAGCTGGGCGTTTCCCGTCACGCCGGGCCAATACGAAGTGCGATTGTACTTCTCGGAGATTTACTCGGGCGCGTACTTTGTCGGCGGACGCACTTTCAGCGTGCAAATCGAAGGCGCCGCCCTCTTGCAGAACTACGACACTTTCGCCGAGGTGGGCTCCAACGCGGGCGTGGTCAAGACGTTTACGGTCACCAGCGACGCCACGCTGAACATCAACTTCCTGCACGGTATCGAAGACCCGGCCGCCAAAGCGATCGAAATCCTCACTGCCGGCGCGGCAACTCCTGGAGCGCTCAACACGTCGGCCAGCAATCTGAACTTCGGCAACGTGACGGTTGGCGGCAGTGGTCAGCAGTCGGTCATACTCACTAATTCGGGCGGATCAGGCGCGCCCTCGATCACGATCACCGGCGCCACGATCAGCGGCACGAACGCCAATCAGTTTGCCGATTCGTTCAACGATGCCGTGCCAGTGGTGCTCGCACCGGCCAATCGATGACGGTCAACGTCAACTTCCATCCGACGTCGGCCGGCGCCAAGACGGCCAGCCTGCAGATCGCGCACAACGGCAGCAACACCCCGCTAGCCGTTTCGGTGTCGGGCACAGGCGCCGCCGTGTCGACGGGCAATATCGTTTATCGGGTCAACGCTGGCGGACCGGCGATCAGCGGCAGTCCCAATTGGACGGCCGATACGGACGCTTCTCCGTCACCGTATCGCAACAGCGCTGCCGCGCCCGCCGGAGCGGCGACGACTGCGTCGGCCATCAATCTCGGCAACGCATCGATTCCCGCCGGCACGCCCCAGGCACTTTTCCAGAGCGAGCGGTGGGACCATGCCGATGCGACCGAGATGAGCTGGGCGTTTCCCGTCACCGCGGGTCTGTACGAAGTGCGGCTCTATTTCTCCGAGTTCTACGACGGCGTGTTTTCCGTGGCGGGACGAACGTTCGACGTGCAGATCGAAGGCGCCACCGTGCTGGACAGCTACGACGTGTTTGCCGAAGTGGGCTCCTTCGCCGGAGTCGTCAAGACGTTTACGGTGCTCAGCGACCCGATGCTGAACATCGTTTTCGTGCATGGCATGGAAGATCCCACGATCAAGGCGATCGAGATCGTAAACGCCGGCGCCGTAGCAAATCAACTCGCCGCTTCCACCAGTTCTGTCGACTTTGGTCAAGTGATCGTCGGCCAGACGAGTACCAAGACCTTCAATCTGCTCAACAATGGCAATCCGGGAGATCCGTCGATCGTCATTGATCCTGCGTCGGTCACGCTTGCGCCGACCAACACCGGGCTGACGTTTCAGTTCTCGCAGGCGCAGCCGATCACGCTCGCGCCGAGACAATTCACGACGGTCACGGTTAAATACACGCCCGCCGGCTTGGCCAGCAATTCGGCAACACTCAGCATTCCGCACAGTGGAACCAACAGCCCATTGTTGGTGAGCCTGCAGGGGCAAGGGGTTTCGGCCATCCCGGTCGGATTTGGCAAATCGATCCTTAGCGGAACGAGCAGCACGCTGCCAACATCGCTGCAGTTTGGGCCAGACGGACGGTTGTACGTGGCCCAGCAAGACGGGTTGATCAAGGTTTACACGGTGATGCGCAACGCGGCGAACAACTATGTCGTGACCGCGACGGAGACCATCGACCTGATCCAGCAGATTCCGAATCACAACGACGACGGTACGCCGAACCCCAGCATTACCGAGCGGCTGGTCACCGGGATTCTGGTGGCGGGCACGGCCGCAAACCCCGTGATCTACGTTTCGTCGAGCGATCCGCGGATCGGCGCCGACAGCGCTAGCGGTGGCAACGACCTTAACCTGGATACCAATTCCGGAGTGGTCTCGAAGCTAACCAGGAACGGGAGCGCCTGGTCGCGGCTGGACCTGGTGCGCGGCTTGTCCCGATCGGAAGAAGACCACGTGCCCAACGGCCTGCAACTCGACACGGCCACCAACACGCTTTATTTGGCCGTCGGCGGAAATACGAACATGGGCGCGCCCTCGAACCTGTTCGCGCTGCTGCCGGAGTACGCGCTGTCGGCCGCCATTCTGTCAATCGACTTGAATGCCATCGGCCAGACTACGTACGATTTGCCGACGCTCGACGACGAGACGCGCCCGGGAGTGAACGATGCCAACGACCCGTTCGGCGGAAACGACGGTCTGAACCAGGCGAAGCTCGTGCCGGGTGGCCCGGTGCAGGTCTACTCGCCCGGCTACCGCAACCCATACGACCTATTGATCACCAGCAGCGGTCGCATGTATACGATCTCGAACGGCCCCAATGCCGATTGGGGCGACGTGCCGATCGGCGAAGGCCCCGGCGGCAACGCCACCAACCAACAAAACGAGCCGGGCCTGACGTATGGCGATGCATTGCACTACATCACGGGCGCCGGTTACTACGGCGGCCACCCCAATCCCACGCGCTCCAATCCCAACAATACATTCAACGCCAGCAATCCGCAGTCGCCGGTGACGGTGGGCAATCCGATCGAATCGGATTTTCTCGCTCCCGGCCCGGAAAATGGCGGCGCTGGTCGTTTTTCCGAATTCGACGGATGGCTTGACCGAATACACCGCCAGCAATTTCGGCGGCGCCATGAAGGGCGATCTGTTGGCCACAAGCTTCGATGACTCGCTCAAGCGGATCAAGCTCACTAGCGCAGGCGACAGCGTCGTGTTGTCGAACAGCCTGTTTAGCAATGTGGGCACCACGCCGCTCGACGTAACGGCACAGGGAGATGCCGGCGCGTTGCCGGGAACCATCTGGGTGGCCGACATAGGCGGCGGTAAGATCTATGTCTTCGAGCCGAACGATTTCGGCGGCGGCGGCGGAACGGTTGACCCCAACGACACCGATGGAGACCACTACACGAACGACGACGAGATCGCCAACGGCACCGATCCGAACAATGCCGGCGACGTGCCCGAAGACTTTGACGCCGACTTCATTTCAAATCTATTGGATCCGGACGACGACAACGACACGCTGCCGGATACATCCGACCAGTTCGCCGTCGATGCTCAAAACGGCGCCGCAACTCCCATCGGAACGCTGTACACTTGGGAAAACAACGCGCCGCATCCCGGCGGTCTGCTCGACTTGGGCTTTACGGGCCTGATGACCAACGGCACGAGCGACTATCGGTCTCTCTACGATCCGACCAAGCTCACGCCGGGGGGAGCGGCCGGCGTGTTGACCATCGACTTCGCCTCGACCGGAACGGCGCCGGGCGCCACGAACACGCAGGATCAGGCATTTCAGTTTGGCGTCAATGTCGCCGGCGCGACGCAGAAGTTCGCCGCAACGACCCGCGTGCTCAGCCCGTGGAGCGGGCAGACGCCTCAGACCGGGCAACAGATGGGCGTGTTTGTCGGCACCGGCGACCAGGACAACTATGTCGAGATCGCTTTAGACGGCAGCGGCGCGATCCAAGTCATTGGCGAGATCGCCGGCGTTCCCACCACCGTGGCGTCGGTTCCCGTTGCGCTCGCGGGCTTATCCTATGTCGATTTCTGGCTCTCGATCGATCCGGTCAGCAAGACGGTGCAAGCCAGCTATGCCCTGCCGGGCGGAACGCGCACGCTCGCCGGGCCGGCCGCGACGATACCGGCCGGTTGGCTGTCTAGCGTGATGGCCGTGGGCTTGATTTCGACGACACCCAACGGCATTGCGCCGATGCCGGTCACTTGGGACCATTTGGGCATGACCTACGATGCGGCCGGGCAGCTTGGCGCATCACTGACGCCGATCGGATTTGGTTCGACTCAGGTCGGAACCCCCGTCCAAAAACAACTGACGCTGACCAATCTGGGGAACACCGGCGACCCGTCGATCACCATTACGGGCACAACGATTGGCGGCGCGAATGCCAATCAGTTTACCGATTCTTTCAACGACGCCACGCCCGTAGTGTTGGCTCCCGGGCAATCGACGACGTTCAACGTCAACTTCAATCCGACGTCCGCCGGGACAAAAACGGCCAGTCTGCAGATCGGGCACAACGGCGCCGGCAATCCCTTGAACATTGATCTGTCGGGAACCGGTGTGAGCACGCCGGCGGTCGTCTATCGCGTGAACGCCGGTGGCCCGGCCGTGGCCGGCACGCCCACCTGGTCGGCCGACACGAACGCGTCGCCGTCCCCCTATCGCAATAGCGCCGCGGCTGGCAGCGGGGCGTTCACGACCAACTCGACGATCAACGTGACGAACGGATCGATTCCAGCCGGCACGCCGGCGTCATTGTTCCAGAGCGAGCGATGGGATCCGGCGGGCGGCGGCGAAATGAACTGGACGTTTCCCGTCACGCCGGGGCAGTACGAAGTGCGCTTGTACTTTTCAGAGATCTATATGGGGGCGTATTTCGTCGGCGGGCGGACTTTCAGCGTGCAGATCGAGGGCGTCACCGTGTTGCAAAGCTACGACACGTTTGCCGAAGTGGGCTCGAACGCTGGCGTAGTCAAGACATTCACGGTCACAAGCGATGCCAACCTGAACATCAACTTCCTGCACGGCATCGAAGACCCAGCCGTCAAGGCGATCGAAATCCTCACGGCCAGCGCCGCACCGACGACGACTGTATTGCTGGCGGCGCCCATTGCAGTCGCCGCGTCGCCGGCAAACTCGGATATGGCGTTCAGCCTGACCGTGAGCGCATCGCCTGGGAATTCAGCACCGGGCCAAGGCGAGAACTCGTTGTCGGCTGATAGCTTGCCGACGACGACGAAGGCCAGCGTCTCGACCGCCAAGAGCCAGCCGACCGGGCTGTACATCGCCGAGACGCCTAGAGCGACGAACGCTCATGCTGCTTCTGACACGGTGATGGGTAGCTCGCCGGCGCTGGACTACGTGCTGCGCGGCGTCGATCGGTTGCGTCCTCTTGCCAAGGCAAGCAAGAGATTTTCGATGTAGCGCCCAATTCGAACGGTCACCTCGGCAATCCGTTCGGCGCCATGGGCAGCGATGTCAGCCGCATGCCGGTGGCGGCTCGGATGGCGTTGCCGATGGCTGGGGCGACGGCCACGATGGGGGTTTCGCCCGCTCCAGCACTAGGCAAGTCTTTGCGGTTGACCAGAACGGTTTTCAGCTCGGGCAAGTCGCTGAAGCGCGGGACACGATAGCGGGCGAACTTGGCGTTGGTGATGCGGTCGCCGGCGAAATGAATCGCTTCGAACATCGCGCCGCCCAAGCCCATGATTACGGCGCCTTCCACCTGGTTGGTGAGTTGATCGGGATTCACCACGGCGCCGCAATCGAAGGCGGTGACCAGCCGCACGACGCGGACCTGATTCTTGGCGCGATCGATGGCGACCTCTGCGCAGGTGGCTACGTAGCTGCCTTTCTCTTCGCCGCCGGCAATGCCGAAGCCGCAGTTGTCGGGCGCTTCGGCGTCTCCCCAATTGAACGCGTCGGCAGCCGCCTCGAACACGCCGCGCAATCGTTCGTGCGACAGGTTGGACAGCCGAAACTCGACCGGGTCGATACTCACGGCCCGGGCCAGGTCGTCGATGTGCGACTCGCGGGCGAAGTGATTGGCCGTGGACGCCAGCGCGCGATACGAGCCCTGGCGCAACGGAGCATCGACCGGGTGGAACTGCACCTTTTGATGAGGGATGTCGTAGAGCGGCTTGATGGCCGAGCCACCGGAGTTGTAGTTGTGAAACTCCCAAGCGGTGATCTTGCCGTCGTTGCTGACGCCGGCTTCGACGTCGATGACACCGGCCGGGCGGAAGTAGGCCCAGGTGAATTCTTCTTCGCGCGTCCAGATGAGCTTGACCGGTTTGCCAGCGGCTTTGGACAGACGAGCGGCCTCGATGGCCGCCTCGCCGCTGTGCTTGCCGCCGTAGCCCGAACCGGTGTCGGGCACGATCACACGCACCTGGTCGCGCGCGAGGCCAAAGGCCTCGACCAGGCTGTCGCGCACGCGGAACGGCTGCTGCGTGCCGGTCCACACGGTGAGCCGGCTATCGTTCCACTCGGCCACTGCCGCGCGCGGTTCGAGCGGGGCGTGGGCGATGTAGGCAATTCTATAGGTCGCCTCCAGCGTGTGATCCGCCGCGGCCAGGCCCTCGTCGATCGATCCGGTGGTGCTTTTGGAAATGCGACCTCGGAATCCGCCGCCGGAGCTCGAGGACGTCTTGCGGAGGCCGTCGAAAAGTTGCGCATCCGAAATGCCGGCGGGCGTGCTCCACTCGGCGCGGATGGCTTGCATGGCTTGTTCCGCGCGGGAGATTTTGTCGGCGGCGACGCCGATGAACGCGCCGTCTCGTACGGCGACGACGCCAGACATCGATTCCGCGCCGGTCAAGTCGACACTGGACAAGGTGGCGTTGAGACTGGCCGGGCGCACGATCTTGCCATGGAGCATGCCGGGGCGGTTGATGTCGGAGGTGTATTGATGGCGGCCGGTGACGAACGAGCGGCCATCGACCTTGGGGACGGAAGTGCCTTGCACCTGCCACTGGTCGGCGGAGCGGATTTCGGCTTTGGACGTGATCGTTTGCGTTAGTTGCTGGCCTTGGGCCAATTCGCCAAAGGAGAGCGAGCGACCGGAGGCATCGTGCGTCGCTTTGCCATCGGCAATGGTGATCGCGGTTGGATCGACTTGAAGCTGTTCGCCCGCCGCGTGGCGCAGCATTTCGCGTGCGGTGGCAGCCACGCGGCGGATCTGCGGCGCCATCGACGGCGTGGAACGGCTGCCGGAAGTGCCGCTGTCGTACGGCACCAGATCGGTATCGGCCAGCACGAAGTGAATGGAGTCGATCGGCGCGCGCAGCTCTTCGGCCACGGCTTGGGTGACCAGCGTGCGGACGTTCTGACCGACCTCGACTTTGCCGCAATAGGCGGTGATCGTTCCATCTTCGGCGATGTGAAGCCAGCCGCCCAGTTCTTGCGGAGTCCCCTGCCCTGCCGACGACCGGCCGCGGCGCGGCTGCTCGAGCGCCGGTTGTATTCACCAGCAGGCAGACAACGATGCCGCCGCCGAGCACCTTGAGAAATTCACGGCGCTGGACGTTGAAGTCGTACCGCGGCCCTTCGAACAATTCGTAGCGCTCCGGCTCGATTTCCATTTCACGCAGCTCGTCGTCAACGGCGAACTCGGTCGGCTCGTGCATCACGCACCTCCTTGGATCGCCGTGGCGGCTTGCTCGATGGCCTTGAGAATGCGGGCGTACGTGCCGCAGCGGCAGATGTTGCCGTTCATGGCTTTGACGATGTCATCGCGAGAGGGAGATGGGTTCTCGGACAATAGCGCCGCTCCGCCCATGAGCATGCCGGAAGTGCAATAACCGCATTGCAGGGCCTCGACGTCGAGAAAGGCTTGCTGCAGCGGATGGAGTTTGCCATCCTGCTCGAGCGCTTCGATGGTGGTGATTTGTTTCCCGGCGCACTGACCGACGAGCGTGATGCAGGAGCGGACCGGTTTGCCGTCGAGCAGGACGGTGCACGCTCCACAGCTTCCTTCGCCGCAGCCGTATTTGGCGCCCGTGAGCGCCAGTTCGTCGCGGAGGATCCACAGCAGGCGGTCGTTTCGGTCGCCGTCGATCGAATGTGCCTGACCGTTGACAGTAAGCTCAATCGTCTCTGGCATGATCTGTTCCTCCAGGAAGAACAGCAGGAGGTCGATGCACCGTCGATGCCGCATCGCGTGGACGAAAAGTAGTTATACCGCGCGAGCCGTTCGGGAAGAAATCTTTCGCCGGGAACCAGGAAGCGCCGTGCGTCGGAGGCTATAATCGCGGTTTTGCTGCCCGTGCGGCTGCATGGCCTGCTTCCCGGTTCACCCTTTGCGCCCCCTGGCATGACTCGGCGACCGCTTGCTGCTGGACTCTTCCTGGCGACGTGGGCGTGCTGCTGCGCAATCGCGCCGGCAGCAGAGCCTTTGCCGCCGATGCTCGATCTGGTCACCACGGGCCAGGATCCCGAGCGGATCGACTTCGCTTCGTTGCCGGTGTTGGCGGGCGAGCATGGCGTCGTTTCGCGGGGGGATGCGGAGTGGAACTTTCGCCTGCACAACTATCTGGCGTTCTTCGACGACAAAGTCTGGTGCATCTGGAGCCATGGGCCGGTGGTGGAGGACAATCCTACCCAGCACGTGCGCTACGCCACGAGCGCCGACGGGCTGTCCTGGAGTGAAGCGAAGCAGATCATGGGGCCGTCGCCGCGCGGGGGCTTTCGATATATCGCCCGGGGCTTGTGGGTGCGCGACGGGGAGCTGATCGCGCTGGCCAGTCACGACGAGGCATTTGATGACGCCGGGCGCGTGCATTTTTTCGGTTCGAGCCTGCAATTGCCGGCGTATCGCTGGGACGGCGACACCGAACGATGGCAGCCGCTGGGCGTGGTGTACGACGATTGCATCAACAACTTTCCGCCGCAACGCCTGCCCAACGGCCAGTGGGGGATGATGCGGCGCGATCACGAGCACCACGTGTCGATGCTGGTCGGCGGGGTAAAGTCGCCTTTGAGTTGGACGGCCATGCCGGTAACGGCCAACGCCGCGGCCGACGGCTTTCGTCCCGAGGAACCCTATTGGTGGGCATTGCCTGGCGGCCGCTTGCTGGGATTGTTTCGCGACAACGGACGCTCGGGGCGCTTCTATCGCGCGGTGTCGACCGACAACGGCCGCACCTGGAGTGCGCCGCAGCGGACGAACTTTCCGGACGCCACGAGCAAGTTCTTCTGTTTGCGCACGTTGCGCGGCTACTACGTGCTGGTGTCGAACGCCAATCCCAAGCGGCGCAATCCGCTGTGCGTGTCGCTTTCCGACGATGGCGTGACGTTTACGCGGATGGCGCGACTGCCGATTCCTGGCCAGGTGGCCGACGACGCTGCATTCGATACCAAGCGCGGCTCGACGAAAACTGAGTCGTTGCAGTATCCTCACGCGATCGAGCACGACGGGTATTTGCTGGTAGCCTACTCGCGCAAGAAGCAGGCGATCGAGGTCGTGAAGATCCCGTTGGACGAGCTTGACCGGCTGCGCGGCGGCAGATGAATTGAACAATCCAGATCGAGGAGCCATTGTGACGCGATTGCTCGAAGGCGTGCGGGTGTTGGATTTCGGACGGTTCATTGCGGCGCCCTATCTCGCGATGATGCTGGCGGATTTCGGGGCCGATGTGATTCGCATCGAACGGCGCGAAGGGGGCGAAGACCGCGCCGTCGGGCCGGTCACCGACAGCGGCGAGGGCGGGCTGTTCCTGAACCTCAACCGCAACAAGCGCGGCATGACGCTCGATCTGGGAAATGCCGAGGCGAGCGCGATCGTCGAGCGGCTGGTGCGCTCGGCCGACGTGGTGATTGTCAACTTGCCGATCGACGCGATGCGCAAGCTGGGGCTCGACTACGAAGCGCTGTGCAAGGTGCGCGCGGATATCATTCTGGTGATGGCCTCCGCATTTGGTCCGGACGGCCCGTATGCAAACCGCTTGGGCTTTGACGGCGTTGCCCAAGCGATGAGCGGGGCGATGGGGTTGACGGGTTTTCCCGAGGCGCCGGTCCGTTCGATCGTGCCTTGGGCCGACTACGGCACGGCCTTGCACGCGGCCTTTGGCGCCATGGCGGCGCTGTTTCATCGCGCCCGGACGGGCCGGGGACAGTTGATCGACGTGTCGCTGCTGTCGACGAGCATCATGCTCATGCTACCCCTGCTGGCGGAACAAGCGGCCAAAGACACGTGCCGGCAGCGGCAGGGGAACACTTCGTACTGGGCGGCGCCGAGCGACGCGTATCGCACGCGCGACGGCTGGATCATGGTGCCCACCGTGGGCGGTTATATGTTCCGCCGCTGGGCACGCTTGATCGAGCGCGAGGATTTGCTCGACGATCCACGCTTGCAGGACGACCTGGGCCGGGGGGACCACTACGCGGTGATCAACGACGTGATGATCGCCTGGTGCGCCCAGCGCACCACCGCCGAGGCCGTGGTCCAACTGGAAGCGGCCAAGATCCCCTGCGGGCCGGTGAACCATCCGGCCGACGTACTGGTCGATCCGCAAGTGCTGGCGCGGGAGCTATTGCACCCGATGGCCTGGACCGAGGGACAACCGAAGGTGCCGATCGTGAACCCGGTGGTGCGGCTGAGCGAAACGCCCGGCGAAGTGCGCGCGAGCGCCGAAGCTGGGCGAACACACCGACGCCATCCTGACGGAACTGGGGTTTTCGGCGGACGATGTGGCAGGTTTTCGGGCGCGGGGCGTGGTGTAGGTAGCGGCAATTTGCGTATCGGTTCAACCGGCCTTAGCCATTCAGGTGTGCGATGAATTCCAAGCGCAGTCATTGCTCGATGCGTATGCCAGTTGCCATCGCGTCTCGATTCGCGGTGCTGGTTGTTTGCTGCGCACGAATGGCCGCCGCCCAACCAATCGATGACTCCCCTCATTCACCCGCGTCCGAATCGATTCTGCTCAGTCTGCCGGACGTCGAAGGACCGGTCGTGGTGCATGCTTCGTTCGAACTGCTCAACATCAGCGAGATCGAAGACGAAGCGGAAACAGTGGCGTTCTCCGGGGTTCTCACGCTGGTGTGGAAGGACGCCCGCCAGTCGTTTAACCCGGCGGCCGAGGGCGTGACCGAGAAGGTGTATTCCGGCGCGTTTCAGTTCAACGAGTTGTCACCCGGCTGGTACCCCCAAGTCACGCTCGCCAATGCAGCGGGTCAGTACGACAGTCAGGCGGTCATTCTCCGCGTGAAGCCGGATGGAATCAGCACGTTGAGCGAAAAGCTTGCGGCAATCGCTAAAGTCGACATCGATATGCGACGGCTTCCGTTCGATCGCCAGCATCTGAATCTGGTCTTCAGATTGTTCGGGTTCGGAGCCGGTGAAGTCCAGTTCCATTCCGAGCCCAATTCGGCATCCGCGGATGGATCTCTGACAAAGCTGCCGCAATGGACGCTGGAAGGCGTCGAAGCGTCGATTGGAACCCTGAACGCTGCGAACTCCGACGGAATGGGCGTGGCGTCAGCGTACGTTGTGAGGATCGATATGAAGCGACAACCCACGTTCATGCTCCGATTGGTCGTGATACCCCTGAGCTTGATCGTCGTGCTGAGCTGGGCCGTGTTCTGGATGGATCGTTCCAGTGTGGGCGATCGCATGAGCGTGTCGTTCGTGGGAATCCTTGCGGCGGTGGCCTATCAGATCACGCTCGTGGGAATCGTTCCGAATGTCTCCTATTTCACGTTGATGAATGAATTCTTGAATCTCAGCTTCCTGCTGATGTCTGCCACGGTCGTGATCAACCTGTACGTGGCATATGCCGACAGGCACGGGCATGAGCGCGGCGACCGCATCGATCGCCGTTGTCGCTGGATCTTTCCACTGGCCTATTTTGGAATCAACGCGCTGGCGCGAGTGGCGGCGTTTCTGTTCTTTTGACGGCGAACACCGATAGCAGGAAGAGGACGGCCGGCGGCGAGCGAAATAATGGCGTACCCCATGGACCGGCCCTATACTTATGGACTGAATCTCCCCTTTCACACCGAGTGAACTTCCATCATGCGTACGACGTTCTGGCTCGCTCTGTTTTCCCTGCTACCCGGCGCCGCGCTGGCGGCCGACTTCGAACAAGAGAAACTCCACAATTGGCACCAGTGGCGCGGGCCGTTGGCCAATGGCTTTGCGCCCGAGGCGGATCCACCGACCACCTGGGGCGCGGACTCCAACATCAAGTGGAAAGTCGCCGTGCCCGGCCAGGGCGAATCGACGCCCATCGTGTGGGACAACCGCATCTTCCTGACCACCGCGATCAAGACCGAGCGCGAAGAGGAGCAACCGCCCGCTGAAGCACCGGAGGCACCCGGCGGAAATCCCTTCGGTATCGGTCGCCCCACGCACTTCTATCAGTTCGTCGTGCTGTGTTTCGACCGTGCCAGCGGCAAGCTGCTATGGCGGCAACTCGCCACCGAGGCCGTGCCGCACGAAGGGCATCACAAAGACCACGGTTTCGCCTCGCCTTCGCCGGTGACCGACGGGAAATTCGTCTACGCGTACTTCGGCTCCCGCGGCATCTATTGCTTCGACATGGACGGCAAGCTTCAGTGGGACCGCGACCTGGGCGACCTGCACATGTATCGCTTCTTCGGCGAAGCCACGTCGCCGGTGCTTGAGGACGACACGCTGCTGGTCAACTGGGATCACGAGGGCGATTCGTTCCTCTATGCGCTGGACGCTCGCACGGGTAAAACCCGCTGGCAGACGCCCCGCGAGCCGGGCACGTCGTGGTCGACGCCGCTGGTGGTCGACTACGCCGGCCGCAAGCAAGTTGTCGTGAACTCGAACAAAAAAGCCTGCGGCTACGACTTCGCCAACGGCGACGTGCTCTGGGAGTGCGGCGGACAGACGCGGGCCATCATCCCCTGCCCCGTGACGTACGATGGCAAGGTGTTTTTGATGAGCGGCTATCCGGAGAGCGCGCTGTTCGCCGTGCCGCTGGATTCGAGAGGCGATATCAGCGGCACCGACAGAATTGCCTAGTCGCGCACCAGCGACACGCCCTATTGCCCTTCGCCGGTGCTGGTGGGCAGCAAGCTCTATTTCAACAAGTCGAACAGCGCGATCTTGACCTGTCTGGACGCCAAGACGGGCAGACCGATCATCGAAAAGCAGCGCCTGCCGGACATTCGCAACGTTTATGCGTCGCCCGTGGCCGCGCAAGGCCGGATTTGCTTCACCGATCGCGACGGCACGACCCTCGTGCTAGCCGACGCGTCCGAAGTCGAGGTGCTGGCGACCAACCGGCTGGAAGACCAGGTCGACGCCTCGCCAGCCCTGGTCGGCAACGAAATCATCCTCCGCAGCAAGACGCACCTGTACTGCATCGGGAAGTAGGTGGATCATCAGAAACGATGCGGATCGTCGGGGCGTTGTGTTCGGCGGATTTTGGGCGGATTGGCATGACTCCCCAAGAATTCGAAGAATTGTTGAGGCCTCTCGGCGGACGAGTCAACTATACGGCGGACGACGGGATGCGCCTGGCAGAAGCGCTCTCGGGTCTGGACGAACGCGAGCGCAAGAAGCTTGCGAAAACGGCAAGGGCATATTGGCGCGAGCTGTCAGCGTCGTGGGAATTTCCAGACAGCAGGGCATTTGCGGCGCTGGCCGTGTTGGGAGTGGGAACGCTCGCAGATGCCCGCAAGGCCGGTGTAGATTACTTGCAATGTCACGAGGAGGCGGCCATCAAGCTCCTCGTTGATCGCCGCCCCGAGTGGATCGAGGATTGGGTCCGATTCAAGCTCGAGGAAGATTATCCTCGGCTGAGTTGGAATATGATGCGGTCCCTGATGCGCGCCGGCGTGTGCGGCAAGCCCGAGAGCCCCGGATATAGCCAGCTCTTGTCGATGGGCATGCGGCATGGCGGCGTTTCCGCGCCGCATGTCGTCGAACGGCTGACAGAAGAGCCCGACCTGTTGCAGGACGTGTGGCGGTTCTTCGAGCAGGATGTGTGTCCATTCTTTGAAGGCAGCCAGTGGATTCCCGCATTGCGCGAGCTATCGGACAAGCGATTGATCGACCGGCAACGGCTGCTGGATGAGGCGCTCGATTCGTTGCATCACGATGTGAATGACTATTCACGTAGCGGCTATGTGCGGTTCTATCGCGGCATGGCGCCAACGGGCGAAGAGAGGGTGGCACGGCAATCGGTCTTCCTGGAGCTGCTGTGGCATCACGTGTCGTCCGTGGTCAAGTTTGCGTTGGACGAACTGGCTCAACTTGACAAGCAGTCGACGCTGGACGGAGAGGTATTTCTCGCTTCGCCGCGATCGGTATTCCTGCTGAAGCCCAAGGGCCACGCGCTGGCAGCATTGAAGCTGGCGAGACATTCGGCAGATCGCCGCTCTGAACTGGTCCCCACTGCCATTCGATTTGTTCTGGAGGGGCTGAGGCACGACTCGCCCGACGTGCAACAGCATGTCCTCAGATTGCTGGAACGCTGGCGCGATCAGTTGCAGCCCGAGCATTTAGCCAAGGTTCGAGAGCGGATGCCGGATATGACAGCCACAGCTCGCAATCAGGCGGAAGCCCTGCTTGAGTCCAGGTCCGCGCAAACGCTTTCTCCACCGAACGCGGGTCAACCCGATGCATTGGACCGCCCGGCCTGGCAAGACCGTGTTGCGGAGTTGGACGCACATTGGAAACGGCTCGCGGGCGTCGACGCGGCGATCGAGGCCATCGACCGTCGTGAATGGCCGCCGCCGTTGGACCTCCGTTTGATCGACGTGCCAGTCCTAACCGGCACGGAGCCGATCGTTCCTATTCAATCGGTGGACGAGTTGCTGGATGCGATGGCGCACGCGATGGAGATCATGGATTCGGCGGACGAGATGGAACGCATTCTGGACGGCATCAGTCGGCTGTGCGACCAACGACCCGCCGATTTCGAACTGCGAGCCGGTCCGCTCATCGCGCGCATGGAGCGTGGTCCCACGCAGGACGCCTTGCAAGGGCTCCTCAATCCGTATTGGGTGCCGGACGGGGTAAGACAACTCGTTTTCAATTGGCTCGTCGGGCGGCCTTGCAAATTCAGCTTTACCAACATGCCGCCGCACCCCTTTGAACATATCGACTATGTCCATGCGTTTCTCGACGCCCGTGCCGAGGAGATTGAGCGGCGCGTGCAACAGCGTCGTTCCGCGCCGACGCTCTCGGCCCCCACGCATCGATGTGGATGGCTTGAACCGAGCGAGCTGGTGGGTCGCTTGTGGCGATTTGAGCCATACGACGAACTGCCTGCCACCGATCTGATTCAAGCATTGCTGCGCCTGGCGCCGGACAACCGAAATCGTGCGTTGGCTGCTGCCCGCGAGTTGACTGGCGACGCCGGCCGGGCTGTGCGTTGGGCGCTGGGCAGTGACGATGGACCGCTGCCGACCAACCGCGAGCAGTTCGCAATTTGGCTGGCCGCTGGCCGAGCGCGACATCCACTTGGGGAACTGGACGAACTCTCGCCGCTTCTGTTGGGTGATAATGCGAGCCATGCCATCTTGCCGGTAAGTTACGACTGGCAGCCAATGCCACAGAGCGACGCCCCAGAAGTCTATCGGCCCGGTGGCGCCGTCGAAATGCGGATGCAAGTGAGTTCGCCCGACATACGTTCGAGCGAGTTGAATTCTTGGCCAACGCTAGCGCTCTGCCAGTTGCTGCATGGTCCGACGTTCGGTTTTACTGTCTCCTGGGCTCCCGCTTGGAAGGCGCAATGGCTGACGTCGATCTGGCCGCTCCATTGCGAATCTCGTCTGGCGATGGGCGCCGCGGTTCTTTGCCAGCGAGTCAACGCGCCGTCGTCGTCGCTGGAACCGAACTACGTGTACCTTGCGCCGCTGTTGGAGCCGGACCGGCCCTGGTCGGAGTTGGCGTATCTTGCCTGCTGGATCGCGCTAGTGAGCAACGATGCGGATTCGCGCGGAATCGCCATCGATTGTATGGTTCAAGCGATCGACGACGGGCGCGCCGCGGTCGACTTGGCGGCGGACGTTCTGATTCGACTGCTTCCCGGCGGGTGGGTCAAACTAAATCGGGCCGCCGGCTCGCTGCAAGAAATCGCCCGCGTTTCGCTACTGCATGTTTGGTTGGCAGCCAAGTTTGTCCAAGGGGTTCTTACTCGCCTGGCGGATTTCCCCAGGGACACGCACCATTTGTTGACGCTGCTGGTGGAACTGTTGTCCGAACTTGAACTGCCGCTCGAGTCACAGACCTCGGAACACCTCGCGTCGATCAAGACCACCGGCAAGGCGGCGAAACTAGTCGCCCAACTGTTGAAGTTGCCGTTCAACGGGCACAGCGTCAAAACGGATTCCGCGTTACAACAGGCGCTCAACGCACGCGTCGCACGAGCCACACGGTGGTCGCGTTCTGCGTAGTGAGGGCGCTTTTTAACCAATTTCGGCGCCGGTCGCCCGCGGAATCGGAATCGCCAGCTAGCTTGGGAGGCATCTGGGCGGATCCATCCGCGTTGGTGTGACTCTACGGGCGAAAGATACGAATGGCACTAGGTTAAGGGAAAAAAGTTACGACGCCAGCCGGCGATCATAGGAATGCCGGGGTTGGTTCATGTGGAAGTGATCCTTGGGCCGACGCTTGAGCAGGCGTGGTTCCTTGCGATTCGGGCGGTTTCCGACCCGATGGGATGACATAGCCGCTAGAAACGCATTGTAGAGAGCCGTATGACCGTCACCATGCATCATGGCTGGGGTGAAGGACTCGACCATTTGCAGAGCACCCTTGACGCTCAAATGGCGGGGCTGCATTTCAGCCCGTGTGGCTGATTCGAGCATGACTCCTCGCAAGAGATTATAGGCGAGCAAGTGACACCAAATTTCTTTGCGGCCCATGTCGGGCGTTTTGGTGCGAAGGATATCAAGCTGCATCGTGCACTTGATGCTTCGGAAGTCCACCTCGCAATTCCATCGTTGGCGATACAGGTCTGCAATGTCCGAATCGGAAATTGACGGGTCTAGAATCGTCGTCACCAGCGTAATGGTCTTGTTGCCTCCGTCGCGGTCTTCGACTTCGATATCCAATTGTCGCAAGGTGATTGAATCGGGCAATGTGGCGTACAGTTCCTTTGTGCTTTGGCTCACTTTGGGCTTGTCCCAAATGACCACGGAACCGGGACGCTTGCGGCTAGACTTGATTGGCACCACGGCGTCGATTCCACGCGCAACCAAGTCGCCCAGTACGCTGTATGCGAGGTCGAGTTTATCTCCTACCAGCACGTCGCCCGCCTTGAGCGTAGGCAGCATATCTCGCAGCAGGGCATATTCGCTGGTCCCCTTGCCTGAATACTGGGTGGTTGCCATATCGACGACTACCCCGGTCGCGAGTGAGATGATCGCACCAGCGCGAAGGATTGGAAATCCTACTTTGGACGTATGTTTATTTGCACGCGGGTAAGCGGCGTCATTCTCTGGCGTGTCGGGCATCGAGAGAGACGTACCATCGACAAGAAACACTTCACGACCATGCCATAGCGCAGCTTTGCGGTGCTCCTGATTGCACTCGCTGGCCGATCTCGCAGGCCATGCGTTCCAGCGCGTTCTCAGGGAAGCGTCGTCGCGCGTCAGAATAGCTCGCCGACGATGCTGAGCACGGCGGAAGGCCGGTCGCCACACGATGAGCCAGGATGCGAGAGACCGCCTCATTGAGCGACTTGTCTTGGCTGAGGCATTGCGACAGCCAACCCCAGAGCGTCACCAGCGGGCAGAACACCCGGCTGCGGTACTGGTGACCTTCGGATTCTAGAACGCCCAGCACGTATTCGCGGCTGAGCAGCCGACCGAATGGAAGCCCGTTATCTCGGGCGAATTTGTCGCGGACAGCCCGGAAGTCTTTGCGGGGCATTCTAGATTCGCTTTCTATTGCGCTCTCGCTAGAATGCACGGGCCTGTAAGGAATCTTGTGTCAGCTAGCAGGAATGGGTAGTTTTTGTCACCCTTTCCTGATGAGGAGATTGACACATGGATGATTCTTTACGCACGCGGGCGGAGCAGCTAGCAAGCGAGATTGCGGGTCAGGCCAGGACGGCCGAGGACCTCAATGGTTTGATGCGACTGATGATGAAGTCGGCGTTGGAGCGGATGCTCGACAGCGAGATGGATGTTCATTTGGGGCGCAAGGCGGTGTCCCCTGGCGGCGAACCGCGGGCGGTGCCGTCGAACGGGGCCGAGCCGCCGCTGGCGAGCTTGGCCAAGCGATCCAAGCCCAACCGTCGCAATGGGCGTTCGCAAAAAACGGTGCAAGGCGACGTGGGCGAGCTGACCATCGCCACGCCCCGCGATCGTGACGGGACTTTCGAGCCGCAATTGATCGGCAAGCACCAGCGACGCGTGCCGGGCTTCGACGAAAAGATCCTCGCGTTGTATGCCAAGGGAATGACCACGCGTGACATTCAAGAGATCGTCCGCGAACTGTACGACGTGGAAGTCTCGGCCACGCTGATCTCGGAGATCACCACCGACCTCGACGCCGAAGTGACTGCTTGGCGCACGCGGCCGCTCGACGCGCTGTGGCCGATCGTGTACTTCGACGGCATCGTCGTGCACGTGCGCGGCGCGAATGGTCGCGTCTCGCAGCACACGATTTACGTGGCTTTGGGCGTGAATCTTGAAGGACACAAGGAGTTGCTGGGACTGTGGCTCGGCCAGAGCGAAGGGGCCAAGTTCTGGCTCGCTTGCCTGACCGATCTGAAGAACCGCGGCCTCGCCGATATCTTCGTGGCCTGCATCGACGGCCTCTCGGGTTTTGCCGAAGCGATTCACGCGGCCTATCCTCAAACCCAGGTGCAGCTGTGCATCGTGCATCTGGTGCGCGCGGCGCTTCGTTACGTGAGCACCCAGGACAGCAAGGCGGTGATTGCCGACCTGAAGAGAATCTACCAGGCCGCGACCCTTCTCGAAGCCGAGTCCGCTCTCGACGCTTTTGCTCAAGCCTGGGACGCAAAGTATCCGACCATCACGAAGATGTGGCGCGCTAAATGGACCGACATCGTCACGCTGTTTGACTTCCCCGCGCCGATCCGTCGAGCGATCTACACCACCAACGCGATCGAATCCGTCAACAGCGTGATTCGCAAGTTCACGCGAAACCGCAAGATTTATCCCAACGAGGAGTCCGCCTTGAAGATTGTCTACATGGCGATTCACGAAGCCTCGAAAAAGTGGACCATGCCAATCCATCATTGGAAAGCGGCCCTCAACCACTTCGCCATCCTCTACGAGGGCCGCATGCCCGGCATAGCAAGCAAATGACGTTCCCTGCTCGCCTGACACAAAAAGAATTACAGGCCCTTGGGAACCGAACGGGTGTGAAATCTCGGCCCTCTTTAAGGCCACGCTCCTCGATATTGGGCGGCTCCGTAGGCTTGGAATCCCGGAGGATGAATTCTCGGGTTTCTGTGAATATCTCAATGGCCTTAATGGTTCCCGGCAACCGCCCAGAATTCTTGATTGTGAGGTCGAAAAACACCTCGGTGTCGGTGGTGATGTCGCCATATGTCGTCGCCACGCTGTCAACGCTAATCCACGGACGCTGATCGTCCTGCATCACCTGCCACTGCTTATTGGTGGCGTCCCACTGGTAATAGGAAGTGACTGCCTGAACGACGGCAGCCAGCGCAATGACGGCGGTGACGATTTTGCTGTACCTCGCGAAACGCCTAACGGATTCGGATATCTGCTTGCCTGGATTGTCGGTTTCGTCTTGATCTACGCTGGCCTGAATAGGCTCGACGCCTTTTGGGACTGTGACTGCGCTCGCAGGACGCAACTGGTCGCCGCTATTGCCCTGATGTCCTGTGGCGTCTTTGCCACCGCAATCGTCCTGATCGCCGTCTTTGAACATTGGATTTGACCTCGAACCTTGACGTTCGATCGCATGTCTATGACCGCATGGAAACATTCTCAGCCGTCGAATAGCCGCACCCGATACGGAGAGCGGCCCGCGTCTTGGCGGCGCAGGCGTCTTATACACGCCAGTAGGGAGCAGCGCTCCTGCCTGGGTTCGATTCCCCCGCCTCTCCGCTTAACGTGCGTTTACGCTTCGCTTGGCGATTCTCAGCAGCGTATCCCGCACCCATTCGCTTGTGGTGACGCCTGCGGCCTGTGCGGCGGCTTCTACGGTCGCCCAGCCGTCGTCGTCCATGCGGAAGATACGTTTCGGGGTCTGCCCGGTAGCGGGCCGTCCTGGCTTGCGTTTGGCTGGCTGTGTGGTTTTCATGCCAACAATATACAGCCATACAAAAACTATGCAAGCCTATATTTTGTGTATGGACACAAACAGGCGGATTTACTAAAATGTACGCAGCAGTTGGGAGTTATGACCCAACAAAAAACCCCAAAGCCTGTTGAAGCAAGCTTTGGGGAAAACAACAATCCGGCGACTAGCGCCAGATGGCTGCGTCAACTCCATTCTGACACGCAAAGTCGCCCCAGTCAAAGGGAACTTTGCGATGATGATTGCCTGTGCCCATGCGACCACGAAACGATTCGGATACGACCGGAACCGCAACCCGCGCGTGCGTTGCACGATGTGCGGAAAGACTTGGACCGAACGCCAGCAGCCCAAGCTCTTGGGCGAGATGCGCGTTCCCGTCGAAACCGCAAAGCTCGCCTTGCGTCTACTGGTCGAGGGGATGTCGGTTCGGGCAACCGAGCGCACGACCGGCCTACACCGCGACACGATCTGCAAATTGATCGTCCACTTTGGCGATGCGTGCAAGCGGTTCCTGGACGAACGGATGCGCGGCTTGACGCTGACCCATTTGCAATTCGACGAACAATGGACTTGGGTTGGACGCAAGCAATCGCGGTTGACCGTCACGGAAAAGGCCGAACGCCACGACGTGGGCGACGTGTATATCTGGACCTGCATCGACCAGAAAACCAAGCTCATGCCGAGCTTTATGATGGGCAAGCGGTCTGCGGACAACGCACGCCGGTTCATGTGCGACGTGGCGAGCCGACTAGTGTTCCCCAACCCGCACAGCAGCGATGCCGTGGACTTCAAGGCCGGCGGCTACAAGCCGATCACGCAAATCAGCACGGACGGATTCAACGTCTATCCCGAAGCGGTCGATCTGGCGTTTGGTCCCTACGTCAAGTACGGCACGATAATCAAAGAGTACCGCAACGCGAACATGATCTACACGCCATCCGAAATGGTCGGAACCAAGCGAACTGGCATAAAGGGGATAGAGGGCCGCAACCAACGCACGATATGCACGTCGCACGTCGAGCGGTTGAACGGAACCCAGCGCGTCTTTATGAAGCGGCTCAATCGGCTGACGCTGTGCTTCTCCAAGAAACTCCGCAACCTGGAGTGCGCGTTCGCGATGTTCGCGGCCTACTACAACTACTGCTGGCAGACTCGGAAACCGGGCAAGTCGGGACAGAAGCGCCCGACCGCTGCCATGATGGCGGGGCTCGCCGGCCACGTGTGGGGTTTCGAGGAGCTTTTCGAGACCGCCTTAAACCCAGCAACACGCAATTAGGACACTACCGATTCTTTACGCACGCGGGCGGAGCAGCTAGCAAGCGAGATTGCGGGTCAGGCCAGGACGGCCGAGGACCTCAATGGTTTGATGCGACTGATGATGAAGTCGGCGTTGGAGCGGATGCTCGACAGCGAGATGGATGTTCATTTGGGGCGCAAGGCGGTGTCCCCTGGCGGCGAACCGCGGGCGGTGCCGTCGAACGGGGCCGAGCCGCCGCTGGCGAGCTTGGCCAAGCGATCCAAGCCCAACCGTCGCAATGGGCGTTCGCAAAAAACGGTGCAAGGCGACGTGGGCGAGCTGACCATCGCCACGCCCCGCGATCGTGACGGGACTTTCGAGCCGCAATTGATCGGCAAGCACCAGCGACGCGTGCCGGGCTTCGACGAAAAGATCCTCGCGTTGTATGCCAAGGGAATGACCACGCGTGACATTCAAGAGATCGTCCGCGAACTGTACGACGTGGAAGTCTCGGCCACGCTGATCTCGGAGATCACCACCGACCTCGACGCCGAAGTGACTGCTTGGCGCACGCGGCCGCTCGACGCGCTGTGGCCGATCGTGTACTTCGACGGCATCGTCGTGCACGTGCGCGGCGCGAATGGTCGCGTCTCGCAGCACACGATTTACGTGGCTTTGGGCGTGAATCTTGAAGGACACAAGGAGTTGCTGGGACTGTGGCTCGGCCAGAGCGAAGGGGCCAAGTTCTGGCTCGCTTGCCTGACCGATCTGAAGAACCGCGGCCTCGTCGATATCTTCGTGGCCTGCATCGACGGCCTCTCGGGTTTTGCCGAAGCGATTCACGCGGCCTATCCTCAAACCCAGGTGCAGCTGTGCATCGTGCATCTGGTGCGCGCGGCGCTTCGTTACGTGAGCACCCAGGACAGCAAGGCGGTGATTGCCGACCTGAAGAGAATCTACCAGGCCGCGACCCTTCTCGAAGCCGAGTCCGCTCTCGACGCTTTTGCTCAAGCCTGGGACGCAAAGTATCCGACCATCACGAAGATGTGGCGCGCTAAATGGACCGACATCGTCACGCTGTTTGACTTCCCCGCGCCGATCCGTCGAGCGATCTACACCACCAACGCGATCGAATCCGTCAACAGCGTGATTCGCAAGTTCACGCGAAACCGCAAGATTTATCCCAACGAGGAGTCCGCCTTGAAGATTGTCTACATGGCGATTCACGAAGCCTCGAAAAAGTGGACCATGCCAATCCATCATTGGAAAGCGGCCCTCAACCACTTCGCCATCCTCTACGAGGGCCGCATGCCCGGCATAGCAAGCAAATGACGTTCCCTGCTCGCCTGACACAAAAAGAATTACAGGCCCCCGTCGTGGTCAAACCCTCTTCGTCCCAATCCCCTTCTCCTCCCTCCGCGTCCTCCGCGAACTGCGGTTCCGCTTCTTCCCCAAGAATCGCCACGGCCGTTAGGAACGGGGCGGCAGCGCACAATACCAAATGAGTTTCGCCCACGCGCCGCTGCGCGCGTTCACGTGCGCAGCGGCGTTTTTTTCGTGGGGAGCCCATCGCACCTGGCCGGCTAAGCGGAACGTTCCAGCGATCCGCTGGCCTGGTTGAGCTTGTTGTAGAGTGTCTTCAGGCTGATGCCCAGTTCCTCGGCGGCCTTGGGCTTGTTGCCGCCCAATCGCTCCAGGGTCTGGTAGATCACTTGCATCTCGATCTCGCGCAGCGTTTGGTGCGCGCCCACGGGCGCTTTGAGTGACATGGCCGAGCCACTTGGTTGCGCGGTCGCCCGCAGCCGGCGCAACTCGAACTTGTTGGGAAAGTCGCCGACATCGATCGGTCCGGATTCCGACAGAATGGCGGCATGTTCGATCACGTTGGCCAGTTCGCGCACGTTGCCCGGCCAGGCGTGCTCGCGCAACACGCGCAAGGCCTCGGGCGTAAACAGCTCGTCCTGGGGCCGCACGCCGGTGCGCAATCGGCGCATCAGATGGGCCGCCAGTTGCCCGATGTCTTCGCTTCGCTCGCGCAAGGCGGGCAAATGGATTTCGAACGTGTTGATGCGAAACATCAGGTCCTCGCGAAACTCTCCCTCCTCGACCATCTGATCCAGTTGCCGATGCGTGGCGCAGACGACGCGGACGTCGACCGTGAGCGATTCGTTTTCGCCCACGCGTCGAATCTCGCCGCTTTCCAGAAACCGCAGCAGCTTGGCCTGCATGGCCTTGGGCAGCTCGCCAATTTCGTCCAGAAACAAAGTGCCGCCGTTGGCCACTTCGAACAAGCCCACGCGATGCTCGTCCGCCCCGGTGAAGCTGCCGCGACGATGGCCAAACAGCTCGCTTTCGATCAGGCTCTCAGGCAAGGCTCCGCAATTGATCGCCACAAAGGGCATGTCGCGCCGCAAACTCTGGTCGTGCAGCGCCCGAGCGGCCAACTCCTTGCCGGTGCCCGTTTCGCCCAGCACTAACACGGTCGAGTCGGTGGGCGCCACCTTCGAGATCAGCTTGCGCACTTGCTCCATCAACGGGCTATCGCCCACCAGCTCGCTCTTACCCTCGACGCGTTCCAATTGATGCTTGAGCGCCAGATATTTGTTGGTGAGCTGGCGCTTTTCGGCGACGCGATTGAGCAGCGATTGCAGCTCGACCAGCTTACAGGGCTTGGTCAGATAGTCGAACGCTCCGTGGCGCAGCGCAGCGATGGCACTTTCCAGTGACGACTTGCCGGTGAGCACCACCGCATCGGTCTGCGGCGAAAGTTCTTTGGCTTTGCCGATCACCTCGATGCCCGAGTAGCCCGGCATGTCGAGATCGACCAGGATGCAATCGTAAGAATTGCGCTCGAGCGCCGCTACGGCCGTGAGTCCGTCGGGACAGACGGTCACTTCGTGGCCCATGCGCGGCAGCTCCAGGCTCATCAGCTCCTGCAGCGACTTTTCGTCGTCGGCGAATAACAACTTGAGGCGGCTATGCGGCTTGGTAGCGATGGTCCATCTCCTTGTGTTTCTCTGCCAAGGGCAACGTCACGCGGAACTGCGCTCCGGTGCCCGGTCCATCGCTATGCACGTCGATATGGCCCCCGTGATCGGCGATGATGCGATAGGTAATCGAAAGTCCCAAGCCGGTGCCCTGCCCATTGCGCCGCCGGGTAAAGAATGGTTCGAACAGGTGTTTGAGCACTTCGTCGGTCATGCCGCAGCCGTCATCGGTAAACAGCATTTCGGCCTGATCCCCGCGTTGGCCTAGCTCGATCGTCAGCCGTCCTCCGGCCGACATGCTGTCCAGCGCGTTGGTGATCAGATTCAGCACGACCTGCTTCAATTCCTGGGCATTGACCTGGGCGATCACGCCCTCGCCGGGCGCCAGCTCGGTGTGGCGGTCGTGATAGCGCCCCAGGTGGCCGACCACTTCGATCACGCCGGTCACCAGTTCGCGCAAGTCGACCGACTGACGCGCCACGTCGCCGGCGCGAAAAATCGAGCAACCGCTCGGTGATCCCCTTGCAACGGAACGCTTCGTTCTGAATCATCTGCAAATAATTGCGCACCACGTCGGCATCGCCGCGCTGGACTTCCGACAGCGTTTCCAGCAATTCCGAGACGCGGCTTTCCAACGACTCGGCGCACAGCGCGATGGAGGCCAGCGGATTGTTGATCTCGTGGGCGACGCCCGCCGCCAGAAATCCTACGCTGGCCAGTTGCTCGCTGCGCACGACCTGCTTGGTTCGCTCGCGCACCTGGCTATCGAGATCGTCGCGGATCGCCTCGAAGCGGGCCGTCATGTCGTTCATTGCCGCCGCCAATTCCGACATCTCGTCGCGTGTATCCAGGGAAATGCGATAGCGAAACTCGCCCGCGGCCACCCGGCGCGAGCCATCGATCAGCACTTGCAACGGGAAAAACACCCAGGCGTAGAACAATCGAATGAACAGTCCCAACAGCAACATTCCCAGTACCGTCGTGATCCAGGTCAGGAGAATCAGAGCACGGTATTGGGTGCGCACTTCGCCGGCAAAGTCGTGCAGCCGCCGGTGCAAATGGCTGGGCAACTCGAAAGCCAGGTTTTGCAGACGCTCCAACTCCGCGTGGGTCGCTTCCAACCGGGGCTCGAACGTAATCCAGTCGGCCAGCTTCGTAGACTCCGCAACGCGTTCCAGCGCCGCGTCGATCTTGTAGACGGTGGCCCATTCCGCGTCGCTCTCGTTGATCCGCGTATTGTCGGCTTCGTTGCGCACAAGGTGTTGGCGATAGATGGCGAGCGTGTCGCCGACATCCTGCACGCGCTTCGAAAACTGGTAGGCCAGCTCATCATAGTCGGGACCCGGCGGCGGAAAACCCTCGTCGCTCGTGGCCCGCGCGCCGCGCACCTGGGCCACGATCACGCGCATGTCGGCGATCTGGCCGCTGAGCTTCTTGGCCAGCGGCAACTCTTCGGCCCGGCCGCGAAACCCGCGCACGGCGCCGCGATAGGCATACACGCCCCGGAAACCACTGGCAGACAACGTGGCGACGATCACCAGCAGCAAGCCGATGCCGATTCGCACCTTGTTTCTGATGGGCCACTTCGAGAGCAACGGCGACCTCCTTGTCGCAATCGTCCGCCCACGGAGGCGCGCATGGCTGCAGGGGCTCGGAGAGCGCGTCCGCGGGGGCGAGAAGTCTAGCATCATGGTCCGCTACGGAGCAAGACTGGACCGGCGCCGCCGCGGGGGCCCCGAAAAGGCCAAGCGATCTTGACGCAAATCGTCTGTAACGATAGCGTTGCGGCCGAATCCGTGGCCCGTGGCGACAGCGGATCCCCCCTAATGCGCAGCGGGTATCGGACGCCACCCTCCCCACTGCTACAACAGGCCGCGCGTTGTGAAGCCCGACGATGCCACCTCTCCGAGTGCAACCACCCGCCGCTGGTACGCACGCCTGCGCTGGCACAAGCTCAACACGCTGGTGACGCTGGGCGTGGCGATGGCCATCTGGGGATGGGTCGACGTCCGGGTGCGCGGCCAGGTCGATCCCAACGATCTCGGTCTGCACAAGTCGGATTTCACCGTCTACACCGAAGCCGGAGCGGCCTTCTTTGACGGTCGCCAGCCCTATGAAGTAACCAATCCGCGGGGTTGGGGATATCTGTATCCGCCCGCATTCGCCATGCTCGTCGCCCCGCTGCACTCCCTGCTGCCGCAGGTGCAAGTGCTCATCTGGTTCGTGTTGAGCACGCTCATGGTGTACGGCTGCTACAGCGAATCGCTGCGCGTGGCGCGCTGGGTGTTGCCTGATCGACCCCAACATCCCTTATTCGGACCGGTGCCCTCGTGGGTCGGCTGGTCGGCCGTCGTGGCCAGCCTGTTGCCGGCATTCAACTGCTTGCAGCGCGGCCAGGTCGGCGTCGCCAAGCTCTACTTGCTGCTGCTGGGTTTTCGACTCTACCTCGAGAGCCGAGGCGCCGTCCGCGCGTTTCTGGCAGGCTGCGTATTGGCGCTGCCCATCGTGCTGAAAATCTCGCCGCTCGTGCCGGTCGGGTTTCTCTTGGTCGAACAACTCCTGGCGGCGTGGTTTGCCAAACGCCCGGCCGACGCTTTGCCGCGAGCCGGCGCCCTCACGGCCGGTGTTGCCTGTGGGCTGGTGATGTTTTTGCTCGTCGTGCCCGCCAGTCTGGTCGGCTGGCGTACCAATCTCTCGCACTTGGATACGTGGTGGCGCACCGTCGCAGTGCGTTTGGAAGACACCACCAGCGATTTCGCCGGCGATTCGTCCTCGCTCCGTAATCAAAGTCTCGTCAATGCCACCGAACGCTTGGGGAACTGGATCGCCCATTGCTTCGCCAGCGGGCCCAACGACATCGACCCGACCATGCTCCGCAACCAGGGAGTCGTGTTCCCGATGGACGCTCCGGTCGTCGGCCGCACATTGCTGGCGGTGCGGCTGGCAGCCGGATTGTTGCTGCTGGTCATGGCGTATCGAGTGGCTCGGTACGGCGACGATCTGGCAATGGCGGCGGCATTCGGTGTGGCCTGCGTTTCGACGCTGGTGTTGGCGCCAATCGTGCGCGGCCACTACTACGTGTTGCTGCTGCCGGCGATCATGTACACCGGCGCCTGGTTGTGGAGATCCGGACGAGAGAACACGGCGCTGGCGATCGCGACCGTGCCGGCCGTGCTTTCGGTGACGCACTACGTGCTGCTGGACTACGCTGGCCGGATTGGCCTGTTGGGATTGGGCACGGCGACGTGGTACGTGGCCTGTTGCATCCTGCTTGCACTTGGCAATCGCCGTGCCGGCGCGACCGCCGTATTGCACGAGGAGTCATTGCAAGGGGCCCACGCCGAACACCCGCTGGCTGCCTAGGGCCGCCGCGGCAAGTGGCCCACTATCGGTCGAGCACGGAACTGTCGCGCGAATCCTTGCGTGATGGCTGATGGCGGATTTCGTTCATCATGAAGCTGATGGCCAACGCATACTCGCGCACAGCGCGGGCGAAATCGCCGCCCACCAGCGCCGCCTGCGCTTGTTCTCCGTATGCGTTGAACTTGGTCCAGTCGAGAGTCCAATGTTCGTCCTTGGCCGCCTCGCGCAATTGCTGGGCCATCTGACAAAGCTCGGCGACGCGTGCCGTGTCGGGAATCGCGCTGTGCTTGGCATGCGGTCCCGTGCCCAAGGGTCCGGCTACATCCGCTGGCGGAGGCGGAGGCGACTTGAGGAGACTGACAATCAGCGCCACGACGGCCGCGGCCGCCGCCAACAGACCGCTCGCCAGCGCCGCCGGCATGTTGCCCGACGCCGCCAACAGCACCGCCATCAGCAGCCCCAGCGCCATCAGCACCCACAAGAATTGGGCAATTGGAGTGCTGGGAGCGTCGGTCTTCGAAACCAGATCGGTCGAATCCCCATTTTCGTCGTCAGGCACCTGCAGAACCTTCACGACGATGGCCGTCACATTGTCGGGACCACCCCGCAAGTTGGCCATGTCCACCAGCGCTCGCACGGCTTCTTCGGGGGTCAGCGTGGAGAGGATCGCGCCGATTTCCTCGTCCTTGATCTGTCCACTCAATCCGTCGCTACACAACATGAACACATCGCCCACGGCCAGCGGAAAGGGACCTTCCAAATCGATCTGCACGTCGGCCCGCGGCCCGAGCGAGCGGGTGATGATGTTCTTGGGAATGAAGCTGGCAACTTCGCCGCGCGGCATTTGTCCGGCGGCCGTCATTTCCCACACCAGGCTGTGATCGAACGTGAGCTGTTCGATGTTTCCGTTGCGCAGACGATAGACGCGGCTGTCGCCCACGTGCGCCACGATCGCCGTCCGGGGCAACAACACCAGGACGCTGCACGTGGTGCCCATGCCCTGGAATTCGGCATGCGCTTGGCCACGGTCGTGGATCGTTGCGTTGGCCGCCACGATGGCCGACTTGAGCGCCTCGGCCGGCGGCCGATCGAGTTGTTTGCGATAGGTGTGCGGCACACTCTCGCAAGCCATCTGACTGGCAAGCTCGCCCGCGGCATGGGCGCCCATTCCGTCGGCCACCATGAACAAGTGGCCCCGGCGGCGCCAATCGCCTCCATCTCCCGCCAACGCCAACGCAAACGAATCTTGGTTGTTGGCCCGTCGCAGTCCGACATCCGTCAGGGCTGCATGCGCTATCGCGCTACGACCATCGCCAAGGGGTTCGGCCATTTCGATTGCTTTGCGTTGACGAGATGTAAGACGAACGTGTCACCTAAGTAACGTGGCAGAACGCACACCTGGCAAGGCCGACCTGTCCCGCACCTGGCGCACCGCATTCGCCGCGCTGCGGACTCAGGTCCATTGCTAGCAACAAGAGGATGCAATATCTATTCGTCCGCCCAAACATCCTATTGTAACCGGCTCGATTACGAGCGAACAGAGCCCTGTTCCATGCACGTCGCCTAGCCTTCGTAGTTCCACGAGAACGCCCGCGCGAGCATGCGGGGCCCGATCTCCGCTAGTGGGGGCCGGCGAGCGGCGGATTCGCCTAGCGGCCTTTTGGGCCTGAACTTATACTCCGCCCCACGGTCCGTTCGGACCTCGGTCGATCGACACTATCGCGGTCCGTTCCGACCTCGATCCAACAACCCTTTTGCCACGTTATTGGCTTCATTCACGCGATGTCCCATCGTAGTTCGGCATTCCACGCTGTCGGCCCGAATTGGCGCCGTTCGGCAGGCATGATGCTCATGCTGCTGCTTGTGTCGTGCTGCGCCGGCAGTCTGGGATGCGTGCAGCGTCGACTCACGATTCGCAGCAACCCTCCCGGAGCGCTGGTGTACGTGGACGACTATCAGATTGGCACAACGCCTGTCTCGACCGATTTCGTCTACTACGGAAATCGCAAGGTGCGGCTGGTGAAAAGCGGCTACGAAACGCTAACGGTCATCCAACCGATCCCCACGCCGTGGTACGAGTATCCGGGCCTGGACTTCGTCTCGGAAAACCTGGTGCCACGAGAAATCCGCGACGAGCGCGTGGTCGAATATCAATTGCAGCCGCAGATGATCGTGCCCAGCCAGCAATTGCTGGGACGCGCCGAGAACCTGCGACACGGAGCCGGTGTGCCCCAGGCGCCGCTCCCACCGCCTCCCGGGGCCACACCATTCGGCGCGCCGCCGGCTGCAACTTCACCGTTCGCGCCGCAAGCACGCCCGGGACTGCCGGCTTCGCCGCCGCCGGTAGTGCGTCCGGGAAGTCCCTTCCAACAATAGCGCTAGTGTAAGCAGCGCGTCGACATTTGCACTCGCGGCCAATGGCCGACCGACCTTGCCGGCGACGCCTTACTTCGTGCCCGGACTCTGGCGGATAGCGCCGCGTACACCCAGCAACTCGGGATGCCGCGCGATCTTGTCGGCAAACACCCGCGCATCAGCCACTACGGGCCGCAACTCGCAGGTGAGCTGCGCGATATTCTGCGCGGCTTTGTTCAGATTCTGGTACAGCTCGGGGTCGCTCATGATGCGTCCCAGCGATCCTTCGCCGCTATTGAGTTTTTTGCCGAAGTCGGACAGCTCGGAGATCAAACCGTCGAGACGCAGCATGGTGCGATCCACGCCATCGATGATTTCGGCGCCGCGCTCGCCCAACGGAGCCGTGAAACCTTCCAGATTGCGCAAATTTCGATCGACGCTTTCAACCGTCGTCCGCACGGTGTTCATCGCTCCGCGGGTATCGGAGAGCAGTTGCGGCAACTCGTCGACCGAGCGGCGCAAGTTCTCGCGAACCTCGGGATTGCCGATCACATCGTCGATGTTTTCCAGCGCCTTTTGAAAGCTTGCCAGCGTGGTCTCGGTCTTCTCGATGATGCTGTTGAGACTGTCTTCGTTGCCGTCAATCAGGCGATTGATCGAAGCGGCCACTTTGCCTACTTCGTTGCCGGCATTCGACAGCGTATCAATGGCGCCGGCCAGATTACCCTCCAGATTCGTAATCACTTCGACCGGGCTCGGCGCCACGATGCCGGTGATGTAATCGCCCGGCTGTATGATTTCTCGCTGAGTGGGAGATACCGCAGGTGGCGTAGCAGGCTCAGTTTTCACCTGGCCAGCATCGCCCGTGCGGTGCTCCTCGACCGGAGCGTTGGGCTGGCCGTCTTTGTTTTCGTTCGGCGGCGAAATGAGCGCCGGCGGCCGCGTGCGCTTGATGAATTGGATGACGACGTCGCCGCCCAGCAAGGATCCGGTGACCTGCGGCACTTCGCTGCGATAGAGAACTACGCCCTCGTTGATCTCGGCCGTGACGTTGACCCCTCCCTCTTGCGCAAAATCGACCTTGGTTACCCGGCCGATCAGGATACCGCTCTTGCGCACCGGGGTGCCTTCTGTCACGCCCGGTGCTTCGTTGAAGTGAATGATGATCGAGTACTTCGGGCGCACGATCGACCCGGCATCGCTGAACAGCATCAAGAGAATCCCTGCCAGGAACATGGTGGAGATCACCATCACCCCGACTCGGAATTTCACCACGCGTTCGTCCATGACCGGTAACCGCCTGCTTTCCTGACCGTTCGCCAATCCACTGCCTTACGTCGGCATCAAGAATCCGAAGGCGAGCCCAAGTCCGCCATCCTTCTCATTTCCATCAACCGCTCGCCCGCCTCGCCCTTGACGAACTGCGTCACGCGCGGATCACTGGCTTTTTCAAGTTGGTCGGGCGGACCGTCGAACACCATTTGCGGCGCATCGGCCGCCAGCCTTGCCAGCGGATACAGCATGATCACCCGATCGGCCACTTTGTGCGCCGTACGCATGTCGTGGGTGACCACGACGCTGGTGACCGGATGCTGCTCGCGCGTCCGCAGGATCAACTCGTTGATCACGTCGCTCATGATCGGATCCAGTCCCGTCGTCGGTTCGTCGTACAGCATCAACTCGGGATTGAGTGCCAATGCCCTGGCCAAGCCCACCCGCTTGCGCATACCGCCCGAAAGTTCGGCGGGCTTCTTCGACACCACGCTCTCGGGTAAGCCCACTTCGGCCAATCGCGAAACCACGGTCTCCTGAATTTCGTGCGCGTCGGTGCTGGTATGTTCTCGCAACGGAAAGCTGACGTTCTGGCCGATGGTCATGCTGTCGAAGAGGGCCGCGCCTTGAAACACGAAGCCAAACCGCGTCCGCTCGTGCGTCAACTCCTGGTCGCTCAGCCTGGAGAGGTCCTTTCCGTCGAATACCACCGTGCCGCGTGTCGGCCGCACTAGGCCGATGATGGTCTTCAGCAGCACCGTCTTGCCGCAACCGCTCTCTCCGATGATGGCCAACGTCTGACCGCGAGGGATCGTCAAGTTGATGCCGCGCAGCACGGCGTGCCGGTCGAACGCGACATCGACGTCGCGCAGCTCGACCAATGGGCTGCCGCCTTTCGACGTCAACGCGGATTGTTCTCGCATCGCCACCATTGCCGCTTTCCTTTGTTCCGGATCTGCCCAGCAACAGGAGTCCGCCCCCGTGGTTGACTCTTGTTGCTACAACAGCCGAGAGCCCTCCGGCCAAATCATCATGTACACGCTGTCCAAGGCAATTCCCAGGAAAAAGTCGAGCACCAGGATCATCACGAATGAGATCACGAACGCGCTGGTAGCCGCCCGGCCCACGCCTTCGGCGCCGGCGTCGCAATGAAACCCTCGATAGCAACTCACCAGTGCGATCGCCGCTCCGAAGAACAGGCTTTTGAACACTCCCGACATCAGATCGAACGTGCTGATGAAATCGCGAGAATTCTGCCAATAGTGATTCGAGTCGATGCCCAGGCCATAGATGCAATAGACGGCTCCGCCCACCACGCCCATGAAGTCGGCCATGATCGTCAGCATGGGAATAAGAATCAGGCAGGCCAGAAATCTGGGCACGACGAGATAGTGAATTGGATTGGCGCCCATGCTGGACAGCGCGTCGATCTGCTCGGTGACGCGCATCGTGCCTAACTCCGCGGCCATGGCACTGCCCACGCGGCCAGCCAGCATCGTGGCGGCCAGCACCGGCCCCAACTCACGCACCAGCGACATATTGATCACCGCGCCTAGCCGGGTTTCGAGGTGCATCTGCCGAAACTGCGAATGGCTTTGCACGGCCAGCACCATGCCAATAAACATGCCCGTCAGCGCCACCACCGGCAGGCTCAATACGCCGATCTGGTAGAAATTTGGCATCAGGGTCTCGCGCCGCGGCAGGCGAGTGAAGATCCACGAGAGCGTGCGCAAAGAACAGCGTGATGTCGCCCAGCACGACAACCCAATCCAGGATGACACCGCCCAGATCGGAGATGCCGTCGATGACGGTGTCCACGAAATGGCCGCGCAAGCGCGTCGTGTGATTTGGCTGGGGTGTCATGCTGGTATCCAATTGCTCGTCTGCTCGTCGACTCTGCCCGCGCGAGGCGCAATATCCCCGCGCTATCTGTTGATTCTTCGTCGCAACGAACTTGCGGCTTGAGAAAAGCTTGCGGGTTGCGTGGGAGTTGTGGGTTTGGCGAACTTGTAAAGTGCGCGGGACCGTCCCACCGGCCGCTAGCAGTGCTTGCGCAAGGCGTGGACCGGACAAACAAAAACCGCCGCCCGATGGCGATCATCGGGCGGCGGTTGCCTGTTAATCAGTGTGCCCCGTGAGCTGACGGCTTACACGTTGCCCTCTTCCGGAACGTCGGGCGAAGCGCCGGCGCCGACGGCAGCTTCTTCCGGCTCGCCAACCACACCCGTGAAGAACAACTGCTTCTTGCCGCCGATTTCTTTTACGTCGACCATGATCGTGTCCTTGCCTTGGAACTCGCCCTTGAGCAGTTCTTCGGATAGCGGGTCTTCGACGTAATTCTCGATCGAGCGACGCAATGGTCGGGCGCCGAAATCGGTGTTCGATCCCTTGCGGATCACCAGCTTCTTGGCCTCGTCGGTCAGTTGCAGCTTTAGTCCCCGTTCGGCCAGCCGCTCGCGCACCTTGCCGAGCTCGAGATCCACGACGTCCTTCAGATCCTCCAGCGTCAAGTGCCGGAAGACAATGACGTCGTCGACACGGTTGAGGAACTCGGGGCGAAAGACCTTTTCGATCCGCTCGCCCACGCGGGCCTTCATGTTCTCGTACGAGGCGTCATCGTCCGGCTTTTGGAAACCAAAAGCCGACTCGTTCTTTATCGCCTCGGCGCCGGCGTTGGTCGTCATGATCAAGATCGTGTTGCGGAAGTCGACGTTGCGGCCGAAGCTATCGGTCAGGCGCCCTTCCTCCATCACTTGCAAGAGCATGTTGAACACGTCGGGGTGCGCCTTCTCGATTTCGTCGAGCAGCACCACGGCATACGGACGGCGGCGGATCTTTTCGGTCAATTGGCCGCCTTCCTCGAAGCCCACGTAGCCCGGCGGAGCACCGATCAAACGGCTGACGTTGTGCTTCTCCATGTACTCGCTCATGTCGATCTGAATCAGCGCATCGTCGTCGCCGAACATGAACTGCGCCAGCGCCTTGGCCAGCAAGGTTTTGCCGACGCCGGTCGGTCCGGCAAAGATGAAGCAACCGGTTGGCCGCTTGGGATCTTTCAATCCGCTGCGGCTGCGGCGCACGGCTTTCGAAATCGACTTGATGGCTTCGTGCTGGCTGATGACGCGGCGATGCAGCTCGTCTTCCATTTGCATCAACCGCATGCTGTCCTCGGTCGTCATCCGCGTCAGCGGTATGCCGGTCATCTTGGACACCACCTCGGCGATCACTTCCTCGTCCACCACGCCGTCGGTCTCGCGCGATTTTCGCGCCAGTCGCGAGTGATGTTCTGTTTCTTCTTCTTCAGCTTGTCCGCCTGGTCGCGGAGCGAAGCGGCCCGCTCGAAATCCTGGTTGGCTACCGCTTCTTCCTTGTCCTTGTTCAGGGTGTCGACCTCCGCGTCGATCTCCTTCAAATCGGGCGGACGCGTCATCGCCTTCAGCCGCACGCGAGCGCCGGCTTCGTCGATCACGTCGATCGCCTTGTCCGGCAGGCAGCGGCCCGTGATATATCGGCTTGAGAACTCAACCGCCGCCGCCAGCGCGTCGTCGGTGATTTGCACGCGGTGATGTTGCTCGTAGCGATCGCGCAGCCCCTTGAGAATCTCGACGGTTTCCGGCTTGGTCGACGGCTCGACCATGACCACCTGAAATCGGCGATCCAAGGCGCTGTCCTTTTCGATGTACTTGCGGTACTCGTCGAGCGTCGTAGCGCCGATGCACTGGATTTCGCCGCGGGCCAGCGCCGGCTTGAGCACGTTCGACGCGTCGATGGCGCCTTCGGCGCCTCCGGCTCCGACCAACGTGTGCAACTCGTCGATGAACAGAATCGTGTTCTTCGCCCGGCGGACTTCGTTCATGACCGCCTTGATGCGCTCTTCGAACTGACCTCGATACTTGGTGCCGGCCACCATCATGGCCAGGTCCAACACCACGATGCGGCGATCGGTGAGCAACTCGGGCACGTTGCCTTCGATCACGCGCTGCGCGAAGCCTTCGACGATGGCCGTCTTGCCGACGCCGGCTTCGCCCAACAGCACGGGGTTGTTCTTCGTGCGGCGGCTGAGGATCTGGATGGCGCGTTCGATTTCCTTCTCGCGGCCGATCACCGGGTCGAGCTTGTTCTGGCGAGCCAACTCGGTCAGGTCGCGGCCGAAGCTGTCCAAGGCGGGCGTCTTCGATCGGCCGGCCTTGGGGGATTCGCCGCTGGATGAGCCGCTGCGCTCGCCCGCGGTGCGCTTGCCCGACTCGCCCCCTTCGATGCCGTGGCCCAACAGGTTGAGCACTTCCTCGCGCACTTCTTCCAGCTTCAGGCCCAGGTTCATCAGCACTTGCGCGGCAACGCCTTCCTGTTCGCGCAGCAACCCCAGCAGAATGTGCTCGGTGCCGACGTAGTTGTGATTCAAGTTGCGGGCCTCTTCCATCGAATACTCGATGACCTTTTTGGCCCGGGGAGTTTGTGGCAGCTTGCCCATGGTCACCATGTCGGGGCCGCTCTGCACGAGCTTCTCGACTTCCAGCCGAATCTTGCGCAGATCGACGTCCAGGTTCTTCAATACATTGGCCGCCACGCCGCTGCCTTCCTTGATCAGTCCCAGCAGCACGTGCTCGGTGCCGATGTACTCATGATTGAAGCGCTGGGCCTCTTGGTTGGCCAATTGCATGACCTTGCGGGCACGGTCGGTAAATCGCTCGTACATGGTGCTCTCCGTGGATGCGCGGCTGCCAGAGTTGGCAACAACCAAAGGTCGACCGGACTGGTCCGCCGCGATTGTTAGTACGCTATCGTTGGGCTATTTGTTTGAGTCAGTATGGGCAAGGTCGGTTCGTTTCGTAAACCGCTGATCCGTGGCAAAACCGCTCATCAGGCCGCTTGCCGCGTCGTGGACGACTGGGCCAACTCGTCGAGCGGAATCGGCTCCGCGTCGCTCGAAGTGGCAAAACTCTCGGCGATCCGTTGTCGCAGGTCGGCGATTTCTCGCCGCCACCTGGCCGCGTCCCGCAGCCGCTCCAATCGGTCGAGTTGGTCGAGCGCTTCGTCGGGCCGCTTCGTGCGACGCAACAACGTCGCCAATAGCAGCCGGCCCTCCACGTCGCGGGGCGCATTCCGGAGCAAACGGCCCAGAATGGCTTCCGCCTCGAACCAGTTTCCCTGTAGGTATTCTTGCAATGCCTCGCGATACAACCGCTCGGCGGAAGTGGTCGTTGGCGCCGTGCGGCGAAAACCAGCGGACAGCAAGGCGGAAACGCCCCACACACAACCCGCCGCCATCCAGCCCAATCGCAAATCGCGCGGACTGAGCAGTTCCACCCACACGTAACTGACAACGAGCAACAGATCGAAGAGAACTGCAAATCCCGCCGCCAGGGCCAATCCCCACCACCAACCCGACAACCACAACTGTGGTAGCCCAGGCCAAAGGTACACCAAGCGGGGCATCCTGCGCATCGAAAGTCGGCTCCTTGCCTTGGCGGACATGCCCGAGATGATGTCAGCGGGCCAATTCGCCACGGAATTCTAACTCCTAAAACGTGTTGGAGCAAGGCAACTGAATATGCCGCTTGGAGTTAGGATCGATATCGACACCCCTGATGCTGTCACTTGCCGCGGGCCGTGCTTGCCAATCCTGCCGATTGGCCACCACTTGTGTACCTTCGTGGGTGGTGTGGACATGCCAATTCCCCCGATTAGAGCAGCATCGCTTAGTCGCCAAACGACGTAGAATCCCAGCGACACTTCGCCGGACGCTAGAATCAGGCCCATGTTTCAGGAACTTACCCCAGGCGCCATGCGTGCCATGCTGGCCGCGACCACTTGGACCCGCGGCGACGCCCGCTCAGTCGACAGAATTGGCGTGACGGAAGTCTTGTTCGGTCTTTTGGCCGAACCGGAGTGCAGCGCCGCGCTGCTCCTGGCTACCGTGGGCGTCGACTTGGAAACGGCGCAACAGCAGTTTTCCGACCTGGTTGCCGGCGCGGCGGCCGACCCCGATCGCCTCAACTCCGAGTCGCGCGAGTGGACGCAGTGCATGCTGGCCGTGCAAGACCTGCTCATCGACTATCCGCAGCCACTAACCCTGGCCACCGAGCACCTGCTGCTGGGCATCGTGGCCTCTGATAATGAAGTCTCTCGCTGGTTGCAACAGCAAGGATTGTCGCTCGAAGCACTCGAGGCCGAAGTCCACCGCCTCAGCGGCCACCAGCCCGGCCCCCTGCCGCTCGACATCGGTGAGCCCCTGGAACCTCCGGATCACAACGAGGAAGGTCAAATCGAGCAAACGGTCACGCATGAGCCGGTCGAACTGCCCGCGCACGAACAGTGCGGCGCGCTTCGCGCTATCGACGCGGCAGCCAATCGAGCCGATGAAGGGCTGCGCGTCGTCGAGGACTACGTGCGTTTCGTCTTGGACGACCGGCATCTGACCAACGAGTGCAAGGCCATCCGGCATGAACTGGCCGAAGCCTTGGCCGTGTTCTCGACCAGCGATCGGCAAGCGGCCCGTGACACGCGCGGCGACGTCGGCGCCGATATCAGCTTGCCGAGCGAACAATCACGGTCCAATACGGCGGCCGTCGTCCAGGCTAGTTTCAAACGCGTGCAACAAGCGTTGCGCAGCCTGGAGGAATTCTCCAAAGCGATCGAGCCCGCTGCCGCCGGTCCCGTGGAGCAATTGAGATATCGCAGCTATACGCTCGAGCGCGCCGTGGGCATCACCGCCGACGCGCTCGCACGGCTCGCCCACGTCAATCTGTATGTGCTGATCGATGCGGGCCCATCCGATGCGGCGTTTCGCCGTCTGGTCGAGTCGCTCCTTGCCGCCGAAGTCGGCGCGATACAACTGCGAGACAAGCGCTTGACGGACCGATTGCTGCTGGAACGAGCACAATTGCTGGCCGAACTAGCGAGCACGTCTGACACGCTCTTCATCATGAACGACCGGCCCGATCTGGCCGTCTTGTCCGGCGCCGACGGTGTACACGTGGGGCAGGAAGAATTGTCGGTAAAGGACGCCCGGCGAATTCTGGGCCCGCGCGGTCTGGTGGGCGTGTCGACGCATTCCTTGGAACAAGCCCGCGCCGCCGTGCTCGCAGGCGCCAGCTACATCGGCGTCGGTCCTACGTTCCCTTCCCCCACGAAGCACTTCGCCGATTTTCCCGGCTACGAGTTGTTGAAGGCCGTGGCGGCGGAAATTCGCTTGCCTGCGTTCGCCATCGGTGGCATCACGCTGAACAACATCTCCGATGTGCTTGCCGCAGGCATCTCGCGTGTGGCCGTCGCGGGCGCAATTGTCGGTGCGGTCGACCCGGCGGCGGCGGCCTTGGCATTTCGTGTGGCGCTCAACGACCGATAAAGAAACGCTAAGCCGCCGGTTGCTTGGCGTCGGACTCTTCCAACAGCTCTTCGACAATCGCTCGCATCTGCCCGAGGTAGCGTGGGTCGTAGCCGACCCAGAAACCGCGAATCCGCTTCGATGGATCGATCACCAGCGTCATGGGATAGGCGAACTGCGGCAACGACAACAGCATGGAGAGCGCGTGCCGCGTGCTGGCATGCTGATCCGAATATGTGACCAGTTCGACGTGCCGGGCTTGCAGGAACTCTTCGGTGGCCGCTTTCAACTCGTCCAGTTCGCTGTCCTCGCCCTGGCCGCATGATATGGGATAGAAGCGGAAGTTCTCCCGGTCGGAGAAATGATCGGCCATTTTCACCAGTTCGGGAAACTCGCTGATGCACGGTCCGCACCACGTGCCCCAGAAATTCACGACCGAAACTTTTCCCTGCAAATCGTCCACCGACACATAGTCCCCGCCCCCCACGAGCGGTTCGATGCGCAGGTATTGCATCGTCCGACCCACCGCGGGATTGCTCGTGCCGGCGTCTTGCACCGAGGGGGACGTCGCAATCACCAGGTAGGAGAATGCGCCAGCCGCCACCAAGGCCAACAATATCCAGCCCCATACCGCACTGCTGCTGGAGGGTTTGGGCTGCGAATCGGTTGCATGCATCGTGTGACTTTCCGAGAATCGGTTGCCTGGACTATCGCCACCGCTGGGGCCGCGCCACCGTCATGCCGATCGAAGTCGAACAAAAATTCGCCGTCCACGATCGCCCGGCGCTAGCACAGCGACTGGCCGCGCTCGATCCGTCGGCGACGCGGACGGAAGTACAAGTTGACACTTACTTTGCCCATCCGTCGCGCGATTTTGCTCGCACCGACGAGGCCCTGCGGCTGCGGCGTGTGGATGAGTGCAATTATATCACTTACAAGGGGCCCAAGCTCGACTCGAGCACCAAAACGCGGCGGGAAATCGAGATCGCTTTGCCCTCCGGGGAGTCTGCCGCCACACAGGTGGGTGAACTTCTGACGGCGTTGGGATTTACGCCAGTCGCGGTCGTTACCAAACGACGCGACCAAATGAGCGTTCTCTGGCAAGATCAAGAAATCGTCGTTGCGTTGGACACTGTCGATAGTCTGGGGGATTTCGTCGAACTGGAGATCCTCGCGTCCGAGGACGATGTGCCAGCCGCCCGCGATTGCCTGCTCTCGCTGGCCGATCAGTTGCATTTGTCCAACGCACAGCGGCGCAGCTACTTGGAACTATTGCTGGAAAAATCCGGCCAGCAAGCATAAAACCAGCGAATCATCCGTTTTCGTTAATTCCGGGCCACCTGGGCAAAGATGCTTGACTTTGCGGCCAAGTCTGGCCGACAATTACGACCGCTCGGATCCTGCAAGCCCCGAAGCGCTTTGCCATGTTCAACTTGATAGCACGTCGCCTTCTCGTTGCAGTGCTGGCAGTGTCGATCGTCGGATCGCCTGTCGTCGCCGGCATGTCGACGTGCTGTCGTCGCACGCTTGGAGATGCCGTAGGGAGCGAGCGCACCTGCTGCTGTGCCACGAAATCCGAACCGGGCAAGCAGCACGCAAGCTGCTGCAGTGCCGACGAAGCCGAAAAGCCATGTTGCGCCAAGAAGCGATTGGCACAGGCGCAGGTTTTGCCAGCCCCCGCGCCGTGCTGCTGCAAAGCGCGGCAATGCCTGCCCGCCGTTGCAGAATTACGCGATCGCTTCAACGATCGCGCGTCACTATTTCTTCTTGCCGGCTGGGTGGTTTCGAGTTCAAGCGTTAGCCGTTCGGCAGTATCGAGCGGACCGGCGTTGGATCCCACCGAATCGCCGCCCGGCGTGCCGCTGCATAAGCTGCATTGCCGTTGGACAGTCTGAAACTGCGCGCGTTGCGCCGCGGCAATCTGGTATTGCCGTGGCCACGAGTGCGTTGAATTAGCCTCTTGAATTCGTTTCGTGATTGCCGCTCGGGTGCATGTTCGCAACGTTTGGTGCGCAACATCTCCTGGGCGGACCACAAGCCTGTAACACTCTTTTGAAAGGATCTCGACTATGAAGGCTCGTATTTTTTTGATGGCGTTGGCCGCTGTCGCCCTGTTGGGCACCACGACGTTGCGTGCGGACGACGCTGAATTGAAGTGCCCGTTGTCCGGCAAGGCTGTCGACGCCCAACAGACCGCCGAATTCAACGGCGGCACCGTGGCGTTCTGCTGCGGCAAGTGCAAGGCGGCATTCGCCAAGGCGCCGGAAAGTTTCGCCGCCAAGGCCAATCTGCAACTGGTGCAGAGCAAGCAATTGAAGCAGGTCTGCTGCCCGTTGACCGAAAAGCCCTGCGCCGAAGGCAAAGTGGTTGAGGTCGATGGCGTGAAGGTTGGCGTATGCTGCGGCGGCTGCCTGGCCAAGGCCAAGAAACTTTCGGGCGACGATCTGATCGCTCTGTTGTTCACGTCCGGCAAGGGCTTCAAGCCGGCCACCAAGTAGTTCGCTAGCTCTACAATGGATCGATTTGCAGGGGCGCTCTCCACCAAAAGAGCGTCCCCTGTTTTGTTGTGCACGCGGGCAGAGCGGTGCACGCATTTTGTGCCATTTCCAAATGTTTTTCGCTTCGCAATTCCCCTTGCCTCACATTTGTTAGCACGAAAACTGCACTTTCCGAGCCCTGTCCGTTGTGCGATACTCGTCGCGCCACGGATTGCCGAGGGAATTGGCAGACTTGGGGGCTACTTGTGGCAAGGATTGTCATGGTGCACTACACGGCATTAGTTCCAGTGCCCAGCGCCACCGCCGCGGTGAAGCGCTTGATCGCCGAGCTTAGCGAAGCATTCGAGCGATTGCTCTTGCCCTACGAAATCATCTGCATCGACGACGCATCGCCCGCGGAGTCGCCAATTCCGTTCGACGAGTGGATGCACCAGCACCCGCAACTGCGTGTGCTGCGTTTCGATCGACCCCGCGGCACAAGCGCCGCGCTGTGCGCCGGCATTGCCGCAGCCCAAGGCGATCTGATTCTCGGCATCGGTCCGGAGACGCCGCACGCCGCCGAACAAGTTCCCCACTTGATCAGCCGGCTGTCGCGCTTCGACTTCGTGACAGCCAAACAATCAAAACCGCTGTCCCAAGCAGTGCGCGATCGCCTGGAAAGATTGCCACGATGGTTTGCCGGCAATTCTCGTCGCAGTCACGAGCCGCTCTGCTTTGCGGCAAATCGATCGGCAGTGGTCGGTCTGGCATTGTCGCGCGGCGCATTGCGGGTACTGCCCGAGCTCGTTGCCCAGCGCGGCTTTCGGGTCGGTCGCATGATCGTGTCCGAGGGATTGCCGCCCCGCGGCGTGGGTTTGCGCACTGGCATATTGCAGCAATTGGTCGCCAACTGGTACGGCCGACGTTTCGAGCCGCATCTGGCCAGCGAACTACGACGCGATGGGACGGTCGCACCGCCATCTGCCACGATTCGCGCCGAACGCGCCGTTGCCCGCGCAACAGCGCCTCCGCCGGTCAGCGCCCCTGAAGCAGCAGCACGGCAAGCCGGTCTGACCGGCCCCATTCGACGCATCACTTCTCAGGAAAGTCCCTGCATGAGAATCTTCTTTTCCGCCGGTGAACCCAGCGGCGACCTGCACGGCGCCAATCTGATTCGCCAGTTGCGCCGCCGCTGCCCCGAGCTCGAGGCCGTCGGCTACGGCGGACCGGAAATGGAAAAGGCGGGCTGCCGCCTGCACACCGATCTGACGGCGCTGGCCGTAATGTGGTTTCTGCGCGTGCTGATCAATCTGCACAAGTTTCTGGCGCTGGGTGGCCGTGCCGATCGCTACTTTCGCCATCATCGCCCGGATGCTGTCGTGCTGATCGACTATCCGGGCTTCAACTGGTGGATCGCCCGTCGCGCGAAAGCTCACGGCATTCCGGTCTACTACTACGCGCCGCCGCAGATTTGGGCATGGGCCAGTTGGCGGATCAAGAAAATGCGGCGCTACGTCGACCACGTGCTGTGTGCCCTGCCCTTTGAAGCCGACTGGTTTGCCGCCCAGGGTTGCAACGCCACGTTCGTCGGGCATCCGTTCTTCGACGAAGTGCGCCGCCAGCAACTCGATGCGGCTTTCATGGCCAGTCGCCACGATCCGGCGCATCCGCTGGTGACCATTCTGCCCGGTTCGCGCACGCAGGAAGTCGTGCACAACCTGAAGTATTTCCTGCAAGCGGCCCGGATCATCCGCGCCCACGTGCCACAGGTGCGGTTCGCCGTGGCGGCCTTCAGGCCACACCAGGCCCAGCTTGCACGCCAGGCCGTGGCGGATAGCGGGCTGCCCATCGAAGTGCTGGTGGGACGCACGCCCGAGTTGATTCGCCTGGCCGACTGCTGCCTGGCCGTGTCGGGCTCGGTATCGCTCGAGTTGCTCTACCACGCCAAGCCGACCGCGGTGCTCTATTGGATCAGCCCCTTGGCCTATGCCGTGCAGAAACGGTTCCGCCGCGTGAAGTACATCACGCTGGTGAATCTGTTGACCGGCGGCGACTTGTTTCCCACGGACACCACCCCCTTCGATCCCGATTCGCCGGAAGCCGAGAGCGTGCTCTTCCCCGAGTACCTGACGTGCCAGGATCGGTCGCCCCAACTGGCCAAGCACATCGTCACCTGGCTGACGGACGCGCCGGCCCGGCAACAGCTCGTCGGGCGGTTGCAACAGCTCAGCGCGGAAGTTGGGCACGGCGGCGCGGCAAGCAGCGCAGCCGAGTACATTCTGGCACGGCGGCCGCAGGCGCCCACCGTATTGCCGCCGCACTATGTGCCCCTGGCGGCCCAGCAAGCCCCCACGCGCGAAATGCTTCCCAGCGCCGCTGCCTGAGCCCGAGTGCCACGGCGTGTTACAATGGCTTGAAGCGGGTCGCCATTGCCCAATGCTCTGTTTCGCACCACTGTCCCGAGGACGCTGACCGACGTGCTACTCAACGAACCGCCGCGCTCGGCCTACGACCTGAAGTTTCATTTGCTCGGCATTCCGGTACGCGTCCATCCGCTGTTTTGGGTCGTCGTCGTACTGTTGGGAGTTGGTGGCAGTCGCGATGGCGACGGCAAAGTCGACCCCAAGATGATGCTGATCTGGGTCGGCGCCTGCTTCGTCTCGATCGTGGTTCACGAAATGGGACACGCGCTGGCGGCCCGGGGCATGGCTGGGATCCCTGGATCACGCTCTATGGCCTTGGCGGTCTGGCGTCGTATCAACCGACGCGACACAGCCCGCGCAGCCAGATTCTCATTTCGCTCGCCGGACCCGGGGCGGGCTTCCTGTTCGCGACGCTCATCACGGCAGCGATCGCCGCTGCCGGACATCAAGTGCGCTTTGATCCGACGTTCCGCCTGCGTACGCCGGTCCTGTTTAGCCCGTTCGACAGCATGCAAGCCAACATGCTAGTGCTGGATTTGTTGTACATCAATTTTTTTTGGGGCCTGTTCAACCTGCTGCCCATTTTTCCGTTGGACGGCGGACAGATTGCGCGCGAGGTGTTCGGACTAATCTCAGGCCCCGATGGATTGCGCCAGTCGCTGTGGTTGTCGGTCATCGTGGCGGCCGGACTGGCCGTGCTCGCGCTGGTGCAACTGGGCGACCAATTCCTGGCCTTCTTTCTCGGCTACCTGGCATACACCAGCTATAGCGTCATTCGCGCCATGTTCGGCCCGAGCGGAGGCCTGGGCGGGTTCCGATGACGAACGTTGCAGCCCATTCGATACCTGGAAACGGCCCTGGAAATGGCCCAGTCGCGGGGCCGGGCCAGCGCGTGGTTCTCATCGGAGCCAGCAACCTCACCAAGGGCATCGGCACCGTTCTGGGGCTGGCGCAGCATGCTTTTGGACTGCGGATCGAGGTCCTGGCCGCGCACGGTCACGGCCGGTCGTACGGGGCCACCAGCAGTGTCTTGGGGCGACGACTGCCAGGCATCGTCCAATGCGATCTATGGCCCGCGCTGGCGCGCCCCACCGAGGCGCGCACCGCCGCGCTGGTGACCGATATCGGCAACGACATCTTGTACGAGCAGTCCATCGAGCGGATCGCGGGCTGGGTCGAGATGATGCTCGACCGGCTGGCCGCAGCTGAGGCGCGGACGGTCGTCACCCTCTTGCCGGAAGAAAATTTGCCAAAAATTTCCCGCGCTCGCTTCCTGCTGATGCGGTCGATTTTGGTGCCGCGCTGCCGGCTAAGTCTGGAGACGATTTCCGAGCGCGTGTGCGAGCTCAATCAAGTCGTGCGCAAGCTCGGCGCCGAGCGCGGCTGCACCATCGTCGGCCAGCGCTCCGAGTGGTATGGATTTGATCCGATTCACTTTCGTTTTCTCAGCGCAAGGGCGCGTGGAGCGAGTTGTTGAACGGTTGGTTTGCGTCGGTCGAAACTCCGCCGGGTGCGCAAAATATGCCCTTGCGCACGGCATATTTGCGGTTTCTTGCGCCTGCGCAGCGACACGTGTGGGGCTTCGAGCAACGCGCGCGCCAGCCGGCGGCGCGCTTTGCCGACGGCGCGAGCGTTGCCATCTATTGATCGCGCAAACTCCAACGCAACGGTTCTCCAGCGCGATGGCGCGCGAGTATCGCGGGCGCGCGTCGTGCGATGCGGATCGAACTTCGTGCAACGTTGCGCACGGTCGCGACGTCGCGCCGCGACATCGACTGCGCGCTCTCGAAGCGCAGGAAAAAAGTAGGGAACCAAGGGCCACTTTTCGTGCAATACCTGTTGCACTTTTTTCCAAAGTATGTACAAATAGCTTTTAGTTCTTTGCAATCATGAACGTGTTAAGTCTTCGCTGAGACATTCGCGACGTCGCACTCGGCTGAGACTTTCGTTTTGTGCATGGTGATTTTCGCCGGCAGTATCGTGTGACTAGGAGGTCACCAAGGCGAAACTTACCAACCCTTTTTTAGGAGGACGGACTGTGGCCAAGAAGAAGAAAGCCGCTGCGAAGAAGGCTCCCAAGAAGAAAGCCAAGAAGGCCAAGAAGAAGAAGTAGCCTTCGGAGAGAGCGGCGCACGTCTTGCGCCCTCGGGTCGCTGGACGCTTTTCAGCGGCCGTGATTCCAACGAGAAAGGGCCGTTCGGGTTCAAGCAATCCGAACGGCCCTAATTCGTTGATGACACGACTTTCTCGTCACCGCAAACCGCTCTACAGGCTGAACTTGCGTCAGGTTGTCAGCACTGGAAGCGAGCCGCCCTGCGACGGGTTTTTGGCCAGGTTGCGGACCAGATTCTGGCACAAGGGCAGCAAGCTGCCGGCCACGAGCGGATCCTCGTAATTGCCGGCCGAATTCCCGGCATCGCCCAGCACGCGAATTTGCATGTTGATGGGCACCTCGCCCAAAAACGGAATGCCAAGCTCTAGGGCGCGCTTCCGCGCGCCGCCGCTGCCGAAGATGTCGTACCGCTTGCCACAGTCGGGACAGACAAAGCCGCTCATGTTCTCGACCATGCCCAGGATCGGGATATTCACCTTGCGAAACATGGCCACGGCCTTGACCGCATCCAACAGCGCCACGTCCTGCGGCGTGCACACCACGACCGCGCCGGACAGCGGCAGAAGCTGCGAGAGCGTCAAGACAATGTCGCCCGTGCCCGGCGGCAGGTCGATGATCAGGTAATCCAGGTCGCCCCACGCGGTGTCTCGCAAAAACTGGGTGATGGCGCCGTGCAACATCGGCCCGCGCCACACCACGGCTTCGCCGGGCGGGACCAGAAACCCCATCGAGATCACCTTGAGCCCCGCGGCCTCGATCGGTTGGATTCGATTATCCGCAACCTCGGGTCGCTGGTTGACGCCTAGCAAGTGCGGAATGCTGGGGCCGTACACGTCGGCGTCCATCAGGCCAACCTTGCTGCCGGCTCGCGACAAACCAAGCGCCAGCGCCGTGGCAATGGTGCTCTTGCCAACGCCCCCTTTGCCCGAGCCGACGGCGATCACGCTTTTGGCCGTGAGGCCGATCTGGCCGATCGCGCCGGCCGGACGGTCCAGCGACGTCAATTCGACGGTGACGTTTTTCGATTCGCCAAAACGCTCCTTGAGCCGCGCGACGAGCCGTTGTTGAACCTCCGTGCGCAGCACGGCCGAATGCGTCGTCAGCCCGAGTGAGACGTGCAGCGAATCGCCCTCGACCTTGACCGGGCCCAATTGCCCCATGTCGACGACGCTGCGCCCGGTTTCGGGATCGAGAAAATCCTGCAGGGCCTCGCGGACCGCTTGTTCGCTTGGTGGCTGGGCAGCCATGAGAATCGTCCCCTTCTACGCCGTGGCGGCGTCGCTCCAAGGCAGTGAATGCCAGACGCTCTCAGCAATGTCGCCCGCGCCTGTCGGAATACGTTCGATATGGTTCAAAACAGTTCGCCGCCAACCGCCCAGCTCGCGGGGCGACGCAAACCAGTGCAACGCGCCGGCCTCTCGCAAGAGCGCCTCGTAATCGGCCAACTCGGGCGATCCCAGGACCACCACGGCGGCGTAGGGGCGCGTGGCCATGATTTCGGCGCACAGTTCGACCATTTGGGCCAGGTTCGCTGCCGTCGGCTCCAGCGCCGCCATGCTCGCCGGCGCCGCGGCCAGTGCGCGAGACACTCGTCGCGCCCGCGCACTTGTGTCAGCGGCACATCATCGGACAAGCGGCGCGACATAGCCGTGGACCAACTGCTTGTCCGCTCCCAGAGAATGACCGAGGTTTTCAGCAACATGGCAAAACAGCTAACTTGGCTCACGCAGCACTGCGCGCTCTATCCTAGAAATGCTGCGCGACGCTGACAAGCGGCGCAAATCAACGGCACCGATAAACGGCGCGAATAGTCACACAGTGTAACGGTGAGGCGTATGAGATGGACGTGTCATTCTGGCGGCTTCTTGTTGTCGTCGGACGTGTCCAGGCCCAGTTGTTCCAGCCGTCGATATAGCCGTGGCCTGGTGAGGCCCAGCAGCTTCGCGGCCTTGCTCTTGTTGTTCTTCGCCCGCCGCAAGGCTCGGCCGATCAATTCCGTTTCAACTCTTGCCAGAAAATCCTCAAGCGCAATGGAATCGTCCTGCCGTGCCGGCCGGGCGCCCGATTGGGCGGCCCATTGGATCTCTCTGGGCAAATCGCCGGCTTTCACTTCTCCGCCGCTGGCGCGCTCGTGCGCGTGGCGAACCGCAACAGCCAATTCATCGAGGTTCCCCGGCCACGCGTAGGCCGCCATTTGATCGAGCGCCTGGCGTGCAAAACCGCCAACCTGCTTGACGTTCGACTCGTTGATTTCTTCCAAGAACGCCTGAGCCAGGACCACAAGGTCCTGCAAACGCTCTGCCAGCGCGGGCAGCTCGATCGTGACCGTCGTCAGTTGGCATGCCAGCTTCGCATCGAAGCTGCCGTTGGCAGCCAAGGCATCCAGCGATTGCGTCGCTGTAGCCAAGACGCGCATGCGCCGCGGCCTGGAGCCCAACAATTCGCTCAGGTCCGACTGGACCTCGGGCGGCATCGCGTCGACATCATTGAGCAAGAGCGTAGCCGCGGTGTACTGCGCGGCGGTCGTGGGAGACCCGGCGGCACGCAACGCCGATCGCAAGAGGTTCACCTCCAACACGGCGCATGCCAGCGGCACCAGCGCGCCCGGTCGAGTCTGCGCGTAGTGGATCGCTTTGGCCACGTGATCCTTGCCCGTCCCGACCGGTCCGACGATAAGCACCTCGGCATCGCTGGCGGCCGCGACTTTGACTTGCGCACGTGCTCGCTCGATGGCCGGACTGGTCCCCAACAGGCTATCGACCGCGAACCGCTCGCCTTGCCGCTGCCGGAACTGGCGAAGCTGCTCGTGCACCGCCGTGTCGGCGGCCGCTGCCACGTTTGTCGCGCTTGGCGGCGCGTCGGGCAGGCAATCGCTGGTTTCCATCACGGCAATCACCGCAGCGCTTTCGTCGTCGCCGTCGTAGAGCGGCAAGAACCTGGCCCAGCGATAGATGGATCTTCCGTCGGGCGTCATCTTCACGATGCGAGTCGCTTGCGGCTGCCCGGCCAGGGCCTGCGGCGGAGGGCAAAGCCGTGCCGCAACGGCCGCGGTGGAATCGCCCTCCGGCGGACTGTGATAGACACACTGCTGCCCCAGCAGGTTTTCGGCCTCGACTCCCAGCCACCGCGAGCACGCGCGATTGCAAAACACGATCCGCCGGTTGTCGTCCACCAAGTAGACCGGGGTCTGGCTGTCGTTCAACAAGCTGGCGAGTTCTACCGCCGCGGATCGCACGGTTGACATGAATGCTTCTGGCCGGGTGCGCGAGTGATTGCCCACTCTCAGCATAGCTGCGCCGGGCTGTCGGCTCTACCGCCGCCGGAAGCTCGAATCCGCCTGTAGCTGGCGACTTCGGTTCGCTCAGCGCTCGGCCGGCACGAATTGCGCGGCTAGTCCGGCGGCTGTTGCCGCCGCGGAGGGTTGCCGCGGCATGCTGTCGGCGGTCGTATCGGGCACGATGTGTGGCACGCCAAGCGCCGCATGGGCGGCCTGGCTGGCGCGGTTTGCCTCGTTGACAAACCATCCCGGCACGCAGCCAATGCCCACCACCATTGCCACGCAGGCGGCCATGGCCAATGCGGCGCCCGCGCCCCCCCGCCCCACCGGCACGTACGAGGCAGGACGAAAATACATCACGCCCACGATCCTCAAGTAGTAGCCGGCCGAGATCGCCGCATTCAACGCTCCGACAATGGCCAGCGCCAGGAACCAGGGCCACAAGCTGCTTTCACCAGGCGTCCGCGCATCGACGCCCAAGGCGCCGGTGAACAGCGTGAACTTTCCCCAGAAGCCGGCCAAAGGCGGCAGACCGGTAAGCGAGAACATGAAGATCGCCAAAGCCAGCGCCGTCTTCGGATGATTTCGCGTCAAACCTGCCAGTTGGTCCACGGTATCGAGCTCGCCTTCGTCTCCGCCCAAATAGGTGAGCGCGGCAAACGTCCCGGCCGTGGCGGCGGCGTATACCAGCATGTAAAAGAACGCGGCTCCCATGCCGTCGAAATTGGTCGCTTCGGCAGCGCCGCCCGACACGGCGAAGCCCACGGCCAATCCGATCAACATGTATCCGGCGTGGGCCACCGAAGAATAGGCCATCAGCCGTCGGACGTTGTTCTGCCACAACGCCAGCACATTGCCGAGCGTCATGGTGATCATGGCCAGCGCCAACGCCACCTGCCAGCCCAGCCGCTCGGTACCCGGCATGGCGACTCCGGCAATTCGCACCAGCGCCACCAGCGCCGCGATCTTCGGCGCCACGGCCAACAGCCCGGCGTTGGGGTTGGTGGTGCCCTGGTACACGTCCGGAGCGTAAAAGTGAAATGGAACTGCCGTCAGGCGAAAGCCCAAGCCGGCAAAGATGAGCACCAGAGCCAAGGGGGCAAACGCAGCCGTGCCCGTCAGCTCGCCGCTGGTGACCAGGGCCGATCGGATTTCGATCAGATTGAGCGAGCCGGCCGCCCCATACAGAAAGCTAAACCCGTACAGCAGCAGCCCGCTGGAGAGCACGCTTAGGAAAAAATACTTGGTGCCCGATTCAAGCGTCCCCTTGGTGCGCCCCAGAAACAACAGCACGTAGGTGGGTATCGAGATCAACTCCAGCCCGGCGAACATCAGCACCAAATCGCCGGCCAGCGAGACAAGCATCAGTCCGTCGATCAGGAGCAATAGCGACGCCATGAACTCCGACGATTCGCCCGCTTCGCTCGTGCGAGCGGCCAGCAGGACGAAGATCAAGCCCACGCCCAACACGGCCCAGCGCAGCGTGTAGGCAAACGCATCCGCCGAAACGGCGCTGAGTGGCCGCGCTGTCCGCGGTTACCGGCTCCTGCCGGGCCAGTTCCAAGCCTGCCACGATCAGGGTCGCGGCCGCCAGCCATCCCCACCCTCGGCGCGCTGGCAGAAATGCGCCCCCCAAGTACATCAGGGTCGCGGCCAGCGCCAGCGTGATTTCTGGCAGCAGTAGGCCAACAGTTTCATTCGACAAGCGACAAATCTCCAGGCGGCAATGTTGCATTCGGCAATGTTGCATTCGACAAGGGCACAGTCGGTACGGGCACATTGGCCGACGGCGCACTCGCCACGACCGGCGCAGGCCGCTGCTGGCGACGGGCCAGCGCCTCGACGGCGCCGCGAGACACCGGCTCGAGCGCCGGGCGGATCCGGCTTAGAAAAAACTCGGGGTGCAACCCAATCCACAACACGAACACGCACAAGGGCACCAGCGCCGCGGCCTCGACAAGTGTCAGATCACGCGGCGGATCCGCCGGATGCTCGTGCTCCGATTCACGCAGCGGTCCGAAGAACACTCGCTGCACGAGCCACAGCATGTACCAAGCGCCCAGCACCACGCCGAACACGGCCAAGACGGCGATCACCTTGAGCAGTTGCGTGATCGCCGGCGAAGCGCTGCCCAGATCGAACGCCCGCTGGAACATGCCGATCAGAATCAAGAACTCGCCGGCAAAGCCGTTCAGCCCCGGTAGCCCGATGCTGGAGAGCGTGAACACCAGGAAGAAGAACGCCAGCCAGGGCGTGGTGCGAGCCAGGCCGCTTAGCTCGCTGATCTGCCGCGTGTGATAGCGCTCGTAGACCATGCCGACCACGGCGAACAGCCCGCCGGTCGACAGTCCGTGGTTGATCATCTGCAGCACGCCCCCTTCGATGCCCACCGCTGTCAGCGCGAACAAGCCCAGCATGACAAAGCCCAGATGGCTTACGCTGGAATAGGCGATCAATCGCTTCATGTCGCTTTGAGCCAAAGCCGCCAGTGCGCCATAGATGATGCCTGCCACGGACAGGGCCAACATCCACGGCATGCACATCGCCGTGGCATCGGGCAACATGGGAATGCTGAACCGCAGAAATCCGTAGGTGCCGATCTTCAGCAGAATGCCCGCCAACAACACACTGCCGGCGGAGGGGGCCTGCGTGTGCGCCAACGGCAGCCAGGTGTGCAGCGGGAACAGCGGCACCTTGATGGCAAAACCGGCGAACAAGCCCAGAAAGATCCACAACTGATACGGCTGGGCAATCGGCCGCTCGGACAAGCCGGCCGTCAATTTTGAAATCGAAAACGTCATCGCGCCGTCGGGCGCGTGGTAATAGTCCCACAACACGATCGACAACAGCGCCAAAAACGTCAGCATGCTGCCGGCAAGCGTATAGATGAAGAACTTGGTGGCGGCATATTGCCGGTCTTCGTGCCCCCACATGCCGATTAGCACGAACAACGGAATCAGCGTGAACTCGAAGAAGATGTAGAACAGGATGATGTCGCGCGCGGCGAACACGCCCAGCATGCCCGAGCCCAACAGCAGCAACAGCGCGTAATACGTGCCGGGCCGATCGGTGACGGCGTCCCAACTCAACAGCACGCAGGTCAACAGCAGCAGCGTCGAGAGGCCAAACAGCCACAGACTGATGCCGTCGAGCACAACTTCGAAGCGAATGTCGACGTTCGATGTTTCGCCCAGCCAGGCATAGCTCCAGGCCGCAAACGACTCTTCGCCGGTGGCATAGTTGCACAACAGCACGGCGGTTGCGAACAAGGTGGCCAACGACGCGACCAGGGCGGTGTATTTTGCCGCCCGGGCGTCGCGTCCCACGGCGCAAACCAGCAGCGACCCGGCCAGCGGCAGGAAGATGGTTGCCAGCAGCAGATTCGGCATCGACATCGAGAATGTCTCTTTCGCGCTTATTCCAAACTGGCGCCAATGGCCGGCCAGACCAACAGCGTGATGATCAAGACCACCACGCCCCAAATCATGGCCAGGGCGTAAAACTGCGTAAGGCCGGCTTGCAGCGATCGCAACCGCGCGCCGACCCAGGGCGGAATCCATCCCACCAGGTTCACCAGCCCGTCGATGACGTACTTGTCGAACAAATCGCTGGCCTTGGCCAGGACCAACAACGGCCAGACAAACAGCGCCTGGTAAATCGGATCAAAAAAGAACTTGCCGTACGACAGCCAATACAACGGCGCCAGCAAGCGGGCCAATAGCGCCGCCATCGAATCGTCACCGAGGTACAAATACGCTGCGATCCCCACGCCCGACAGCGCGAAGAGCGTGCTGATGGTCATCACCAATAGATGCCCGCCGCCATGCTCCACGGCCCGTGGCACCGCCTCGTAGGACAGCGACGGAGTGAGCCCCAGCAACCCGGCCAGATCGGCTGGCCCTTCGAGCCACATGCCGGCCCCGAAGGCAAACACCGCCAGAATCATCAACGGCACGGTCATCGTGCGCGGCGATTCGTGGGCATGATGCCCCGACTCATGTGGCACCTTCAGCGGACCGTAGAACGTGAGGAAGAACGCCCGGAACGTATAGATCGCGGTCAAAAAGGCCGTAATCATGCCGACCCAATAGAGCGCAAGATACAGCACCGAATCGTGCCCGCGCTCGTGGGTCGCGGCCAGGATGGCGTCCTTGCTCCAGAAACCGGCAAAGGGAATCACGCCCCCCAGCGCCAACCCGCCGCAAAGAAATGTCCAGTGCGTGTAGGGCATCAGTTTGCGCAACCCGCTGAAGCGCCGCATGTCGATGATGCCGCCCATGGCGTGCATCACGCTGCCGGCGGCCAGGAACAACAGCGCCTTGAAAAACGCGTGCGTGATGAGATGAAACATGCCAGCCGTGATGGCGACCACCGTGCCGCAGCCCAAGGCCAGGAACATATAGCCCAACTGGCTGATCGTCGAGTAGGCCAGCACCCGTTTCAGATCCGTCTGCGTCAGGGCGATCACGCCGCCCAGGGCGCAAGTGGTCGCCCCGATGATCGCCACCACCTGTTGGGCTTCGGCCGAAGCCACGAACAGCGGCGTGCAACGCGTCACCATATAGACGCCGGCGGTAACCATCGTGGCCGCGTGGATCAGAGCGCTGACCGGCGTGGGGCCCTCCATCGCGTCGGGCAGCCAGACGTGTAACGGAAATTGCGCACTCTTGCCGCAAGCGCCGAACATCAACAACAGGCAAATCACCGTGGCCACGCCGCCGACCGCGAATCCCGCCGTGCCGGTCAGCCGGGTCTGGCCCAACACGCCCGCAATGCCGTCGGCGTCGTGATAGTTGAGCGTACCGTACGTAATCCAAATCAAGAACAATCCCAGGGCAAACCCGAAGTCGCCCACGCGATTGACCAGAAACGCCTTCTTGCCGGCGGCGATGGCCGATGGCTTTTCGTACCAGAAGCCCACCAGCAGATAACTGCACAAGCCGACCGCTTCCCAAAAAACGTACAGCATTACGAAGTTGCTCACCGAAACGAGCATCGTCATCGAAAAGACGAACAGCCCGATGTACGTGAAAAACCGCCAATAGCCCGGATCGCCGTGCATGTAGCCGATCGCGTAGATGGCCACCAACGATGCCACGAACGTGACCACCGCCAGCATGATCGACGTCAGCGGATCGCTGCGCAGCGTGACGTTGATGACAAACGGCAATCGCTCGGGCAAGGCGGCGGCGCCCTCGGCCGGCGCGGCAAACTCCGGCGCGGAAATCGCCTCAGGCACGCCCGTCCAATTCCACAGCTCGAAAGTCCGTTCCCAGCCCACGGTCAGCGGATTGGTCTCCGCCTGATGCGCTACCTGCGACAGCAGCATCAGGCTCAAAGCGCTCGAGCAAGCGATCGCCACCACCACCGGCCAATGGGCCTCGTGCTTCAGCCACTTGCCGAAAATGGCCGTTACGATCGTGCCGGCCAGCGGAAAGGCCGGAATCAGGACCATCAGAATGGGAATATCAAACATCGTGTCGGCTCGGTGAGTTTCCTGTCACCGCCCCGGTTCGAGGCGGCCGTTCGTGCGGTCCTAGAGGTGCGATCGGTGCGTGACTTCTTCCAGGTCGTGATCGGGCTCGATGCCCGCCGGCGTGAGCTTGGGCCATTGCACCGTGGGCTTCGGCGGCAACTCGCTCTGATCGCGATCGGCGTACGCCGCCTGGTTGTCTTCGCGCAGTTGCTGCCAGACGGTGATATCGAGCTTGCCGCTTTGGTGAAACAAGGTGAGCACCACGGCCAGGGCGATCGCCGCCTCGCAGGCCGCCACGGTGAGGATGAAAATCACCAGCACCTGGCCGCCCCAGTCGTTGTGATACCGGCCCCAGGCCACCAGGCTCACGCTCACGCCTTGCAGCATCATCTCGGCGCACAGGAACATCACGATCATGTTGCGGCGGCTGAAGAAGCCGACCAGCCCGATGCCGAACAATAGCGCGCCGACGATCAGATAGTTGGTCAACAGGGCCTGTTCATCCATGTGACGACCCTCCGTGCCGCGGCCGGCGAATCTGCGCCACGATGGCCACCGTGCCCACCAGCGCCACCAACAGCAGCGTGCCGGCCACTTCCACGGCCAACAGATATTTGCTGAACAGTTGGCTGCCCAAGTGCGCCATGTGCTCATCGGCCAGTATGTCTTGTTGCAACGCTGCCGCGTCGAACGGCGCCACCGGTCGTTTAGCCTCGTCGGGATTCCGCAACACGCCCACGATAGCCAACGTCAGCACGCCCACCATCAGCGCGCCGGTCAAACCGGCCAGCCGTGGTCCCCAGCTCACCTGGTCGTAGGGCGCTTGCCCTTCGGGCTGCGCCAGCATCAGCACGAACAGAAACGTTACCAGGATCGCCCCGGCGTAAACCACGATGGTGGCCACTCCCAAAAACTGGCGCCTTGGAACAACAGCAACCCCGCGGTGCCCACCAGCGACAGCCCGAACCAAATGGCCGAGTAGACCGGCTTGCGAAACGAGATGGTCGCCAGCGCCGCCAACACCGTGACGCCCGCCAGCAGGTAAAAAACCACGTCCGCGCCCCAGCTTCCCAGGCCTCCGACACGCGAGACCAACAGCCCCAGGCCAATGGCGACCAGCACGGCGCCCAACGCCTTGCCCGAAGCGGCGCCCCGCGGCAGCACGAGCCACAGTCCCGCCGCCAGAATGACCGAGCCCAGGCCGATCACCGAAACCAGCTCGTTCATAACGTGCCTCCCAATGCTTCCGACTTCATCGGCTCGGCATCCTTGGTCTGGTCGTACACGCTCAGCAGTTTCTCTTTGTCGAAGATCATCTCTTCACGGCTGCGCCCGGTCAGATCAAACAGGCTCGTCAGTTCGATGGCGTCAACCGGGCAGGCTTCTTCGCACATGCCGCAGAAGATGCAGCGCAGCTCGTCGATCGTAAAGCTCTGCGGATACTTTTCGCGGTCGGGCCAGGGACTCTCGATTCCCACGATATCGATGCAATGCGCCGGGCAGGCCGTGGCGCACAAGAAGCAGGCCACGCACTTGACGCGACCTTTCTCGTCCTTGTTCAACCGGTGCACGCCGCGATAGATCAGCGGGTTGTCGATCTTCGGCCGCACCTCCGGATAGCTGACCGTCACTTTCGGGCTGAACAAGTGCCGGGTGGTCGTGGTCAGCCCCTGCACCAGCAGCGGCAAATACATCTTGCCGGCCAGCCCGAGCTTTGGCTCTTCCACCCAATGGACGTCTGCGTCGTTGCTTTTCATGGTTCGTTTTGTCGTGCGTTATCGCAGGGCCATCGCCTCGTGTTCGAACTCGGGCGGTCGCAGCGCTTCCATTCGCGGGCGATTGTCGGTGTGCAGCGGAGCCAACAGCGCCGCCAGGATCCAACCCACCAGTGCCACACCCCAACCCACGCCGACGATCAACCAAGCGCTAAGCGGCGCACCCTCTTGCTGCCGTACGGTGGCAAACTCCAACACGCACGCCACGGCCACCAGATTTACCAGCCCCAGCGGCAGCATGACTTTCCATGCCAAATTCATCAACTGGTCGAAGCGAAACCGGGGCCAACTCCAGCGCACCAGCATGAAGAACAAAATCACGCCCAGCACCTTGACGCCCAGTACCACGACTCGCAGCAGCGCCTCGAACCAGGTGATGGCGCCGTCGGCAGGGACGCTCATGCCCCAGAAATGCCAGCCGCCGAAAAACAAGATCACGATCAAGAACGCGCCCACGATCATGTGCAGGAACTCGGCAATCAAAAACAGCAACAGCTTCATGCCGGCATACTCGGTGTGATAACCGCCGACGAGTTCCTGCTCACACTCGGGCAAGTCAAACGGCAGCCGCGCCGCTTCGGCAAACGCGGCGATCAAAAACACGCTGAATCCCAGCGGCTGCACGAACACGTTCCACACGCCCGTCTCGGCTTGCTCGAGGATGATGCGATCCAATCGCAGCGAGCCGGCCGCCAACACGACGCCCAGAATGCCCAAGCCGAGCGGAATCTCGTAAGCGATCAATTGGGCGCTCGAGCGGAGCCCGCCCAGGAAACTATATTTGTTGTTGCTGGCCCAGCCGCCGAGGATCACGCCATAGACGGCGATACTGGACAGCGCAAACACGTAGATCATGCCCACGTCCACACCCGGCGCCACCACCAGTTCGATCGGCTGGCCGTTCACATCCAAGGGCAGCACGTAACCAAACGGCACCACCGCAAATACGGCAATGGCCGCGGCCAAAATGGCGACTGGCGCCAGAATGTAGAGCGCTTTGTCCACGTGCGACGGCGTATATTCTTCCTTGAAGATGAATTTCAATCCATCGGCCAGCGGCTGTCCCAGTCCCAGCAAGTGCAATTTCGTGAGCGGGATACCGACACGGTTCGGCCCTTTGCGGTCTTGCACCCAGGCAGCCATCCACCGCTCGAGCAGCACCAAATAGGCGGCCGAGGTCATGAGCCCAAAGATCAGCACCACGATTTTGATCAGCGGCACGATCAGCGGGGCCATCAGTGCGTTCCAGTCGATTCCCATACCCTACTTCACCTCCAGCGCCGCCGATTCGGCCGCCGCGCCGGCTTTCAAATCGATGCCCAAGGCTCCCACAGGCTCGGCGGCCGCGGCAAAAAACGCGATCTCGCGCGCCACTTCGTCCAACGCCCGGCGCACCTTGACCAATCCGGTCTCGCCTAGCAACTGCCAAAACAGGCCCGCTTCCACACGCACGCCCTCGGGCGGACGAACGGCCCATTCCACGCTCTGCAGCCGATCAGCGTGATTCACATACGAGCCCGAGCGCTCGGCAAACGCTGCGCCCGGCAGCCGATACGTGGCGCGCTCCATCAAGGGAGACGTGAACATGTCTTGCACGACCAGGCAATCCACCGTCGCCAGCCGCTCGGCCGTGGCGTCGTCGATCCAATCGTGCTTGTAGCCGCCGCTAACCCAGGCCGCTTGGATTTGTTCGCCCTCGATCGCCGTCAACAGATCGTCCAACGTGGCCGCTTTGCCCATGAAGTGCTTCACGACCTCCTCGACTCCGCGGCGATTGGGGCACTTCTCGGCGCGGATGGTGAAGCCGTTTTTGAACACTTCGTCCTTGCCCAATACCGGCGCCGGCCCCAGTACCACGACCGCTTGCGAATCGATCGAACGCACGTACTTGGCCAGCATGTACGCTTCTTCGACGGTCAGATGCGGCGACAGCACGGCGCCCAGCCTGCCCACCTGGCGTAGACGCTCGTCGATCTCAGGCAGGAACTGGGTCCACTCCAACAGCACGGTTTCGTCTTCATCGCGGCGTTCGACGTTTGTCAGGCGTCGGTCGCTGTGGACGTGATGAAAGCCGTAGCGTCCTTCGTCGCACATCCACCAGCCGTTGACGTGCTCGTTCTCGCGCGGCTTGAGCCGGTAGACCGTGTCCTGGTTCTCTTCCACCAAAATCGAACAGCCGGTCGAGCACCCGGTACACACGCCGGGATGTTTCTTCATGAACCAGACGCGCTGCTGATACAAAAAATCCTTGTCTCCCAGCGCGCCCACCGGGCACAAATCGACGACGTTGCCCGACATCTTGTTGTCCAGCGGAAAGCCGGGAAACACGTCGATCTCTTCGTGCGAGCCGCGATTGATGACGAACAGTTCGCTGCCGCCGCTGATCTCGCGCGTAAAGCGGACGCAGCGAGTACACATCACGCAACGGTCGACAAACAGCGTCACCGTGTCGCCCATGTCGCGGCGGCGACTGGTAAATGGCCGCACGTCGGCGCGGCGCTCGTCCTGGCCGTATTGAAAGTGGTAGTCCTGCAGGTAGCACTCACCCGCCTTGTCGCAGATCGGGCAATCGATCGGGTGGCGAATCAACAGGTCTTCTTCCACGATCGAACGGGCCTGCTCCACCTTCTCGCTCTTGGTGACGAACACGGTATTGTCCGTGGCGGGCGTTTGGCAAGCCGGCACCAGCTTGGGCAACATCTTGATTTCGCCGGTGTCCGGATTGCGCGTGCCGGTTTCTACCAGGCACATGCGGCAACTGGCCACCACCGTCAGGCCCGGATGCCAACAGTAGTGCGGAACGTCGATACCAGCGCGCTCGGCCGCTTGAATGCCGTTGACGCGTTCGCCGGCGGCGAGCTCCACTTCGATTCCGTCGATGATTACTTTTGGCATACGCAACTCGATTTCCGAGCTTCACTCGCTCAGCGCTGGCCCCCGGTCAACTATCGTGGCCAACGACGCGATCATACTGTCTCAATGAATTTGCACGACCGGCAGCGCCGGCACCGCTTCGGTCACCATGTAGCCCGTGGGATTGGTGCGCTTGATGTATTCTTCGAACTCGCCGCGAAACTTGCGAATCGCGTTCTTGATCGGCCAGGCGGCGCCGTCCGCCAGGCCGCAAATGGTCGTGCCCGGCATGATGCCGATCGTGTCGCCAATTTCCAAAAGCAGGTCCAAATCGCGCAGTCGCCCGCGGCCGGCGCGAATGCGATTCATCATCTGCAGCGACCAGTTGGTTCCTTCGCGACAGGGCGTACACTGCCCGCAACTCTCGTGAGCGAAGAACCGGCACGTGTTGTGCAGAAAGTCGATCATCGACACGGTTTCGTCCATCACCGTCACGGCGGCGGTGCCCAAGCCGAGACAGCCAACGCCTCCCGGGCCGTTGAAATCGAGTTTGGTATCGAGTTCGGCCGCGCTCAGCACGCCCATGCTAATGCCGCCGGGAACCGCGGCCTTGGCCTGGCGTCCCTTCCACACACCGCCGCCGAATTCCTCGATCAGTTCGCGGCAGGTCAGCCCCAACGGCGCTTCGTAGCAGCCGGGCTTGTTGATGTGACCGCTGATGCAATACAACTTCGGCCCATAGCTGCCCGCGTCGCGTGGGTTGTCGGGATTCGCCGGCGTGCCCATGCTCTTGAACCACTCGGCGCCGCGATCGACGATGTGGCGCACGCAGGAGACGGTTTCGATGTTGTTCACCACGGTGGGCTTGCGAAACACGCCCTCGACGGCCGGAAACGGCGGCTTGATGCGCGGCCAGGCCCGCTTGCCCTCCAAGCTCTCGATCAAACCGGTTTCCTCGCCGCAGATGTACGCCGCCGCGCCACGATGCAGATAGACGTCGAGCGAGAAGTCCGTGCCCAGAATGTTCTTGCCCAGGTATCCCGCCGCATAGCATTCGTCGATGGCCACTTGCAGGCGTTCGAGCGCAACCGGGTATTCGTAGCGCAGATAGATATACGCCGTGGCCGCACGCGTGGCAAAGCAACTGAGGATGGTACCCTCGAGCACCTGGTGCGGATCTTCCTCCATCAGAATTCGATTGTTGAACGTGGCCGGCTCGCTCTCGTCGGCATTAATGCACATGTAGATCGGGCCGGGATGATCCTTGGGCAAAAACGTCCACTTGAGCCCCGTGGGGAAGCCGGCGCCGCCGCGTCCGCGCAGATTGCTGGCCTTCACCACGTCGATCACGGCTGAGGGGGACATCTCCTTCAGCGCCTTGCGCAGCGCGCCATAGCCGCCGGATGCTTCATACACTTTCAGTGTATTGCTATCCGGCTTGTCGACGTTGGCCAGGAGCACGGGCTCGAATTTCGCCATGGATTCTCCGGCAGTGATCTGCCGCGTTCTACTTCCCGCTGCTAGGGTTGACCGTTCGCCGTCGCACCCACGCCTAACTCGGCCAGGTAGGCATCGGCCGTCTCGGGCGTCATATTCTTCAGCGTTTGATTGCCGTCGAGGATTGCCGGGGCGAATTCACAGACTCCCAGACACTCGGCGAACTCAATGGTCAGCTTGCCGTCCGGAGTCGTTTCCCCCGGCTGAATGCCAGCCTTCTTGCACATGTGGTCCAACACTTCTTCGCCGCCGCGCAGCGCGCAACTGATCGATCGGCAAACCCAGGCCCTATGCTCGCCATGCGGCGCGTCCTGCTTGAAGAATCCGTAAAAGGATAGCGTGTCCTGCACTTCGGCCGGCGCAAGTTCCAACAGCTCGGCGATCTCGACCACGGCCTGCATCGGCACGTAGCGCAATTTCGAGTTGACGATGTGCAAAGCCGGCAAGGTCACCGCCTGGCGCGTCGGATAGCGCGGGAAGTAAGCCTTGATGGCTTCCACCATGTCATCAGTCAGAATGCGCTCAGACATAGGTAGTGGTTAGTGGTTAGTGGTCAGCATGCTAAATCCGGATTTCGTGGTTTCTACGGCTAACGCGTGGCTGCGGATTTCCCTGCTTTCTCATTCTAGCCACTAGCCACTAGCCACTATCTGTCCAATTCCGCGGCGATGATGTTCAAACTTCCTAGCACGGCCACGACGTCGCTAAGTGTGTGGCCGCGAATCAAATGAGGAAACAATGCAAAGTGGATGTACGACGGCGGGCGGCAACGGGCCCGATAGGCAACGTCGGTGCCGTCGCCGGCCAAGTAAAAGCCCAACTCGCCGTTGGGCGCTTCGATGGCGAAATAGGTCTCGTCGTGCGGCACCGTGAAACCGCGGTTCCACATCACCAGCTCGAAGTGCGAGATGGTTCCCTCGATCGTCGTGTAGACCTGTTTCTTGTCAGGCAGCGCCGTGCGCTCCTCGATCTCGACGTTGATCGGCCCGGACGGCAGATTCTCGACCGCCTGCTCCACGATCTTCAGGCTCTCGTGCATCTCGGCCATGCGCACCAGGTAGCGCGCGAAACAGTCGCCCGCCGGAGCGCAACAAATCTTGAAATCGAGATCCGGATAAGCCAGGTAAGGCGCGTCCTTGCGCAGATCGCGCGTCACGCCGCTGGCTCGGGCAATCGGCCCGCTGGCGCTGCGGGCGATGGCCTCTTGCTTGGTCAGCACGCCCACGCCCTTGGTGCGATCGACAAAGATGCGATTGCGATTGAGCAGCCGTTCCATGTCGTCGAGCGTTTTGGGAAAGGTCCGCACGAAGGCGCGGATCTTCTCGACTACCAGCGGCGTCATGTCGTACATCGCGCCGCCGACGCGCGTGTAGCTGTTGGTAAACCGTGCACCGCAGAGCGCTTCGAAGATGTCGTACAGCACTTCGCGCTGGTAGAAGGCGTAGAGGAAATACGTGAACGCGCCGATGTCGAGCCCCACCGCGCCGTTGCACAACAAGTGATCGCTGATCCGCGACAGTTCCGCCAAAATCGTCCGCACGTATTTGCAGCGCGGCGTGAGTTCCAGTCCCAGCAGTTTCTCCACCGCACAGTGCCAGGCGATGTTGTTGGCCAGCGGCGAGATGTAGTTCATCCGGTCGGTGACCGTGACGTATTGGTTGTAGTTGAGGTGCTCGCCGAGCTTCTCGAAGCCAGAGTGCAGATAGCCGATGTCGGGAATGGCGTCGACCACGCGCTCGCCGTCGAGCATCAGCACGATGCGCAACGTGGTGTGCGTGGCCGGATGCTGCGGACCGAAGTTGAGCGTCCACAGGTAGTCTCGTGCCTCGGCCTTGGCAAGCTGCTCGAGCGTTTTGGTTTCGGCTACCGACATAAGATCAATTCATGCCAAAGGCTGCGGTTCCAGTTGGTCGCGACTTCATAAAACCCCAACTTCACGGCCGCAATTCCACCCGCGATGTCTGCAACTGCCTAGCCATCATCCCGATGCAGCACCGGGAAGTTGTGCCGCTCGCCCCGGCCCTGCAGCGGATAGTCCTTGCGCAACGGGTGTGCGGCAAACTCCTCGGGCAAGAGGATCCGCCGCAAGTCCGGATGCCCCTCGAAGCGAATGCCAAACATGTCCCACACTTCGCGTTCCATCCAGTTGGCGCCCGCCCATAGCGGCACCGCCGACGGCACGCAGGGATCCGGATCGTTTACGAAGACGCGCAGTGTGATCGACTCATTCGTCTCGGTATTGCTCAACAAATAGACCAGGCCAAAACGGTCTTCGGCAGCGCGATAGTTGAGGTAGTCGACGCAGGTGATGTCCACCAGCAGGTCGAAGCCACGTGCATCGCGTAGAAACGCGAGCACGGCGAACAGTTCGCCGCGCGGCACGACGCCGCGCGTATCACCACGAAACTCGCTCCAGGTAATGGACGGGAATTGCGCACTAGTGGCTGCCAAGGTCTGCTGTTCGATCATTCGCGGTTTGTGCGCCCTTATTCCACTCGGACGCCCTGCGGCAGATTGCTCACGCCGCGCGGCAGGGATATCACCGGCAATTCGACCAACGCCCGCTTGGGCTCTTGACGCTTGCGTGCCAAGAATTCTCGCCCAGAGATCGTCCCCTCGTGCTGGATCTTGTCCTGCAAGTCGATGATCGATTGGATCAACTGCTCCGGACGCGGCGGACAACCCGGCACGTACATGTCGACCGGCAGGAAGCGATCGATGCCCTGCACGACGCTGTAGGTGTCGAACACGCCGCCGGTCGAAGCGCACGCGCCCATCGAAATGCACCACTTTGGCTCGTGCATCTGCAGCCAAATGCGCTGCAACACCGGCAGCATCTTCATCACCACCCGGCCGGCCACGATCATCACGTCGCACTGCCGCGGGCTGAAGCGCATTACCTCGGCGCCGAAGCGTGCCAGGTCGTGTCGGCTGGCGCCGGTGGCCATCAGCTCGATGCCGCAGCATGCCGTGGCAAACGGCATCGGCCACAGGCTGTTCTTGCGGCACCAACTGGCCAACTCGTCGAGCTTGCTGACCACCACGTTTTCAGGAACTTCTATCGCCATTGGAAGACTCCCTTCCGCCAGGCGTAGACATAGCCGGCCGCCAGGAACACCAGAAACACCAACACTTCGGCAAAGACCAACCCCCGACCGCTCACCCAGCCATTGGCCACCGCAGCGTCGATCCCTTGCGGATTGCGACTGGCGACGGCCCAGGGATACAGAAACAGCAATTCGACGTCGAACACCAAAAAGGCAATCGCCACCAGGTAGAACCGCACGTCAAACCGCCGCCGCGCGTCGTGAATCGGGTCCATGCCGCTCTCATAGGGCATTTCCTTGACTCGCGTGTCGTGGCTGGGGCCAATCAGCGCACTCACCCCCAGCAGCACGAAAGCTAACGCCGTCGAGCAGGCCGCAAACAAGAAAATGGGCAGGACGGCGTATTCCATTCAAAAACCGGGAAAAGTGCGCACTTTGTGAATCTTGTCACAAAGTAGGACCTAATAAAAGACCCGAATTCGGTGTGCGGTTCGGGTCTGCCGGCACCGCTGATCGTATCGACCCCGTTCCCACCGGTCAAGCGTGCGCTTCGGGCCGCCTCCCAAGCCTGCAAACAGCCTCAACGTGTCGATGATCGGGCGAAACGGGCCGTCTCCGGTAGCTGTTCGTCGGGCAGGCGGTATGATGGCCCACGGCCGATGCGCTGCCGCCCACCGGATTCTGTCCCGCGATATCCCGCCCCCGCGAGTCTTCCCGATGCTCCTCGATGTAACCCAAACACTCCGCGACTTGGTGTCGCTGCCGAGCGTGAATCCGATGGGCCGTGAGGCCAGCGGCCCCGAATACTTCGAATATCGCGTGACCGACTACCTGGAAGCGCTGTTCGAGAAGCTGGGGCTCCCCTATCAGCGGCAAGCCGTTGAGCCCAAACGCGACAACATCGTAGCCCGGCTCGACGGACATCGCTCGCCCAGCGAGGGCGGGCAGCTTGTCATGTTCGAAGCCCATCAAGACACCGTGCCGGTGACCGGTATGACCATCGAGCCTTGGACCCCAGTGGTGCGCGACGGGCGGATGTACGGCCGGGGAACGTGCGACATCAAGGGGGGCATGGCAGCGATGCTGGCGGCATTGGCCCGGCTGGCCGAAGAGCGCCCCGCCGAAATGCCCACGATCGTCATGGCCTGCACCGTCAACGAAGAACACGGCTACACGGGCGCCACGGCGCTCACCCAACTCTGGTCGCAGGCGGGCGCAATCATTCCGCGGCAGCCTGACGTGGCCGTGGTGGCCGAGCCCACCGAGTTGCAAGTCGTGGTGGCGCACAAGGGCGTGGTGCGCTGGCGCTGCAATGCCCACGGCCGTGCGGCGCACAGCTCACAACCGCAACTGGGCGTCAACGCCATCTTCAAGATGAGCCGCGTGCTCGACGCGCTCGAGCGCTATCAGAAAGAGGTCGTGGGCACATTGGGCGAACATCCGCGCTGCGGGCATCCCACGCTGAGCGTGGGCATCATCAGCGGAGGGCTGAGCGTCAACACCGTGCCGGATCGGTGTACGATCGAAATCGATCGCCGTCTGATCCCCGGTGAGGATCCCAACGTGGCCTATCGCCAGGTGATCGACTATGTCACCTCCGCAATCGGGGGCGATCCGGCCATCGAACACGAGCGACCGTTCATGACTGGGTTCGGTCTGGCCGATCGCGACAATTCGAAGCTGGCCGCGCACATGGTCGCGGCGGCCAAGTCCGCCGGCATTGCCGCGCAGCCGACCGGCGTGCCGTACGGAACGGATGCGGCCGCCATTGCCGCCGCCGGTGTGCCGTCCATCGTATTCGGCCCCGGCTCCATCGACGAAGCCCACACGGCCGACGAATGGCTCTCGCTCGAACAGTTGGCCCTGGCGAGCGAGGCGCTTTTTCAGTTCGGTCGCTCGCCGGTTGCGCTTGATTGAGAGTTTTTGCCGCTGGGTGCGCACTGCCAAACCGCCAGCGGAGGCAAGGCGCTGCTGACGGCGCAACGGCGGCGTGCTCTCGCTGAGTTGTCGCGCGCCAAGCCTAGAACTGATCGAGGATGAAGTGGTGCCCGCGGTGGTACAGTCGCCCCTCGGGCATGTAGTTCATCCACTGCTTGTTGTAGACTGGCACGCGCATTTCTTGCGGATAGCGATAGTACAGGTCGTTCGAGCTCTTGTAGTACTCGCTCGACCAGAAGTTTTGCGGATACCAGACGTACGGATAGTGGTACAGGCGTTCCCAATCGCGGGTGCTGTACGAGCCGCCCCATTGGCGATTGAAGGCTTGCTGGGCGCTGGCCGAGTCGGCCGACAGCACGACGGTCAGTCCCACAGCGCAACACGCGCCAGCGTGATCCTGCGGATCATCGGATTCCCCCCTGAATGAGATGCAGTTTCGGGGCCGGCGACGACGCCCAACATTGCGGGGGACGTCGTCGACCGGCAGGTCGGGCAGCGCGTGATGGTGCTCGCAAGCGCCCACTTGTTTCTGGCTGAGTCGCCCAAGTCCACGGACTTCGGCCCAGAAACCAACCCGCTGCTAACCAACAGAATCGGCCGCCGGCGCATCCGGCAATGAGAGAATATCCGCTAGAACCGTCACAGTTTAGGACGATGCGCACCGCAAAGTTTGGGTAACCGTCAAGGCTTACCAGAAGCGGATGCATCGGCTGCCGCTAGCATGGCCGAATCGCCGACGTGCCGTCGTACGCTACTGCGGCATCTTGCCGGCGGCCAGTTCTTTGTCCCATTCGTCCATCAGGGGCCAATCGATGGCGCAGGTGCCGAAATCGGCCATGTGCAGATAGCCCTCCAGCCGCGAGATGGCCCGGTCGAGCAGGGCGTTGTCTTTGCGAAAGATGGGGCCATGGCTGGGCAACAACCACTCGACGTCGCTGGAGCGGATGCGCCGCAGCGACTTGATGAACGCCTGGATGTCGCTGCCGTGATGGGCGTCGATGGCGCCCACGCAGCCGTCGCGATAGATGTTGTCGGCGCTAAACAGCAGATTACCCAGGCGGAACGAAAGCTGGCTGTCGGTGTGGCCCGGCGTGTGCCAGACTTCGAGTTCGAGTTTTCCCAGGTGCAGCCGATCTCCTTCGTCGACGAGTTGGTCGAACTTCACGGGTGGCATTTCCAGGTGGATCCCCTGGGCGTCGATCTCGGCGAAAGTCTTGATCTTGTCGCCTTTGCCGAGCGCCTCGGCAGCTAGCTTGTGGCCGACGACCTTCGCCTTCACCAGCCCGGCGATCTTGGCCAGCCCCTGCACGTGGTCCACGTCGGCGTGCGTGGCGATCAGCATCTGGCAGTGCGACAGCGGAAAATCGAGCTGGCGGATCAGTTCGACGATCTCGTCGACCGTCTCTTCGAAGCCGATGTCGATCAGCAGCCAATCAGCGCCGTCGAACACGAGATAGACGTTGCAGCCGATGCGTTGCCCGGCCTGATAGTTCATCTCGATGACGTGAGGAAAAACCGGTTTCCGGTGGAGCATGGCTAGTTCTTTCGCATGGCGAGCTCCGATGTGCGTCGCATCTTCGGCGTCGCTGGAGATCCGTCAAAATCCTGGTTCCAAGGGAAGTGTCCGAGCAGGCTTTTCCGCCGGCCCAGGTCTCTGAGCCGTGAAAGCACCGAATTCTAGAATCCCGGGTGCGAGTCGACAACCACCTATTGCATTGCAAACGGCACACGGCCTTGCATCCTCATGCGTCCCCGGCGTTTTCGGCGGCCACGATGGCGGCCAATCCCTCGCGAAACGACGGATAGACCAGCCGCACGTCGAGCTCCGCCATGAGACGCGCGTTGTTGATGCGTTTGCTCGATTCAGCCCGCGACCCGGCCGGTGAATCGGCCGCTGGGGCCACGAATCGTGGCGCTCCTGCGCCGAGCAGCCGCGCCAACTCCTCGTAGTACGCGCGCCGCAGGACGGGATGCCCATCGCTAACGAGAAACATCCGCGGCGGTCGGACCTGCTGATCGGCCTCCACGACGATGTTCGCCGCGTCATCGATATGTATCAGGTTCAAATAGGCGTGCGCAGCCACGCCAATGGGCTCGTTGCGCCGGATCGTCGCCGCGTTCGGAATGCGCTCGGGCCCATACAAACCCGCCATCCGCAAAATGATCGATCGCTGGCCCAGCCGATGCGCCGCGAGCGTTTGTTCGGCCGCCAGGCACGCGGCGCCCTCCTTCGCGCACCGGCTCGCAGGGTGACGTTTCATCGACGAACTCGTCGTCCGACTGGCCATAGACGCCAGTCGAACTGACATAGACGAACTTGCCGGTTTCCTTGGGCAGTGCCTTGAGCACCGTCCGCAGTCCGTCGACATACAGTTCATGGCGCGACACCCCGGCGGCGCGATCGTACCCGATGGCGTACAGCACACCATCGGCCCCCGGCAGCCCGGCCAGGCTCTCCGGCCGCATCACGTCTCCCGCGATCGACTGAAACCCTTGCCGCTCGAACTCGCGAGCTTTGTCGTCCGAGCGAGTGACGACAAACACTTCGTGGCCTGCGTCGCGCCACCGTTGCGCCATGCGCCGGCCGAGATATCCGCAACCGAAAATGAGTTTGGACATGGGAGCCCCGCGCCAATTGTCGACCGAGTCAATCGTCCAAGCCCTGCGTCGAGCTGTCGGTTCCGGCCGAGCCGGCGCGGCGCGATTCGAGGTACGCGGTGAGCATGATCTGTGCCGCCAGCTTGTCGAGCCGTTCTTTGCGCTTCTTCTTGGTCAGTTGCGCTTCGGCCAGAAACTGCTCGGCCTCGTAGGTTGTGAATCGCTCGTCAAAAAGCTCCACTTCGAGACCGGTCGATTCGTGTAGCCATTCGGCGAAGCGGCGAGCCTCGGTGCTCTTTTGGCTCTCGCGCCCATCCAAGTGCACGGGCAGCCCGACGACGAACCGCGCGACACGCTCCTCTTCGACTAGTTGGCAGAACCGGCGGCGATCGGCCGCTTCGTCGCGCCGCGTGTAGTTCTCGTACGGGCTGGCGATTGACTGGGCAGGATCGGTGATGGCAATGCCGATGCGGCGCGTGCCGTAGTCGATACCCACGATTCTGCCAGGCAATGCGTTCACGCCTCTATCGTACGCGCAAATCGGCATCGAGCGTAGTGGGCCGGCAAGCCAGCAGCAGACAGCACTAGCCGCGCGAGACCTACGGATCGGGACCGATGGGGTGCCGCTCGTCCGCCGAAATGAAATACCCGTGCTGCAAGAACCGCAACGTGTATTGTTGCACGTCTGGGTCATCCATGATCAGCGTGTGCAACGCCGGCACCACGAGAAAGTCGGCAGCGCCGCTTAGACGCGTGGTTTCGACGCTCACGACCATGTCGTTGTCGGCGCCGAGCCAGGGGTTGAATCCCTTTTCGGTTCCGCGTCCGCCGGCGATGATGCCAAACTCGAAGTCCGGCGTGGCCAGATGCGCTGCAAGGTCCTGCCAACTCGCGGCGAGTTGCGTGGCCGAACGGCCCGCCACGGTATGAAAGGCTCCGACATCGGCAAAGGCCTCGGCCATTTTCGCGCCGCGGTTGGGCGGACCGAGCATCACCATCCGCGTGATGCGCGGGTCGGGATGCAAGCCGGCTGCCGGTTGCATGTGATCGCCCAAATAGTGCCGCACCACCAAGTTGCCGAGGCTGTGGCACACGAAATTGATCTCGCTGATCCCCTCCAGGTTGTCAATCACCTTGGCCAGCGAATCGGCGTGATCGGCCACGGTGCCACGCGTGCTGGGGTAGCAAACGTTGAAGACCGTGTAATGCCCCTGCTCCTGCAGGAACCTGGCCATGTTGCTCATCGAGCCCGGATGGCGAAACAGCCCGTGCAGTACGATCACCGCCGGACCATCCATACGCGGCAGTTGCTTTTCCTGCTTGATCAGTTCCAGCTTGGTGCGACACTCGTCGAAGGTGCCCCAGGCGTAGCGCAAGTTCGAGCCGCTTAGCAGCCGGCAATGCCCGGTGAGCACGTTGCGCTGGATGTGCCAATCGTGAAAGAACAGTTCGTCGGCCCAAAACTGCTTGCCGCCCAAGGTGGGCGTGACGGCATTGAAATAACCGGTCGACGGTTTGCCCGGCATGTCATCAGCCTCGGCGCGCCACTGCGCCAGCAATTGGCTCGCAACCGCGAGAAACATGAATGCGAAACAGCGTCGGTCCATCGACACGGCCCTAAGCTCAAAGGTACTCTCGCCAGCCTCGCTCTTCCAGCATTTTCACCAATTGGCGAATCGATTCCTCGTCGTGCTTGTTGGCCACCAGCGTGGCGTCGGGCGTATGCACCACGATCAGGTCCGACACGCCCAGCGTGACTACCAAATGCTCGTCGCCGCAGCGAACGATCGTGCCGGTGGTGTTCAGCGACAAGTGCCGCCCGCAAGTCGTGTTGCCCTCGGCATCGGTGCCCTGCAACCGGGCGATGGCCTGCCAACTGCCGACATCGTCCCAGGCAAACGGCGCTTCGATTACCAGCACGTTGGGCGAATGTTCCATGACGGCATAGTCAATCGAAATGCCGCGGATGGCCTCGAACTCGCGGGCAAACACCGCCTCACGATCTTTATTCGCCCAGGCATCGGCAATCTTACGCAAATGCGTCAACATCTCGGGCTGCCGCGTCTCAAGCTCCGCGATGATCGTGGCCGCCTTCCACACGAAAATGCCCGAGTTCCAATAGAACGTGCCGGCTGCCAGGTACTCGCGTGCCACGTTCGCCTTGGGCTTTTCGCGAAATCGCCGCACCGCATAAACCCGCGCCGGCTCCAACGCACTTGGGCGTTTGCCCGCTGGGATTTCCGCGCCGCGCTCGATGTAGCCAAACGACTCGGCCGGGTACGTGGGCCGCACGCCGAAAGTAATCAATCGCTCGGGCGATTCTTCGACCAGGTGCGCCGCCAATTGGATGGCCTGCTGAAAGGCCGAGTCCGGCGCGATGACATGATCCGATGGCATCACGGCCATCACGCCGTCGGGATCGTCGCGCAGGATAAGCAGCGCCGCCAGTGCGATGCACGGCGCCGTGTCGCGCCGGCACGGTTCGCCCACCAGCGCCGCCGCGGGGAGCTTGGGCAGTTGCTGGTGAATTTGTTCGATCAACTGGCGGTTTGTCACGACCAGCGTGCGATCCGCCGGCGCCAGCGGGCCCAGCCGGTCGACGGTCGCTTGGATCATGGTCCGCTCGCCTACCAGGCGCAATAATTGCTTGGGACGCGCCCCTCGGCTCTCGGGCCAAAAGCGCGTGCCGGATCCGCCAGCCATGATCACTGCATGAAGCATCGTTACCCGCTCGATATGCCAAGCCGACGTGCTGCTAGCACCTGTGCCGTACAGCCGGATAAGGCTAACAGAAAAAGCGGGGCTGCGTCACGACCATTCCCGGCCGCACTTGTGCGGCGACTTCCTCGGCATTTTGCCCGAAGATGGGACTGATCTCCACGGCAACATCGTCGGCGACTTCCACGCCCGCCGCCCGCAGCCAATCGCGGTGCAAGGCAATCATCCGGCGCTGCACCAACTCGGGCGTGTCGCGCGCTTCGCCGGGTGCGTTTTTCACGGGGGCAAACGCCCGCGCTTTGTCGACTTCCACGACAATGGCCTGCCGCGCTTCGGGCAACAGATCGAAGATGAATCGTTCGAACTTCACCGCGTTGGGCTGTTGCGGCTCGCGTCGGCTACCGGTTTCGTCCAGATGCGGGACGGCTTTGTGCGCCACGTGAAATGGCAGCGCCGTGGCACTTTGATTGGCGCGCTCCAGCAGCGCCACGTCGATCGCATGGATCGCCGTATTGCCGGCCCAAAAAACTGGTGAGCCATCGGCGGCGCGGCGCTCGACGATTTCGTCGGACAGTGGATTCAAGTCGCTGTACTCGATAATCCGCAACCGCCCGTCAATCGCCACGACGTTGCCCACCTTGTCGCGCGATGTGCGCTTGGCCACCACTTGCGTGGATAGCTCCGAGTGCGACATCAAGTGATATCCCAAGAATTCCGGATCGCACATTTCGACCAGCGGGTTGTCGATCTGGGAATAGAACAATTGCTCGATGCCGCGGGCGCGCATCTCGGCCAACGCGCCGCTTTGGGCCAGCGCCCGCAACATGCCGCCGTGGCCGTCGGGGCTCAACGCCAGGCAATGTTTGTCGTCCAGCAGCAGCCGTCCGCTTTCGGCTTCAACCGCCGGCATCGTGCCCTGGCAAAAAATACACAGGTCGTCGTTCGGCAGACCGAAGTTTTCGTTGGCCGCCAGGTATTCCACCGTCTCGTCGTGCGTGGCGGGGCTGGTCATTAGATAAAGCGGAATGCGCATGCCGGCCACACGCGCGCGGGCTACGATCTTTTCAATCAAAATCTGAAACAGCGAGCTCCCTGAGACGGGGCCGATCGAAAAGATGCCCTTGGGGTGGTTCAGACCCAAGCGGGTCCCCTGCCCTCCGGCGACCAGGATCACGCCCACGTGCCCGCCGACCAGCGCCTCCTGCCCGCGCTGCTCGGCCTGCTCGGGCGAGATCAACCTCTGTTTGTCGAGCAAGCGAAAGGCGGGCGGCGCCATGGCCCTGCGCGCAGTGCGGCCCAATCGTCCGCGGCATGCGCGCCATGCGCCAGCTTCTGCAGTTCGTGCAAGTCGAGCGCGCGGATTTGTGCCGCCAGGTGCGCTCGCTCTTCGGCGGACAAATCCTGCCAGAACGCCAGCACGTGATCCTGCTCGTGCGGCGCCAGCAGCGAACGAAGCTCTTCCAGCAGCGTGTCCACCTCAAACGTCTCCCAGCACGATACCCGCCTCGATCATCATCAAATCGTGCCGCGCACCCAGGCCCAAGCCAGGAAGCACAGCAGCGGAAACAAGCCAAAAATCGTCAAATAGGTGACGATCGAGGTCCAAACATGACGTGGCCAACGGGCCATAATTGCTTTCTCTTCCGACCGGACGCGAATACAACACCGAAGAGCCAAGATCAGACCGCTGAAACTCACTATTATACGCCGCGGTCCGGCATTAGGCAGACGCCTTCGCCCCATGGATTTGCCACCCATCCACGCGCAGGCCGGCTAATTTCAAAGCCGCTTCACCGTTGCGCTCGCAGCAGCGTGCCATACCGCTCACGGCCGTACTCGGGGCTGAACGCGCCGTTTTCGAACGCCACACGGCCGCCTACCAGCACCTGCCGCACCACGCTGTCCGAGCGTTTGACCATGCGCATGGCGCCGTGCAATCGCTCGTCGTAGTGCTCGATCGGCTCGCTCAAGCCCGTGGGCAACGTCCGCGGATCGACCACGACGACATCGGCCCGCGACTGGGGTCGCAGGTAACCGGCGTCGATGCCCAGCCACGAGGCCGATTGCCCGGTGAGCTTGTGGATTGCCTTCTCGATCGGCATCAAATGCGGATTGGCCTGCACTTGTTGCAGCATCTGCAACCCGCCGTCCTGGAAGGCCATGTTGCGGACATGCGCGCCCGAGTCGTTGAAACCGGGCAGCGCCGTATCGTGGGCGAACAAGTACTGCCGCTGGGCCGCGCGATCGTTGGTGACCACGGTCTTCCAGCGAATGGCCGTGTCGTGTTCGGCCAGCAGGTCCATGAAGTACTCGATCGGTTCGGCGCCGGCTGCGTCGGCTAGTACGTCGAACGACTTGCCCGCTTGCCCTTCAATGGGCGACGACACGACCCACATGTCGGCCAGGTTGCGATGGAACAATCGCCCTCGTTTGCTTTCCCAGTCGGCTCGAAAGGCGCTACGAAACTTGGGATCGCGAAACATCTGCCGGCGCTCGTCCGGCGTGGCGCTGATCGCCGCGACGCCAGTAGCGAACTCTTCGAACATGGGCGTGCACACACCGTCGCAGTAATTCAGAAACGGCTCGGCCAACGTCTGCCAGCGAATGTTGGCGCGGAACAGCTTGTTCAGAATCGTGCCGCCCAGCGTGGCGATGCGATAGACCTTGCGGTCGGTTTTCACGTCCATCGCGGCCACGATCGTCGTGCGCAGCGATTTGCGGCCAATGCCCGTGCTGAGCATGCCCAGAATGGCCACGGTGCTCTTGGTCAGCGCGTTGGGCGTAGCCTGCAAGATGCGGTTCCGCCGGCGCACCACGTCGGCCAGGCTGCGATACTCGCTGGGGTGCGCGTGTTGCGATGGTACCGAAATGCCCCGGAACGGCTCGCCGTCCAGGCGGTGCCAGGGGAGCATATCGATCGACAGTCCGAGATACCCCTCGGCCAGCGCGTCGTCGACGATGCCCTGCATTCTCTTGATTTCGTCGGGCTCGGCCTTGGACACGCTCAAACTGCGCTCCATGCCCATCACTTCGGCGCACACGTTCGAGTGGCCGATCAGGCTGGCCACGTTCGGCCCCAACGGCAATTGATCCAGGTGATCGTAGTACTCGCGCACGCCACGCCAGGTGATGTCGTCGCCAAGCCACTTCGACAACACGTCGCGCGGCAGGCTCTCCACGCGGCAGAAAAGGTCGAGAATGTCCTTCTTCTTACCCAGCGCCGCCGACAGCGAGCAATTGCCCATCACGACGGTCGTCACGCCGTGGCGCACCGACTCTTCCAGGCCGGGCATGGCCTCGATTTCGGCGTCGTAGTGCGTGTGGATGTCGAGCATGCCGGGCATGACCCAGCAGCCGGCGGCGTCGACCTCGCGGCGACCTGTCTGCGGCAGCCGCGGACCAACCTCCTGCACCGTGCCTTGCTGAATCGCCACGTCGGCCGCCACACCCGGCGTGCCCGCGCCATCGAATACCGTTCCCCCCCGAATCACCACGTCGCACGTGGGATTGGCCGCCTGCTCCGTGGACGAGACCATTTCGCCTGACTCTCCGAAAACGTGACTGGCGCGCTGCGGGCGCGAGACCGCTGGGGGGCGTTCGAGGCCAACGCGAATGCGTTGCACCTGCCAGTGTACTGTGACAAACTGGCTGGTGGCAACCGTTGGCGAACCAAAGCACGGGCGATTCCCTCCATTTGGACAGCCGGCACGCGGCCGCCCGCCCGGCGCCCGCCCGGCGCCCGATGGCGCCTCGTGGCGCGGCAGAAGGCCGGCAACGTTCAATGCTCCCCACCCAAGAAGCGCCACGGAACCAAGGAGAACCGCGATGACTCAAACCTATCGCTGGAACGTGTCCGAACATGCCGCCGGATACGACGCCGGAGCCGATATCGTGCATCCCTATTACCGCGAGGCACAAGAGGCCGTGCTGGCGCAGATTGCCCGGCCCGCCGACGCCGATTTCCTGCTGGTCGACCTGGGAGGCGGAATCCGGCCGGCTGGCAGAGAAGTTTCTCAACCGCTTTCCCAATGCCCGGGCGACCGTGGTCGATCAATCCGAGGCATTTCTGGAACTGGCCAAAGCCCGGCTGGCCCCCTTTGGCCAACGGGCCGGTTTTGTCGTCTCGCGGCTGCAAGACGATTGGACCAAGAAACTGCCCGCCGCGCCGTCGGCCATCGTCAGCACCTCCGCCATCCACCATCTCGCTGCGGACGAGAAGCAGGCCCTGTATCAACAGTGTTACGACGCATTGGAACCCCTGGGCATTCTCGCCAATGGCGACGAAGTGCGTGCCGAAAGCCAGGATGAATACCGCGCGGCGCTGGAAAAATGGGGCGCCCACATGCGCCGGATCGTGACCGACAAGCGCGTTACCGAGGCCTTTCGCGGCATGCTGGACAAGTGGCAAGAGCGCAACGTGACGAACTTCGAAAAGCCACGCGTAAGCGGCGACGACTGCCACGAGACCGTGCAGACCCAACTCGCCTACCTGGCCGATTGCGGCTTTCGCTCGGTCAGTTCGCCCTGGCAGCAAGAAATGTGGGCCGTGCTGTTGGGCGTCAAGTAGCGAGACAATTGGTGCAGACAAGAAGGCTGGAGCGGACAGGAAGGCTGGAGCGGACAATGCAGGGACGATATCGTAGCGCGGGTTTGTTCGCCGTTTTCGTCTTGACGTTTTGTTGCGCCGCATCGGCCCAGGCCGTCGAAGTTCCGCTCACGGATCAAACCGTGGTGCGGTTCGCCCAGCAGCACGAAGGCATCGCGGCGCTCGACTCAGCGCGACGACTACATCCGTCAACTCAGCCCCTTCGACCGGCAGGTCCGCTTGCGTACCGACCGCGACGTGTCCGAGCAAGAGTTCTTGGGCTTCATCGCCGGGCACGTGCGTCCCTGGACCGCTGCGGAAATCGCCCGGCTCACGCCGATGCTGGAAGCGTTGGGCGAGAAGTTGCGTCCCTGGAAACTGCCGCTGCCGCCGGAGATCCTGCTGGTAAAGACCAGCGGCGAGGAAGAAGGTCGCGCGGCCTATTGCCGCGGCAACGCCATCGTCTTGCCGCGGAACATGCTCGACCAGCAGCCCAGCCGGCTACCCAAGATCCTGCCGCACGAAGTGTTCCACGTGCTGTCGAGCCACAATCCCGAGTTGCGCAAGAAGCTCTACGCCACGATCGGTTTTCGGCCCACCGGCGAAGTGCAATTACCCGAGGCCCTGCGTCCGCGCAAGATCACCAACCCCGACGCGCCGTTGAACAACTTCGCCATCACCATCGAATCGCCAAGCGGTCCGGTCGAATGGATGCCGGTGTTGATTTCCAAGAGCGCGCGCTGACGATGCGGCGCGCGGGGGGAACTTGTTCAACTATCTCGACTTCAAGCTGATGCAATTGGAGCACGACGGCGATACTTACCGGCCGGCGATGCGCGATGGGCGGCCGGTGCTGGTCGAGCCGGCGAGCGTGCCCGGCTATGCCCAGCAGATCGGCGACAACACGAAGTACATCATCCATCCCGAGGAAGTGCTGGCCGACAACTTCGTTTTCCTGCTCGAAGGTCGCATCGATCTGCCCACGCCCCGCATCGTGGAAGCGATGGGCACCGTACTGCAAGGAGTGCAGCCGAAGTGAATCAACCGGTATTGCAGTGGCGTCGTACTTACGACTCTCGCTCTTGAATCGAGAACTCGACCAGCACCTCGCACGGCTCGTCCGCCGTTTCGTCGAGCTTGATTTCCAATCGCACGCCGTAGGGCAGCACTTGTCCCACCTTCACCTGGCACGGCGGCCCGTCCGACGGCTCGGCGTAGCACGCGGGCGCCGCAGCCAGCGCCGGACAAATCGCCAAATGGGCGTTCGCGTGGCGTTGTCCCGACTCGAACGGCACGCGGACCCAGCCTTCGATCGTCTCGCCACCGGCCGGCTCGCGACGGCGCACCAGCCACTGCGTAGCCGATTCGTCGACCTCGCTCGTGGCGGCGCAATTCTCTGCAAGCGTGGCAACCCTTTCCTCGCCAGGCAGATCGCCGAGCGTCGTGCCCGTGTCCCTCTCAAGATTCTGACGTGTCTCGAACTTCACCCGCGGCGCCTGCGGGACCATTCGCCCCCAGCTCCACCCTTCTTCGACGAGCAACACCGCGAGGAAAACGCCCCACCCAACCGCCGACGTGCCGGGTAGCAAAACCCCGACGGTCCAAAGGGCGAGCACCATCGTGGGGAGAGCCCAAAGCGCGTAGCGCGCTGGGGAGTTGCCGTGGCTGGACGTCCTTGGCACGAGTTGTCGAAACGCTACGCGCCCAAGCGCCAATCCACCTGCTAGTGCTGCCAAGGCGATCGCCGGCAACGGTTCGCGCAGTTCGCCACCAGCGCGTCGCATGGCGATCACCACCGCGGCCAGCGCCACCAGCGAGAACAACGTGCCGATCACCGTCCTGCCTAGCTGCCCAATTACAGGCGGCGCCATCTCGGGCCAAGTAGGGGTGTGAACGGCGGCCGGCGCATCCATGCGAAGTCCCTAGCTGGAAAACGGCCCGTGTGCTTACGCCCGCGCGGCCACGGCGCTCGTGCAGGCCTTAGCCAATTCTTGGGCGCGATGCGTGCTTTCCCAAGTGAAGTCGGCGTCGTCGCGGCCAAAGTGCCCACCGGCCGCGGTCTTGCGGAAGATTGGCCGGCGCAGGTCGAGATACTTGATGATGCCGCCCGGCGTGAGCGGGAACAACTCTTTGACGACTTCGCAAATCCGCTCGTCGTCCACCTGGCCCGTGCCGTCGGTGTCGACGTGCACGCTCACCGGCTCGGTCACGCCGATGGCATAGGCCAACTGCACTTCGCAGCGTTCGGCAAGTCCCGCGGCGACGATGTTCTTGGCCACGTGCCGGGCCATGTAGGCGGCGCTGCGATCCACCTTCGTCGCGTCCTTGCCGCTGAAGGCGCCACCGCCGTGGCGGCCCCAGCCGCCGTACGTGTCGACAATGATCTTGCGTCCCGTCAGGCCACAATCGCCGTGCGGCCCGCCCACCACGAAACGGCCCGTGGGATTGATGTGATATTTGATCTCGCCGGTCACCAGTTCCTCGGGCAACTCAGGCTTGACGATCTTTTCGATGACGAATTTGCGAATCTCATCGTTCGAGACCTTGGGGCCATGTTGCGTCGAAACCACCACCGTGTCGATCCGCACCGGCCGGTTTTCTTCGTACTCGACGGTCACCTGGCTCTTGCTGTCGGGCCGCAGCCAATTGACTTCGTTCTTCTGGCGGGCTTCGGTCAGACGATTGAGAATGCGATGCGCCAACGCAATCGGCAGCGGCATCAGCTCGGGCGTGTCATTCGAGGCATAGCCGAACATCAGGCCCTGGTCGCCGGCTCCGATTTCCTTGCCCTGGCCGGAATCCTCATTGACTCCCTGGGCGATGTCAGGACTTTGCTTGTCGATCGAAACCATCACCGCGCAGGTGTCGCAATTGATGCCCATCTCGTCGTCGGTATAGCCGACGTCGCGAATCACGTTGCGCACCACACTCGGATAATCGACCACGGCCTTGGTGGTGATTTCGCCGGCCACGATCGCCACGCCCGTGGTGACCATCGTCTCGCACGCGACGCGGCTCATCGGGTCCTGGGCCAGCAAAGCATCCAGCACACCGTCCGAAATCTGATCGGCCAACTTGTCCGGGTGGCCCATGCTAACCGATTCGCTGGTAAACAGATACTTGCCGCTTGCCACGTGCGCGTCTCCTAGCCGAGAAAAGAAATCACCAGGCCCGACAGCCCCGAGAAAGATAACCGCCACAGAGGATAGTCAAGCATTATAGTCGCGGGCTACGACGTATCGCAACCGCCCTGAGCACTAACGAATTCGGGCTGTAGGCTGCGGCACGCGCGCCCTCTGGCGGGTGGCACACGCAAGAAGAGCCATGTCACGCACACCATCGCTACAATGGATTAATGGCTACAGGACGCACCTACAACGCCGCGCGCCAATTCAGCATGGTGAGGTTGTTCTGGTGGACGACCTTTTGCGGCCTCACCGTCGCCATCCTGAAGGGTGACGGAATCTGGGTTGTTGTCCCGGGGCTGGGTGTGTGCCTGCTGTTCCTGTCGCAAGTTTGGCTCGACAGGTCGGAAAAATGAGTTCGATCCCGAAGCCGCACTGGCTGCAGTTCAAATTGCGAACCTTCCTTTTGGCCACGCTCATCTTGGGTGTCTGGATTGGGTTACAGTTGAGGTGGATCCATCAACGAAGCGATGCTCGCGCCTGGCTGGAAGCAAGAGCGGAGTCCTGGTACGCGCCGTCCCTTGCCGGAGCACGCGTGCAAGCCCATGCACCGTGGAGTCTTCGACTATTTGGCGAACAAGGAGTTGTCGGGATCGGCATTGACTTGCAAGAGGCGGCTGGCGGAGTGTCATTTAGTCAGTCATTAAACCCACGGCCTCTGGCCGTGTGACCCGAAGAGCTTCGGAGCGGTGCGTGGTGCATGGAGTTGCCAGACGGCATAGGCTGTCCTTCCGGGAAGGCCCGTTGGGGCAGGAAGGAGCAACCTATGCACGACTGGCAAAGTCTTTCCCACGTGCGGTGGGAATGCAAGTACCACGTGGTGATCATACCAAAGTTTCGGCGTCGGGTATTTTACGGACGATTGAAACGGGAAGTAGGGGCGATTCTGCGAGAGCTGTGTCGCCAGCGAGGAATCGAGTTGCTGGAGGGGCGCTGCATGCCGGACCACATCCACATGTGCTTGAGCATCCCGCCCAAGTACAGCGTGGCGCACACGATCGGGTTCCTGAAAGGCAAGAGTGCGGTTCGCATCCACCGTGAGTTGCTGAAGGAACGAAGGATGACAGGCTTGCATTTTTGGGCCGCTGGCTACTGTGTGAGCACGGTTGGGCTGGATGAAATGCGTGTGCGCCAGTACATCCGTGAGCAAGAGCAACAGGACGAACGGCAAGGCAAGTTGGATCTGGAGTAAGGGCCTGTAAGGAATCTTGTGTCAGCTAGCAGGAATGGGTAGTTTTTGTCACCCTTTCCTGATGAGGAGATTGACACATGGATGATTCTTTACGCACGCGGGCGGAGCAGCTAGCAAGCGAGATTGCGGGTCAGGCCAGGACGGCCGAGGACCTCAATGGTTTGATGCGACTGATGATGAAGTCGGCGTTGGAGCGGATGCTCGACAGCGAGATGGATGTTCATTTGGGGCGCAAGGCGGTGTCCCCTGGCGGCGAACCGCGGGCGGTGCCGTCGAACGGGGCCGAGCCGCCGCTGGCGAGCTTGGCCAAGCGATCCAAGCCCAACCGTCGCAATGGGCGTTCGCAAAAAACGGTGCAAGGCGACGTGGGCGAGCTGACCATCGCCACGCCCCGCGATCGTGACGGGACTTTCGAGCCGCAATTGATCGGCAAGCACCAGCGACGCGTGCCGGGCTTCGACGAAAAGATCCTCGCGTTGTATGCCAAGGGAATGACCACGCGTGACATTCAAGAGATCGTCCGCGAACTGTACGACGTGGAAGTCTCCCGGCCACGCTGATCTCGGAGATCACCACCGACCTCGACGCCGAAGTGACTGCTTGGCGCACGCGGCCGCTCGACGCGCTGTGGCCGATCGTGTACTTCGACGGCATCGTCGTGCACGTGCGCGGCGCGAATGGTCGCGTCTCGCAGCACACGATTTACGTGGCTTTGGGCGTGAATCTTGAAGGACACAAGGAGTTGCTGGGACTGTGGCTCGGCCAGAGCGAAGGGGCCAAGTTCTGGCTCGCTTGCCTGACCGATCTGAAGAACCGCGGCCTCGCCGATATCTTCGTGGCCTGCATCGACGGCCTCTCGGGTTTTGCCGAAGCGATTCACGCGGCCTATCCTCAAACCCAGGTGCAGCTGTGCATCGTGCATCTGGTGCGCGCGGCGCTTCGTTACGTGAGCACCCAGGACAGCAAGGCGGTGATTGCCGACCTGAAGAGAATCTACCAGGCCGCGACCCTTCTCGAAGCCGAGTCCGCTCTCGACGCTTTTGCTCAAGCCTGGGACGCAAAGTATCCGACCATCACGAAGATGTGGCGCGCTAAATGGACCGACATCGTCACGCTGTTTGACTTCCCCGCGCCGATCCGTCGAGCGATCTACACCACCAACGCGATCGAATCCGTCAACAGCGTGATTCGCAAGTTCACGCGAAACCGCAAGATTTATCCCAACGAGGAGTCCGCCTTGAAGATTGTCTACATGGCGATTCACGAAGCCTCGAAAAAGTGGACCATGCCAATCCATCATTGGAAAGCGGCCCTCAACCACTTCGCCATCCTCTACGAGGGCCGCATGCCCGGCATAGCAAGCAAATGACGTTCCCTGCTCGCCTGACACAAAAAGAATTACAGGCCCTGGAGTAACCCTAGTGGCCCCAACGGGGCCTTCCCCATGTATCCGGCCCCTTCGGAGGGGCCTTCCTAAACCCACGGCCTCTGGCCGTGGTCGATTAGTTCGACGCAGCTTCGGAAGCTTTTTCCAGAGGCGCGCGTCGATGTGTCTCGCGACGGAATGTTCTTAGACGATCCCCTGAACGTACCTTAGCCGCCGCCTTCGACACGAACCGCGTTTTGGACGCTCCTCGGCGATTCACGCACTCGCTCAGGCCGCTGTGCGGCGAGTATTCGCCCGGCCGGTTGCTGCTAGCGCATCGAGCAGATCCACGGTCCGCGCCGTGGCGCCGAGTTGCGCCGAGACGACGCGTTGCGCTCGCGCGCCAAGGTCTGCGGCAAAGTTGGCGTGCTCCAGGCAGCGGCGCACGAAGGCGGTCAATTCCGGCCCGTCATGCACGACGACGGCGCCGTTGGCTGCCAACAGCGCGCTGACGACGTCCTTGAAGTTGCGTGTCTTGGGACCGAACGAAACGGCGGCGCCGTAAGCGGCCGGCTCGATCATGTTCTGGCCTTGCCGCTCGCCCATGCTGCCGCCGACGTAGGCGATGTGCGCCGTGCCCCACCAGGCGGCCAGTTCCCCGATGCGGTCGACCAACAGGATGCGCGCTTGCGGATCGGCCGGCCGCTGATCGAGGGCCTGCCGCCGCTGCCACGGCAAGCCGCTGGCCGAGAGCATTCGCGTCACGTCTTCAAACCGTTCGGGATGCCGCGGCACGAGCACCAGCCGCAGCGTCGGATGCGCGCGCACAAGCTGCCGATAGGCATCCAACGCCAGTTGCTCCTCGGGCTCCTGCGTGCTGCCCGCCAGAAACACCACGTCGCTGGAGCGAAAGCCCGCCAGCATGCGAAACGCCGTCGTGCGTGGATTGTCGCGATCGGTCGAAGCGCCGTCGAACTTGAGCGAGCCGGTGACATACACCGCGTCGTCGCGGCGCCCAACGCCAGAAAGCGATCGGCGTATTGCGCGTTCTGCGCCGCGATGACGTCGAGCCGAGCCAGCAGGCGCGCCACCAGCGGACGCACCCGGCCATAGCCACGAAAGCTGCGATCGCTCAAGCGCCCATTGATGACTGCCGTCTTTACACCGGCGGCGCGTGCGGCCTCGATCAAGTTGGGCCACAGTTCCAATTCTGCCAGCAATAACATCGTCGGCCGGATGCGGGCCATTGCCCTGCGCACCGCCCAACTGAAGTCCAACGGGCAGTAGAACACCAGGTGCTGGGCATAGCGCGTGCGGGCCAGCTCGTAGCCGGTGAGCGTGGTGGTGGAGACGGCAATCTCCCAATCGGAATGCCGCCGGCGAATCTCGCCCACCAGCGGTCCGATCAGACTCACTTCGCCCAGGCTTACCGCGTGCAGCCACACGCACGGCGCGTTCGATCGCCGCAGCGGCGCCAGCCCCAACAGCTTCGCTCCCCAGCCAGTGCGATACTTGCCGCGGCGAATTGCCGTCACCACCAGCCACGGCAAGCCGACCACCAGCAGCACGGCGTACAACAGATTGAACAAATGACGCATCGCGTCGGGACTCCTTTCCCTGGTGGTCGATGCAAGGCTGGACTCGAATCCGCCGGAATCCCCGCCAAGTCCGGGCTACGCTGCAGCGCCGCCTTTGCGCATGCAGCAGTTCTTGAATTTCTTGCCGCTGCCGCACGGACACGGATCGTTGCGGCCCACGTGATCCTGATGCTTGCGAATCGGCTCCAGCTTGCGATCGGCCTGCGAACCGTCGATGGCGGCTTGCTGCTGCCCGGCGATGTCGCTGGCGGTGGGCCCTTCCTCGTGAATCGCCTGGCCTTCGGTCCAGGGCGAAGCCGACGACTCGTCCACTTGCTCCATGCGGAAAATCAAATCGGTCACCCGCTCCGCCACGTTCGACCACATCAATTCGAAAGTGCGCATACCCTCGCGCTTGAATTCCACCTTGGGATCAACCTGGGCATAGCCCCGCAGCCCGACGCTCGAGCGGAGGTGATCCATCGCCAGCAGATGGTCCTTCCACGCCGTGTCGAGAATCTGCAGCACCAACTCTCGCTCCAGCCGCCGCATTTCCGGGCGATAGCGATCCTCGACGGCCGTCTCTAATTTGCGCTCGAGTTGTTCGCGGTTGAGCGCGGCCAGCTTTTGCGGATCGACCTTGTAGTCCAGACTCCGCTGGAGCCAATCGGTCAACGACGTCAGCGCACCGTTGCCTCCACTGACCGCCGCGACGGTCTGCGCCCGTCGTCGCCTTTGAATAGCTGAGCCACCTGCTGTTGCACTTCCGCCAGCGCCTTGTCGGTGTCGGCCAGATGCTTGCGGCTGTGCTCGATGAGCTGCGCTTCGATCTCGTCGCGTTGCAGGTTTTTCAGATCGTCGACATTCAAGTCAACGGCGAACCGCTGCCGTGCCCAGGCCACGAGCTGATCGCGATCGATCCGCTTTTGACCTTGGGCGTCCTGCCGAGTGAAGAAGTTGATGGCATTGGCAACCGGATACACCATCTCACGTTGTTCGTATGCTTGCTGGGCGCGCTCGTGTGCCAGCCGGCGGACCGCATCGGGCTCCATGGCGGCCAGTTCGATCGGATCGAGCACGATGCCAAACTTGTTGCGCATCCAGCCGCAGACCTCACGAATGCCGAAATCCTCCGTCAGGAAACGGGCGCCCTCGTCGAGCTGCACCGCCTCGACCGCCTGATGCGCTTTTTCGATCAACTGCTCGGCCAGCACGTCGCGATCGATCTTTTTCAGATCGCGGTCGCGCACGTTGAGCTTCCAGCGCTGATTGGCCAGTTTCGCCAGCGCTTCCCAGTTCCATTCGGCCGGGTCTTCCTCCTGGGGCAAATTTTCTTCGATGGCGTCGAACACCTGGCTTTCCGCCAGTCCAAAGGCCACATCCTTGGCCTGCCGCGCAGCCGACGCAAAGTCCAACCCGCGGAAGTCGCGCGGATCGAGTTCGACCGACAATTGGCCGCCCGCCCACTTGGCAAACGTGTCGGTGCCGTAGTCTTTGTCGAGAAACTCGCTCAGGTGCTCGTCGACCTGTTTGTCCATCATTTCCAGAATCAACTGCTTGCAGTTGACCCCGTCGAGCAGGCGCTGACGATAGCCATAGACGCGCTTGCGCTGTTCGTCCATCACTTCGTCGTATTCGAGCAGGTTCTTGCGAATCTCGAAGTTGCGCTCCTCGACTTTCTTCTGAGCGCCTTCGACGCGGCGGGTGACCATGCGGCTGCGAATGGCTTCGCCCTCTTGCATACCCAGCCGGGTCAGCACGTTCTTGACCCATTCGCCGGCGAAGATCCGCATCAGGTCGTCTTCGAGCGAGAGATAGAACTGGCTGCGTCCCGGATCGCCCTGGCGGCCGCAACGGCCGCGCAACTGCAGGTCGATCCGCCGGGCTTCGTGACGCTCGGTACCGATGATTTGCAAGCCACCCAGCCCGCGCACTTCGACTCCCTCGGGCTTCATCTGTTCGCGTTCCTCGATTTCCTTGATCAGTGTGGCCCATTCGTCTTGCGGCACGTCCAAGCGCGTCTTGTATTTTTCCTGCAGCACGGCCCAAGCCATGGTCTCGGGATTGCCGCCCAGGATGATGTCGGTGCCGCGGCCGGCCATGTTCGTGGCGATGGTGACGGCGCCTTTGCGACCGGCTTGCGCCACGATCTCGGCCTCGCGCTTGTGATGCTTGGCGTTGAGCACTTCGTGGGTGATGCCTCGTTTGCCCAATGCCGCCGAGAGCCGTTCGCTCTTTTCGATCGACACGGTGCCGACCAGCACCGGACGGCCATGCTTTTGCACGTGATTGACGATCGTGCGGGGAATCGTCTCCCGCTGTTTGGTCTCGTGCAGTTGGAGCTCGATTTCCTGCTCGTTCTCGTGCGAGATCGTGCCGACCCGCTCGGTGCGATCTTTCAGCTCGACCACGTCGAAGCGATGCACGCGCTCGATCTCGTCGGCAATCGCGTGGAATTTTTCCTGCTCGGTGCGGAAGATGACGTCCGGCTCGCTGAGTCGCACCAGGGGGCGGTTGGTGGGCACGGCGAACACGTCGAGCTTGTAGATCTTCCAGAATTCGCCGGCTTCGGTCATGGCCGTGCCGGTCATGCCGCATAGTTTGTCGTACAGCTTGAAGAAGTTCTGCAGCGTAATGGTGGCCAGCGTCTGGTTCTCTTCCTTGACGCGCACGCCCTCTTTGGCCTCCACGGCCTGGTGCAAGCCATCGCTCCAGTTTCGCCCCTGCATCAGACGGCCGGTGAATTCATCGACGATGATGATTTCGTCGTCCATCACCACGTAGTTCACGTCGCGCTTGTAGAGATAGTGAGCCTTCAGCGCGTTGTCGATCAGATGAGGCCACTCCATGTGGCCCGAAGTGTAAAAGCTTTCCACGCCCGCCAGCTTTTCGGCCTGCGCACACCCTCGTCGGTCAGGTGGACGGTGTGTTCCTTTTCCTTGACCTCGAAGTGCGTGTCTTTCTTCAACTGCCGCGCGATCTTGTCGGCCTGTGAATAGCGGGTGACGTCGTCGTGCGCGGGGCCTGAGATGATCAGCGGCGTTCGCGCCTCGTCGATCAGAATGTTGTCCACTTCGTCGATGATGGCGAAGTGCAAGGGGCCCTGCGACTGCTGCATCTGCTTGGGATAGTGTTCGTCATCGCCGCGGGCGGCCGGCCGCATGTTGTCGCGCAGATAGTCGAACCCAAACTCGTTGTTCGTGCCGTAGGTGATATCGCAGGCGTAGGACTTCTGCCGCTCGCCGGAATCCATGCCGGATTGGATGTTGCCGACGGTGAGCCCCAACGCCATGTACAACGGCCCCATCCATTCCATGTCACGACGGGCCAGATAGTCGTTGACGGTAATGACATGGACGCCTTTGCCCTCCAGGGCGTTGAGATAGGCCGGCAGCGTGGCCACGAGCGTTTTGCCTTCGCCGGTGACCATCTCGGCGATATTGCCAGTGTGCAGGATCATGCCGCCGATCAACTGCACGTCGTAGTGGCGCATGCCCAGGTGGCGTCGGCCGCTCTCGCGACAGGCGGCAAAGGCTTCGACCAGCAGATCATCGAGCGTCTCGCCGGCAGCCAGACGCTTGCGGAACAGCACCGTCTGGTTGGCCAACTCGGCGTCGCTCATCGCCTGGAATTTCTCTTCCAGGGCGTTGATCGCCTCCACCTTGGGCTGTAACTTCTTGATGTATCTGGCATTGGATGAGCCAAACAACGACGTCAGCCCGCGCTCGAAGCCCGTGCCCAGCGCGTTAAAGAAGCTGCCGATCAGTTCCCAAATGCGTTCCAGAACTTCCATACTCAGTGTGCACCAATTCGTGGCGAAGCGGAGAGAGGCCGCCCGTCGGCGGCAGTTCCCGGTTCCTGTCGGGACCCGTGAGCGCGAAAAACGCGTAACATTCGCAAGCACCGTAATTTATAACGATTCTTACGAATGGTCAATAACGGTTGGACCGCCACCCTGGGCATCGACTATACGTTCGAAACCACCCCTCCGTTCGCCGGGCGTGGCCTCCGCCAGCAGCCCTCGGCTGGGGCAGCCAGACGCCTCGGATTGCGGTAAGTTTTGATCTCCCGGGAACTTCGCAACGGCTGGTATATCGTGAAACGGGCCATCGTCACCACGGACATCCAAGGACAGATGCTCTTTATGGGCACGGGCACCTCGATTGGCGTGCCGGTGATCGGCTGCGGATGCGACACGTGTACCAGCGCCGACCCTCGCAACAACCGGACCCGCTGCGGGCTGGTGTTGGGGCTGGCCGGCGGCAACTTGCTGGTCGATTCGCCCCCGGACTTGCGCACCCAGTTGCTGCGCGAGAAGATCGGCATCGTCCATACCACACTCTATACGCACGACCATGCCGATCACGTGTTCGGCCTGGATGACCTGCGGCTGTTCCCCTATACGCTGGGGCACGCCATGCCCATCTATTGCGAAGCCAACGTCGAAGCGCGGATTCGCAAATCGTTCGACTATGCGTTTGCCGCCGAAGCGCAAAACTACGGCGGCGGCGTGCCGCAGATCGATTTTCACTCGATCACCACCGAGCCATTCCAAGTCTTGTCGCAGCACGTGATCCCCATCCGGCTCGAGCACGGACGGTTTCGCGTGCTGGGCTTTCGCTTCGGCAACGTGGCCTATTGCACGGACACCAACGGCATCCCGCCTGAAAGCTGGCCATTGCTGCAGGGGCTCGACGTGCTGATCCTCGACGCGCTGCGCCTCAAGCCCCATCCCACGCACTTTAGCCTGGACGAGGCCGTGGACGCCGCGAAAAAAATCGGCGCCGAGCGCACCTACTTCACGCACATGTCGCACGACCTGGAGCACGAAGCCACGAACGCCGCGCTGCCGGAGGGCATGGAACTGGCCTACGACGGCATGCGAATCCCGCTGACGTAAAGTGCGTGCGCGTCATCTTGGCGCAAAAAAAGCCCTCGGCCGGAGCCGAAGACTTTCTAGTTGCGTGATTGGCTCGCTTGCCAGTCGCTTAGCTGCCAGTCGCTTAGCGCTGTCCGACCGAGGCGGCCTGCGGACCGCTTTTGAGCATCTTCATATAGTCCGTGGTGATATCGAGCACTTCGTTGAAGTAGTAGTCGCGATCCACCACGGGGCGGTCCGGATCGTTCAGTTCTTCCAGTTTCTTTTCTTCCTGCTTCTCTGGCGAAAGCTCGTTCTTGTCGGCCAGAAACTTTTCCTTGTTCAGCGAAATTCGCTTGCGTTCCTTCTGCTTGTTGAAATAGTCGATGTCCGAAAGCACGCGTTGGAAATCCTTCGACTCACTGCGACGCGCCTTCGACATGGCGTTCAAGTCTTCGACCATCTTCTTGTTTACCAGGTTGTAGGCGCGATAGCTCACCGGATCGACATGATCGAATTTCATCGCGTAGTCGAGGTCGCTTTCGCCGACGTCGAGCTGCGCAATCAACGATGGCAGCACCACGTCGGACAGGACGCCGCGGTTCTGCGTGCTGTCTCCGTCCGGACGATAGAACTGCTGCTCGGTGATCTTCAGAGCGCCCAAAGACGGCGAGTTGGGTAAGCGGCCGAACAGCCGCTGTCCCAGATCGAGCAGGCTTTGCACCGTGCCCTTGCCGTGCGTCGAGGGGTCGCCGACGATGATGCCGCGCTTGTAGTCTTGAATGGCGCCGGCGAAGATCTCACTGGCGCTGGCGCTGAACTTGCTGGTCAACACCACCAACGGACCGGCCCATTCCACGCCCCGCTCGGTGTCGTCGTACTGCTGTTTCTGGCCGTCAGAGTCCTTCACCTGCACGACCGGCCCGCTGTCGATGAACAGGCCCGTCAGTTTGATCGACTCGGTGAGCGAGCCACCGCCGTTGGTACGCAAATCAAGGATCACCGCGTCCACGCCCTTGGCGTTGAAATCGGCCAGGAGCTTCGAAACGTCGCGCGTCGTGCTCTTGAAATCCTGCAGGCCTTCACGCGCTCCGTTCATGTCCATGTAGAAGCTCGGCAGATTGATGACGCCGACCTTGTAGGGCGTGCCATCCGCTTTCTTGCCGGTTTCCAGGATCTCGCTGCGGGCTTCCGCGTCGGTCAGCTCGACTTTTTGCCGTACGATGTTGTAGATTTTGCTCTGCGTTTCACCCTTGGGAAGCACTTCCAAACGGACGGTAGTACCCTCGTGGCCGCGGATGAGCCGCACCACGTCGCGCAGTTTCATGTCGGTGACCGTCACGATCTCGCCTTCGGCGTCCTGGCCCACGCCGACGATGCGGTCTTCCGGCTTCAGTCGGCCATCTTTCGCGGCCGCGCCACCGGGAATGATCTTCTTCACCACGGTCTCACCTTCCGGAGCTTCCAGCGCCGCGCCAATCCCTTCCAGATTGAGGCGCATTTGGATTTCGAAGTCCTCCAGCGTGTGCGCGCCCATATAGCTGGTGTGCGGATCGTAGGCCGTGGTCAGCCCGGTCAGATACATCTCCAGCAACTCGTCGTTGCTGGTCTGTCGCATCCGCTTGGCCAGGTGGTGATAGCGTTTTGAAACTTTGTCGGCGCTTCCTGGCCTTCCAACGGCGGCTTGTCGGTCGACAGTTCGAGCAGGTCGAACTTGACTCGCTTGCGCGAACGGTCGCGCATCTCGGCATCGTCCTTGGCGTAGTCGATCTGATCCGGATCGGTGATCATCGTTTCGTCGATCGTTTCGTCGATCGGTCCGGCGAGAATCTCGTCGACCAACTTCACGCGTTCGTCGATGCGGTTGAGGAACTTGTCGAACACGCGATAGGCGAATTTCGTGTCGCCCTGCAGCGCCAGGTCGTCCAACTGGTTCCGATAGTTCATGAACTCGTCGATGTCCGCCTGGCTGAAGAACACCTTGCGCGGGTCGAGCATCTTGATGTAGTTCTTGATCCAGCGATTGCTGATCTCGTCATCCAGCGGATGGCGCGTCAGATGCTGCCGGCTCATCAAGATCGTGATGGCCTTGGTAATCGGCCGGTCGTTGCGCTGCGGGCCCGAGATTTCCGCCGCCGAATATCGCAGCGGCACGAACAGGCAGGCCAATATGACCGCACCCAGAGCCCCCCACAGAAATCGACGCTTCGCCGGTTGGCCCCAAATGGCGGACGTGCCTCTCATCTGGCCTGTCATCAGAAATACCTCGTGTCTGCTGCTGCCCAGAAAACCTAAGTGCCGCAATTTGAACGGGTTAAATGGAATCGTAGCTGCCCTACTCCCAGATTGCAATATCAGGATGCCTTGCGCGGCTCTCCCCATTGCTATCATCCGCAAGGTCGCGCAAAGCCTGCGCCAGCGACGATGCTTCACAGGTAGCTACGGGCGTGGCACGCCGTTGGGTCGCGCCAGAGGGGCCGAATCGGCTTCAGAGCACACAAGGATAGGCTATGGGACCGCCTGAGGCGAACCCCATCCCATGGCATCGGCAATTCGACCGTCATGCTCCATCTCAAATGGCGTGGCTGACTCGCTTGCAAGACTGTCGGCTCGATATAAGCGCGCAGACTTCCCGTTCATGGCGGACTGGTCGGCGCGCATTGCGCTTCGGCAACACGAGCGAGAATTGCACTGGACACCAGTTCCGTGGGGCCCAAGTGCTCCGTGACACGCCAGTCCGTGGCGGGATAGGTCCGGGCCATCCGCTGCACCAACGACTGCACGCGCGCAAGCAATTCTCCTGCAAAAAGCAGGTGCGGCTGAACCACGATGCGCTGCACCGAGGCCTGGGCAAGCCGCTCGAGTTCCGCTTCGAGGGGCGGATCCGCCATCGCCAGAAATGCGGTTCGCACAGCGCCCGCTCGTGACATCTCCTGCCGCAACTGCGCGAAGTGGCGCATCTCGTCGGCGGCCTCACGGTCGCGACTGCCGCGTCCCACCATCACCAGCACGGTTTGCTCCGCCGCGATAGGCGGCGCCGACTCGAGCGCTTCGTCGTAGCGCTGACGGGACAGTTGGACCAGCGCCGCATGGCAGCCCAAGTGGGGCGCCACCGACACGCCGCCGCGCCGCGCAGCGGCCGCCGCAACTTCACGCGGGATGTCCTGGCGGATGTGTCCGGCGGCGAACAAGATCACGGGCGCCACGACGACGCTCGTCGCGCCCCGCTCGACCAACCGCGCGAATCCCGCAGCGATCGAAGGCTGTGCAAATTCGAGAAAGGATGGCTCGACCGGGCGACCGCTCTCAAGCGCAGCAACGTCTCGGACGAGGCTCAGGAACTCCTCCACACCCGGAGCATAGCGCGTTCCGTGCCCCACGAGCAACAGGCCCGCGTCCGAGGGCAACGTGTCTGGTTTGCCTGGTGAGGCCATCCGCGATACCGCCAGAAATGGAAATGCACCAAGAGGTAAGATTTGCCCTCGCGCGATCCGTTCGTCACGCGAAACGCCACTTCATTCTAGAGGGCCGATGCAAAGATCGGCAACGCAGGCAGACCCATTCTCGCGGGCATTTGCCGTAGTCCCGGCCTGATTCGCGGCGCGTTATAATAGATCGGTTCGCATTTTCCTTTGATCCAATCGCCCACCTTCGGACAGACACTCCCATCCACCAGCCCACCGCCCAGCCCGTGTACGTGTACCTGACGATGACGGTCGGCAGTCGAGCCGGCGTGAGCTTTCTGCTCGACCCGACCGAGGAGAACCGGATCGGTCGCGATCCGGAGTGCATGATCACGGTGAACGATCCGCTTAGCTCGCGCGTGCACGCAATCATCTTGCAGCAGAGCGGGATCTGGCGCGTGCGCGACGCGGAAAGCCGCAATGGCACCTTCGTCAACGATCAGAAGATTGACGACGCGGCGCTGGCCGACGGCCACCACGTGCGCATCGGCACCACCGAATTCGAGTTTCATCTGACCGACCAGCCGCCGACGCTCGATTCGGCAGCGGATGAAGACGACTTGACCGAAACCGTCATCAAGAACCAACCGGTCGACGGCCTGACCTCGGAATCGGGCGTGCTGGCGGCGCTGCGCGATTCGCATCGCACCAAAGAACTGCTTCTGCTGTACCAGTTCAGCATCAAGCTGTTGGGGTGCGACTCGCCCGACGATGTCGTCCGCACCTCGCTCGAACTGCTGATGGACTGGACCCGGGCAACGGTCGCGGGCTTCTTGTGGCTCAACGACAACGGTGAGTTGAAGCCGCGCCTGGTCATTCCTCCCAATGCCGGACGGCAAGTGGCCCTTTCCAAGTCGCTGACCGAAATGGTTTCGCGACAAGGCCAGGCCGTGTGGATCACCAATCATCGAGCAGGCGAGACCAGCGAAAGCCTGGAACACTATGCCGACGCACTCTGTGTGCCGCTGGTGCACGATACGAACGTCCTGGGCGCGATTCACGCCTATCTCGGACACGGACACTTCCGGCAATCCGACTTCGAGTTCGCCATTTCGCTCGCCAACATCACTACGGTGGCGCTGGTACGGGCGCAGCGCGAACGCAATCTGACGACCGAGTATCGGCACCTCGTCGCCAAGCTGCCCGATCAGGGCGAAATCATCGGCGATTGCCCCTCGATGATGGAATTGAAGAGCAAGATCAGCCGCATGGCCCGCGCCGGCAGTTGCGTGTTGATCACTGGCGAAAGTGGCACCGGCAAGGAATTGATCGCCCGCGCCGTGCACCACGGCAGTTCGCGCGCCGATCGTCCCATGCTGTGCGTCAACTGTGCCGCCATCCCGCAGGAACTGATGGAGAGCCAACTCTTCGGGCACAAGGCCGGCTCGTTCACCAGCGCCGACCGTGACCACGTGGGCTATTTCCAACAGGCCGACTTGGGCACTCTGTTTCTCGACGAGGTCGGAGAATTGACGCTCGAGGGCCAGGCCAAACTGCTACGAATTCTCGAAGGGCACCCTTTCCTGCCGGTGGGCGGACAAAAAGAGATCAGTGTCGACGTGCGCGTGATTGCGGCCACGAATCAGAATCTGCAAACCTACGTCCGCGAGAAGAAGTTTCGCGAGGATTTGTTCTATCGGCTGGCGGTGTTCGAACTGCGAGCGCCGCCGCTGCGTGAGCGGGGAGGCGACGTGGCTACGCTGGTCGACTTTTTTCTCGATCACTTCCGCCGCCAGCACGGCCGCCCCGCCGTGCGCCTTTCCCCAACGCGCGGGCCAAACTGCTCGCGTACCAATGGCCCGGCAACGTGCGCCAGTTGCGCAATGTGATCGACAGCGCAGTGGTGTTAGCCGAAAATCAGGAAATCCGCGTGGCCGATCTCGGCCTGTTGAAACCCGTCGGGAGCGAGATGGAATCGCTCAATTTGCAGTATTGGGAAAAGCGGCTCATCAAAGATGCGCTCTTGCGCACCGCCGGCAACGTGCCCGACGCCGCCAACCTACTGGGCATCGGCCGCGCCACGTTGTATCGTAAGATCGATGAGTACGGCGTCGAGCGCTAGCGATGCTGCCCCGGGCATCGAAGTCGTTTGTTTTCGCAGGAGCCCCTCACGATGAATCAGTCTGCTGTTGTTGCCGTGTCGGCGATACTGTTGGTTTCGCCGGCTTCGCTGGCCCAGGAATGGCCTCGCTTTCGCGGCCCCAACGGCGCCGGACAAAGCGAAGCCACGACGATTCCCGTCGCCTGGGACGCGGAAGACCTGCTGTGGAAGGTGGAACTGCCCGGCAAGGGAAACTCCTCACCGGTGCTGTGGGGCGACCGCATCTTTCTGACTAGCGCCGACGTGAGCAATGGCACCCGCCACATGCTCTGCCTTTCGGCGCACAACGGGCAGTTGCTTTGGCAGCGCGACTATCCTGCCTCGCGCTACCACGTGCATCAGCAGAACACGTTCGCTTCCAGCACGCCGGTCGCCGACGCCAAGCGAGTCTATTGCGCGTGGGCCACGCCCGACGAGCTCACGCTATCGGCGCTGGACCACGAGGGCAACGAGATCTGGAGTCTGCCGCTGGGCCCCTTCATCAGCCAACATGGTTTCGCCACTTCGCCGATCGTGTATCGCGATATGGTGATCCTCACCAACGATCAGGATGGCGACAGTTTCTTGGTAGCTGCCGATGCCGCCAGCGGCGCCATCCGCTGGAAAGTGCCCCGCAAGGTGTTGGTCGAGCAGAATGCCGCGTATGCCGCCCCCTGCATTCGCCGCACCACGGGTCACCCGGACGAGTTGATCGTGGTGGGCCGTTCGCAGGGCGTTGCCAGTCTCGATCCGACAAACGGCGCGACTCATTGGGAACTGTCTCCGTTGGAGCGTCGACCCGTCGGCTCACCGATTCTGTTCGAGAATCTGGTGCTAGCGGCCTGTGGCGACGGAGCAGGCAACAATAGCGTTATCGCCGTCGAGCCACCCACACAACCCGAGGGCGAACCGCAAGTGGCCTATCGCATCGAGCGCTCGCTGGCGCCGTATGTGCCAACGATGCTGGCACACGGCCCGCTCGTGTTCCTGTGGAACGATCGTGGCATTGCCAGTTGCATCGACGGCGCCACCGGCAAAGTACACTGGCGGCAGCGCGTAAGTGGCAATTTCTTCAGTTCTCCGGTTCGCGTGGCGGAGCGGATTTACGGCGTCTCTGTCGATGGCGAAGTGATTTGCCTGGCTGCCGCGCCGGAATACGAATTGCTAGGCCGCAGCGCGCTGGGCGAAACCACACGCGCTACGCCAGCCGTTGCCGGCGGGCGCATGTTCCTCCGCACCGAAACGCACCTGATGGCCGTCGGACAACCGTGAACCGCCGTGGCGCATCGCTAGCATCGTCGTCACCATGCCCACCATTTCTGAAGCTCTGGCGCTGGGGCTCGCGCACCATCAGGCCCGCCGTTGGCAACAGGCCGAATCCATTTATCGGCAAGTGCTCGCCCAGTGCCCCGGGCATGCAGAAACGCTCAACTGCTACGCCGCGTTGGTGGTCGATGCCGGCCGCCGCGACGAAGCGATCGCACTGCTCGAACAGGCCGTGGCCCAGGCGCCGGACAACCCGCGGTTCGTGACCAATCTGGGATCGGTCTATCACATGGCAGGCCGCCACGAGCAAGCCCTCGAAACGCTCGAACGGTCGCTGCAACTCGATCCGCAACAGCCCGACACGTTCTATCATCTGGGGCTGGTGATGGAACAAGCGGCACGATTCGACGAGGCACGGGCCTACTACCATCGCGTGCTGCAGTTGGAGCCTCGGCACCGATCCGCCCATGTCAACCTTGGCGTGCTGTTGAAGTACCAGTGCCAATTTGACGCGGCGCTAGCGCACTTCAACGAGGCGCTGGCCATCGACCCAACGTCGCGACATGCGCGGTACAATCGCGGCGCGGTACTGCTCACCTTGGGGAAATTCGTCGAAGGGTTTCGCGACTACGAATCGCGGCTGGACTTTCCCGAGTTCGGTATCCGTCGCCGGCCCGAGCCCTTGTGGGACGGCACGCCACTGGGCGATTCGTCGCTGGTGATCCATGGCGAGCAAGGCATCGGCGACATGATACAGTTCGTTCGCTACTTGCCGATGGTCCGCGCTCGCTGCCAGCACGTGACGCTCGAGTTGCCGCCGCTGGTGCTGCCGTTGTTTCGTGAATCAGGCATCGAGAACTTGACAGTGCAAGCGCCGACCAACGAGCCGCTGCCGGCGGCCGGGGCAACTCCGTACGACTTTCAAGTTCCACTGTTGAGTTTGCCGCGGGTGTTCGGCACCACGGTGTCGACCATTCCCGGCGGCGTGCCCTATTTGCACGCTGGCGAAAAGCGCGAGGCGCAATGGCAGGCGCGCATGTCCGTAATTCCCGGTCTGAAAGTCGGCATTGTCTGGCAAGGCCGGCCAACACACCGCGACGACCGCTATCGTTCCATTCCCCTCGCCCACTTTGCCCCCTTGTCAGAAGTGCGTGGCGTAAGCCTTTTGAGCCTGCAGAAGGGCCACGGCAGCGACCAGTTGCCTGTTTTCCAACAACGGTTTGCGGCCGTCGACATGCAGCAATTCATTGATCCGCGGCAGGACTCGCTGCTGGAAGTGGCCGCCATCATCAAGAACTTGGACCTGCTGATCACCTGCGATACGTCGTTGGGGCATTTGGCCGGAGCGCTGGGAACGCCGGTGTGGGTCGCACTCCCCGCTTTTGCCGATTGGCGTTGGCTGCGCGACCGCGCCGACACGCTGTGGTATCCGACGATGCGCCTGTTTCGTCAACAACAGCAAGGAGTCTGGGAACCCGTGTTTGCCGAAATGGCGGTCGAACTCAATGGCCTCGCGGAGCGGCGCGCGAGTACAATAGAATCGTGAGCACTTCCAGCGACCCATTTTCGCTTGCCTTCGCCTGTCACCAGCGCGGAGACTTTGCGCAGGCCGAGCAACTGTATCGTCAGGTGCTGACCAATCAACCGCGCAACGCCGACGCCTGGCATTTGCTCGGCCTGGTGGCCTATCAGTCCGGCCGACACGCCGAGGCAGCCCAAGCGATTCACCAGGCCATTGAAATTCAGGAACAGCCGCAATACCACAATCATCTGGGCGCCGTGTACGCGACGCTCGAACAATACGCGCCGGCCGAGGCGAGTTTTCGCCGCGCTTTGGCCTGCAATCCGGCGGATGCCCAAGCGCACTACAATCTCGCGGCGCTACTCGGCCGAATCGACCGCAAGCTGGAAGCCATCGACAGCTATCGCGAGTCCGCGCGGTTGAATCCGCAATTCGCCGAAGCGCACTTCAATCTGGGCAATCTACTGCGCGACTTGAATCGACTGCCCGAGGCCGAGGCGGCATACACCGCGGCCGTCGCGGTCCGGCCGGACTATGTCAAGGCGCTGTCGAGCCTGGCGGCCACACAGTCGATCCGCGGCAACTTCGACAAAACCGAACCGCTGTGGCGACGAATCATCGAAGTCGATCCAAATCACGTCGAAGCGCTGTACCGCCTGGGTTCGCTCTGTCAGCTCCAAGACCGACTGGCCGAGGCGGCGCCCCTGTTGCAGAGGGCCGTGAATCTCGATCCGAATCATAGTGCCGCCCTGAGCAATTTGGGCTGCGTGTATCGCGGCTTGAAGGAGTTGGATCGGGCCGATCAGTACCTGCGATTGGCGCTGTGTGTCAGACCCGACTTTCCCGCAGCGCTTGTGAATCTCGCTTCGCTGTTGCACGACCGCAAAGACTTCGAGGCAGCGGCCGCCTATTGCCGCAAGGCGCTGCAGCTCGAACCCGATTCGTACGGAGCGAATTTCAATCTAGCCAGCGCGTACCTATCGCGGAAGCAATACGAGCCGGCGCTTGAGGCGTTTCGACGAGCGACTGAAATCGATCCCAGGTCTGCCGAAGCCGCCACCGGTCTCGGGTCGACATTGCTCATGCTGGGCCAACTCGATCAGGCAATCGAAGAACTGGAAAGGGCGATCGCACTCGATCCACGAAATGCCAAGGCCCGTTGTTGCCTGGCCGGCACGCTGGAACAGCAAGATCGCGACGAGGAAGCGCTGGCCGCCTTTGACGAGTCCCTGGCGATCGATCCCAATAGTGCAGAAACGCACTACTATCGGTCGTTCTGGCTGCTCAGTCAGGGCCGGTTCGAAGAAGGTTGGCGCGAGTACGATTGGCGGCTCAAGTGCAATGACTTCAAACTTCGCTCGTACGATGCGCCGGTCTGGGACGGATCGCCCCTCGATGGCCGCTCGCTGATGGTGCTTGCCGAACAGGGGCTCGGCGACACATTGCACTTTGTTCGCTATCTTAATCTGCTCAAGCGCGAGGGCGAGATCGTCAATTTCGACATCCACCCGGAACTCGTTTCCCTGTTGCAAGCGTCGGGATTCACCGGCGTCATCGCGCGCGGATCCGAGTTGCCTCGTTGCGAACTGCGCGTTCCGCTGATAAGCTTGCCGGGCTTGCTTGGCACGACGCTGGAAACCATTCCCTGCCAGGTTCCCTACCTTGCCGCCGATCCGCGCTCTCTCAAAAACTGGCGCGCTCGCCTGCCACGTGAGAACGCATTCAAGGTCGGTATCGTCTGGCAGGGGAACCCGAGCTATCCGTTCGACCGCCGGCGATCGATACCGCTGGAAGCTTTCGCGCCGCTGGTGGAAATCCCCGGAGTGCAACTGTATAGCCTGCAAAAGGGACTGGGTGTTGAACAGCTCCAATCCGCCGGCGAGCGCATGAGAATCGTCGATTTGGGCAGTTCTTTGGAATCGTTTTTGGATACTGCCGCGGTGGCGTGCAATCTCGATCTGGTGATCAGTTGCGACACGGCCGTGGCGCATCTGGCCGGCGGATTGGCGTTGCCCGTGTGGCTGGCCTTGCCCAAGACCGGTGAATGGCGCTGGCTGAAGGGCCGCTCGGACAGCCCGTGGTATCCGACGATGCGACTGTTCCGGCAACCACGGCTGGGCGACTGGGCCAGCGTGTTCGAACGGATGAAGGAAGAGCTGGCACTTCTGGTTTCCGCTCGCACTTCGACTTCATAAGACGCGCATTCTTGCGCCCAAGGAGCAAAACGCTTGAGCGACCTCCCCACCTTCAATCGGCTCAAGCAATGCCGGCATGGACATATGCTATACAATGTCAACGACGCCTACGTAGGACGCTCGTTCGACCTCTACGGCGAGTACTCTGAAGGCGAGATCGACTTGTTCCGCACGTTTGTGCAGCCCGAGCAGGTCGTCGTCGAGGTCGGTGCGAACATCGGGGCGATCACCGTGTTTCTCGCGAAGCACGTGGGGCCCCGAGGTCTTGTTGTCGCCGTCGAACCTCAACGGCTCGTCTACCAGACATTGTGCGCCAACCTGGCGCTCAACAGCATCGTGAACGCCCTCTGCTATCAACAAGCCAGCGGCGCTCACGCGGGATCCATTCGTGTGCCCTCGCTCGATCCGTATGTCCAGAACAATTTTGGTGCTTTGGCACTAGGGCAACACCAGCAGGGAGAAGTAGTTCCCCTCGTGCCGGTCGACGCATTCCGTTTGCAACACTGTCATTTCATCAAAGTTGACGTCGAGGGCATGGAAGAAGAAGTCCTTCGCGGGGCCGCCAACACGATTGCCCGCTGCCGGCCGTTGCTCTACGTCGAAAACGACCGAATCGAGAAATCGGACAGCCTGGTGCGCTACATTGCCTCGCTAGGTTATCGGATGGTTTGGCATCGGCCACCACTATTCAACCCGCACAACTTCTCTGGTAATGCCGAAAATGTGTTTGCCAACGTGGTTTCGTTTAACATGCTGTGCCTACCGCGAGATTCCCACCCGCAAATCCCAGCCGGTGCAATCGAGGTCTTGCCGAAATAACCCCGAACGAATCGCAAGACACCGTTGCCCCGGCCTCCGCAGCACGCCTCTTTTCGATACGTCACGACGATGCTAAACAGGGTGCCATGTCCTACTGTGAATTCTGGATCGATGTCGGCGGCACGTTCACCGACAGCTTTGCCCGCCGCGACGACGGCCAACTGGCACACTACAAGACGCTAAGCTCCGGCGTGACCAAGGGCGCCGCGGGCCCGGAGTCAACGCGCGCCACGCTTGTGGATCCGAACCGGCGCAATGATCCGTCGGATTTCTGGGCTGGATTTCATCTTCGACTTCTGGACCCATCGGGCGAAATCATTGCCGAATCGTTGGTCGCACGATTCGACCCTGCCAACGGTGCGTTGCACCTGAAATCGCCACTGGCGAATGCGCCGACGGCCGGCCAGACCTACGAGTTGTTTTCGCATCTGGAAGCGCCGTTGGTGGCGATCCGCTACCTGCTGGGACGACCGCTTTCCCAACCCATCCCGCCGGTCACGGTCCGCCTCGGCACGACGCGCGGCACCAATGCCTTGATCGCGCACCGCGGAGCGCGAACGGCGCTGGTCACGACACGGGGATTCGGCGACATCTTGCGCATTGGATACCAGAACCGCCCGCGGTTGTTCGATCTGGCAATCGTCAAGCCGCGGCCGCTATTTGTGGCGGTGTTGGAAATCGACGAACGCATCGACGCGGCAGGCAAGATCTTGCGTGCCCCTGACATCGCCGCCGTCCGCGAACAGCTTCGAGCCGTTCGCGAGCAGGGCATCGAATCGCTGGCCGTCTGCCTGATGCACGGTTTTGTGCGCTGCGATCACGAGTCGCTGGTGGCCGAATTGGCGCGCGAAGCGGGTTTTGACGAGATCAGTGTTTCTAGCCAGGTCGCCCCGTTGGTGAAAATCGTCTCGCGCGGCGATACCACGGTCATGGACGCGTATTTGAACCCAATCTTGCGGCGCTACGTTCGTTCGCTCCGCGAGGAATTGCCAGACGGCTCGCTGCGAATCCTGACCTCCGCCGGCGGACTGGTTGATGCCGACGCCTTCGTTGGCAAGGACAGTATATTGTCGGGCCCGGCCGGCGGCGTCGTCGGCTTTTCGCGCGTTGCACGAGCGGCCGGTTTCAACCGCGCTATCGGCTTCGACATGGGCGGCACCAGCACCGACGTATCGCGTTTCGACGGGCGATACGAACTGGAGTTCGAAACCGAAAAGTCCGGCGTTCGCGTCGTCGCGCCGATGATGGCCATCGAAACAGTGGCAGCCGGCGGCGGATCGGTCTGTCACTTCGACGGCGTCAAGATGGTGGTCGGTCCCGACAGCGCCGGCGCCGATCCTGGCCCGGCTTGCTATGGGCGTGGCGGGCCGCTCACGGTGACCGACGTCAACTTTCTGCTGGGCAAGATTCTCCCGGACCGCTTTCCGTTTCCCTTGGATCGCGGCGCCGCCACGGATCGCTTGACGACGCTGGTCGATGAGATCGCCGCCGCCACGGGAAAACGTTATGCGCCGCTGGAACTGGCCGCGGGCTTCGTCCGCGTGGCAAACGCCAATATGGCCAAGGCCATCGGCTCGATATCGGTCGCCAAGGGATGCGACCCGCGAGACTACGTGCTCGTGCCGTTCGGCGGCGCCGCCGGACAGCATGCGTGCGCCGTCGCTCGCGAGCTTGGCATGCGCGAGATTCTCCACCATCCGCACGCGGGGCTTCTCAGTGCCTATGGCATCGGACTGGCCGACGTCGAGCGCCACGCGGCCAGCGGCGTATACCGCCCTCTGTCAAAGCAAGCGTTTGCCGAACTCGAATCCGAATTCGCTCGACTTGCAGACGAAGCTACAGCCGGAGTGCTCGCCGAAGGAATCACCCGGGAGCGGATCACCGTGTCGCGTCGAGTGGAACTGCGCTATCGCGGCATCGACGCCTCGCTGGTCGTGCCCTGCCCGAGTGAGGATTCGACCCAACAGTGCGAGGCGGCCTTTCTTGCCGAACATCGCAAGCTGTACGGCTACGTACACGAGGGGCGCGACTTGGAGATCGTGGCGCTGCGCGTCGAGGCCCGCGGGCAATCGCCAGCACCTCTGCGGGCATCGCGCCCGGCCCAGCCCCGCAAACCCGTGCCGGCGCGGACCGTGCAAACGCACTTCGACGGACAGTTGCACGCGACGCAAGCATTCGAGCGCGACGCGTTGCAAGCGGGCGATCGGATCAGTGGTCCAGCCATCGTCTCGGAATCATCCTCCACCACGCTGATCGATCCCGGCTGGGAAGCCGAAGTGCTCACCGGCGGAGAGCTCTTGGTGCGCGACGTGGGCAAGAGCGCGCCGCACTCCAACGTCGACACTGCGGCCGACCCGGTAATGTTGGAAGTATTCAACAACCAGTTCGCGGCCATCGCCGAACAGATGGGCATCACGCTGCGAAATACCTCCAGCAGCATCAATGTGAAGGAACGCCTCGATTTCAGTTGTGCGCTGTTCACACCCACCGGCGATCTGGTCGTCAATGCACCGCACATGCCGGTCCACTTGGGCGCCATGGCCGAAACGGTGCGCCGCGTGATCGCCGACAATCCCACGATGCACGCCGGCGACGTATTCGTGACCAACGATCCCTATCGCGGCGGCTCACACTTGCCCGATATCACGGTCGTGACACCCGTTCATGGCGATCAAGGCCAGATCCTGTTCTTCACCGCCAGCCGTGCGCACCACGCCGAGTTGGGCGGGATTACGCCCGGATCGATGCCGCCGTTCTCTCGCAATCTGGGAGAAGAGGGCGTGTTGATCCGCAATTTCAAACTGGTTGAAGCCGGCCAATCGCATTGGGACGCGTTTCGCGAATTGCTCGTATCCGGCCAGCACCCCACTCGTGCCGTCGAGGCCAATCTGGCCGACGTTGCCGCACAAGTTGCCGCCAACCATCGCGGCGCCGCCGATTTGGGCCGGCTGATCGAGCGCTATACGCTGAACGTCGTGGCTGCCTACATGCGCCACATTCAAGCGGCCGCCGAACAAAAAGTCCGCCAGGCCTTGCGACAACTCAAACCCGGCGTCTATCCCTTCACCGACCATCTGGACGACGGCACGCCGATCGTGGTTGCGGTCACCATCACGGGCGACCGCGCGGTGATCGACTGTAGCGGCACCGGCCCTGTCAGCCACGGCAACCTGAACGCCAATCGGGCGATCACCACCGCCGCGGTGCTCTACGTGCTGCGGTGCCTGCTGGCCGAAGACATTCCGCTCAACCAGGGCGTGCTGGCGCCGGTCGAACTCATCGTCCCGCCGGGCTTGCTCAACCCGCCCCAGCAGCCGCGGGCCGAAGATTGTCCCGCCGTCGTGGGCGGCAATGTCGAGACCTCGCAGCGCGTGGTCGACGTGTTGTTGGGCGCATTTGGCTTGGCCGCCGCCAGTCAGGGCACAATGAACAACCTACTGTTCGGCGACGACACGTTCGGCTACTACGAAACCATCTGCGGCGGCGCCGGCGCCACGCGCGACGCTGACGGCGCCGATGCCGTCCATACGCACATGACCAATACCCGACTGACCGATCCCGAAGTGCTGGAACGTCGCTACCCGGTGCGCGTGCGCGCATTTTCGATACGCCGCGGCTCGGGCGGGGCCGGCCGTCATCGTGGCGGCGACGGCGTCATCCGTCGTATCGAGTTCCTCAAGCCGCTCGAAGTGTCGATCCTGTCGCAACGTCGCGGCCCCTACCCGCCGTACGGATTGCAGGGGGGCCAGCCGGGCGCGTTGGGGCACAACACGCTGCAGCGCGCGAACGGCGCCGTGACTGAGTTGCCCGCCCTGGCCCAGTTTCAGGCGCACCAAGGCGACGTGCTGACGATTGAAACACCTGGCGGCGGCGGGTTCGGCCCGTTGCCGTGATCCGACGCCATCTGCATCGAACGCCGTGGCAACGCAGCGGCAGTTCAAAGCGGCGTGAGGACAAACCGCCACGGGCTCTCTTTCCGAATGGGAATCCACAGGGTGACATCGAACGTTTCATCGCCGGTCACCTGGATTGATTGCAAGATCGACTGATAGCGGGGCGCCTCGAACCTGAGATTGTAGATTGCGGCCGCGACTCCGTCGAAACGATATTGCCCCTCATCGTCACTGGTCGTAACCGACAGCAACTGTCCCGATAGATCGAAGAGGCTGATCGTCGCCCCGGCGATCGGCGCTTCCGAATGAACGACGCCGGAGATCGAAAACACCTCGAGCGCGGGATTACCAAACGGCGGCGGGGGATCACGCCGTCGTTCTCCTCCTCCACCGACCGTAGTAGGCGAATTGTTGTCGACGACGCGCAGGAAACGATTCAGCCTCCCGAGCGCTTCGTCGATGCTGTTCGGCACAAGATCGGCCGCCGACGGTTCGGAATAGTAGGAAAGGTTTTCGTCGGCCGTGTCGACAATGTAAGCTCCGTAGTCTTGCAGTGCATGTCCGATTGCCCTGCCAACATCGTTCAACGGCAGCGCATCGATGAGCACGTCGGGCGGAATTGCCAGTAGCGTTCCCATGTACATGTTGCCGACCGTGCCGTACGCGCCGCCGTCGCCGCCGTCCGACCAACTGGCAGGCCAGACCCACGATTCGCCCCCCGGTGCACTGCGATCTAGCGCGGACGGAGAAACCGCGATGGCCAGCGCATGCGGGATTTCGAGCGCCAGCAACTCGTCCGTGCGGATCAATCCGGCGATGGCCGAGCCCCCATAGGCGCGAGCTCCGTGCCACTCGTCATAGACGCCCGCATCGGTCAAGTCATTGAGAACCGCCACCGTGCAATCGATATCGCCATTCGGCAGGCGCTGAGCCCCGATCATTTCGACGACCCAACGATGCGGCTCGTCGATAATGTGCAAATGGTGATCTACCTGAGGATCCGGCACGGCGTCCACCGGCACGTGAAACTGCCCGAACAACACTCCCCCTTCATGGATCGAAACGATGGGGTCGCTCGCCTGCGCGATGTAAATCGGATGGCTCCAATCGGAGGCATTGACATGCGCCGAACCCACGAGCGAAAAGCTGGGCGATGTGATCGACGCAAACTCGGCGCCGGAGCCGAGCGACGTGTTCCAAGGACTGTCGGCGGCAAAAGGCCACTCGGCGGCGTCCCGCGTCACCAGCACTTGCGGACCAACTGACGGCTCTTCCGCGACATCGACCGACGCGTTGTCGTATCCAAGGCGCACGGTCACGGCATCGCCAACGAGTGCCATCATCTCACGGCACTCCAACCGCTCAAGCGACAGCTTTCTCATCTCGACTCCATTCCGCCTGCCAATGACCGCGGTTCTCGGGGTCGGCGAGCATCATAGCATGGCGCCCCCGGCGCATCACCGAGCGCCCAGGGAAACCGCGTCCGCCAGCAAATCGCTCGTGCCGGTCACGGGAGCCGGCTCACTCGCCGGCGGCCTGATAATCGTGTCCTCGGCCAGCCGCCACGACCACGCAGGCCAGCGCCGCAACCGTCAGCGCCGTGGCAAGATAGAGCGGCATCTGGGCGGCCTTGACCCCCAAGCTTTCGGCCAATGCGCGATTCTCGAACAGCGGCACGCCGACCATTGGTCCGGTGATCCGCGACAGGGCCGAAATACTTTGACCAATGCCGAGGATGCCCCCCTGTTTCGAGGGATCGCTCCAGCGCGACAACAGCGAATTGAGCGACGGCGTGACAAACGCGAATCCGGTCACCACGATAGCCAGGCCCACAAGCAACGTCGTTAGCGACGGCGCCACCGCCGCGCGCGTCAGCACCACGAAGCCGATGATCTCGACGATCGAACCGCCGGTTGCCATCACACTTTCCGGCACGCGCGTCGAAACTGGCCGCACCACGCCCCCTTGCACCAGCGTGAGGATCAGGCCGATGAACGCATACGTCAGACACACCTGCTTGAAATCAAAGTTGTAGCCCACGTCCTCGGCGTAAATCATCAGCGACAAGGTCGACTCGAGATTGGCGAACGAAAACACGTAGATAAAGATCGTCAACAGCAGCAAGCTCACCGCGGGAGTGCCCAGCGCCTGCGCAGCGTCTGCGTGTCGAACCAGTGCGGCCGCTGCGCTTTGCTATCGGGCCGCAGACTTTCGGGCAACTTGAAGTACGCCAGACAAAGCGCGATGGCTGACAGTCCTGCCGCCGCATAGCCGGGCCCAGGTCCCGGGTCGCCGGCGCCGCTGGGGACGGCCAAAAAACCGAACAATGGACCGAAAGTGAAGCCGAGTCCAAATGCGGCGCCGATCATCGCCATGCCGCGTGCCCGGTTTTGCAGCGACGTGGCGTCGGCGATGTACGCCTGCGCGGTGGAAATGGTGGCGCCGGCCACGCCCGCGCCGATCCGAGTGGCGAACAACAGCGGCAGGCTTTTGAGCACCGTGGCGATGCCGAACAACGTATAGAACACAACCGATCCAGCCAGACCGATCATCAACACGGGTCGCCGGCCGATGCGATCGCTCAAGCGACCCCACAACGGCGCGAACATGAACTGCATCAGCGAGAAGCTGGACATCAACAGGCCAATCAGCAGCCCGATCCGCGAATGCCCCGGTTCCAGGCCAAGCTGTTCGGCAAAGTCCTTGGCGTAGATCGGCAGCAGCGGCAACACCATGCCGAAGCCAAGCAAGTCGATGAACACGGTGAGAAAGATCACCAGAAGCGAGGCTTTGCGGGGAGCATCGGACATAAGGCGCTAATCAAGCTGGGATGCTGCTCGTGGCCGCGCGGACACGTCGTCTCGCGGCCGAGAGCGGTCTAGACTCGCCTGATTCTAGCAAGCGGCAGGTCCCCGGCGCAGAGCAGTTTGCGTGCAGCCCAATCGCCGTCGCCCGCTGGCCAGCCGGCGCCTGGGGCTTTATGATTTGATGCATGATCACGACCACGCAGGAAGACCGCCGCCGATTCGAGTCGCTTGACGCTAGGGCGCTCGAGCAGCATCAATTGTGGCGGCTCAATGCGCTGTTGCGGGAAATCTTGCCGCAAAACCGCTTTTATGCCGAAAAGCTGAGCATGGTCACGCCCGAGGCGCTGGCCGACCCCGCCGGTCCGTTGCGTTCGATCGACGACGTCAACGGCTTGCCGTTTACCTTCAAGGACGAATTGGCCAACGCGTCGGGCACCGGCAACCTTGCCGCGAATCTCACGTATCCCATCGAACGCTATACGCGCTATCACCAAACCTCCGGCACGCACGGCCGGCCGTTGGCAGTGCTCGATACGCCGGAAGACTGGCGGTGGTGGATCGATTGTTGGCAGTTCGTGCTGGACGCGGCGGCCATCGAGGCCAACGACCGCGTGCTGATGGCTTTCTCGTTCGGACCGTTTATCGGCTTTTGGAGCGCGTTCGATGCGGTGCTGGCGCGGCGCTGCCTGGTCGTGCCGGGCGGCGGGCTCACCACGTTGGCCCGGCTCGAACTGCTGCGCTCGGCCAAGATCACGGTCGTGTTCTGCACCCCGAGCTATGCGCTGCACATGGCGGAAGTGGCCGCTGACAACCAGATCGACGTCAGCGAGTTGGATGTGCGGCAACTGGTGCTGGCCGGCGAGCCAGGCGGATCCATTCCCGCCACGCGCGCCAGGCTCGAACAAACCTGGAAGGCGTGCGTGCTGGATCACAGCGGCGCCAGCGAGGTCGGCCCGTGGGGCTTCGGCGATTTGCGCGGAAAGGGGTTGTTCGTCAACGAACACGACTTCTTGCCGGAGTTTCGTTCCGTGGAAACCGGCGCCCCCGCCGCCGACGGCGAACTGGCCGAACTGGTGCTGACAAATCTCGGCCGCGCCGGCAGTCCGATCATTCGCTATCGCACGGGCGACCTGGTGCGTCCCACCTGGCAACACGAAGGCAGCAACCGCTTCGTCTTTCTGTCCGGCGGCGTGCTCAGCCGCGCCGACGACATGATGGTGATTCGCGGCGTCAATGTTTTCCCCACCTCGATCGAACAAATCCTGCGCAGCTTTCCGGAAATCGTCGAGTACCGCATGACCGTGTGTACCGTGGCCGATATGGATCATCTGCTGGTGGAGATCGAAGACCGACTCAACGCGCCCGACCGCGTCGCGCAGGAATTGCAGTTGCGACTCGGCTTGCGCGTTGAAGTGCGCACCGTGACGCCCGGTGGCCTGCCGCGTGTCGAGGGCAAGGGCAAACGATTCATCGACGAGCGATGCAACCCGAGCGCCAACTAACCGCGGACGAATTGACCACCGCCACGGGCGCGGAAATGCGCGCGGCAATTCGCGCCGGACGTTGGAGTCGATCCACGGCGGGACTGGCGCGCGGCTACGTGCAAGCCAATCTCGTCGTACTCCCCACCGCTGACGCTGCTGATTTTGCAGACTTCTGCCGGCTGAATTCGCAGCCCTGCCCGTTGTTGGAGCAAACATCGCCCGGAGAACCGCAACCTCGCCGCGCAGCCGCCGGCGCCGACTTGCGCACCGACGTTCCGCGCTACCGCGTATTTCTCCACGGCGAACCCCAGCGCGACGAGCCCACCGACGTCAACTCATGGTGGCGCGATGATTTGGTCGCCTTCCTACTGGGCTGCTCCTTCACCTTTGAGAACGCGCTCGCCGCGGACGGCTTGCAAGTACGCCACATCGACCAACAGCGCAACGTGCCCATGTATCGCACGTCGCGCGTTTGCCGTCCGGCCGGACGTTTCTCGGGCAACCTAGTCGTGAGCATGCCGCCGTATTTGGCCGAGCAAGTCGAACAAGTGTCGGCCGTCACGGCGCGTTTTCCCACGATGCACGGCGCACCAGTTCACGTCGGCGATCCCAGCGCTTTGGGCATCGAAAACCTCGCGCGTCCGGACTTTGGCGACGCCGTGACGATTTACCCGGGCGAAGTGCCGGTGTTTTGGGCCTGCGGCGTCACGCCGCAACTCGCGTTGCTCCAAGCCCGGCCGAAAGTGGCCATCACGCACAGTCCCGGGTGCATGTTTGTCACCGACTGGCAGGACTCCGAGTTCGACCGCCAGTCAATCCCGTCGCCATGATCGCCCGAACCTATCGGCCCCAGCGCGTCTCCGTGGTCGGTGGCGATGTGTCGGTTGCAATAGGCTCGACAATCGAACTTACGCGCCGGACAATGACGCAATCCTTCCAACTCCCAAGGTGCCCTGATGTCCGCCATCGCTCCCTCGACGTTTCCCGTGGCGTGGTGCCGCCAGCAGTTTCCGGCTCTGTCGCGGCAGATTGCCGGTCAACCTGTCGTTTACTTGGATGGTCCGGCCGGAAGCCAGGTGCCACAACGCGTGGTCGACGCGGTGGGCCAAACCCTGCTCGAGATGAATGCCAATCACGGCGGCCATTTCGCCAGCAGTCGTGAAAGCGACGCCATGTTGCAGAGCGCTCACCGGGCAATGGCGGATTTGTTGGGCACGGATTCGGCCGAAGGCACGGTGTTCGGCGCGAATATGACTTCGCTCACCTTCGCCTTCAGCCGTGCGCTGGCCCGTACCTGGAAGCCCGGTGATGAAATCATTGTCACGCGACTCGATCACGACGCGAACGTGACCCCCTGGGTGCTGGCCGCGCGCGATGCCGGCGCAACGGTCAAGCGCGTTAGCTTCCGTCCGCAAGATTGCACGCTCGATCTCGACGAACTGAGCCGTGCCCTGTCGTCGCGCACACGGCTGGTGGCCGTCGGCTGCGCGTCGAATGCGTCGGGCACGATCAATCCGGTGGAGGAAATCACTTCACTGGCGCATCAGGCCGGGGCGCAGGTCTATCTGGACGCGGTACACTTTGCCCCGCACGGACTAATCGACGTGGACCGTTGGGGTTGCGATTACCTGACGTGCTCGGCTTACAAGTTCTTTGGACCGCACGTGGGCGTACTATGGGGCCGTCCGGAACTACTGGAAAAAGTCGAGCCGTACAAAGTCCGTCCGGCGGCCGACACGATCCCCGACCGGTGGATGACCGGCACCCAAAATCACGAAGGAATTGCGGGTGTATTGGCGGCCATCGAATATCTGGCCGATTTGGGCCGACGAAGTGCCCCGGCCGCGGCCGACCGCCGCAGCGCGCTGGCCGCGGCATACTCCGACATCGGCGCCTACGAGCGTCAATTGTCGCGCCAACTGCTGGCTGGCCTGTCGGAGTTGCCCAGCGTGAAAATCTGGGGCATCACTGATGCGGCCCGACTGGACGAGCGTGTGCCCACCGTGTCGATCACGCATCGTGACATTCCCGCGCCGCAATTGGCCGAGCAACTCGGCGACCGCGGAATCTTCGCCTGGCACGGCAATTTTTACGCGCTCGAGTTCAGCGAAGCACTAGGGCTGGAGCCGGCGGGACTCGTGCGCCTGGGCCTGCTGCACTATAACACGGCCGAAGAAGTCGAACGGCTGTTGTCCGTGTTGCGAGAATTGGAGTAACCGCCCGCCATGAGCGTGCAACCCACTCAACTGAAGCTGCAAGGCGACGACCGCTTGCTCATCGAATGGAGCGACGGAGCGCGGCGCGAAATCACTTTCAGCGAACTGCGCTCACGCTGCCCTTGCGCTACTTGCCGTGAGCAACGTTCGGCCCCTCCCAAGCCGGCCGGTCTGCTGCCGGTGCTCTCGGCGGCCGAGGCGCGGCCGCTCAAAGTCGAGGGCATGTCACCGGTGGGCAACTACGCCTATGCGATCGCATTCAGCGACGGCCACGATACGGGCATCTTCACGCTGGAGTTTCTGCGCGAACTCGGAACCGACGTGACGAGTTGACCGCGCTGCCGGCTCTCTCGCCTCACTTGCCCTGCAGGCCCTTTTCCAGTTCCTGTAGTGCGGGGTCGCCCAGCTCCTGCACGGCGTCGGCCACGACCTTTTGCTTCACGATGTCGTTGCGGCCGAGGTGCACCTTCTTGTACACGTCGTCCGGGATGATGAAGTACCAGTCGGCGAAGCGATCGTTGAGTTCCTTGACCTTGTCCTGGCCCTTCTTGATCGCCTCGTCGTACTCTTCCTGGCGCCGCTTGTTGGCGCGCTCGATCGCAACCTTCTGCTGCTCTTCGGGAGTGGGGACCGCCGACTTGGTCTCGGCTGGCGCGTCGGGGACCGGCTTGCCAGTGGACGGTTTGTCCGCCGGGGGCTCATCACTCTTGGGCTCCTCCGCTTCCGTGGCCTCGGCCTGCGGCTCCTCGGCAGCCGCCTCGTCCTCCGCCTGCGCTGCATCAGAGGTTTTCGTCTCAGGCACAGCTTGCTCGCCGTCGCCTTCCGGTTGCGGCTCGCCATCGGGCGACTCGGCCGATTCAGTTCCTTCAGCCTTCTCGGCCGGTTTGTCGTCGGCCGGCTTTTCATCGGCAGGCTTGTCTTCCGACGCCGGTTTATCTTCCGCCGGCTTGTCTTCGGCAGGTTTGTCTGCCGCGGGCTCTTCCGCGGCCGGCTTCTCTTCATCGGGCGCCGGTTTGAATTCCGGCTTGGGAATCTGGCTTTCGTCGAACTGTGCCATCACGAACAGATAGCGGTTCAACGCGGGATCGCTCTTGGGCTTTTCGCCCTCTTTTGCTTCCTCTGCGTCGTCGGTGCCGCCGGCCAGATTGCCGAACCGCAGCACATAGCGCACGCCGTCTTTCGTGGTGCAGGTGGCCTCGCCTTCGCTGGAGAAGATCTCTTGATGCTCCTCGACCGGAACTGGATAGAAACCACGCGCGATCAGTGAAGCCTGTGTCTCGGCATCTTTCACCAACTCCTCGCTTGCCCGCAGGTCCTGGCTCAAGCCTTTCGGCTTGCGTTCCACGTCGACAATCTTCAGATCATCCAACGCCGACTTCAAAGCGTTGAGCTTTTCGGTGTTCAGCTCCTCGTTCTCAGCCAGTTGGGTTGGCTTCCCTTGCGGGTTCTCCTCGAACTCGGTCATTTCGACCAAGCTCCAGCTCGACTTGGAATCGTCGAACGCCAGCTTCGTCTTCGACCGTGGATTGATGGCCAATCCCACCTTGCCATCGGGCGTCCTTCCCTGCTGGATCGAATAGTCGTTCAGCTCGACCTCGCGCACGTCGAAGGCATTGAACTTGAGCAGGTCTTCCTCGATCCAGTCGTCGAACTTGGTGGAAAGCTGGTCGGTGTTGATGGCCACGGTGTAGATCGGGTCGCGGCCCTCCTCGCGCACATACCGCAGCGCGGGCTGATCCTTGACCGGCTTGCCGATCACCAGGTCGGCCAGCGCCTTGTCCTTGCCGTCTCTCAACGTCACACGCGTGCCCACTCCGGTGGCGCCCTGACTTAACGTCTTCGGATCGGGAGTGATCACGCCGTACAATTCCCTGTCGCCGGCATTGCGGCTCACTTCGCCCAGAATCGTCAAGTCCAACAGCGACGTGGCCGCGGCGGCCATGTGATCTTGTGCGTCGGCCGGATAGTTGTTGTGCGAGGGAATCGACCACACACCGTTGACCTGCGCCACCTTGAAGGGGCGAATGGTCGCAGTGTCCTCGTCGAACTTTGTCACCTCCAGACTTTTGGCGGCGAGCGGATCCTTGAATTCGTCGAAGAGCTTCGAGCCCACTTTGGCCGGAGCGCTGTGGTCGGGCGGGGCCGGACGCCACGGTTCCAAGGCCACCAAAACCGCCATGCCTGCCACCAGGACATAGATCAGCGTCTTGTGATTCTCTTTGTTCTCTTGCATTTCCATGACCGTTACCTTGTTCGAGCGTAAGCGCCGTACGACAAATCGCGGCGCTTATGCTTTATGGCCTCTATGATTGCGTCAACGAACGGAAAGAATGGCAGCGCGTGCCCCGGCGGGCGAACCCAGCGTGATACGCGAACTAAAGGTTAACCCAGCAAAGTTTATCGTAGTCGAGCCTTGGAAACGCCTTCGCGCTCGTTGGCGCGTTGATTGAAGAACACGACGAACGCCACGATCAACAGCGGAATCGGCGGCAGCAACACGGCCCACAGTTTGTACCGATCCTGTACCGAACGGATGGCCTGGGCACTCTTCGTTTCCGCCTCCTTGATCTTGCTGTCGCGCTTCTTCTTGAGCTGCTCCAGCCGCGTTTCCAAACGCCGCTGGCCCACCTGTTGCGCCTGCAAGATCTCGATCATCGCCTGCTGCTGGTTCAGGTTTTCGCGTTTCTTGAGTTCGGCGATCCGCGCGTCGAACTCGCCCTGCGCCTTGGCTTGCTCGCGCTCGAAGTTCTTGACGAATTTTTCGCGTTCGCTGTCGGCCATTTCTCGTGCTGCTTCGGTCTGCTCGGCAATCGTGGTCAGCGTGCGATGTGCCGGACGCCGCGTGCGAATCTCGACAAACCGCTCATCTTCGGCCAGGTAGTCGAGCAGATTCAACACGAACGGCACGTTGTCGAAATTGAATTCAAATTCACTGTCCGGATCGTCGCCCCGCGCACGCAATGCGAAGAACGCGCCGTACAGGCAGTCGATGTCGCCGACCACGACGACGTTGATCTCCGGCTCGGCCTTTTTAGCTTCGGCCTCGCCTTCTGCCGGCTTGGCATCGGCGGCCTTGGCGTCCTCGGCTTTGGCGTCGCCTTTCTTCGCTTCGTTGGCCTTGGCTTCGGCGGCTTCGGTCTCGGCTCCCTGGTCGTACATCGGCACGTTTTCGGTTTTCAGTTTGCCGCGAATTTGCGCCGCCAGAATGTACTTTTCGTTGCTGGGACGCTCCAACAGCGGCAGATCCGGATTCATGCGCGGCTGGCCCATCATCGTTTGCTCGAATATCTGGTCGTAGCGCACCGTGCCGGTCCGGTCGTTGGTCGACACCAACTCGGTAAACTTCAGCGGCGAAGAGTTCAAACCGCTGACCGAGCCGGGGAACAGGAACAGCACCTGCTGCAGCTCTTTCGTGATCGGATTGTCCAGATTGAACGGACGCTTGGCGCCGCTGCCGTAATCGACGAATACCCACTCACGCGTGACGAAGCCCGACAATTTGGGCATCGGGTTATAGTCCTGCCAGATCACGTTCTCGCCGCTGAAGTCGACGCCCAACAGCTTCCACAACTGGGCAATGTCTCCCTTGGGCTCCGGCGGCGTGCGTTGCATGAAGGGATTGCCGGCTCCGGGCGGCTGCTTGGGCGCGTTCGTGCCCGGCACCATCGGGTTGATCCAGGGCATGGGGTCTTCGAAGATCGCCGTCCGCTGGCCGCTCTTCACGGCGGCAATGAAATTGTCGAGTTGCGGCTGCGTGAGCGACGACGGTTGCGCCGCCAGCAGCACATCGTACTTGTCGGTGATCGGATTGTTCGGGTCGACCTGCACCACCTCATATTGCTTTTGCAGCTCTTCGATGATCAGCTCGTTCTGCGGCATGGCCATCGTCTGCATGTCGAACGTGCCGTACAGCCGGGCGTCGGTCGTGAGCACGCCGATTTTCTTGCGCTGCTGCTGGCTGACCGTGGCAATGGACCGCACCAGCTCGTATTCGACCGGAATTCCCTTGTCCAAGAAGGGAATCACGACCTTGTCCAATCCGCAGGTGAACGCCAGCCCCAGGAAAATCTCCTCGCGAGTCCGCGCGCCACGGCTGCGCGATTCGACCGGCGAGGGTCGAATACCAAACTGTTGCTCGGCACGTGTCGCCTCTTCGCTGAACAGATCCACGTTGTGGCCGATCACCCGCAATTTGTCGCCGGATGCCGCTTCCAGTTCGCGCAAGGTCGACAGCAGGTTGAGGCGCGTTTGCACGTAGCCCTCGGGCACGTCGGGACTGATGAAGTATTCCACGACCACGGGATGCTTGGTGTCGAGATTCTCGATCAGCTCCAGGCTTTGCGGCGCCAGAGAGCTCAGCCGCTCGGTCGTGGCGTCGATGCGCAAACGATCGTGGTGCGACAGATAGACGTTGAGCGACACCACCACGGCCACCAGCGCCAAAAACCGCACGGCGTAGTGAGCCGCCACGGCTTGTCCCGCCGGCCCACCGCGCCAATGGCGCCGCCCGATCAGCACCACGCTCAAGTACAGCATCAGCGCCACGATCGCCAGGAAGTATCCCACGCTGGCGAGACTAATCACGCCGCGCGAGAAATCGTTGAATTGCTCGCTGATGCTCAGCCGCTTGAACAGGGGCAGCCAATCGGGCGCTGCCGAGGCAAACACCAGCGGCGCGTTGAACAGCGCCCCCAAAATGAAGCCGACGGTCAGGTTGCCGGTCAGAAACGAAGCCACCATGCCGATGCCAAGCATCGCCAGGCCGACGATCCAGTAGCCGAAATACGTGGCCAACAGCAGCCCCAGGTCCGGATCGCCGAGGTAGTCGAGCACGAAGAAATTCGAAACCAACGAAAATCCGAGCGACGCCGAATAGATCGCCACGGCCGCCAGGTATTTTCCCAACACCACGTCGAAATCGCCGGCCGGAATCGTCAGCAGCAACTCATCGGTGCCTTGCCGACGTTCGTCGGCCCAGATGCTCATCGTGATGGCCGGTATGAACACCAGCAGGATGTATGGCAGATACTTGTTCAACTGGTCGAGGTTCGCCAGGTTCGCGTTGAAGAACTCGCTGGGCCAGAAGGCGGCAAACGAGCTCAACAGCACGAATACGCAGATGAAGACGTAGCCCGTCGGATTGCTGAAATAGCTGACGAAGTTGCGTTTGAAGATCGCAAGAATGACGTGAGGTTTCATAGTTCCAACCTGAGTTGACAACCCGTTGAATCGAGGCCCTGTGGGATACGAGACCCCGTGGAATGGGTCCGTGTGGTTTGACGACGGAGGCCTCCCGCAGCCCCGCTATAACCTTGATGGAATCACACCGCTTCGGTGGTCAGTTCGTGGAAACGCGTGTCGAGGTCGTGGCCGTTGGCCTTCAGATCGGCCACCGACCCGTCGAACACCAGCCGCCCCTCGTTGATGAACAACACACGGCTGGCAATCGCTTCGACCTCTTGCAAAATGTGGGTCGAGAGCAGAATCGTTTTCTTTTCGCCCAGCATGCGAATGGTATTGCGCACATCGCGAATCTGATTGGGATCGAGGCCGGCAGTCGGCTCGTCCAGGATCAGCACGTCGGGCTCGTGCAACAGCACTTGCGCCATCCCCACGCGCTGGCGATACCCCTTGGACAGCTTGCCGATCGCTTTGCCGATCACGCTGCCCAGGCGCATAGTTCGACGACGTCGTCGATGCGAGCTTGTTTGCGCTCGGCCGCCATGCCGCGCACGTCGGCAAAGAACTCCAGCAAACTGCGCGGCGTCATGTCGGGATACAGCGGCCCGTTTTCCGGCAGATAGCCCAACTTGGCCGAACCGGCCAAACGGTCGGTGGCCATGTTGTGCCCGGCGATGCGGGCCGAGCCCTTGGAAGGGGCCAGATAGCCGGTCAACAGCTTCATGGTCGTGCTCTTGCCGGCGCCGTTGGGGCCCAGAAACGCCACGACCTGTCCCTGCGGAATGCTGAAGGAGACGTCTTCGACGGCGGCAAAATCACCATAGTATTTCGACAGGCCCAGCGCCTCGATCATGGCGGGCCCTTGCGTTTGGCTCATCGTTCAATCTCTCCGGGCGAACGTGGTCAACGAAGCGGAATGACTGGCATGGATGGAAATCAGGACCAGCAAAGCGAGCACTCAGCGTTTCAACAATGCGAGTCCAATGACATCTCAGTGTGGCCCCCACTCGGTGACACGCCGCCAGTCGTAAGAATCGCCAACAGGGCGAACTGCCTGGCGGGCCACCGGTACGTTGTTCGGGGGGCAGACGGTCCTGCGATGCGGTCTAGAGGGTACAACGAATGAGGCGTCCCTGTCCAGACTTACGCAGCCAGCCCGCTTTTGGATCGACGTAGGGCCGAAAAACGCCCCAATCGGGCCTCAGCGAGCATTATCTCCGAGGAAGCCGCTGCGCCACGCCAGCAAATTGCAGCACGGCCAGTCGCACCCCCGGACCTGCGACGGTTTCCGGTGCCGCGGAAGGCGCCAAATATGCCGGATTGCGCCGCCATGCGGCGATGTCTGCTATCAATGCTGGCCAAGGGCCTTGAAATGCGCCGGCCGGCGCCGCTCCTTCCGGAGCCGCTGTCAGCCGCTACGTCGATACGTCAAGCGCCGCTTCCAGTGCAAGTCGTCGCGCTCGGGAAAGTCGGTGCGAAAGTGAACGCCGCGCGTCTCCTCACGATCGAGTGCGGCGGCAACGACCAGCCGGGCCACGGTGAGCATGTTTTGCAACTCCCATCCTTCGACATCGGTAAACTGCCGCGCCAGCACGTAACCGCACCAGCGATCGATCGCCTCGGCCGCCTCAGTCAGGTCCGTTCGATCGCGCCGCACGCCGGCGTCGCGCCCGATCAGGCTCTTGAGCGTGTTGCGAATGTCGCTCAGGTTCAATGTTTCGCCGCCGTCATCGGTCGGCGGGTTCGCCAGCGGCAACGCCCGCAAATCGTCGTCCATGGTAGCGGCGACCGCGGCGGCATGGGCGCCGGCATGCGCGCCAAAGACCAAACCCTCCAACAAACTGTTCGAGGCCAGGCGATTCGCGCCGTGCAAGCCGCTGGAAGTACACTCGCCCGCGGCCCACAAGCCGGGCACGGTGGTGCGGCCTTCCAAATCGACCGTGGCGCCCCCCACCAGATAGTGTGCTCCGGGACGCACCGGAATCCAGTCGCGTGCGATGTCCAGTCCGAACTCCATACACGTGGCCGCAATACCCGGAAAACGGGCCCGCACGAAATCGGGCTCCAGGTGCGTCAAATCGAGAAAAACGCTGGGCGTGCGCGTACGTTCCATCTGCGTCACGATGGCGCGGCTCACCACGTCGCGCGGCGCCAGATCGCCCCGCGGATCGAAGTCGGACATGAACGCGTGACCGTGCCGATCGACCAGCCGCGCGCCTTCGCCGCGCATGGCTTCGGTGATCAGGCTGCGGCTGCTTCCCGCGATGTACAGCACCGTGGGATGAAACTGGATGAATTCCATGTCGCGCATCTCGGCGCCGGCGCGATAGGCGATGGCCAATCCGTCGCCGGTGGCTACTTCGGGATTGGTCGTTTCGCGATAGATTTGCCCCGTGCCGCCGGTGCACAGGATCGTCTGCTTGGCCCACACGCAAACGTTGCCGTTCGACTCGCTCGCCACCAGCGCCCCGCGGCAGCGTCCTTCGTGCGTCAGCAGATCGAGCGTGAAGGCGTTTTCCCAGATCTCGACGTTGGGCAATCCGCACACCCGATCGATCACCGCCCGCATCACTTCCTTGCCCGTGGCGTCGCCCAAGGCATGCACGATGCGATGATGGCTGTGGCCTCCCTCGCGTCCCAGCGACAACACGCCGGAAACCTGGTCGAAGTTGGTGCCCCATTCGATCAACTCGTTGATTCGCGCGGGCGCTTCGCGCACGACCATCTCGACCACTTCTCGGTCGCACAAATTGCAACCGGCGGTCAGCGTGTCGGCAATGTGATCCTCGAAGCGATCTTCCGGATCGAGCACGCCGGCGATGCCGCCTTGGGCATAGTTGCTATTCGACTGACGCAGGCCGCCCTTGGTGACGACCAGCACCGACTGGTCCGCCGGCACGGCCAGCGCCGCCCGCAACCCCGCCAGTCCGCCGCCGATAATCAGCACGTCGGCAAAGCGGTGCGGCACGCGCTTGGGTTCGAACGGAACGAGATAACGCGGAATGCGCTCGAGCATCGCGGTGGCCAACCGTTGGTCGCGTGGAACTTTTGCGAGGAAGGCGTGCTCGAAATACGCACGATCGATCCCGGCGACAATCCGGATATTGTAGACCGGCGAAGGACTCACGTGCTATTGGACGCGCGGGGCCAGTTGCCCTATTTTCCGCCACGGGCCGTGCCTTGCGTATAGGCCTTCACCTGCTCGGCATATTCGGCCGGCGGGCTGCTATGGCGCAATTCGCGCAGGCCTTGCAACTGGTCGTCGCGGGCGCTATTGGCCTGCAGGCTCGTGCCGCGCAGGCGCAAGCCCAGGCTCTTGAGCGTGTCGTCCAATTCACGTCGAGCCGTTTCGCCCTTGGCGCCGGGAGCGCACGCGTCGCGGCGCATCTGATCCCAGCGATTGACGAAGTTTTGCAATTCGTCGCGTGACCAGCCCAGATCTTTGAGCAAGTCCGCGTCAGGCTGCTCTTTGGCCAACTCGTCCTTCAAGTGCGTCAACGCCATATCCGTCGCCTTGCGGGCATAGTCCAAATTGGCCTCGTCGGCCACTTCGGGCGCCGTTCGATACGGCCGCTCGGGCGGCGTGCGATCGTCGGGAGCGCCGGGCTTGCCGCCAGTTGGAGCGCCGCCACCGGGCGTGGCCTGTGCGTCGCGAGCGTTTTCGCGCGGCGATTCGCCGTCGGTGCCGCCTTCATTTGGCGAACCATTGGCTGTCGGTTCACCGTCTTGACCGCCTGATTCTTGCGATTGTGAGCCTTTGCCGCGCTGGTCTCCGCTCTTGCCCGTTCGGCCGTCGGCAGGCTTGTCGTCGCCGGCGCGGTTTGAAGTTTCACCGTCACCCGGTTGCTCCGAGGCGCCAGCGCCTTCGTCGGCGGCCGTGTTCTGGCCCGCACCACCGGTACCGGGTTTGTTGGCCTTCTGTCCTCCGCCGCGCTTGCCGCCACCCGAACGATCGCCGTCGTCCTGTCCCTGGCTGTCGCTTTCATTCTGATTCTGACTGGGCGATTGCGCATCGTTGGGATTCTTTGGCATCGTCATCGCCGGGCGAGGGGCGCTGACTCTTGTCGCGCGGCTTGGACGTCTCCTGCGGACCGGGCGAGCCGTTGTTCTCTTCGCTCTTCTGACCAGCGCCCAATTCGCCCTTGTGTTGTTCGCCGTCGCCACCTTTCGCGTCCGATCGCTGGGCGTCGCGCGATGGCGCGTTCTTGTTGCCCATCGGATCATTCTTGCCTTGGGCGCCTGTGCCGTCTTTCGATTGTCCCTCGCCTTGGCCCTCTTCCGCCGGATTCTGCTCGCCGGTTGGATCCCCTGGCTGAGACTTGCTACGTGACCCTGGCTCGCCACCAGACTGCTTCTCTCGCGGCATGTCGTCGTTCGAGGCGCTATCTTTCTGATCGGTCCGCGGCCGTTGTTGGTTCCGCTGGCCGCCTTCGCCTTGCTTCGCATCCTGCGGGTCGCCAGCCTGCTCCGGCTGCGACTGCCGCTCGCCAACGGAATCATCCGCAGCATCGGATGACCGATTGCGCTGGTCGCCATCCGACTTGTCGCCAGTCTCGCCTGGTTGGCGGTCTGCCGGAGAAGGTTTGTTCTGCTTTGCAGCATCGCTGTTCTTTTCGCCTGGAGCGCGCTGGCCCGACTTGCTAGCAGAGTTGTCTTGCGCGCCCGACTTGTCCTTTGCGGTTTCACCGCCCTGCTGCTTTCCGTCGGACGATCGTTGTTCGCCGGGCTGTTTCTCGCCCGCTTGTTCGCCGCGCTTGTCTTTGCCCGTCTCGCCGGCTGTGGCTTGCTTTTTGTCGCCACGCTCTGTTGGTTGCTGGTCGTTGCGCGGTTGGGCCGCGTCGTGCTGGTTCGGCTCCGAGCCGTTCGCTTGCTTGCCGTCGTTGCGCTGTTGTTGCGAGTCGCTGGACTGCTGCCCGTCTTCTTGCTGCTGTTGATCTCGGTGTTGGAGGATGCGCTCGATGGCGTCACCGTCGTTCGAGCCATCGCTGGCTACGCTGGTCGATTCGTCTCCGCCCGGGTCGGACTTTTCGGCGCCTTGCGGTTCGCCGCCCCCCGACGCGTCGGATGCTTCGCCCGCCGAGCCGCTTTCGCTCTGTTGTGGTTGTCCTTGGGACTTGTCCCCATCCTGTTGACGTTCCTCCGGCTGGTTTTTCGTATCGTTGGCGTTGCCCTGCTGCGCTTCAGTCTTTCGCTTGCCCTGGGGTTCGGGCTCTTCACCGGGCCGCCGGTCTTTGCCGCGCTGGGCCGACTGCCCATCACCTTGATTGCCCTGGTCGGATGCTTTGTCGGAGGCGTCCTGCGGTTCGTCGCCCGCATTGCCGTCGGCGTTTTCCTGCGGCGGCATGGGATCGTCACGCTTGCCTTGTTGCTGCCCGCGCTCCCCCTGATCGCGATTCCGCGAGCGTCCGTCGCCGGCGTCGTTTTGCGCCACCTGGTCTTGCTGTCCACCGGCCTCACTGGGCGGAGCAATGCGAATCCGTCGCTTGGCCGTCGACGTGCGATTGGGGTTCGGGCTCTTGTTGTCTTCAGCCAACGCCGAGTACGTCACCTCGTCGCCCGGCTTGAGGCCCAGCCTGGCTGGTTTGAAGCGATACTTGCCCACGAACTGTCCGCGATGGGTATCGCTAATCAACAACTTGTCGGTCAGCGGCTTGTCTCCCTGGGCCAATGACACTTTGACCAGGCCCAACGCAAAGTCGGGGTCGTTGGCCACGACCTCCAGCGTCACGGCGGCGTTGATCGGCACGTCGAACGGATCTTTCGTCGGCGCGACAAAATCGATCTCCGGTGGAATGTCGCGCGTCACTTCGATCTGGTGCCGCACCGGCTGTGGGTTGCGCTGGCCCTGCTGGTTCGTGAACACAAGTTGATACGAGCCGTGCTTCGCGGTGCGTCGGTCGTCCGCCAGCACCAGGCGAAACGTGGCCGTGGCCTTGCGCCCATCGATCTTCATGCGCAGCTCCGACGAACCGTCGCAATCGAAGTCGACGTTCGCCGAGCGAATGTCGCTATTGGCCAAGGCTTCGACCGTGATCTCGCTGCCTTCGATCGCCTTGATGTCGCCCTGCCGCTCGACGCGCTGCGCGAGCAGTCCCGTGTAGGCCGGATACATTGTCTCCACCGATTCGACGAAAATGGTCGGCGCCGCCACCACGTCTAAATGGAACGGACGCGTGATCGCGTCGCCCGCCTCGATGCGATACTCCAGGTCTTGCTGCAGCGAACCCTCCGGCGCCGGCAACAGGCAACTGTGCTTGTAGCCGTCGTCGCCCAGCTTCATTTCGATCGGACGATCGACCGCCTGGCCATCGGCCGTGGTAAAGAACAATCGCACCACGTCATCGTCAGGCAGGTCTTTGATGCGCGCGCTCACCGTGATCTGCTGACCGCGAAACGCTTGCGCGTTGCGCGGCTCGATCTGGGTGATCGTGGTCCGCGTGGGCGCGTCGATTTCCGCCCAGGGAACGGCGATTCGTCCCACCGTGCGAAACAAATCCTTGGGTGAAGCCAGCGCATACGCGGCGCAAACCAACAATATGCCCAGCAGCACGTAGCCGATCATGATCAGCTTCGTGCGGTCCACGGCGCCGTCGGCCTGCGAGCCGGCCAGGTTGCGGGCAGCTTGCGCTTCGACGGCCTGATAGATCACGGGGTTCAATCGCTCGCGGTGGCCGCGAAAGAACAAGAAATTGACCAGTGCGTTCTTGAGCGTCGGCTGACTGCGCTCGATCGTCTCGGCCGCGTACAACGGATTGATCGTGCGGACCAACAGCGGCACAACGGTGGTTCCCAAGTATGTGGCGGCGGCCACCAGATACACGGCCAGGAAGAACGTCCGACCCCAGAAGCCGAGCCCACCGGCTACGATCCAATGGTCGAACACTGCCGCCAGCAGAATGTAGGCCAGCGTGCCGGCGGCCAGCACCATGAGGCTGGTGGCGATATCCACCGAGCGCACGTGGCTGCGCGTTTTCCGCAACTGCGCGTCGATGAAGTCGTCGAACTCGACCACCTGGCCGTTGGCGGCACGTTGGGCAACCGCCGGCGCGTCGGACGCAGGGTTCGAGCCTTGGCCGTTGTTCGTGGGCATTATCAAACCGCCATATAAAAAGCGGAGCCGCAGCGCAGGCGCATCCGCCAGCGCCGCAAAGTCGTTCCCTCTGCCTTTAAGTATAGCGGGCGAGTCGACCCCGGCGACGCGGGGCCCCAGCAGCGGCGCGGAAAAGGCCGTAGTCGACCGCTAGCGACTGGTCTTGCTCGCGGCGCCGCCACCGATCTCCTCAAGCGCCGCGGCCGCCGCGGCGCGCACCGTTTCGTCAGAATCGTTCTCAAGCGACTTGAGCGAGGGAACTGCCGAACTGGCCGCCGGCCCCAATTTCCCCAGGGCGTCGGTCGCCCCGCGGCGCACCATCATATTGTCGCTCTTCGTGGCGTGCATCAACACGGGCAGGATCGCCGTGGCAACCTGGGCATCGTCCGGCGCGATATGCGCCAGCGACCAGGCACTGACGACGCGGACCAAGGGATCGTCCGATTCGAGATGATGCCGCAGCTTGGGAATCGCGGACTTTGCCGACGATCCGGCCCGACCCAAAGCATAGGCTGCCGAAGCACACACTCGCGGCTCCGGATCGTCCAGTGCCGCGACGATGCGCGGATCGGCAGGACCCTTGCCGGCGATGATCGAGCCCAAGGCATACAACACTTCGCGACGGACTTCAGGGTCGTCGTCGCCAATCAGATCATCTAGTGCCGGTACGGCCGTATGTGCTACCGGCCCCAACTGACCGAGCAGGACCGCGGCCTGGAGACGCGCTTCGGGCCGCTTGAGCGCCGCGGTCAGCGCGGGTAAACCGGCCTCACCCGAGGCCGCCAGCACGCCCATCATTTCCGAAACCATCGAGGCATCGCAAGCAACCACGCAGTCGGTCAATTGGGGCGCCAGCTCGGCAGGTGGAGTTTCCAGTTCCATCAAGCCTCGCAGTGCGGCGGACTCGATGCGCGGATTGGGATCGTGCAAGGCCTTTTGCAAAAGTTTGATCGCCACGTCGCGGACGGCTTTGTCCTTTGGGTCGATCTTCGCCAGCGCATACGAGCACGCGGTGCGCAACATGGCGTCGTCGCTCTCGGCACACCTTTCGAGCGCGGGCTTGGCCGCCGCCGCCGCCGGCCCCATTCGGCCCAGCGCATACGCCGCCGGATTGCGCACCAAAGGCTCGTGGTCCATCAATAGCGGCGTGACCTTCGATTCGGCTGATGCCGCCGCCGGACCGATCTGAGCCAGCGCGATCAAGACTTCGTGAACTACGTCCGGCCGCTTGTCGGCGAGCGCTTCAGTCAAGGCCCCGACGGCCGGCTCGGCTTTCGGACCGAACTCGCCCAGTGCCAACGCTGCCCAGTAGCGCGTCTTCGGATTCGCCAGCGCCTTGGCCAGCGTGGGCACTGCATCGGTTCCCATATCAGCCAGCGCATCCAGCGCAGTAACTTGCACCGACGGTTCCGGATCTTCCAGCGCCTTGAGCAGCGCGGGCCCGGCCACCTTGATGCCGGCTTTCGTTGTCTCCAGCGCCTGAATCGCTTCGCGCCGCACGTGCATGTCGGGATCGGTCGTGGCGTTCACCAACGCGGGGGCAGCGGCCGCCGCGTCCAGCCCGATCATCCCCAAGGCATAGGCCGCATCGGCGCGAATTCGCGCCGAGGGATCGCTGAGCAATTTCGTCAGATCGTCAACGGCAGCCTTGGCGGCAGGACCACGATCGGCCAGATCGTCGATGGCCGCGACACGCGCCGCCTCGTCGCCGTTGGCGGCCGCTTTCGTCAGTTGCGAGACGGAATCTTCCGCGGCAATTCCCCGAACCATCAGCGACAAAATCGCCAAAAAACCAACCGTCCGCAAATACGCCCAACTGCGGGACAGCGGACACGCTGCGCGATGGAAAATCTGCATATGCCTGTTACTTTCTCGATCTCGACAGTCTGAATTTGGACGGGTCCGCCAAATGCAACTATTGTAGCCAGCGCAGGGGCCTATATACAATGAAAACATACGCGGCCGGACCCGCGTCGCGCGGATGTTCGCGATTGCGCCGGTCCGCCGTACTACGGCGCACCGCAAGTGCGCTTTTGCGGCAGCCAAGGTGTTCGATTTTCAGGAGTTTCTCGGTCATGTTCATGGCTTTTCTCAAGCGTTCGTGTTGCGGGTTGGTCGCGCTGGTGCTGACGGCAACGGCGCTGCCGGCTCAACAGACGACTACGACAACGCAGGCTCCCGAGCCCGCGCCCTTCCCTGCACCGCGCTACTATGGTTTCGGCGGCTCCGGTGGACGTGGCTACGGTGGCATGGGCGGCTTTGGCTGGGGAGGCATGGGCGGCATCGGCTCGACCGCCGCGGGAAGTTATCTGGGCGGACTCAGCATGGCGATTCGCTCGCAGGGCCAATACAACCTGATGACCTCGGAAGCCGCCATCAACTGGCAAGAGGCCGACAAACGCCGCATGGAAAACCAAGTCAACTGGACGAACACGTACTTTGAAAAGCGACGCATCAATCAAGCCTACAAACAGTCGCAACAGGGACCACGACCATCCCACAGCGATTGGGTTCGCCTGGCGCAAGAAACAGCGCCCAAGCGCTTGGAAGGCGACGCGTTGGACACCGTTACCGGACAAATCGTCTGGCCTGTGGCCTTGAAAGCGGACATCTTGGCGAGGATCGCGAAACCCTCGAGAACCTGTTCGCCCAGCGTGCCACGACCGACGGCACCGTAGGACTCGACAATTACTCCAAGATTCGCGACACGGTCGATAGCGCGCTGGAAACGCTCAAACGGCGCATTCGCGACATCGACACCAACAACTATCTTGAAGCCCGCAACTTCCTCATTGGCTTGGCGCGCGAAGCGGACTTCCCCACGAGCTAGTTCGCGTTTCGTACCGGCGGTTTCGCCGGACACGCCGCGGTGGCCCCGTTTGCTGGCGGAACGCCGCGACGCG
>CAVZWY010000011.1:0-84343 GCA_963779015.1 uncultured Planctomycetaceae bacterium | reverse complement strand
TCGATCTCGTCTTCCAGCGTATCGACGGCCAGATTCATCGTATGGGCCACGGCCTCCACGCCCACCGGTCCCCCTTGGAACACGCGTAGAATTGTCGATAGGTATTTGCGGTCCTGACCGTCCAGGCCCTTGATGTCGATGCCTTGCATGTCAAGCACATCGCCGGCACCCACTTGAGGCGACGCTTTGCCGCCGCACTTGCTGGTCGCATAGTCGCGAACCCAGCGGAGCCGGTTATTGGCCAATCGCGGAGTTCCCCGACTGCGTCCGGCAATCTCGCGGGCCGCGGTCGCGTCGACTTGCATGTTTAGTTTCCTGGAATTACGTGAGACGATCTCGGCCAGTTCATCAATATTGTAAAAATCCAGATGTTCGCGGATTTGAAACCGATCGCGAAGGGGGCCGAAAGCAAGCCGCGCGGTCGTGGCGCCGATCAGCGTAAACGGCCGCAGCGTCATATTGATGGTGCGCGCGTTCACCCCCTCGCCCAGCAAAATGTCGATGCGAAAGTCCTCCATCGCCGGATAGAGAAACTCCTCCACCGCCTTGGGCAAGCGATGGATCTCGTCGATGAACAACACCGAGTGCTCTTCGGCGTTGGTCAGATAAGGAATCAGGTCCTTGGGTGCTTGCAGCACGGCGCCGCTGGCCAGTTGAAATGGCACGCCCAAGTTGCGCGGGATGCAGGTGGCAAACGTGGTCTTGCCTAGCCCCGGCGGGCCGTCGAACAAATGTGCCCCAGCGTGTCGCTCCGCTTGCGGGCCGAGTCGACGGCGATTTCCAACCGCGAACACGTCGCGCTGACCCACCATTTCGCCCATCGACTGCGGGGCGCAGCAGGCGGTCGTCTTCGTTATTGGAAACCGAGCTGCTGATTACCGGCTCGCGCACCAATAGAGCCCTCCGGTGGTGAATATGCGAACAGGTGCAATATAACCCGCAACCCAAACAAGGGCAGGGGAGATGGGAGGGCGGTTCTAGCCGGGGCGCCTGGCCGCCGGCAAACGAGCGGCGCTTCCGATTGCCGCTATGAGTGGCATTCGGCAATTCGCGATCGCATGCGCCGCTGCCAAATTGCAAAAAGAATTAGCCCCGAAGCGAAGAGCACGAGCGAACTCGGTTCGGGAACATAGGCAAGGCGAAACCCGACAAAGTCGAGGGGAGAGTCCGGCCCGATTCCACTGACAGATGCCACGTTGCGAGCGTAAGCCGTCATGAAACTGGAATCAAACGCGTAGGCGCCGCCCAGGCCGCTTACATGTTGTCCGATTGGCCACACATCCCATTCGCCCACGTTGCCCGCCTGATCGTACGTTCCGTAGTAGGTCACGCTATCGGGACCGGCGCTTCCGACAGTCGTAAGATTGCCGTCTGTTGTTCCATTCCAGTTGGCCCCTTGGTCGTAGTTGGCAACGTTGAACCCGGGATTGCTGATGTCGCCCACGCTGTTTGCCGTGGCTATTGTTGGAGCGACGTCGCTCTGCGTGGGATACAGCCAATAGTGGTCGTCGCCCGGTGGCCCACCTTCGGACTCTGTGCGCGGGTCATAGTAAGCAGCCTTGTACCACTCGTTCTCTGTTGGCAGCACCCAAGTTGCGCCTGGAAGGCGATCGTACTTCTCGGGTACGGGCTGACAGATCATACAAACCTACCTCGGTGTCTCCGCCACCTTGCCCATTGTTCATCCAATTAGCAAAACGAAGCGCCCATTGTTCATCCAATTAGCAAAACGAAGCGCGCTGTACATCGAGACATAGTTGACGGGCTTGTCGCCCATGTTCGGCTTCACCGCGTACGAATAGCTCCCATCGATGCCGCTACGCGTAATGCCGCCGACGACGTTGCCGGTCATATCAAAGTCGTAGAGATTTAGTGGATCGCTCTTCGCTTTGGCGTTGAGGAATTCAACGTACTGCGAGTTAGTCACCTCATAGGTGCCAATTCGATAGTTGTAATCCACATCGCCCAACGGGCCGTAGGTGCCCAACCAGTACGGATCCGGGCCATTGCCGGGGTCACCAATCGGCACCGTGTCGAGCGTCACTGCCCATGCGGACTGGCAAGAAAGGCATAGGACCAGTAGCAGTCGATATGAGGATGCGCTCATGGTTTCTTCGGCGAAGGCGCGATGCTTTGACTAGCGTTACCAAGGACGGCTGATTTGCGGGTCGGCGTGAGCACCCTTATTATGCGCCCCCCCCCTTGGATAAAGTCAAAAGAATTCTCCCAGACTCGACTGATTGCCGCAGGCGCTCGGTCGTCGGAGCCTGATCACCTTCATTTTTCGACTGGGTTTTACTTCTCTCGGTAGCAATTGCCGTCTGGAAAATCACGGCCCTGCTGCGGCAATTTGATTCGGCGTGAATACCTGCAAGGTTGAATACCGTGCAAAGTCGCCCGGGTTGAGCGTGATTAGGGACGTCGCGTCATAAGTATCCGCAACCGCCACCAAATTCGCATCGTGCATCTGAACGCCTGTAACCGCGTACTGCTCGACGATCTGACGCCAACGTGCGTATGTCGCTGGCGTCTCCGGCAAAACTTGGAGGATCCGCTCGAAGGAACGAACCCAACGAAGCGTTTGTTCGACGGAACGACCGTAGCCGCCGCGGGCAGCCGCCGGACGTGTCGAAACGGCCCAGAACTCTCGAATACACTGCACCGAGGTGGCCAGCCGGTCGTGCCGGCCATGCAGTTCGCGCAGCGCTTTGAGAATCGCGGCGTGTTCCCGGCACTGGCGATCGACCGCACGCAACAGAACACCAGTATCGATAAGATACAGCATTTAGTCAGTCATTAAACCCACGGCCTCTGGCCGTGTGACCCGAAGAGCTTCGGAGCGGTGCGTGGTGCATGGAGTTGCCAGACGGCATAGGCTGTCCTTCCGGGAAGGCCCGTTGGGGCAGGAAGGAGCAACCTATGCACGACTGGCAAAGTCTTTCCCACGTGCGGTGGGAATGCAAGTACCACGTGGTGATCATACCAAAGTTTCGGCGTCGGGTATTTTACGGACGATTGAAACGGGAAGTAGGGGCGATTCTGCGAGAGCTGTGTCGCCAGCGAGGAATCGAGTTGCTGGAGGGGCGCTGCATGCCGGACCACATCCACATGTGCTTGAGCATCCCGCCCAAGTACAGCGTGGCGCACACGATCGGGTTCCTGAAAGGCAAGAGTGCGGTTCGCATCCACCGTGAGTTGCTGAAGGAACGAAGGATGACAGGCTTGCATTTTTGGGCCGCTGGCTACTGTGTGAGCACGGTTGGGCTGGATGAAATGCGAGTGCGCCAGTACATCCGTGAGCAAGAGCAACAGGACGAACGGCAAGGCAAGTTGGATTTGGAGTAACCCTAGTGGCCCCAACGGGGCCTTCCCCATGTATCCGGCCCCTTCGGAGGGGCCTTCCTAAACCCACGGCCTCTGGCCGTGGTCGATTAGTCGTGGTCGGAGTAGATATCGGCCCGCGAAAAATCAGCAGGCAACGACGGCAGGTTCTGCTCGGCGCTAAGTTCGTCGAGAACCTGCAAGAACTCCTCGTCGGAAAGGTCCGCAGGGATTGCATCGACTCCCTTCGTGCCGAAGAGGACCTGCAAATAAGCCTCGGCGCTGGGAAAACCGAGAGCTGTTGCTTGATCCTCGATGATGCGTGCCAACTCGGCGGATAGCGGCGTAATCGACATATTCAAATGGGTGTAACTCGCATTCCTCGCGTGGTAGCAGGTGGATTCACAAGGAGTTGCGGCAAGTGCTAGCGTGAAGGTGAAGAAGAGGGCCTCCGCGGGTAGAACGGATTGTGATTGCAGTCCTTCCCACCCATCCAGGAGGCCCGGCCATGATCGTCGCACGGGAGCAAGCGTTTCTCAAGGCGCAACGGCAATTCCAGGCGTTGGAAATGTACGTCGAACGCGCGGCCGACGGCGGCCAGCGGATCGATCAAGTGGAACGTGAACTGTTCGGCCGGCTGCTGGCGCTGGGACACACGCTGCTGTCGGCCTTCGTGGCCGCCGCGGGGGATGGCGACGCGGGCGCGACACTGGAAACCACCCAAGGCCGCACGGTCCGCCGTTTGCAAGGCCGGCACGTGCGCCGCTACCTGTCGATCTTCGGCGAACTGTTGATCGGCCGCTACGTCTACGCGGCGCGGGAAGGGCAGAAAGTCGAGCGGGCGCCCTTGGACGAGCGGCTGGGGCTGCCGGCCGGCGAGTTCTCCTACGTCCTGGAAGACTGGCTCGAGCGGCTGTGCGTCAAGGAGTCGTTTCACGAAGCGGTGTCCGATCTGCACGCGTGGTTGGGTGTCGCGCCGAGTGAACGGGCGGCCGAGCAGATGAACCAGCAGATGGCCCAGCACGTCGAAGCCTTCCAGTTCGAGCGCGCCGCGCCGCCGGCCGACGAAGAGGCCGAGATCCTGGTAGCCACGGCCGACGGCAAAGGGGTGCCGATGCGCCGCCCGCTGGAAGAGCGGGTCCGCCGCGGACCGCGTCGCGGCAAAGGCGAAAAAGCGAACAAGAAACAGATGGCCTACGTGGGCGCGGTGTATACGATCGACCCCTTTCGCCGCACGGCCGACGACGTGCTCGACGAACTGGACCGGAAAGAACGCGCTGCCGAGCGGCCCGCGCCGCAACACAAGCAGGTTTGGGCCGAGATGACCCGCGTGCGGGAAGGAGAATCGTGTACGGGACGCGAACGTCTGTTTGTCGAGATGGCGGTGGCCTGTCACGAGCGCGACCCACACAGCGCGAAGACACTGGTCTGCCTGATGGACGGCGAGAAGGCGCTGTGGGAGGTGCAGCGCGAGTGGCTGCCGCGGGCGGTCTGCATCCTGGACTTGTTCCACGTGCTGGAGCGGTTGTGGCAGGTGGCCCACGTGTTCCACCGCGAAGGCAGCCGTGAGGCGGCTCAGTTTGTCACGCGGCACTTGCGGCTGTTGCTGGAAGGCAAGGTGGGTTATGTCATCGGTCGCTTCAAACGACTCCGCGACGAACACGCGCTACATGGCTCGCGGCGGCGCGTCGTCTCGGCGGCCATCGGCTACTGCGCAAACAACCGCCGGCACATGCGCGTACGACGAGTACCTGGCGGCCGGCTACCCCATCGGCAGCGGCGTGGCCGAAGGCGCTTGCCGCCACGTGGTCAAGGATCGCCTGGAACAAACCGGCATGCGCTGGACGGTCGCCGGCGCAAGCGATGCTCCACCTGCGCGCCACCTACCTCAACGGACAATGGAACGACTTCCTGAACTACCGCATTGAAACTGAACAAACCAAGCTATACCGGCGCTCCGCGGCATAGAGATCTGCGAGTTACACCCTATTCAAATCTCCGCCATCATTCTAGCATCGGCAGGGGCCCCAGACCAATCAAGTATTCTACCCCTGGCTCTGCTGATAGATGGCTTGCAGCATGTCTTGCACGTCTTTGTACTTCTTCTTTTGCCCTAGCACCGCGTCGACCAATCGGCGGGCATCACGCTCGCTGTGGCCCAGGCTCAACAGCACTTCGTAGGTCTCGCCGACCACGTCTTTCTCGACGTCGGCCGCGGTCGGTTCGTCTCGGGCCGCCATCAGGGCGAACTTGGGCACCTTGCGACGCAGCTTCGCCACGATCCGTTCGGCCATCGCCGGACCAATGCCCGGCAGCGACGAGAGCGTTTTGGCGTCCTGGTCTTCGATGGCCTGCGCGACGTCGCGCACCGGACGGACCATGGCCCGCAACGCTTTCTTCACGCCCACGCCGTCGACCGAGCAGAACAGCTCGAAGAACTCGCGCTCCACTTCGGTGAGAAACCCGATCAAGCGCGGCGTGAGCCGCCCCTGCATCGGGTTACCTTCCAGGTACTCGATCGTGTGCAGCCGCACGGTCTCGCCCAGTTGGCCCTGCAACTGCCGCCGCGAAAAGTCGGGAATGAGCACTTCGTACTCGAAGGCATCGATGCCCAGCGTCAGCACGTCGTCGTTAAGCGTGACCAGTTTGCCGGTGATTTTGGTGATCAATTGTGGATCTCGGGAATGGACACACCAAGCCCAAGCGCCAGCGAGGGAATGGATCGGAAGGGATACGTTATTTCCGTCCCTCGCTTGCACTTCGGGTTGGTGTTTGGGACAGATTACGCCGGTTTTTGTTTCAGCGCATTGCGTCGAACGTGCAAATAGTAGTGACACACGGCCACGGCCAAGGCATCGGCCACGTCGGGCGGGTCGGGCACTTGCGCCAGCGACAACTCGTTGCGGATGGCCAACTGCATCTGGCTTTTGGGGGCGCGGCCATCGCCGGTCAAAATACGTTTGATCTGAGTGGCCGAATAGTGTACCACCTCCACGTCGGCTTGCGCCGCGGCCAGGCAGATCACGCCCCGCGCGTGTCCCATCAAAATCGCCGTGCGGGGATGCTTGTAGTGTGAGTAGAGCTGCTCGATCGCCATCGATGTGGGCGCCAGCGACGCGATCACGTCGGCCACGCCCGCATGAATCTCGGCCAGCCGCGCGGTGAGCGATCCCTTGGTCTTGCCGCGCACCACGCCCGCCTCGCACAGCCGCATGCCGCCGTGCGCGATTTCCAGCACGCCGTAGCCTGTGATGTTCAGCCCGGGGTCGATGCCCAGGATGCGCACTGCGTCCGTGCCGTTGCGGGCGTTCATTTGACGGCCCATTCGGTTCCGCCGGGACGATCTTCCAGCGCGATGCCGATCTCGTTGAGCGTGTTGCGAATCTGATCGGCGGTGGCGAAGTCCTTCTTGCCGTGCGCCGCGGCCCGCAAGTCGATCAGCAGTTTCATCAACTGACTCACCAGCTCGTCGTCACCGCCGCCAGCCGCCTTGGCCGGCGCGGCGCGGAACATGCCCACCGTGGCGCCTAACTCGCGTAGCGTGCTGGCGCCTTGCCGCAGCACGGCGAGCTGGTCGGCGCTTGGCTTGGCGGCCTCCAGCTTGTGGTCATCCACGTACTTGTTTAGCACGCGCATCAGTTCGAACAGATCGGCCACGGCGCCGCCGGTGTTGAAGTCGTCGTCCATCGCCTCCAGAAAGCGGCGGCGACACTCGGCCACGCCCACCAGCGTGGCGTCGTTGCCGGGATCGAACTCGCCGTCGCTGCGCCCGCGGGCATAGTCCACTTGATAGAAGTCTTCGCCGGTCACGCGTTCGTAGCGTTTGAAGAAGCGATAGAACTGTTCCAGCCCGGTGCCGACCTCTTCGATGCGCGCCTCGCTGAAATCGATCGGGCGGCGATAGTGGGTCGAGAGCAGGAAGAAGCGGATCGTTTCGGCCGGAAACCTGGCCAGCAATTCGGTAAACGGCGCGGCGCCCTTGCTCTTGCCGAGCTTGCCGGCTTCCTGGCTCTGCTGGTCGGCGGCGTCGGCGGTGCGCATGGCGCGTCCGCCGACTTTACCCACTTCGTTCGAGGCCTGCATCAGCCCGTTGTGCATCCAATACTTGGCTTGCGGCTTGCCGTGGGCGCATTCGCTTTGGGCGATTTCGTTTTCGTGGTGCGGAAACACCAGGTCCAATCCGCCGCCGTGGATGTCGAACGTCTCGCCCAGGATCTTGCTGCTCATGGCAGAGCACTCGATGTGCCAGCCGGGCCGCCCTTTGCCCCAAGGGCTGTCCCACGAGGGCTCGCCCGGCTTGGCGCTCTTCCACAGGGCGAAATCGGCGGTCGAACGTTTGCGCTCGGCCATGTCGCCCCCTTCGCCCAGCATGCTCGTCACGTCGCGATTGCTGAGTTTGCCGTATTGGGGATCGCGCGAGACTTCGAAATAAACGTCGCCGTCCGATGCGTAGGCAAAGCCCTTGTCGATGAGCGATTGCGTGATCTTGATGATCTCGTCGATGTTGTCCGTGGCTTTGGGGAAATGATCGACGGTGTCGATGCCCATCGTTTGCAGATTGCGCATGTAGTCTGCCGTCATTTCCTCGGCCAAGGCCGCCATGCTCATCTTGCGGCGGTTCGACTCGTTGATCAGCTTGTCGTCGACATCGGTGACGTTGATCACCAGCGTGACCTTGTAGCCCGAGTATGTCAGGTAGCGCTTGATCGCATCGAAAATGACCGGGCCGACCATGTGTCCGACGTGGCTCGGCTTATAGACCGTTGGCCCGCACAGATAGATGCCCAGCTTGCCGGGCACGAGCGGCACGAACGGCTCTTTTTCCTTCGACAGCGTGTTGTAGACTCGAATCGGCATGCGCGACTCGCTGGGGGTGACTGCGGAACGGTTGGACTTGGTGGTGAGCATCTCAATCCCTTGAGCTGGCGAATTCTTACATGGGCTCGGTGACGTCCCAGGCGCCTCGGCAAGCAACGCCACGCACTCGGCCATGATCGCTTCCTCGCGGCCGACGGGCCCAACGGCTTCACCCGTCTTGGCCTTCACGTTGACGCCATCGGGCGGAATCTCCAACAGCGAGGCAAGCGACTCGCAGAGCGCCTTCTTGTAGGGCGAAAGTTTGGGGTTTTGGACAAACACGATGCAATCCACGTTGATGATCTCAAATCCCTTGGCTTTCACCCGGTCGCGGACGATGGCGAGCATTTCGCGCGAATCGCGCCCCCGGTTGGCCGGGTCGCTGTCGGGAAACAACTCGCCGATATCCCCCAGGCTGGCGGCTCCCAACAGGGCGTCGGTTACTGCATGCAGCAAGACATCGGCATCGCTGTGGCCAACGGCCGAGCGGTCGCAGGGGACATCGATGCCGCCCAAACGCAACGGTCCGCCGGGGGCCAGTCGATGCGTATCGTGTCCGATTCCGATCCGTGCAGCTTGCGTGGCCGTGGCTCCTGATCTTGGTTTGCCATAGCACCTTACGTGCGCGGCGATTATATCGAATGGGCCAGCGGCCGACAACGCGAGCCGTGGCCGCCTTCCGCCGGCTCTCGCCGTTGCGTTGCGTGCTTTCCCGCCCACGGGTCGCTCCCTATAATCGCTCACCTATGGCGATCATCGAAATTGACGGACTGGCGAAGTCCTATCGCGTTTATCAAAAGCAGGAAGGCTTGCTGGCGAGCGTTCGCGGGCTGTTTCATCGCTCGTACCGCGAGGTGCCGGCGGTCGGCGGCATCGATCTGCGGGTCGAGAGCGGCGAGTTCGTTGCCTTTCTCGGACCCAACGGCGCCGGCAAAACCACCACGCTCAAGTTGCTCTCCGGCGTCATCAATCCCAGCAGCGGCACCGCCCGGGTCATGGGCTTCGTGCCGTGGAAGCGCGAGAACGCCTATCGTCGTCGATTCGCGCTGGTGATGGGGCAAAAGAACCAGCTTTGGTGGGACTTGCCCGCGCAGGAATCGTTTCGCCTGCACCAGCAGATCTATGGCATCGACGCCGACCAGTTCGATCGGCGGCGCGACGAGTTGGTCGACCTGCTGCAAGTCTCGCGGCTGCTCGGCCAGCCGGTTCGCGAGCTGTCGCTGGGCGAGCGAATGAAGATGGAACTGATCGCGGCGCTACTGCACTCGCCCGAGGTGCTGTTCCTCGACGAGCCCACGATCGGTTTGGACGTGGTGGCGCAGCACAGCATTCAGGCGTTCTTGCGCCACTATCAGCAACTGCGCAAAGTGACCGTGCTGCTCACGAGCCACTATATGAAGGACGTGGCCGCGCTGTGTCGCCGGGTGGTGATCATCGCGCACGGCAAGATCATGTACGACGGCTCCCTGGGGGGCATCGTCGATCAATTCAGCGGCCACAAGGTGATCACGTTGGTGTTTCCCGGCGACAAGGCGCCCGGCGATCTGGCCCGTCACGGTGATCTGGTGGAGCAGCAGGGGCCCAAGGTGAAACTGCGGGTGGACCGCAACGGCATCGCCGAATCGCTGGCTTCCATTTTGGCGCAGCACACGGTGGAAGACGTGAGCGTCGAAGATCCGCTGCTGGAAGATGTGATCGCGGAAGTCTTTTCGCAAGCATCGTTCCAGCCCGAACCCGAGGCGGCGCATCCCCATGCGTGACAACGAGTGATGGTGGTCGTCGAACCCAATAGTCCGTTGATCGAGGCCGGGCCAGGCGGCGCAGCGGCGCACCTGCACCCTTCGTCACTGCGCACGTGGTGGATCATCCTGCACGTGTCGATCGAAGAGCGCCTGGTCTATCGCGGCGACTTCGCGCTCGGCACGCTCATGCGGTTCCTGCCGCTGGTGACGCAAGTCTTCTTCTGGGCGCCATCTTCGACGCCGTGGCGGGCGCGGGCGGCGCCGCCACCATAGCGGGCTACACCTACGACCAGATGATCGCCTACTACTTGCTGACGCAAATCAGCCGGGCATTTTCCAGCATGCCCGGACTGGCGACGAATATCTCGTTGCAGATCCGCAACGGCGAGATCAAGAAATTCCTCGTGCAGCCGGTCGACCTGATCGGCTTTCTGTTGCTGGGCCGCGTGGCGCACAAGTTGGTCTACTACATCGTGGCCGCAGCTGCCCTATGCCCTGGTGTTTTACCTCTGCCGCTCGTTCTTCGAGGGCTGGCCGCCGCCGCACATCATGGCCGCTTACATCGCCTCGCTGGTGATGTCGTTCCTGTTGGGCTTCTTTCTCGAGGCCTGCTTCGGGTTGATCGGCTTCTGGTGGCTGGAGGTCAGCTCGCTGTTGTTCATCTACATGCTGTTCAACTTCTTCTTTTCCGGGCACATGTTTCCCATCGATATGTTGCCCGGCTTCTGGGGCACGCTGGTGCGGATCATCCCGTTGCAGTATTTGGCATATTTCCCCGCAGCCGTGTTCCTGGGCAAGGTACAGGGCGCCGATCTGGCCTGGGGGCTGGCCGTGCAAGCCGCCTGGGTGGTCTTTTTCATCGTCTTGTGCCGCGTGATGTTCACTCTGGGCGTCAAACGCTACAGCGGATTCGGGGGCTAACGGAGCGATGCGATGAGCACTCTCGATGAAGCCTTGACGCGCGAACCCGGCCCGGCGGTGCGGCCTTCGTATCGCCGCGTATTTCTTACTTTCGCGCGCAACAGCCTGGTGCGCGACATGACCTTTCGCACCAATTTCATTATCGAGTGCATCACGTCGCTGGCTTGGATGGGCATGAACCTGGGCTACTACTTGCTCGTGTTTCGCTTCGCTCCCTCGATCGGCGAAGGGACCGGCTGGGGCCAGTATCAATTCCTGATCTTCCTGGCCACCACGTTGTTCATCAACAGTATCGTGCAGGCGTTCTTCATGCCCAACTGCGAAGAGTTCAGCGAGTTGATTCGCACGGGCAATCTCGATTTCGCGCTGCTCAATCCGATCGACACCCAGTTCCTGGTCTCGCTGCAAAAGATCAGTTGGTCGTCGCTGGCGAACTTCTTTTTCGGATTGCTGTTGCTGAGCGTGTCGCTGGCGAAGCTGAACTACTGGCCTGCGCCGATCCAGGTGTTGCTCTATCCGCTGTATGTCGCCTGCGGCGTGGCCATTCTCTACAGCCTGATGATTGCGCTGGCGGCCACCAGCGTATGGCTGGGCCGCAACCAGACGCTCTACGAGTTCTGGTTCTACATCACCAACTTTTCGCGCTACCCGATGGAAATCTATCGCGGCGAGATCGGCGGCCCGCTGCGCTGGTTTTTCACTTTCATCATTCCGCTGCTGGTAGTGGTCAACGTGCCGGCGCGGCTGATGGCGCAGCCGTTTGCGTCCCAAAGCTGGCCGCTGGCCGCGTTTGCCGTGCTGGCCGCCGCAGCGTCGCTATGGGCATCGCGCCGCGTCTTTTTGAAGGCGATGGGCAGCTACCGAAGCGCAAGTAGCTAACCGCGCTTCTCCAACTTGCCCGCACATGCCTTAAATGCCGCTCGCCGCGGGCGTTTGCCACATGGGTGGGGCGTCTTGTACCGCCGAAATGTTTGACACGTTTCGTTTTGCGCCCGAAGATTTCGCAGATTCGCCCCACTTCAGGCTTTAGCGCGCACAACTCGTCTCGGGGCGGCGTTTCTAATAGTGAAGCGTTTGCAGTCGGCAGTCTTGGCAATGAGGCGAGGGTCCCGACGATGGAATATCTGTTTTTGGCGTGTGCGATCTTTGGCGGCACGGTGCTGGTCGTGTGAGCGTCACGATTGTGGTTAGTTTGGGTAGTTTTTCCAGAAGGATTCCCACTGGCCGGGCTGGCTGAGGTAGAGGGCACGGAGGTGGCAGACGGCATCGGAGCCATCCTCGCCCCAGCGCATGCCGCTGCCTTTGAGGCGGTTGGCCACGACTGTCTTGCAAGCGCTCTCGACGGGGCCCGAGCCGATCTGCCAACCGTTGGCCAGGTAGCGCGGATAGTCCATGCGATGCTGATGGTTGTGGAAGTAGCGCACGCAGTCGGCGTGCGCGCCGCGCCGCGGGTGGCTTGCCGTCCAGTTGAATTACTTCCAGGGCGGCCAGCGTCGGCGCGCCACCTTCGTGCTTCAATTGATGACACCAGGCGGCAACCTGCTCTCGGCGTTGCCGCTCGTCGTCGGGATGCAAGGCGAGTCCCAGCTCAGTAAGATGTTCGGCGGCGTGCCAGAAGTCGAGGATGCACTCGGCCAGCGGGAAGTTCTTGCGAAAGAATTCTTCCAGCCCGCTGCCGCCGTCCGACAGTGCGATCTGCTGGTCGGCCTCGTCCCAGCCCACTTGCGCCGCCTGGCGGCGGAGTTGCGAGCCCAGTTCGTCCAGGTCGTAAAAACCCGCTAAATACCGCACGGAATGCGGTTCGGGGCGCTGGTCGTCGTGCTTGCCACGGGGATTGTAAAGCATGCCAACATAGGCCATGCGGCCCTCGGTTTTGGCTGCCCGCTCGCCTTGTTGCCGCACGCCGGTGGCGTCGAGGCTGACGTAGGCACGGCGCTTGCCGCGCCATCGCGTTGCCAGGTCCAGGGCTTGCTTTGCTCGTCGAAGGTCACCTTGTCGTGCAGCAATTTCGCGAGTCGCTCTCCAGTGGCTTCAGTAACCCGTTCGACCGTTGATTCACTCAACCGCAATCCACAGAGCTTTTGCAAGGTTACTTCGGCTGACTGCGCGAAACTGGTTTGCACGCCCGCGATACTGGCCACTTCGCTGGCCGCCGGCGTGAGCGTGGCGACACCTAATCCCAGTTCCCGATCCCACGGGACATGCCCTTTGCCACAGCCCCGGCAATGGTAGTAACAACGTGTCAGGCGAATCGAGCCCAACAAACTCTCACACCATTTGCCACGCCGCCCCACAAACCTCGCGTCGTGCCGGCAATGTGGACAGACCAAGCTAGCTCCCTCGTACCCGTCCCTTTTTTTGCCGCTCGTCGGCGGCCACCTCCAGGGCCTTAGCTCCCAGGTCGTGGACCTGGTCGCGCAACTCGAACTCCTTGCTCCCGAACAATGGACCGTTCGCCAAGGCTCGCGCCATGCGCAGCCGCTCCTGCTGAAACAACGGCTCCAAACGCTCGTAAATCCGCCGCTCGTCCTCATTCAACACGATCTCATGTCGACTCGGCCGGTCCATGATTCCGTCTCCTACACCTGGAAAATAGGTAAACCCAACTTCCAGCTTACCAATGGACCAAATTTTCCACCCACAATCGAGACGCTCACACGTGCTGGTCGCCCAGTTTCTACTCGGCTTGGGCGGAGACGAAGACCACGGCGGCGGCGATCACGCCGAGGATGTCGCCGATCACATCGACGGCTTGGACGACGGCCAAGCGGACGGTGAAGCCCACGAGGGCGACGCCCACCAGCACCATCACGGCTCCACCTGGCTCTTTGGCGTGCTGAGCTTTCGCACCGTGTTGATCGGGCTGACGTTCTTCGGCCTGACCGGCAAGGCGTCGATGGCCTCGGGCTTCGAAATGCCGCTGCCCTTGGTGATTGCCGTGGCGTGCGGGCTGGCGTCGATGTACGGTGTCTACTTCCTCATGCGTGGGCTGTTCAAGTTGACGGCCGACGGCACCGAGCGCATCGCGATGAGCGTCGGCGAAGAAGGCACCGTCTATCTGACCGTTCCGGCCAATCACTCCGGCAAGGGCAAGGTCCACGTGCCGGTGCAAAACCGGCTGATCGAATACGAAGCGTCCACCGGCGGCGAAAAGCTGCCCACCGGAACGCGAGTTGTGGTGGTCTCCGTGTTGGGACCCGCTTGCGTCGAGGTCGAACCGATTCACGAACCAGCGAGAAGCTCCGATGCCTAAATTCTTAGAAATGAGCCAAGGAATGTTTTGGTGGGGCGCGACGCTCGTCGTCCTGGCCCTGATCCTGGTGAGCATCCTGCGGCTGTTGACCTCGCGCTACAAGCGCTGCCCCAGCAACCGCGTGCTGGTGATCTATGGCCGCGTGGGCGGCGGCAATACGGCGCGCTGCGTTCACGGTGGCGCCAAGTTCGTGTGGCCGTTGTTCCAGGACTACAGCTACTTGAGCCTGGAGCCGATTCAGATCGAAATCCCGCTGCGCGGCGCGCTGTCGATCGAAAACATCCGCGTCAACGTGCCCAGCGTGTTCACCGTGGCCATCGGCACCAGCCCCGAGGTGATGCAGAACGCGGCCATCCGCCTGCTGGGGCTCAACGGTGCTGCCGTGCGCAGCCAGGCGGAGGAAATCATCTTCGGCCAGATGCGGCAGGTCATCGCCTCGATGCGCATCGAGGACATCAATCGCGATCGCGAAACGTTCCTCGAGCACGTGCAAAAGTCGCTCGAACCGGAACTCAAGAAGATCGGCCTGGTGCTGATCAATGTGAACATCACGGACATCACGGACGAGTCGGGCTACATCGACGCCATCGGCCAGAAGGCCGCCAGCCAGGCGATCCAACAAGCCCGCGGCGACGTGGCCGACGAAGAGCGGATGGGCGAAACGCGTGTCGCCGAGGCCGAGCGCGACCGCCAGATCCAAGTGGCCAACGCCCACAAGAATCGCGATATCGGCACCCGCCTGGCCGAGCGCGAACAAGCAGTCCGCCTGGCCGAGCTCGACAAGGAACAGAAGATCGGCGAACGAACCGCCGGTTTCCAGCGCGACGCCAACATCAAGGATGCCGAACGCACGATGCGCATTGCGCTGGCCGACGCCGACGCCAAGGCGATCGAGGGAGAGAACGAGGCCCAGGCGTTGGTGGCCGCTTCGCAAGCGCAGTTGCAGATCAAACGGGCTGACGCTTTCGAAATCGGCGAAAAGCGCAAGCGCGAGGCCGAAGCCGCCGTGCTCGAAGCGCAGAACCGCGCCATGGCCAAGGCCGCGCTGGCCGAAGCCGAACGGCGCGAGGCCGAGCAACGGGCCGAACTCGAAGCGCCCGCCAAGGCGCAGAAAGCTCGCACGATCGTCGAAGCCGAAGCGGAAGCCGAAAAGCGCCGCATCGAAGCTGAAGGCCAGGCCGCGGCCATTTTCGCCAAGCTCGACGCCGAAGCACGCGGCCAGTACGAAATCTTGGCCAAGAAGGGCGAAGGTCTGAAAATGATCATCGACGCCTGCGGCGGATCGAAAGAAGCGTTCCAACTACTGATGCTCGAACACCTCGACAACCTGGCGGAGGCCTCGGCCAAGGCCATCTCGAACATCAAGTTCGACAAGGTCATTGTCTGGGAGAACGGCGGCCAAAACGGCAAGAGCAACACCGCCAGTTTCCTGCAAAACATCGCCGGCTCGCTGCCGCCGATGATGAACGTGCTCAAAGACATCGGCGGAGTCGAACTGCCCGAGGCGCTGATCAAGCTCGGCACCGAAGGCGGCAGCCCGTCCGCCAAGCCCCCCGAGGCCAACGGCAACGCCGACCACGCCGCCAGTCCACTGGATGGCGGCCGCCCGCGAGGGTAGACCACCTTCCGGTTTCGTCAGCCGCGAGAGCGGCGACATTATGAAGCGGTGGGCGCGAACCCACCGTCACCAGCCAAATGCAAAGCGTTAAAGCCGCGTAGCGGCGACGGTGTGTCGCCGCTACGCGGCTTCATTTGAACGGGTTCCGTTGTCATACGTTCCACGGGCTCACGCCCGTGGCTAAATGCTATCGCCGCTGCGCGGCTGCGGCGGCGCTTTCACTTCTCCCCCTCTTCCTTCTTCTCAAACGCTAGCGCCGCGGAGTTCATGCAGTAGCGTTGGCCGGTTGGCTGGGGGCCGTCGTCGAAGATGTGGCCGAGGTGGGCGCCGCAGTTTTCGCAGCGGACTTCGGTGCGAGTCATGCCGTACTTGTTGTCTTCCAGCATGTGGATGTTCTCGGGATTGCTGGCGGCGTAGAAGCTGGGCCAGCCGCAGCCCGAGTCGTATTTGGTTTCGGACGTGAACAGCGGCGCGCCGCAGGCGACGCACTTGTAGGCGCCCTGCTCCTTGTGGTTCCAGAATTCGCCCGTGAAAGGACGCTCCGTCCCGGCGCGGCGGGTGACCTCGAACTGCTCGGGCGTCAGCAACTGGCGCCACTCTTCGTCGGTCTTATTGATCTTGGGCACGAACTTGGGCTCCTCTTGGTTCGCGGTGTCCGCGACCGGGTTCGCGGTTGTGGCGACGTCGGCAGTTGGCGTCTCCGAAGCGACCGGACGCCCGCAGCCCGCAGCCAGCAGCAGGACCGCCGCGATCACCCCGGCAGCCATCCGGCCCGAGGCGTTCGCAGGCGTATTGCACCGATTGGTCGCTGAACGCTCGTCAAAAGTGAAGGGCACGCGCAATTCTCCGGGGACAAGATGCCAAGATTCGGCCGGCCAAAGCGAATAGGCGGGTGCTTGGGCGGCGACGCCGCAGCGAAACCCTGACTGCATTCTATGGGTACAGCACCTATGGGTACAGCCAGGGTCAGGCCAACACCGGCGCGGGCCGGCTGTTGCTATCGCTGCCGGTGGGTTCGCCCCCCGATTACGGGAAAATCCGGCTATCGCCTGCAAAATACTTGCAGCGGCCCTCGGCACGTGTATTCTGATTATCTGTCCACCAAGTTGGTCGCCCTAGCCCGGCGTGTTGCCGGCCGAACACCGTAGCGCGCCAATTCATAGTCACTGGTCCCCTGAGACGGAGAATTCGTATGAAGAAGTATGTATTGGGCTTCGGCGCCCTCGTGGCGTGCAGCGTGGGCGCGGCGTCGGCCTCTGCCATGGATCTGGAAATCCTCGATCCGCAAATCGCGCAAGCCTTCGCGCAAGCCCTGTGCGAATCCGCCGAGGAAATCGAAAAACCGCAAGTGAAGATCGAGCCCGACTTGGAAAAGTCGTGCGGCGTGTTCATGGACGTCGGCGAGCCGGTGGGTTTGATCATCGTTCCGCAGTCGGAAATCACGCCCGAGAATGAAGCCGTTAATTCGGATCCCGGCGCTCCGTTGGGTCACTTGTTCATGTCGAAGGGTTTTGCTCCGGTCATCGACGGCAAGCCGGTCGATCCCGCCAAGATGCGCACGATCAAGTTCTCTGGCCAGGACGGCACGGAGCAGGAAGTTGGCTACCTGACGCTGGCCGCCCGCCACACCGATGACGACGTGTGGCACATGTATGCCTATGGCAGCGACGAAAAGCCGCTGTTGGACGTGCAGATTGGCGAGGGCGTCGGCCCCGGCACCCAGCCCATCGCGCTGGAAGTCAAGGACGTCGAAGACAACGAGGGCACGGCCTACGTGACCATCTTCGACATGTACCAGTGCAGCTTCCCGCTGAAGTACTCCAAGCCCGAATAAGACGGCACGGCGAGCGTCCGGCTCGCGACCGTGGAATGCAACCGGCGATCTGGCTTTAGCCCCTGGGACGGCCAGGTCGCCGGTTTTTTTCGCGCTTGCAATCATGATTCGACGCTGAATTCGCCAGAATTCGGTCGATTCCAATCCGCAGACTCGCGACGTCGGCTACCGCGGGATTTGGCCGAATTCGCCCGCTTGAAGTAGAATCGAGTCATGCGTCGATCCGCCGCCAACCGCTGGGCTCTGCATGCCGCGAACTGCTGCGTGGTTGCGCTCGCGTTGCTTCTCGCCTCCTCGGCGCACGCACAAGTCGAACTGCCCGGCCCGTCCGATGCGCCGAAGCAGACCGTCCCGGCGCCGACCGCTCGCCGGCCGCAGGATTACAAGTCGAAAAACTTCGAGATTCACACCGACCTGACGGCCGTCGAAGCGCACAAGTTGCTGCGGCGCTTGGAAAAGATGTTGGGCCTTATCGCGAAGTATTGGGGCCAGCCGCTCAACGGCACCATCGAAATGTACGTCGTTGAAGATCTCGCCAACTGGCCGGCCGACGCGCTCGAACCGGTGGGCCGGGCAAAGATCGCCGAGGACGCCGGCATCACGCTCGTCGAAACGCTAAACCGGGGCGATGAGGTCGTGGCGGCCAAGGCCGTGGTCTATGCCGTGGCCGATCGCGGCACGCCCAACCACGAGGCCGTGCACGCCTATTGCGGGCAAACCTTCGGGCGCGTCGGGCCGCTGTGGTATTCCGAGGGCATGGCCGAACTGGCCAACTACTGGCGTCCCGACGATCGCAGCGTCGATTGCCCCGACTACTTCATCAAGCACCTGCGCACCACTCGCCCCAAGCCGTTGCGCGCCATCCTGGGAGAAGACGTCGATCGCCCCGGCCGGCCTGCCGCCGCTACCGGCGACTCGTGGCAGAACTATGCCTGGCGCTGGGCGCTGTGCCATCTGTTGGAAAACAATCCCAACTACAGCAGCCGCTTTCAGCCGCTGGGCCTGGGCTATTTGACCGGACAAAATGTACGGTTCATCGACGTGTACGGCCCGATGATGCGCGAGCTGGCGTTCGAATATCGTTTCTTCCTCGCGCACGTCGACAATGGCTATCGCGTGGACTTGTGCGCCTGGGAGTGGCGTCGCAAGTTCGACGAGCCGAGCGAATTTCCCAGCCGTTCGCGCATCGCCGCGCAGCGCGGCTGGCAAGGTTCCGGCGCCATCGTTTCGCCGGATGTGGCCTACGACTATCAAACGGGCGGCGCCTGGTCGCTCGGCAAAGACGTGCCGAGAACAACCGCCGATGGCGACGCCGATGGCCAAGGTCGGCTCGAAGGCGTGATCTTCTCGAACTACGAATTGAGCGAACCCTTTCCGCTCGGCAAGTCGGGCACGTTTCATCCGCCCGCCGCCGGTCGGCTCTACCTGCGCTGCCGTGACGACTGGAATGCGCTGGCCGACAACCGCGGCGCGCTGCAAGTCATCATCAGCCGCGCCGACAAAAGGCCTGCGGAGCCGCGTCCCGCCGCCGACGCATCGGCTGCCGACGAATAGTCGAGAATCCGCCGTCGCCACGGCAAGCGGCCGCACCGAAGGATTCGAGTTTCGGCCCTGCCGGCGGCAAGCTACAATTGCGTGACGATCGACTTGCCCCTGGCCCCCGCCTTGGTCCACTTCCATTCTGTAATCGCCCCATGAAGCTTGCTTTCAGTTCCAATGCGTACATGCACTTCTCGATCGAGCAGACCATCGAGAAGATCGCCGGCTTCGGCTACACGGGCATCGAAATCCTGGCCGACGTGCCGCACGCCTGGCCGGCCGGCTTGCTCGACGAGCGCAAGGAGTCGATCCGCCGTCACCTGGAAAAGCACCAGCTTGAGATCTCCAACGTCAACGCCTTCATGATGAACGCCGTGGCCGATCCGCGGCAGCCTTACTGGTATCCCGGCTGGACGGATCTTGACCGCCACTATCGGGCCATCCGCCGCGAGCACACCAAGCGTGCCCTCAAACTGGCCGCCGAGCTGGGCGCCCGTCGATTACCACCGAACCCGGCGGACGGCTCACGCCCGAGCGAGACTGGCACGAGGCGGCGCAGATTTTCTACGACGAACTGATGCCCTGCATCGAAGTGGCCGAGCAGGTGCAGGTGCTGTTGCTGATCGAGCCCGAGCCGGATCTGATGATCGAGCGGTTCGAGGAATATTTGGAGTTCATCAAGCGGATCGACTCGCCGTGGGTTGGGTTGAACTTCGACGTGGGCCACGCTTTTTGCATGCACGAAGATCCGCAGGACTGGGTGGCCAAGATGCAAAAGCATACCCGGCACTACCACTTCGAGGACATCGCCCCCACACGCGTCCATCGGCATTTGATTCCCGGACACGGCGCCATCGATTTCGAGGCGACGGTGCGCGCTATCGCCGCCAGCGGCTATGATGGATTCCTGACTGTCGAACTTTATCCGTACATCGACAACCCCGACGACGCGGCGGCCGAGGCGTATCGCTACATGACCGCATTGCTGGCCCGGCTCGACCTGCCGCTCGACTAACGTTCCCGCTTGCTGGGATGCGATTCATGCGCGCCTATCTCGAACTTGTGCGCGTGCCCAACGTCTTCACGGCGATGGCCGACATTCTGCTAGGGTTTCTGTTCACCCACCGCGGCCTGGACCCCTTGGGACCGTTCGTGTTGCTGCTGGCGGCTTCCAGCATGCTGTACCTGTCGGGCATGGTGCTCAACGACTATTTCGACCGCGAGCAAGACACGCGCGAACGCCCCGAGCGGCCGATCCCCTCCGGACGAATCGACGCCACGACGGCGCTGCGCGTCGGCATCACGCTCATGCTGTTGGGAATGGCCACCGGCTGGATTGCCAGTTCGGTGACCGAAAACGCCTGGCCGGCCATCCTGGCGACACTACTGGCCACGGCCGTGTTCGTTTACGACGGTCTGATCAAGCAAACCGTCGCCGCCCCCGTGGCCATGGGCGCGTGCCGCACGCTCAATGTGCTCTTGGGAATGAGCCTGGCCGAAGGCCCGTGGCAGCCGGTGCACTGGGCCGTGGCGGGCGGAGTCGGAACCTATGTCATGGGCGTGACGTTATTCGCCCGCAGCGAAGCCCGCACCAGCGGCCGGCTGCAACTGGCGCTCGGCCTGGCGATCCTGCTGGCGGGCATCGCCCTGTTGTGTTCCACGCCCGAGTGGGCCGACGGAAACGAATGGCCGCCGGTTGGCGCGCCCCAGCGCTGGTATCTGTTTTGGGGAGTGATCGCCGCGTTGGTCGGCTGGCGATGTGCGTGGGCCGTGCTCAATCCGCACCCGGCCTACGTGCAAGCGGCGGTGCGCAATTGCATCTTTGCCCTGGTGATCCTCGACGCCGGCGCCGTACTGGCCGTGCAGGATCGGCTGTGGGCGCTGGCCATCGTGGCGCTGTTGCTGCCCACGATCGTGCTGGGACGGTGGGTCTACTCCACATAGGGCCCCTCGGAAATGCCGCTCGCATGGCTGGTTGCGGCTTTCCGTCGTGCGCTCGGCCAGATACATTGACATAAGGCGGGAACAGTCTGTAGGAGGCGGAAGCAATGCGGAAAGTGTGTGGAACGTTATTGGCCGGACTGCTGAGCGTGGCGACCCTGGCGGCCAACGAGCCGACACCGGCGCCTGGATCCGATCCGGCGATCGAGGTGGATCGAGCGCACGAAAAGGAATGGGAGATTCGCTTCGACGACGGCATCACTTTGGAAGAATACGCGCGACAACTCGACTATTTCGAGATTGAAGTGGCGGCCGTTTCCAAAGCGGGCCGCGTCGAGTATATCGCCCGACTGACCAAGCCGCGGCCCGAGAAGCGCATCGGCCAGCGGAGCGAAGAAGTTCGCTTGTACCTCGGTTGGAAGTCCGGCGAGTTGCACGCCGCCGATCGGCGTCTGCTCCGCAAGGCGGGCATTGCCACGGCCGGAAAAGAATTGACGCACTACTTTCCGACGCAAGTACAACGACAGATGGAAGACTTGGAAATCGAGTTCGCCGGGCATGAGCCGCGCGACATCGAACTGACGCGCTTCCAGATTCAGGCCAACAGGGACGACGGAGGCTACGAGTTCGTGGTGATCGACCAGCTTCCGCCCCGGCCGAATTCCGAGGAGCGGCAAGCCTCCGCATCGGCCGCGGTCACGAGCGAGCCATGACGCGCGGTATCGCGCCGCGGTTTCGACTTCTCCCGAGGTACCGAGATTCATGAGCGAGCACGTCGTCCTGCTATCGATTCCCGGGCTGCGAAAACAGGACCTTGCCGCGATGCCGGCGCTTGCCCGGTTGGCCGAAGCGGGCGACGTGGTGAGCCTCGTGCCCAGCTTTCCCTGCGTCACTTGTCCGGTGCAGGCCAACATGACCACCGGCACAACGCCCCGCGAGCACGGCGTTGTTGCCAACGGTTTCTATTGGCGCGACAAGCACGAAGTGGAGATGTGGACGGCCTGGAACGACTGCATTCAGCGCCCGCAAATCTGGGACACGCTGCACCAGCACGACCCGGCGCTCACCTCGGCGGTGTGGTTTGCACTGCACAGCAAGGGTTGCGGCGCCGACTACGTGTGCATACCCGCGCCGATTCACAATCCCGACGGCAGCGAGTCGCTGTGGTGTTACACCAAGCCCACGGAATCGTATGGCGCGCTGCGCGACCAATTGGGGCACTTTCCGCTGCAGCATTTCTGGGGCCCCATGGCCAACATCAAGTCGAGCGCCTGGATCGCCGCATCGGCCGCTTGGGCTTCCCATGCATGGCGTCCCAACTTCTTCTACATCTACTTCCCACACCTCGACTACGCCACGCAAAAAACCGGGCCCGATAGCGACTCAGCGCGGCAAGCCCTGGCGGATCTCGACGGCGAAATCGCCAAGCTGCAAGCCGCGGTCGAGGCCGCCTATGCGCCGAGCGTCCATTGTGGCTGGTGGCCAGCGAATACACGATCGTGCCCGTCAACCACGTGACCTACCCGAACCGCGTGCTGCGCGATGCCGGTTTTTTGCAAGTTTCGGACGAGGGGGAAGGCGAACTGCTGGACTTCAAGTTGAGCGCCGCCTGGGCGCTCACCGACCATCAACTGGCGCACGTCTTCGTCGCCGACTCGACGCAGATCGAAAAAGTCGCCGACCTCTTTCGTCGCCGGCCTGGCGTCGCCGAAGTGCTGGTCGGCCCCCAGCGCGGGAAATACGAACTCGACCACGAGCGCCTCCGGCGAGATCGTGCTCGTCTCCGAGCCGAACAGTTGGCAGGCGTATTACTACTGGCTGGATGACGCCCAGGCGCCGAAATTCGCCCGCACGGTCGATATTCACCGCAAACCCGGCTATGATCCGGTCGAAATGCACGTCGACATGGCCACCAAGAGCATTCCGCTGGATGCTACGCTCGTCAAGGGCTCTCATGGGGCCCCTCCATACGATGAAGGCCAACGGGGCGTGCTCATCGCCTCCCAGCGAGGTACGCTTGTGGGACAAGCGATGGCCGACACGGGCGTCCGTGAGTTGGTGCTGCGGCAATTCGGCATCTAGTGCCCCTTCATCGCCCGCGGCGCGTTCCCCACCGTTTCAGCGAGCTGCCATGAAGCGCAAACGAAGCAACCTCCTCATGGGCATCGCCGGCCTGTTGTTGCTGTTGGCGATTGGGCTGGCGGCCAGCACGCTGGTGGTTTCGAACAAGTATCCCACCGAACAAACGGCCGTAGTGACGTTTCATCTGCCGGACGACTTCACCAGGGTGCGCCGGATTCTGGTTCGCACCGAGGCGACCAAGCAGATCATCACCATGGCCGGCGACAGCAAGTTCGTCGAGGAAAGCTGGAGCTCGGTGGGCGGCGGCCTCGACTCGATCAATATCCTCAAAGACTGGCGGCTGGAATTGCACGGCACGCTCAAGGTGCAGTCGCTCGACGAATACGTAGGCAAGCCGTTGGTCGATCTGACACAGGACGTGAAGATTACACCCGACGAAGTGTTTTCGAAGACCGATCAGATCAAGCCGTCCGACCGGTTGCTCGACTACAAGATGACGACGCGCTTTGCCCGCGACGAAAAAGAGAAAAACACAGTCGTCGAGCTCACGCTCACGCAGAAGATTCTGACCACGGCGCCGTGGTTTGCGCACCGCATCGCCGATCGCCGTGTGTACCAATCGGCACACCGCGCGCTGGAGAACCAAAAAACGGCCATCATCAAGCTGATCGACGAGAACCGCGACAAGAGCAGACTGTTCGATTTTCCGTGATGCAACGCCGGAAGATCATCACGACGACACATCAACGGCACGACGAAATACCAGGAGGATGAGCCACCGAGCACACCGAGAGCAGAATCCGCCGGGGTTGCGTCAGCGGCGTTTAGGGGCGGCGGTCAAGGAGTATCCTGCGTAGTCGGCGAATTGATTCAAGTATCCCCAGCGCGCCACGGAAGGCAAGGGAGACGCCGACCAACCATTGCCGGTCAATCAATGCCGCTGGAGCGAGTAAGACGGCCATCGCACCACTTACAATGCACCACCACGCCAAGAATCGCTTGGACCCAGGCGAAAGGTTCCGTTCCCACCGGTCTTCTCGGCTATCGCTCATGCCGACTAACACAAGACGGTATCCGATTCTCGATTTTCGATGGAACGTGAGGGAGCCGAGGCTGATCTGATCTTAGTGTCCTCGATGAGCACTGTGGCTCGTTTTTTTGTTTCTTCGCGTCGTCGTGCCGATGTGGTTCCTACACCGTCGTGTGGCGCGATCACTTCCCCTTCGGGTCGAGGTTCTTGGTCAGATCGTCGGCGGTGACGCTCGACGGCACGCCGTCGGCCGGCACGTCGGCCTTGGCCGTCCACAGCAGGGCATTGAGCACCAGCTTGCGGAAGTTGTCGTTGCCCCAGTTGGCGTGCGTGTGGCCGCCGGTGAATCCGAAGCCACGGCCGCCGTCGGGCCGCTCGACCGCCCAGGCCACGACTTCAGCCCGCCCCGGATATTCCTTCGCCGCGTCGGTCCGCCGTGTATTGTCGGGCGGAGTGGCCACCAGCAGCGCATCGATGCCGCTTTGCCCCTCGGGAAAGCGAATGTTGTAGTACCACTCGTCGCGGATCGTGAACGGCTCGACACCGCGCGTCACCGGATGCTTCGGCAGGTTGCTGAAGGTGGCGTCCCAGTGCGGATTGATCGAATAGCCCGTCTCGTAAAACCCGCCGATCCACTTGGTCAAGTCGGGGCCGCCTTTTTCCTTGGGCACTTCCACCGCGTAGTGCGCGCAGCACAAGCCCACGCCGCCACGCATCAGCCGGTCGATCTCGGCCAGGCGATTGCGCTTGATGACCGGATGTCCGCCGCCGCCGTCCATGTACAGCAGAATCGAATCGGCGTTGTCGAATGCCGTGGGATCGGCCGGCCAGCCGTTGAAGTAGGCCGCGGTGACAATGCCCGGCTGTTCCCGCAGGCACTTTTCCAGCAGCTTCACGCCGGCATTGAATTCATGATCGCCCGGCGCATGGCTGGGCGTGCCGGCCACCAGCACGATCTTCTTGCTGCCATCGGCCAGTCGCGTGTCGCTTCAGCCGCACGTCCTTGAATTGCACGGCCATGGGCGGGCCGGCGTGCAATTGCAAGGCCAGCAGCCCGCTGGCGGCTCGTTTGTCGGCCTCTTCGTCGATTACTTCCGAAGTGACCTTGCCGTTGATCTTGTGAGTCAGGTGGTTGCCCTGGGCAATGATCTCGTAGTCGTTCCAGTCTTCCTTGTTGATGTTGGCTTGCAGTTCCTTGCTGTCGGCAACCTGTTTGGCGTCCTTCGTGCCGTCGGCCTTGATCGTGACTTTCTGCCCGCGCTGCGCCAGGATGCCGCGGGCTTTCTCTTCGTAGTTGATGCCCGAGAACGTATCGCCCGAGTCGATGTCGGCCTGATAGCCGGAGATCACCCAGGGATCCACTTCCTTACTGCGGTATTGCACGCCCGAGTTGCCGCCGACAATCTTGTACTTCAGCCGCAGCACGAAATCATCGACCGGCGCCTCGCGCCAGATGATGAACGTATTGCCCTTGGTCGGATTGTCGGCGGTGGTCCGGCCCGTGATCGCGCCGTCCTCGACGCTCCAAAACTCGGGTCGGCCATCCCAGCCGTCGAGATTCTTGCCGTTGAAAATTGGCTTGAAGCCCGACTCGTCGTCGGCAGCCCGCACGGGAAGTGCGGAAAACACGATTGTCGCGACAACGAAGGAAAGAATTCGGCTGCAATTGGTCAATGGATTCATCATGAAGGAGGCCTTTTGAGGGAGGGAAACTCATCGGTTGCGTCACATTGTAACTGCACAGGGCACGCCCGGCACAAGCAATTCTCGTGCAGCATCGAGGACAAATCCACTAGCGGAACCAAATTCAAGTCGTTGGCATGATCGGCAACGGGCGGATGCGCAGCCGCGCAGGCTCAATGATAACGATCGCCCCTGCGTTTAGGGCGTCTTCAACACTCGGCAAGTTGGCGAGCAACCGCGCGACTTGAGCGGCTGGTCGGCGCGGCGTCGCTCCACGAAATAGCACAACGGACGGCTTGGAAACCGAACGTAGGGCCAGCAGCGTGCCGAAATCCGTATCCGCGGAAACGATCACGCGATTTTCCCGCGCCGCCAAATCGAAGATTTCCGCGTCATTCGCGCTCGACATTCCGCGGTCCCGCACGTGAACGGCATCGTGGCCGGCGGCTTGCATACCCGAGCTGACGAGCGGTGAGATCGCATTGTCAATGAGCCATTTCACGGCTTGACCGCGGGCAACTCGCGTTCGCGCAGGGCCTCGGCCGCGAATACCAGGGATTCACGAATGTCGTCGGCTTCAAGATCCGGATATGCCTTGAGAATCTCGGCCGCGCTCATCCCGTCAGCCACCATGCTCACCACCGTGGCAACCGGAATTCGTAGATCGCGAATGCACGGTACTCCGCCCATTTTTTCCGAATCAACGGTGATCCGCTCGAGTTTCATGGCTTTCTCTCCGGCGTACGGTTGGGCGGTCTGCAATTCGCCAATCTAAAACTGCTGCTCAAACACTTCCGGCGGCGTGAAGTCGAAATTCCGGCTCTGGCTGAAGAACTTCACCGGGTTTTCATAGACCACGCGGCGGATCAGGCTTTCCGGATGGCCGCGCAGCCGCATGGCCAGGATGAAGTCGGGCACGGCCGTCGGCTTCGAGGGGCCCCAGTCGCCCGCCGAGTTCACCAGCAGCCGCTCCGGACCGTACATCTCGACCATGTCGACCGCTCGCTCGGGCGTGCACTTGCTGGTGGGATAGAGCGTCATGCCGGCCCAAAAGCCCTCGTCCAACACGGCGCGAATCGTGTGCTCTTCGACGTGGTCGACCAGCACCCGCTGATGGTCGAGCCGGCTGTCGTCACACAGCATGTCCAGAATCATCCGCGTTCCCTGGTACTTGTCTTCCAGGTGCGGCGTATGAATCAGAATCTGCTCGTCGGTCTTGGCGGCCAGGTCGAGGTGTTCCAGGAAGATGATCGCTTCGTTCTTGGTATTTTTGTTCAGCCCGATCTCGCCGATGCCCAGCACGCCGGGGCAATCCAAAAACTCGGGGATCATGGCGATCACTTCGCGCGACAGCTTGACGTTCTCGGCTTCCTTGGCGTTGATGCACAGCCAGGTGTAGTGTTGCACCTTGTACCAACCGGCCCGCTTGGTCTCGAACTCGGTCAACTGGCGAAAGTAATCGCGAAAGCCATCGACGCTGCCGCGGTCGAAGCCTGCCCAAAACGCCGGCTCGCTCATGGCGACGCAGCCCATTTTGGCCAGCGTCTCGTAGTCGTCGGTGACACGCGAGACCATGTGGATGTGCGGATCGATGTAGTACATAAGGTTTGCTCTGGGACGCCGGGGCCGGCGGTCGATTTCGCTGTGGCGGGGCGATACTTAACGGGCTTTCGAATTGGCGCCAAGGGGAGGCAATGCGGCTCGCCAGTCCGACTCGTACGGCCGCGAGAATACCAGTTGGATGCGCTCGGCGCGGTCCGGCTTGCCATCGCTCAAGATGGCCAAGGCTTCGGCGATTTTCGCTAACCGCGGATCCTCCGCGACCGAACCCTCGGCGCGGTCCATCCGGTCGAACGAGGACGCAATGTGCAACAGCCGCGCGCGAATCTCTAGAAATTCACGTTCGAGCAATTCGGGGGCGTCGAGCGGCGTGGGCATGCTTTGAACCTCGGAAACGGCGCGGATGGGGAGGGCGGGGCCGCGCTAGCTTGGGCAGGCGCGGCTCGCCGCCGCACCCTGCCAGTTTCGCCCCCCTGGCGATGGAAATCAAGTCGCGCACGACGCACGCTGCAGCCAACGGCCCGCGCAATGCACTATTCGTAGTCCTGCCGCGACGGACTGCGAGGCCGTAAGTCGTGGACTTTGTCGCCCGGCAAAATGCGCTGCACGCCTTCGGGCAAGCGCGGCTTGAAATCGGAAGACTTGCTCTTGGGTCCCAATCCCACCGTGCGCTCCTGGGGCTCGTAGCCCATATAGTCGAGAAACGCGTGCACGCCGATCGATTTGATTCCCAGCGTATCGGCCTCTCCGTGAATGTCGCTCCATCCTTGCAACGCAGGACTGTCCTTCTGCGCCTTGGGCACGTTGCCGTGGATGAGATACTTCGTGTTGATCGACATTTCACCCGTCTTCGTGCCATCGAGACCGATTTCTTCGTCGATCACGCCACCATTGGCAACGATCAAATTGCGCAACATTTGGCGATCGTCCGAGCCGTCGTCGTCGATGTCCATTTCGCCGACCAGCGCAAAGTGCTCCGCGCGGCCGGGTTCCCAAGTAGGTGAAAAGATCCGGTCGCCCGGCATGATTGGATTCGAGAGATCGTCTTCAACGATGCGGGCCTCGGCCATGTGCGGACCCATCATGCGGGTGACCTGTATCTTGCCCTTGCTCGGCGCATCCGCCGGATTGGCCGTCACCTCGGGATAGATGCTAAAGGCCATTTGCTGCCGCAGCCCGTCGTCGCTGCCGACATTGATCCACACGGTGCGCGTCCGCTGGTTGACCCAGTTGACCTTGCCGTCGGGAACTTCGTTGGCCGCGGTCTCGCGGTTCTTGTCGATGTTCATCAACTCCAGCAATTTTTGCAACTTGGCGAGTTGTTCGGTCAAACCCGCTATTTGCGTGGAGCTGGTTCGCGTTAGATCGTCGAAGCGCTTGCGAGTATCTTCGAACTTGGTGTTCAGTTCGCCGTTCTCCGTCTTCATTCGCTCGCGGTCCGCATCGAACTGCTTCTGTTCGGTTTGCGCGTTGGTCGTGACTTTGGCGATCGTGGCGGTGTACTGCTCGATGGCCTTTTTCGTGGCGGCTTCCTCGGCGGCCAGCTTGTCGGCCAGCTCTTTCTTCTGCGCCGTGATGTCGGCGATCGAATTGTTCGCCTTCACCAGTTCCGTGTTGATGTGGGCGACCAGGGCACGGTAGTTCTGGTCCACGTCGGCCAGTCCCTTGCCGAATTTTTCGAAGTCCTCATTGGCCGCCTTCGTCATGGCTTCCGTGTTTTCCAGCTTGGGATCCAACAGCCCCTTGATCACGCTGCTCTCGTCCAGCGCCTGGTGAGTCGCCTGGTCCTTGGAGGCGTTGTCCGCCTGCAACGTCGCAATCCGTTCTTGCCCTTCCTTATAGCTGTTGAAAAACACGAACGTGGTCACGATCAGCACGATCGTGAGCATCACGAAGATGATCAGCGCGATCTGCAATCCCTGGTTTTCGCGAGCGGCCATCGAAGGTGTTCTCCAGAAGCGAGCTTGCGCGGCGCGGATTCCAACCCAAAGGGCAGAACTGGCAGGCGCGTAAACTCTCCGTGGCTTACGGGATGCGTGACGAATCCAGACTGACGAGTTGAAACCGGTGCCTGCCCGACCTCCGCAACGTCCAAAGATGAGCACTGGGGCGGTGCGCGGACCACACGCGATGCGTGCGGCTGGGCAAATGTCCTAACTCAGTGTAAATAGCCGGTTTTCGACTGTCAAACTTCCCCGAAACGCAGCCGAAAGCCGTTGGCATGACCCCGTTGAGCCGCCCGGCACCCAGGACCGGTTGCAGGGGATTTACGGGGGTGAACCGGAGGAATGTTGCCGTGGCCGACGAACCAACGCCTGGCGCTAGAGTGGACCGGATGTGCCCCGGCCGCTGCTGCCTTGCGTGTGCTGGCGAATCGTATCGCGCAACTGCGCGGCGTCCTCGAAACGTTCCTCGCGCACGGCCACGTCGAGTTCGGCCAGCAGGCGGTCCATCGGGTTATAGGGCTTCTCCGACGCCCGGTCCTCGGCTCGATTGGCCACGTCCTCACGCCACTTCAGCAGGAACGTCAGTTCGCTGCAATTCTCCTCGTGCTGGGTTTGTTCGTACTCCTCGAGAAACCGGCGGATGCCTTCGATCGCCGCGTCGATGGCTCCCAGCGCGGCGCGATAGTCGCGCAACTCCAATAGCGGCGTGGCCACCGCCCGCGCGTGCATCATGGTCACGTAGGGTCGCCATTGGTCGAATTGCAGCTTGTCTTTCATGTGCCGCGCGTGTTCGCGCACAAAGGCGAACAATCGCAGATTGCGGTTGGTGTCGCGGGCACACAGCTCATAGCGTTGCAAGTGCCAGAAGCTCACATAGCGGTGATAGTACTGCACGCCCTCGCGCAGCAATTGCTGGCAATCTTCGCTTTCCAGCAAGAACGCCGGGCCGTCCGGATGGCGCTGGTCGTGCTCGCGTTGCTGCTGCTGGAGATAGTCGAGCCAAGAGGGGCAATCCCTGACGCGCTGGCCGTCGGGACGCCCGTCGAATTCCATTTGCATCAGGCCCAGATCGAGCCGCAATTGGATCTTCTCGCTGCCGTCGTCGCCCGGCACGATGCGTACCGACATCTGCTCGGGATCGTAATCCCAGCCGTCGAGCGTTTTGGAAATGTCTTTGGACACGCGTCGTCCGAGGCAAAGGAAGATTTTCAGCGAACAAGCCTATTCTAGACAACACGCCGCGCAGGCGTGAAGAGCAGCGGCTCCAACTGGCAAAACCGCGGCATTTGCCGCGCGGCGAAAGAAATCCACCGCACGAATTGTGCGCGCAGGCCGCAACGAGACAAGAAGCACTTGTTAGCCCGAGCTGGTTTTTGACCCGACGAATTCCGCCAACCTGGTGCTGCGTCAAACCCAAAACTTGGGGTGATGCGGCACGACGGCCGCACACGCAAGTTGTTCGGCGTCAGGCAAATACCTGGTGCTCCGCCGAAAACGTGAGCTCCAAAATTGAGCGTTCACAGAGCACTAGTCGTTGGCCTCGCGCACCACCGGCTCCATCACCTTCGTGTTGCGCTCCACGGCCAGCACGATCGTACGTTGCTCGCCGCCGTTGGCCGAGCTGGCCACGACCGGAATGACTTGCCGCTGGTTGGGCAGGCTCATCCGCACCGTGAACGTGCCGTCGGGACGGATGCGAACCGGTTCGCCGCGCAAGCTGACGTGCGTGTCCGGATTGGTCACACCGTACACGATCATCTCGGCATCCACTTCGAAGCGGAAGTCGCACTGCTGCGGAAACAAACCTTCCATGCCCGGTCCAAAGCGGGTGACCATTGGCGAGCCCATCGGGCGGCGCAGCCGCTCTTCGAAAAGCTCCTGCAACTCCAGGCTGTTGTTGTCCGCCGAATAGCCGCCGCTCATGGCGTAGATCTTGTCGAAGTTTTCGGCCACTTCCGTCCAGTTCTCGTCGATCGCGTCGCTCGAGCCCGGCTCGGGCGTGGTCACGACATTCGAGCGGACCAGCGGATAAAAGCGCCCTCGGCGCCGAGGTAGCCAAGTTCCAAGCGATAACTGCTGGGCGAGTCGTCGACGTGGACGTACCAGTTGTTGACGCCGCCGTGAACTTCGATATCGCGCACCACGCGTTCCGAAGCGCTGCTCGAACCCGGATCCGAAACTTCCAGCAAGCGGAGATACGGACTCGCCGCATGCCAATCCTGCTTCATCGCGGCTTGCACGCGCTCGACGCTTTGCCGTTTGACTTCCCAATAGGCGTGCAGCCAGTAAGGATCGCGCACCATCACCACGATGCGCTCGGTCACGGCGCGCTTCTTGGGCTTGCCATTGCCGACCGACACGTTCTTGGCGCGTTCGAGTTGGGCTTTGATCTTGCTCAGATGCCGTTGCACGCGGCCGTTGGCGGGCTTGTGAGCCGTGGCCGTGCCGTTGGTCTTGGCCGTGGAGCGGCGGGCCGGCGCGGCGATCTTTTTGCCGTTGGTGGCCGAACTCTTGGTTTTCGCGGCCGTCAACAGCGCCTTGACCAGTTGGTCCTTGCGCATGCTGTGCCAGCCGCGGACGCCACCTTGTTTGGCCATCTGCGACAAATCTTTGAGAGATCGTGATTTGAGACTAGCTGCGGTGATCAATGGACTTACCTCCGCATGGGTCCGAGCGAGTGCTTGTCATAAGCACTCTTCGAACAGGAAGCCGTGGTTTGAGCGTCGTCCTTGACTGGATAAAACGCTCGAACCCTCCCCGGCAGTCCATAGCCGCATGAGGTGACGAGGCAGTTATCAGCCATGTTCGCCACAGGCTGTAGCGCTCCGTCAAAATGGAGACCGTACGGTCAGGGTGGATGTCGCACGCGGTCTTGCAAGCTGTGCAGCTTTGGGGGGAACTGCACAGTGGCTTGCTGCTCAGCGAAATCCACCTTTCAGGCGGGGTGCTCGTCGACAGACCGGATGGCTGTGTAAAGCACATCTACCTCGCATACGCAAGTCTAATCAAGCGGCCTGGTTTTTGCAACGGCCCGCACACCGGACAAATCGTCCGGAACCCAAGCTGCTGCTAGCTTTAGGTTCGATCTACCGGCTTGTTTTAGGTTCCCAGCCGCGTGCGGAAACGACACACAACGGCATGATTTGGCCGCGCAATGTCTTTAGGGGCATCCCCAAGCCCAATCTCGCCTTAAGTCGCCCAGCGACAGTCAAAGTAACGCATTTGACAACGGGGGCTTAGGGCCAGATAATGACTTTGTGAAAAAAAACACGAATTCGGTCCGCTGGCCGGTTGACACCCTTTTTTTCCACGACTACGATGGCCAGCCTTACAAGTTTTTAACGGCACCGCACGGGCGGTGATATGGCGGTTTGGAGGGGCTCGAAGGCCGGTTTCGGGTCATTCTCACGGGGCGGGAAGCAGCCAGCGTGGCAGAATCCCCAGACGATCGCTCGCCGATGGCCATTGCCCTGGGATGGGCGGCGACGATCATGACCATCTCGGCCGAGATGGTCGTTCCAGGGCTGTTGGGGCATCTGTTGGATCGATGGCTAGGCACCCGGGTGGTGTTCTTGCTGTTGGGGTTTGCGGCCGGCGCCACCCTGGCGACCTCGGCGCTCGTGCGAATCGCCAAGAATCGCTCGACGCCAAGCGGCGGACATAAAGATGTCGGGCAGTCGAAACACGATCATTTGGAATAGGCTGGGGGGGCTCGGTTTCCTCGCGCGCTTGGGTCTGCTGACCGCCGCGCTGGCGACGGCTGGCGTTGGAATCGCGCCTGTTGCACTTGCGCTGGGTAGCGCCGCCGGACTTTCGGCGGCCACGCTGGCGCTGGGCATTTGCTGGATCGGCGCGGTCGCGGCGCTGGCCATTGCTTCGCTGCTTCCCAGTGGCTCGGTCTACGCCACGGGCGTCGCCATGCTGTTGCGGATGTTTCTTACCTTGGGCCTGGGCGTCACGTTGCACGTGCAACTGCCCAGGCTGGCCACCAACGGGATGATCTTCTACCTGCTCGGGTTCTACATGGTCGCGCTGGCGATTGAGACGGCGCTGGCCGTCGCGCAGGTTTCCAGGGACAGTCACTCGCAGAAGGCAATCTAAACGAGTCATGGCCGACGAGAAACAAGACGAACACGCACAAGCCGCCGCCTCGCACGACGAGGCGGCCCACGCCGCCGATCAAGGCAGCACGCTTCATGCAGACGCCGGTCACGGCGATGCCGAGCATGCCGCCGGCGCGCATGCCGCGCACAATCCGTTCGACAAAGACCATCTGATCGGGCACGTCAAGGACGCGGAGTATTTCGAGTTGCCGCGCATGCTGGGCGGCAAGCTGACGATTCCCCAGCCGTTCAAGACCGCAGAGCCCATCCTGCAGCCGGCAGTCGGGTTCGCGCCGATCGACGATCGCATCGAGCCATTCGATCTGAAGCTCACCAAGTTCATGATCCTGGAAGCGATCGTGGCCGTGCTGCTGATCGTGCTGTTCAGTTTGGCTGCCATGCGGATCAAACGGGGTGGAGCGCCACGTGGCCGGCTGGCGAATCTGCTCGAGTCGCTGGTGGTTTTCATTCGGGACGAGGTTGCCCGGCCCGCCATCGGCCGTCACGACGCCGATCGATTTCTGCCCTACCTGCTGACCGTGTTTGTCTTCGTGGTTGGCTGCAACCTGTTCGGCCTGCTGCCCTGGGGCGGCAGCGCCACCGGCGCCTTGGCCACGACGGGCGCAATGGCGCTGACCACCTTTGGCGTCGTGGTCTTCTCGGGCATGGCCAAGCTCGGGCCGATTCGCTTCTGGCTGGCGCAGGTGCCCCACATGGATTTGCCGGGCCCGATCTCGGTATTGCTCAAGCCGATGATCTTCGTGATCGAAATCATTGGGTTGTGCATCAAGCACTTCATCCTGGCCATGCGTCTGTTGGCCAACATGATGGCCGGCCACCTGGTGTTGGTCGTCATCCTGACGTTCATTACCGCCAGCTATTCGAGCATGGCCTGGTACGCGGTCACTCCGGCCAGCGTGCTGGGATTGGTGGCGCTCAGCCTGTTGGAACTGCTGGTGGCGTTCATTCAGGCCTATATCTTCACGTTTTTGTCGGCGTTGTTTATCGGCATGGCGGTGCATCCGCACTAGCGCCCCAGGCCGTTATTTGGAACTTGCAATCGACTGAACCGAACTATTTTCTCTCACGCTTTCTAGGAGACCCATTCCGTGAACCGATTCGTGAAAATTGCCGCACTGTGCTTCGTAATGCTGTTGGTGGCAACTCCGGCCATGGCCCAGGAGGACGTCGCCAGTTCTCATGGCCTGAACTTCGGCGCCGCCTTCGGCGCTGGCCTGGTGATCTTCGGCGCCGGTTACGGCATCGGCAAGATCGGCGGCAGCGCCGTGGAAAGCATGGCTCGCCAGCCGGAAGTCGCCGGCAACGTGCAAACGGCCATGATCATTGCCGCCGCTCTGATCGAAGGCGCCACGTTCTTTGCGTTGATCGTTTGTATGCTCTTCAACACCCCGTAAGCTCACAATCCCGCAGGCTCACAGCCGAGCTGCGGGTTCATCGCGGAGGCGTTATGGACTGGTTTCGAACGATGATGATCCTCGCCGTGGCGTGCTGCGCCCTGCTTGTGTCCGCGGCGAACACCGTCGCGCAAGAACACGAATCGCTGGACGACGAATTGAAAGCCGCCGAAAAGCACCTGGAAGGGGCGGCGCATAGCGACCCCGGCTTCAAGGGCAACGCCAGCGATCCGTTGTCGGCTGACCCCGATTTGGCGCTGTTCACGCTGCTGGTGTTCGTCATCCTGTTGGTCGTGCTGGGCAAGTTCGCCTGGAAGCCGATCATCGAGGCGCTCGAACGGCGCGAGCAAGGCATCGCCAACCACATTTCCGAGGCCGAGCGAAACCACAACGAGGCCAAGGACCTGTTGGCCCAGTACGAGCAAAAACTCGCGCTGGCCGCCAACGAGGTTCGCGAGTTGTTGGACGAAGCCCGCCGCGACGCTGAGCACACCAAACAGTCGATCCTGGCCGAGGCCAAGGCGGGCGCCGAAGCGGAGCGGGCTCGGGCGTTGCACGATATCGAATCGGCAACCGACGCGGCGCTCAAGACGTTGGCCGAGCGCAGCGCCGAATTGGCCATCGATCTGGCCGGCAAAATCTTGCAAACCAAGCTCTCGCCGGAAGACCACCAACGGCTGATTCAAGAGGCGATGGCCAAATTCCCCGAAACGACCGCCAGCGCCAACTAGCGTTTCCCTCGAAAGCAGTTCCCTCGAACAAGGCATGACGTACGAGCCATGATCGATTCCGCCCAGAAGAAAGCGAAGTCCACGGCGATCAACTTCGCGGCGCAGCAGGTGGCGACGGTCTATGCCAAGGCGCTCTTGGGCGCCGCGGAGAAGCTGGGCCAGGCGGACGCCGCCGTCGAGGAACTCAAAGCGGCGGCCGAGGTGCTGGGCGAGTTTCCCAAGCTCGACGACGTGTTGGGCTCGGCCTTGATCGACCACGAAGAGAAATGCCAGGTGTTGGACCGAGTCTTCGGGTCGAAACTCTCGCCGCTGGTGCTCGATTTTCTCAAGGTGCTGTCGCGCCACGGCCGGCTCGACATCTTGCGGCCCGTGGCGCGGCAGACGAGCCTGCTCTACGATGAACTACGCGGCCGCGTGCGGGTCGAACTGCAAACGGCCGCTCCCCTGGCCGATGGCCAGTCACAAAATCTCGCCGGCGCATTGCGCCACCTGCTGGGCGGCGAACCGCTGGTCGATGCGACGATCGATCCAGCGTTGATCGGCGGAGTCGTCTTGCGCGTTGGCGATACAGTCTACGACGGCTCGCTCTCCCGGCAATTGCGCCAGGTCCGCGAGCAAATGATAACGAGGAGCATTCATGAGATTCAAAGCGGACGAGATCGCTTCCGTCATTCAAGCGGAAATTGAAACATACCAGTCTCGGATCGACGTACGCGAAGTAGGTCGCGTGCTCGAAGTGGGCGACGGCATCGCCCGCGTGTACGGGCTGTCCGGCGTGATGGCCGGCGAAATGGTCGAATTCCCCAACGGCACGATCGGCCTGGCCTTCAACCTCGAAGAGACGTCGGTGGGCGTCATCATTCTCGGCGACTACCTCTCGATCACCGAGGGCGACGAGGTCAAAAGCACCGGCAAGCTGCTGAGCGTGCCGGTGGGCGATGCCGTGATCGGCCGCGTCGTCGACCCGCTCGGCAATCCCCTGGACGGCAAGGGCCCCATCGTCACCACCGAGCGCCGCGACGTCGAGACCAACGCCCCCGGCGTGGCCGAGCGCCAGCCGGTGAAAGAGCCGATGCAGACGGGCATCAAGGCCATCGACGCCATGACCCCCATCGGACGCGGCCAGCGCGAACTGATCATCGGCGACCGCAAGACGGGCAAGACCGCCATCGGCATCGACGCCATCCTCAACCAGCGCGACAGCGGCGTGAAGTGCTTCTACGTAGCGGTCGGGCAAAAAGAGTCGACCGTGGCCGGCGTCATCGAAGTGCTCAAGGCCAAAGGCGCCATGGACTACACCACGGTCGTGGTGGCCGGCGCCAGCGATCCCGCGCCGTTGCAGTACGTCGCGCCCTATGCCGGCACCGCCATGGCCGAATACTTCATGTACAAGGGCGAGCACGCGCTGATCATCTACGACGACTTGTCGAAGCAGGCCACGGCCTATCGCCAGTTGTCGCTGTTGATGCGGCGTCCGCCGGGACGCGAAGCCTATCCGGGCGACGTGTTCTACGCCCACAGCCGGCTGCTCGAGCGTTCGGCCAAGCTCAGCGCCGAGAAGGGGGGCGGATCACTCACCTCGTTCCCCATCATCGAAACGCTCGAAGGCGAAGTCTCGGCCTACATTCCCACCAACGTGATTTCCATCACCGACGGCCAGATTTACCTGCAGCCCGACTTGTTCTTCGCCGGTATTCGTCCGGCCATGAACGTGGGCATCTCGGTGTCGCGCGTGGGCGGTTCGGCCCAGATCAAAGCCATGCGCAAGGTGGCCGGCGGTTTGCGTCTCGACCTGGCCGCCTTCCGCGAACTGGAAGCGTTCGCCCAGTTGGGCACCGACCTGGACGCCGCCACGCAATCGCGACTCGACCGCGGCTATCGCATGGTCGAAATCCTCAAGCAGGGCCAGTATCAGCCGCTCAACGTGATCGATCAGGTTTTCATCATCTATGCCGGCACCCGCGGCCACCTGGACAAGGTGCCGGTCAACGAGGTCAGCCGCTGGGAGAAGGAATTCCTCACGTTCATGAGCGACCAGAAGCCGGAGATTCGCCGGAAGATCGAAGAAGTGAAGGATCTGGACGACGAGACCACCGGCGCGATCAACGCGGCGATTGCCGAGTTCCAGAAACAATTCCAGCTCACGCCGCCGGCAACGGCACGCGTGTAAGCTCAGCCGGCGCCGAACACAGCGAATCCGTAGAGACCAACGAACGAAGTTTGCAAACCTATGGCTAAAGCCCGCGCACTCGACAAACGTCGCAAGGCGATCCGCAACATCCGCAAGATCACGCGGACGATGGAGTTGATCGCCACGGCCCGCTTCAAGAAAGCCATGGACCGTGCGCACGCCGCCACGGCCTATACCCGACGCATATCGCAACTGGTGGCCGATCTGGCCAACAGCGGGCTCGAGGTGCAACATCCGCTGTTGGAAGGGCGCGACAAGACCGAGCGGGCCGTGCTGTTGATGCTCACCGCCAATCGCGGCTTGTGCGGTGGCTACAACGGCAACGTGCAGGCGCCGGGTTCGCACGTCTGGCCGAACTGAAGAACACGATTCCGCACGTCGAGTTGGAAATGTCCGGCAAGCGCGGCATCGCGGCCGCCAAGTTTCGCACCATTCGACTCGCCGAGGCCTACACCCACTTCGACGACAAACCAAGTTTCGCCGAAGCCGAAGTGCTGGCCAACCGCTACCTGGAAGAGTATGCCGCCGGCAAGCTCGACCGGCTGGACGTCGCCTACATGCAGTTCGAGAACGTCAGTCGTCAGTCGGCCGTCGTTGAAACACTGCTGCCGCTGGGAGCGCTGGGCGAACCGGCGGCGGAGCACGCGACCACGCAAACGCAGTATGAGTTTCTGCCTTCGGCCGAGAGCATTCTGGAAGAGGTCGTGCCCACCAGTTTCAAAATCAAGCTGTTCAAGTGTCTGCTCGACGCGGCCGTGAGCGAACAGGTTTCGCGGATGGTGGCCATGAAAGCCGCCACCAAGGCCGCCGGTGACCGAATCAGGCAACTTTCGATGGCGTACAACCGAGCCCGGCAAACGCAGATCACCGGCGAGATCATGGAAATCATCGGCGGCGTCGAGGCCCTCAAGAAGTAAACGCAATCGGCCTGCCCGCCAAGCAACCGTACAACCACCAATCGCGGCTTCCAACCCAAGACAGATTCATGGCAACTGCTACCAACCATCAACCGGGTACCAAGAACATCGGTCACGTGACCCAGGTGATCGGCTCGACGTTCGACGTTGAATTCGAGGAAGGCCGGTTGCCGGCCATCTACAACGCCGTCAAGATCGATTCCCAGCACAAGGGCATCACGCTGCGGCTGGTCGGCGAAGTGCAGCAGCACCTTGGCGGTGGACGCGTCCGCTGCGTCGCCCTGGGCAGCACCGACGGCATGATCCGCGGTCAGGAGTGCGTCGACACCGGCGCTCCGGTGACGGTGCCCGTCGGCGAGGCTACCCTCGGTCGCGTTTTCAATCTGATCGGCGAGCCGGTCGACGGCCGCGGGCCGGTCAACGCGGCCGAGTACCGCTCGATCCACCGCGACGCCCCCGATCTGGAAGACCTGTCGACCAAGACCGAGCTGTTCGAGACGGGCATCAAAGTGATCGACTTGCTCACGCCGTTCGTCCGCGGCGGCAAGGCGGGCCTGTTCGGTGGTGCCGGCTTGGGCAAGACGGTCATTCTTACCGAGCTCATCGCCCGCATCGCCAGTGCCCACGGTGGTTATTCGGTGTTTGCCGGCGTCGGCGAGCGCACCCGCGAAGGCACCGACCTGTGGCTGGAGATGCAGGAAGCCAAGATCGGCGACACGGGTCGCAGCGTCATCGAGCAAACGTGCATGGTGTTCGGCCAGATGAACGAGCCGCCGGGAGCCCGCCTCCGCGTGGCCCTGTCGGCCTTGACCATGGCCGAGTACTTCCGCGATACGACCGGCGCCGACACGTTGCTGTTCGTCGACAACATTTTCCGCTTCTCGCAGGCAGGCAGCGAAGTCTCGGCGTTGTTGGGCCGCATGCCTTCGGCCGTGGGCTACCAGCCGACGCTGGCGACGGAAATGGGCGCCTTGCAAGAACGCATCGCCTCGACCAAGAAGGGGGCCATCACCTCGGTGCAGGCCGTGTACGTGCCTGCCGACGATCCCACCGACCCGGCTCCCGCCGCGGCCTTCGGCCAGTTGGATGCGTTTCTTTATTTGGAACGCTCGATCACCGAAAAGGGCATCTACCCGGCGGTCGATCCGCTGGCCTCGTCCAGCCGCATTCTCGATCCGCAGTACGTGGGCGAACGGCACTATGCGATCGCCCGCCGCGTGCAGACCACGTTGCAACGGTATCGCGAACTGCAGGACATCATCGCGATTCTGGGAGTCGACGAATTGAGCGAAGCCGACAAGCTGGTCGTGCATCGGGCCCGCCGCATGGAGCGGTTCCTGTCGCAGCCGTTCTTGGTGGCCGAAGTGTTCACCGGCAAGCCGGGCGAGATCACGCCGCTGGCCGAAACGATCCGCAGCTTCGAGGAAATCGCCGACGGCAAGTGGGACCACCTGCCCGAGCAAGCCTTCATGTACGTGGGAGCCGTGGAACAGGCCGAAGAACAGGCCAAGAAGATGGCCGCCAAGGCCTGATCGACCGGCGGCACATTGGCAAAGCCCAATCAACCTCTGGCTCTGCCGGGGGAGGGAGCACGATAGAGCATCAACGATGGCAGATCAATCCTCACAACACGATAGCCCGCTGCACGCCGGCGGCCGCAAACTTCAACTGATGGTCGTCACGCCCGAGGCCACGGCCCTTGAAGAGCCGGTCGACTTTGTCGCCTTGCCGCTCTATGACGGCGAAATCGGCATCGCGCCTGGCAGGGCCCCGCTGATCGGCCGCTTGGGCTACGGCGAATTGCGGCTCGTGGCCGGCGGTAAGAGCCAGCGGTTCTATGTCGACGGCGGGTTCGTGCAAGTGGCCGGCGACGTCGTGTCGGTGCTGACCAACCGAGCCCTGCCGGCTGCCGCGGTGGACGCCAAGGTGGCCGCCGAGTTGCTCTCCGAGGCACAGCGCCGCAAAGCGAACAGCGAGGAGCTGGTGACCGCTCGCGATCGGGCCGAGCAACAGGCTCGCGCTCAACTGCGCATCGCGTCGCGCCGCGCTAGTCACGTTGCCGCCTCGTCCGGCTTGCAAGCCAAGCCGACTATCTTCGCCACGCCGACCCACCCGACCCGCGCGGCCGTTTCCAGCACCGTGCGCGCAATCCGATTGATCGTTGCGCAGCGGACGGTCCGAAGATGGTTGGCAGGCAAGGGCGCGTCGCACGCGGCGGATCGAGCAACGCAGGCGGCTGGCGGAAGCGCCACGAGCGATCTGGGCGGGTGATTCACTTCAGTCCCCGGGCGGGGACAAAGCGGTCGGGAACGTGCATGATTGAAAAAGCCGATAGACGCGTTGCCGGCCTGGTTGTCTTCGAGACGCGGCCCAGCCATGCCGGCAACGCGCTTGGGACAGGTCGCGACCCGGACGGCACTCTGGCGGAGTTTCTGGCCTATCTTACCGGATCGGACCGCGCCCTACGCGCCGTGCGTCGGCGAATCGGCCCCCGCCCCACGCTCCATCCGCGCGGCCCGGCGCGGTGACCCCAGCCTCCGCAGTTGCTCGCTGGCAGCGACCTTTCGCCCCACCCGATTGGCCGCCGATCTGCCGAAACTAGCCGCCGAGCTGGAATCGACGTTGCGCCAGACGCGCCGCCGAATCTCCCGCGCGGCTCGACTGGCGGTCTGATCGCTCGATCCTGCGCGCTAGGCCCGGGTTAAGCCGCACTGGCTCTCGGGGTAGGATACAGGGCAGCCAAGCGCCGCGCTCACACGCAGGTATCTCGTGGCAGACGCACGAATTGCAAAGTCGCAGTGGATCGTCGGGCTCACGGTCGGCGCGCTCTCGGTGGCGATCTTCGCGCCGGCGCTCCGCGGCCGCTACGGCTTCGTCTATCGGGACGCCGCCCATTTCTATCATCCCTTGTTCGCGCTGGTCCGCGCAACGTGGGCAGCCGGCCGTGTGCCGCTTTGGAACCCCTATGAAAACCTCGGCATGCCGCTGGCCGGCGACGCCACTTCCAGCGTCTTCTATCCCGGCAAGCTGCTGTTCGCCTTGCCGCTCGATTACACGCTGCTGTTGAACATGTTTGTCGTGGCCCACGTCGTGCTGGCCGCCTATACGAGCTATCGCCTGGCTCGACACTTCGGCGTCGGCGTGCTGGGAGCGGGGCTGGCGGCCGTCTCCTACGCCTTTTCCGGCAACGTGCTGTTCCAATATTGCAACGTCGTGTTCCTGATCGGCGCGGCCTGGCTTCCTCTGGCGCTCGAGTTGGCCGACCGAATGTTGCGCCAGGGAAGCTCGCGCGCGGCCATCGGCCTCGGCGTCGTGCTGGCCTTGATCGTCACCGGCGGCGATCCTCAGATGGCAGTCAACGCCGGGTTGCTGGCAGTGCTCGACGCAGTCATCCTGTGGCGCGCTGCCAGGCAATCGCCGGCGCCGCCGCTGCTTCGCTCCGTCGGCTTGCTGGCCACGGCCGCGGCTCTCGGCCTGCTGCTCTCGGCGGTGCAAATCCTGCCTTGCTGGCAAGCAACGCAACACAGCTTGCGCTCGGCCCATGCCGCGCCGCGCAACGTGTATGAACTTGCCGCGACGCCGTTTTCACCCGCTACCGAGCGCACTGGTGCTTCGACCTGGTACGCCGGCCTGCTGGGTGCTGCCGACGATGAGCACACGCAGCAGATTTATCAATTCAACGTCGGTCCCTGGCGGGCCATCGAATTCGTCTGGCCGAATGTCTCCGGACGACATTTTCCCATCAACTCCCGCTGGTTGGACGTCCTGCCGGCGGAAGGTCGCGTCTGGACCCCGTCGCTCTACATGGGCTTGCTGCCGTTCGTGTTGGCGGTGGCCACGTTCAGCATCCGCCGCAAGGCACCTCCTGGCGTGCGCTGGCTGAGTTGGATGACGCTGCTGGGGGCGTTAGCCGGTTTGGGCGTATACGGACTGGTATGGTGGGCGCGCGAAGTCGGTGGATGGTTCGGTGTTTCGATCGGCGGAAACGTTGGCGACGAAGTCGGAGGAGTCTACTGGCTCATGACGGTGGTGCTGCCCGGCTACGTCTATTTTCGCTACCCGGCGAAACTGCTGGTCATCACCAGTCTCGGCTTGAGCGTGCTGGCGGCGATTGGCTGGGACAAACTCTGGTCGAGCGAAGCCGCGCGCTGCTGGCGATTTTTCCAACTGCTGGCGATCGTGAGCATTTTCATGCTCGGTCTGCTGCTCCCACAGTGGCCCCGGGTGTGCGACGTGCTTGCCGGCATACGGCCCAACGAGCTGTTCGGTCCGTTCGATTGCCAGGTAGCTCGCATCGCCGTGCACAACGCGCTGCTGCAGACGAGCGTGGTCGCCTGGCTGTTCATGATGTTGTTGGATCCGCGAATACGGCATCGCCGATTTCCCGCGGTTCGAACCCGCAGTGACCTGGCGACGGCCATTGGCAGTGCCTTGCGAATCCCAAACGCGCCGGCACCGCGTGGCAGTATCCGAATCGTGTGTCTCTTGCTGACCGCGGCCGAACTGGCCATTGCGCAGCGACCGCTGGTGCCCTACGCGCCGGCGGCGCTATGGCAGACTCCTGCCAGTTCGCTGGATCACGTGCGCACCGGCGACAGCGCGGTCCGCTTCTATCGCGATCCGCTCTGCTGGAACGACACGTGGCGCACCACCAGCTCGCCCCGACGATTGCAGGAAAGTCTCGCCTGGGAACGGGCGACCATGCATCCCAAATACAACCTGACGTATCAGACTCCGCTAGTAGAAACTCCGGGCACGTTGACGCCCTACGACGTACACGTCCTGTGGGAGGTTGCCCGCGAGCACGCCGAGGCGCCTTCAGGTTTACCCCCAGCACACCTACTTCGCTTGCTAGGTGTTTTGAAGGCGATCGTTCCGACGAAGTTGGCGCCGCACGATTCCGCGGTCGCGTCGGGCGTCGCGCTCGTCGACGTTGCCAACCCGCTGCCGCGTGCGTGGATCGTCCACGAAGTTCACGTGCTGAGCGAACTGGCCGACAACTCGCCCGCAGGAGTTAAGCAGCGCACCGAAGAAGTACTTTTCCCCACCGATCACCCGCGGGATTGGTCCCGCGAAGCCGTGGTGGAAACCAACGCCGAATTGCCGGAGTTCGCCAAACCGGCTGCGGACGGCGCCGCCGAAACCTGCAACGTCGTCTCGGCCGAACCGCAGCGTGTCGAAATCGACGTGCAACTTGCCAGCGCCGGACTGGTCGTGCTGGCCGATGCCTACGACCCAGGCTGGACGCTCACGGTCGAAACGGACGGCACGTCGCGCGACATGCCCCTGCTGCGAACGAATCGCGTGCTGCGCGGGGCGATGCTGCCTGCCGGCCGGCATCGGCTCGTCTATCGATACCAACCGCTCGCCTTTGCGTGGGGCGCGGCGATCAGCGTCATCAGCCTGCTGGGACTGATCTCACTGCCGGGCGTTTCAGCCAGACGCAACATGTCCCGGAAATCAACGTGACAACCGCCGCGGTCGCCCTAGATCTGAAAATTCGCGTCCGCGTGTACATCGTCGCTTTCGGCGCGAATTTTCAGCCGCGGCGATTCCAGCACGACGGTGGTGCGCGGCTCGACGCTGCGCGTGAGCCACACGCTCGAGCCGATCACCGAGTCGTGGCCGATCCGCGTGCGTCCGCCCAACACCGTGGCATTGGCGTACAGCACCACGTGGTCTTCGATCGTCGGGTGCCGTTTCTGTCCGCGCACCAGGTTGCCGTCGCCGTCGGTGGGGAAGCTGAGCGCGCCGAGCGTGACCCCCTGATAGATCTTCACGTGGTCGCCGATCTCGCACGTCTCGCCGATCACCACGCCGGTGCCGTGATCGATGAAAAAGTGCTTGCCGATCGTGGCGCCGGGATGGATGTCGATGCCGGTTTGCGAATGGGCCCACTCGGTCATCATGCGTGGAATGAGCGGCACCCCCAACTGGTGCAGCGCATGAGCAAGGCGATAGACGGTAATCGCTTCCAGACCCGGATAGCAAAAGATCACTTCGTCGACGGTTTTCACCGCCGGATCACCCGCCACGGCCGCCTCGGCATCCAGCGCCAGCGCCCGGCGCAGCTCGGGGATCTCCTCCAGAAACAAAATCGTCTTGGCCTGGCCCAGCGCTTCGAAATCGATGTCCGAGGTGCAGTCGTGCGAATAGCCGGCATCGTGCCGCAGCGCCCTGGCAATCTGCTGCGTCAGCCGGTCGTGCAGCCGATCGATCAGATCGCCCACGTGATAGGTGACGTTGCCCAGGTGCAAGCCCTCGCGACGGCGATAACCCGGGTAGATGATTTCCTTGAGGTCTTCGATCGCTTCGACTACCGCCTCGTAGTTGGGCAATGGGCAATGTCCGAGGTGATTGATCTTGTTCACCTCGGAATAGGTTTGCACGATGCGGTCGGTCAGTTCGGGAAGCTGTTCTTTCAATCGAACGTCGGACGCCATGGCGGTTGCTCCTGAAACGCTTCGGCGCCGCCGGAAAATGACCGACGGGGCGTCATCAGCGGAAACACGTGGGTGAGAATTGGACGAGATCGCTGCCGGGGAATATGCTGCCGGGGAAAATGTAGCCGTGCGGCTACCCCGTACAGGAGCACTGAAAACCGCCAACCATTCGTTTTCTGGTCGTGGTCACCGAAGGCACCGAAATGGGTGGGACACGCCGCAGCGTGAGCCGTTTTCTTGGGAACGACGCGGGCGAAATGGCCCAGCGCCGCATATCGTAGGCGGCGCGGGCGGCAAAAGCAAGTTTACCGTAATTGGCTTCGGCCGCCCATGCCCGCCAAGTTTAGTCAATTTCAGTCCCATCGAAAGTGCAACGTCTCCCTACGTAATCTTCTACCGGGAGCTATACCAATCGATCTTGATCGCGGGCGGCATGAATGACTTCCAAGATTTGTACGCCATCTGGGATCGGCCGGAAATAGATCAAGTAGTTGCCAAACACGTGCCGACGCAGCTTTCCCAAGCGTCGCGTAGCAAGCTCCTGGCCCATGAATGGCTGGGTGGACAGCAACGCGAACACCTCCTCGATTTCTTGCAGCCAATCGAGGGCAGCCGGCAGATTACCTTCGGCGATACGATCAACAATCGAATTGAGGGTCGCCTTTGCTTCGGGCAGTCTCTCGACAATACCCATCAGTCACCGCGAGCGGCTTTGCGGTCGGCGATATCAACCGCGCGTTGCCGGAGTCCGGCCCAATCGGCTGCGGTCATCGGTGTTGCTTTGCCTGCATTGGCGGATTCAATTGCCTTCTCGATCCGCTCCATGTGCTCATCTGGCACGAATGGGATTTCTTGAGTCTTCTCGCGAAGTGCCTCAACAGCGGCTTCCAAAGCGGCTTCCTTGGACGGGTACAGGCCGCCTGAAACAATCTTGTCCAGGTACTGCTCGGATTGTAGTGAAAGCTCATGTTGCATGATCGTCAGTGTAGCACGAATCCCGTGCGGGCAATATACAGCTCATGCGAACGGTGGACATAGGCATGCCTGGCAACTATTAGCAGCCGGCTTGAGCCATTCAATTGGCCGCTCAATCCTCCTCTTCTTCCTTCAGGACTGCCTTGTCGACGATATCCTTCTGTACGTTGCCCGGCACCAGGTCGTAGCGGCTGAACTCCATGGTATAGCTGCCCTGGCCGCCGGTCAGGCTCGACAAGGACCGGGCATACGTGGTGACTTCTGCTAGCGGCACTTCGGCCGAGATGGTCTGCAAGTCGCCACCGGCCGCCTCCATTCCCATCACCCGGCCACGACGCCCCGACATGTCGCTGCTGATGTCACCCAACTTGCCGCCGGGCACGGTCACGTGCAAGACGACCAATGGCTCCAACAGCCCGGGCTTGGCGTGCTGAAACACGTCGCGAAAGGCCATCGAGCCGGCCGTCTTGAAGGCCGCTTCCGAGCTATCCACCGGGTGGTGTTTGCCAAAGTGCACTTCCACGCACACGTTCTCGATCTGGTATCCGGCGATCACGCCGCGATCCAAGCGCTCTTTGAATCCCTTTTCCACGGCCGGCAAGAAATTGTTGGGAATCGTGCCGCCGACGATCGAATCGACCCACAAGAAATTGTGCGCCTTGTCGTAGTGAAACTCGCGCATGTGGGGGAATCGCTCCTTGGTGCAGTACTCGGCGGGGTCGATGTCCGCCGGCAGCGGATACATGCGGATGTGCACCTCGCCAAACTGTCCGCGACCGCCCGACTGTTTCTTGTGGCGATAGCTCCCCTCGGCGTCCGACTGCACGGTTTCGCGATAGGGAATCTTGGGCTCCTTGGTTTCCACCTCGACCTTGTCGCGCCGCTTGAGCCGTTCTTGCAGCATCTGCAGGTGCAATTCGCTCATGCCGTTGATCACCAGCTCGTGCGTCTGCCCGTCGCGATGCAACTGAACGGTGCTGTCCTCCTCGGTGATCTTCTGGAGCGCTCCGGATAGCTTACCTTCGTCGCCGCGGCTCTTGGGCGTGACGGCCAGGCCGACCATCGGCGTGGGAAACTTGATCGGCGGCAATTCCAGTTCGCCGATCGATAGTCCCGTGTGCAACTCGTCAACCTTGGCCACGGCCACGATGTCGCCGGCGCTGACCTCGTCGATCGCCTGCGTCTCGTTGGCTTGCACCGCGAGCAATTGATGCAGCTTGATCGCCTTGCGCACCCCGGAGACGTGTACGCTGTCGTCCTTCTTGATCGTGCCCGAAAAAATGCGCAGGAAGCTCAGTTTGTGTACGAACGGGTCGATGCGCGTTTTGAAAACCTGGGCTGCCAGCGGCCCGGCCGGATCGCACTTGAGCACCACTTCCTCGCCGGCATCGTTCTTGGCGGTGCGCTCGATCCTGTCGGGCGGCAGCGCAGCATCGCCAGTGCGTCGAGCAACTCGCTCATGCCAGCGCCGGTCTTGGCCGACACGGAAATGACGGGAATCAAAGTGCCCTCGGCCACCGCTGCGGGGATCAGTCGCGTCAGCTCTTCGCTAGTGGGAAGCTGGCCTTCGAAATAGCGTTCGGTCACGCCTTCGTCGACTTCAATGATGGCTTCGATCAGTGCTTCGTTCGTGGCCACGACATCCACCAGCGCCCCGTCGGTCTTGTCGGGCGGGTTAAGCGCGCTGACGACCCCCTGGTAGTCCGAGCCGTGCCCCAGCGGCACGTTGTAGGGAATGCACGCCAGGCCAAACAGCTCCTGGATGCTGCTCAGCAAACCCCGGAAGTCGACGTTTTCGGCGTCGAGCTTGTTGATCACGATCACCCGGCCGACGCCGCGCCTGCCGGCCTCTTGGAAGACGCGGCGCGTGTTGACGCCGATGCCCGAGTGGGCGTCGATCACGATCGCCGCAGTGTCGACGCCGTTGAGCGCGCCGATGACCTGGCCGATCAAGTCGGGGTAACCCGGCGTGTCGAGCACGTTGAAGTGCTTGCCGCCGTGGTCGAAATGCACCAGCGTGCTCTCGACCGAATGATGGTGCGCCTTCTCCTCTTCGTCGAAGTCGCAGATGCTGGTGCCATTGTCGACGCTGGCCGGTCGGTTGACCGCGCCGGTGGTGGTCAACAGGGTGTCGATCAGCGTGGTTTTTCCGGACGATCCGTGTCCACAGAACGCAATATTGCGAATATCCTGAACCTTGCTTTGCGTCATGCTGGTTCCCTTTCGATCGTCGAACAAGGTCGTGTGGTTGGTTTTTACATACTCTCTTTCATTGGGCGCGCCCGCCGCATCGCGTCACTCAAGGTCAAAGTCTCTTCATACAATGCGCGGCCGATGATGCAATCGGATACTCCCAAGGCGGCCAGTTGGCTGACGTCTTCTCCCGTGGTGACGCCGCCCGAGGCGACCACCGGTATTCGCACGGCCTGCTGCAGCTTGGCGATCGATTCGAAATTCGGCCCCGAGAGCATGCCGTCGGTGTCGATGTCGGTATAGATGATCGCGGCCAGCGGGTCGTCGGCAAAGCTCACAGCCAGATCGAGCGCCGACGTGCCGCTCGTCTCCAGCCAGCCCTCGGTGGCCACGGCTCCCTTGCGCGCGTCGAGCCCCAGCGCGATCCGCTCGGGAAACTTGCGGCACATTTGCCGAAACCAAGCGGGCTGTTTCAGCGCCAGCGTGCCGATCACGACGCGGGCGACCCCCAGGTCGAACAGTCGCTGGATGGTCGCCTCGTCGCGCACGCCTCCGCCCAACTCGCAAGGAATGTCCACCGCGGCAACGATGGCTTCGATGCTGGCCCAGTTTTCGACCGTGCCGCTGCGCGCACCGTCCAGATCGACCAAGTGCAGGCACTCCGCGCCCTGGCCGGCCCAATGCCGCGCCATCGCGGCCGGATCTTCTCCAAAGACGGTTTCGCGACGGTAATCTCCCTGTCGCAGCCGTACGCACTTGCCGCCGCGGAGATCGATCGCAGGCCAGATCCGCATTCCGGTCCTCAAGCTTTCATAGCCGGATTTCGCCAACCGAGAGGGGAAACCCAAAAATATCCCACAGATGAATGAGCCATGCAAGTAGCGGTGAATTGCTGCGCCGGTTAGGCTGTCGAAAGCGCAAGTCGCCCCACATTGATCTCGACCGTGCTACAATTCCGATAGTCAAATATCCGGTGCCGTGCCAACCGCCGCGGCGACGAGACGGTTCCTCCCATTCCAGGTTTGCGCGATGACTGTCGACGAATCCGCCAAACGTGCAGCGCTGGCCGAGCAGGTCGTGGAGTTGATCCGCGGCTACGACTCGTGCGCCGTTGCATTCTCGGCTGGTGTCGATAGCACCGTGGTGGCCAAAGCGGCGCAGCTTGCCCTCGGAGAGCGCGCCGTGGCGGTGACCGGCGCCAGCGCCAGTCTGGCCTCCGGCGAGTTGGACGAGGCGCGACGCCTGGCGGCTCTGATCGGCATCCGCCACGAAGTGCTGCAGACGGATGAGTTCTCACAACAAGGCTATGTCCGCAACGCGCCCGATCGCTGCTATCACTGCAAAACCGAACTGTACACCCAGATGGAAGGCGTCGCCCAGCGACTTGGCGTTGCAGTGATTCTCAACGGGGCGAACCTCGACGATGCCGGCGACTATCGGCCGGGCATGAAGGCCGCCGGCGAACACCGCGTGCGGAGTCCCTTGGCCGAATGCGGATTCCGCAAGGCCGACGTGCGGGCATTGGCCGAACACTGGCAGTTGCCCGTGTGGGACAAGCCGGCGACGCCGTGTTTGAGCAGCCGCGTGGCCTACGGCGAAGAAGTCACGCCCCAGCGCCTGGCGATGATCGACGCCGCGGAACGGTTTCTGCGCGAACTGGGGATGCGCAGCCTGCGCGTGCGCTACCACAAGGGGGACATGGCCCGGCTGGAACTGCCGCTCAACGCGCTGCCGCAACTTTGCGACGATGGCGTGCGCCGGCAAATCGTGGAGCGTTTGAAGCAACTGGGATTCAAATTCGTAACGCTCGACCTGGAGGGCTTTCGGTCGGGTAGCCTCAATGCACTGGTATCGATCGAGCGGCTGGCCGAAGCCAATCGCTCGTAGGCTTTCTTCATCTTCGAAAGACCTGGCAATGGCACAGTTGCAATTGTTCGAATTGAACGAGGTACTCGAGCCCGAGGGGGTCGCCAAGGCCGTGTTGCTTCACTGGGACGGAGAGCGATATGTGACTCGCGGCGGCAAGCACATCCTGGTTCATAGTTTTGCTGGAGCCCACGGCCTTGCCGGCGATCGTGGCTATTGCTTCCTCGGCGACTCCACCCGTTGGGAAGTGGTACGGCTTATCAGCGAGCAGAACATGGGCTAGCAGGCTGTCGAAGAATTCGACTGGCTGCGACGTCGCATGGATGCGCTTCGTAAAATGACGACGTAAGTCGTTATTTTGTGAGCCGGCCAACGATGGCTGAGGGGACTTGGCGCCGTTACGCGCCCGCGGCGGTTGATCCGCTTGTTCCATTCGGCGACGGCTGCGGTAGGCGCGGCGCGATAGCTCGCCTCGAATGCCGGCTCGAAGGCTGTGCCCGCGCTCAAGGCCGCCAATAGTTCAGCAAAGCGACTGGTGGAGCTCATCAGAAACTTCACGAAGCTATAACTCAACACGTCGCTCTCTTCCGGCGGAAGGTCGCCGCCAAGAAACGCCCCGGGCTTGGCCGCCGATTGCATCAACCGCGCCGCCTCGGTGTCCCACGCCTTGACGCGCTCGTCGCGCGGATCGAGCTTGGCCGCCACTGCTCGGGCAGTTCCTTCCGCAAACCACCGAGGAACCTTGCCCAGGCTGGCAACGTAGGCGCCGGCCATTTGCTGCGCGACCAATCCCGGCGGCACGTCATCGCCGTCGAGCAACAAACACCCGTAGGCGTCGACACCCGTATAACGCCAATGCCCGTGCCAGGCGGCAGGGATTTCGCGCCGCTCGAGCATGGTGCCGACCTCCGCGTAGTCGTAGCGATTGTCGAACACGAACAGCGTGACGCGGCCTTTCACCAGCGGGCCGGAGGGCAAATCGAACAGCCGGGCGATGCCGGCAGCCTGTTCGTCCGCCACGCGGGCCACCTTGTCGACCAACTCGCGGCCGACGCTGCCATAGACCACCACTTGCGGCGTTTCCACGTGCTCCGGCGCGGTGTCGGGCAGGATCAATCGCCAATTTCTGGCGGCCAGGTCCGCGCGGCTTTTGGCCAGCTCGTCGTGCGTCGAGTTCATGGCCACGACCAGCGCCACGGTATCTTCCAGCGGGCCGTTGGCGTCTTCGCCGTCGAATTTGGCCCCCAGCGCGATCCATTTCTCGAACTTGGCGATCGTTTCTTCGCTTAGCGGAGGCTTGTTGCGGGGCATGCGCTCGCCGTCGGCCTGGCCGCGCAACTTTTTGATCAGCAGGCTCTCGGCCGGCTTGCCTGGCGCCAGCGGCACACCCCGGACACCGCCCCGCAACATTCGCGCGAAAGTGAACACGCTGAACTGGTTACTCGGATTCCGCTCGCCGTGACAGCCCACGCAATTCTCAATCAGCACCGGGCCCAAGTCGCGCGCAAAGAGCACCTCCTCCGTTCCGTCGGCCGGCACGACCGCCAGTTTGTCGGGCGCAATGGTGACATCAGGCGGCGCGATACTGGCCAGCGATGCAGCCGGGTCGCCGCCGTCGAACTTCGCGCCCTCGTTGATCCAGGCAACCAGCCGTTGCAATTCTTCGGGCGAGACCTTGCCGCCTCCCCGGGGCATGTCGCCCGATTCGAGCACTTCGATCAAGCGGCTGCCGCTTGCATCGCCCGGCATGACGACGGCGCCGCTGGCCGAGCCTTTTTCCAGCGCGGCGAAACTTGCCATGCTGAACTCGCCCCGCGCACGTTGCACGTGGCAGCCGCCGCATTTCGCCAACAATAGAGGCGCCACTTGGCGCGAGAAGCTGACCGTGGCGTCCATCTTGGGCTCGGCAGGCTTCTCTTTCCGCGCTGGCAACGCCTTGACTTCCACGCCATGTTTTGCCAGCAGCTCCCGGGCCCTTTCCGTTCGCTTGCCAAGTTCGCTCGTCGCAATTTCCAGGTTCCCGGACTCGTCTGCCAGCAGCCTGAGCACCCGTTGGGTTCGTTCGACGTATTTTCCGGCTTCGGCGTACTTGCCCTCCTTGTAGAGCTCGCCGGCCTTGTGCAGCCAGGTCTCGGCCGTGTGAAGCTGCGCGCGTTGCAGCTCGGTAAACGGCGCCGCCCAACAACTCGACGCAACGCCCAACACGACAATCAGGGCCAGAATCCCCAGCCATCCGGCGGAATGAGAATGGATCGAACGGGACATAGCCATGGTCGCGGCGGGCCTCGGGTCAGTTCCGGCAGTTGGGCAGGGGGCCGTCAGGGGTTTGAGCCCTGCCGGCGCTACGCGCCATTATAAAATCGCCGGTTGTCCCAACGCGAGCGCGGAAATGGGACAGTTGCCCGAGATTGCCGCCGGCGCTAGGCGATACGCTGGCTCGGCTTGTGGTGGCGCCGCACGACCTTGCGGGTCCGGCTGCGCGCCTGGCTATTGCGATAGCCGTATTCCAGCGAGAACCACTCGGCATAGCGCTCGCGGTCGACGTAGCCCGTGTTGCGGTCGTCGACCAGGTGCCCCAGCTCGTGAATCAGGATGTTGTTGAGATAGAAGTCGCGGATGGTCTCTTCCGACCATTCCAGCTTCCACACCCCGGGCGAGTCCTCGAGCCAGCGTCCGCCGTACATGCGGGCTTCGTTGCGCTGGGCCGGCGTTGGCGGAGCATGATAGAACTCGGCCAGACCGACTTCGATCGGATACAAATACAGGCTCGACCCCCACTGCATGCCGTAGCAGGGGAAACTGAGCTTCTTGCGCGTCATGCGGCTCAACTGCACGACCTCGAGGTTGGCCAGCATGTGCTGGGGAAACTGGTCCAGCCGCTGGCGAATATCCTGGGGCGTGAGAATGTGCCGAAACCCCGGGCCTGGCGCTTGCGCCACAATGCGGTATCCGTCGTCCTTGCCCGTCGGCTCGTGCCAGTCTTCGGGGGGTACAAACGGCAGCATCTCATTGCGATGCACACCGCGGATGCGTTTGCTGGCTGCGGTGCTCGGACGGCGCGCTTTAGCCAGCGCAGCGACGTAGTGTCGCTGCTGCTGTTTCAACAGCCGTGCTCCGCTATGTAGCTCGCGCCGATGCACTGAAATGACCCCCAAAGCTTTGTCCGGCAGCACGGGTCATTCCGTTGAGAAGCGGCCGCGATGGGCCGTTTTGCTGCTCCGCTCCGAGGCGCGTCGGACGTCTTGGATGAGACCGGACCCGTGTCCGGCAATTCCATCCTATGTCGGACGGGAGATCAGTTTCAATAGATTGTTATAAGTCGTTATTTTTCAATGATTTGTCGAGTTGGACACTGTCCGATTTTTCTGCCAAAAGGGGGTCTTGACGGCGGCGGTTCTTGGGCAGTAAAAACCCCCCGATTGGGCCAGCGATTCGCGCGGCCCACGCGCCGTTCAAGCCAGCGCAACGATGGCCAAAACAATCGCCGCCATGCACAGCGTGGTGAGCAATACCACGGTGAACCAAACCGCCGCTGCGTTCGACCGTTGGTCGCGCGACAAGACGGGCGGAGTCGGGCGAACGAGCGGCGCCACCGGCGCCTCATCGACTGGCCGATCCACTGCATTGGTCGCCGCGCGCGTCGTGGAATCGACCGCGCGAACGATCGAAGGCGGAGTGGGCGCGGGGGGGACCACGATCGGTGGTGGAGGCGGCGCATTGCCGCGCCGCCCGCGCCGTGCTCCGCCATCCGCGCCAACTCCGAATGCAGCACGTGACTCTGCGATGAACTCAACGGCGGCGGCTCGTTGCCGCCGAGTCCTGTTGGAATACGCTGGGTCGCCTGGTGCAAGTTCGGATCCGTATCGGCAAACGGTGAATCGCCTCGTGGCGGCTCCTGAGACCCGTGGATGTTCGAGTCGCCGCCGCGTTGGTCCGGCAGCGGGACGAAACCACTCGGTCCGCCGCCATGTGTCGAACCGTGCCCAGCAGCGGCCAGCGAGCGGTTGCGCGCCAATGCCCCGGAGCCGCTGGCGAGCCAGGCGGTCAGCACGGCATGCACGTCGCCGACCGAGGCATAGCGGTCTGCCGGCGATTTGGCCATCATCCGCTCGCAAATCGCCACCAGCTCAGCGGGCGTCTCGGGCCGATCGAGCGCGATGCTCGGCGGCGTATTGTGTTGGTGGGCCGCCATCCGCTGCAAGGCGTTGCCGAAAGGGAAGGGGGGATGGCCCGAAAGCAGGAAATACAGCGTGCAACCCAGCGAATAAATGTCCGCGCGGCAGTCGACGGTGTTGGAATTGACGGTCTGCTCCGGGGCCACGAAATCGGCCGTGCCCAACACTTGCTCGTCGTTCACCAGCGCCGCCGCGGCCGACCGCGCGCCGGCGAACTTGGCCAGCCCCATATCCAGAATCTTGACCACGCCCTGAGGGTCGACCAGCAGGTTGGCCGGCTTCACGTCGCGATGCACCAGCCCGGTCTGATGCGCGTGTTCCAAGCCCACGGCGGCTTGGGCGACATAGTCGGCGGCGGTCACGGGGTCCATCGGCCCATTTTCCGCCACGATGGCTTCCAGATCGCGCCCCTCGATGTATTCCATCACCAGGTAGTGGATCTTGCCGTCGCTATCGAGATCGTACACGCGGACGATGTTCGGATGATCGAGCGCGGCGGTCGATTGCCCTTCGAGGTGAAACCGGGCCACGTACGAGGCGTCGCTCAGTCGATGCTGCGGCAGCACCTTCACGGCCGCTAGCCGATGCATCAACGTGTGTTCGGCCAGATAGACGCTGCTCATGCCGCCGCTACCCAGGTGGCCCAGCAGCTTGTACTTGCCGAGCTGAAAGCCGCGGTGCCGCCCTTCGAGCAGCTTGTGTGCTTGCCAGTGCGTGAGCAGTCCGGCTTCGACCAGATGCGTGGCGCACTCGCCGGCGTCGTCCAGTTGCGCGATCGTGGCCTGACGCTTCCACTCGCTGACGACCTGCTCAAGGCGCTCCGGTTCGATCAGCTTGCTGCGCTGCGCGAATTCAAGAAACCTGTCGAGCGAGAGCTTGCTCATGCCGGCTGCCGTCGATGCCGGGTGCGTAAGATGGGAGTGCCGCCACGTTTGAGGATACTCCCACCGGCCAGTTGCGAAAAGGGTCAATATCCGCCACCATGCGGGCATTTGCTATCTTATTCGCCCGAATTTCCCGCAGATTCGCACGTGCCAGCACAACATGAGCCAGCCCGTACCCTCTGTCGTTCTGTATACCCGCCGGGGCTGCCACCTCTGCGATGACGCGGCGGCCTTGTTGGCCCGCCACGGCCTGGCGTTCGACTCGGTCGACGTCGACCAGGATGCCGAGCTGCGCGCGCGCTACGACGAGTGCGTGCCGGTTGTGGTCATCGACGGCCGCGAGCGTTTCCGCGGGCGTATCGACGAGCTACTGCTGCGACGGCTGCTGTCCAAACGTGATTCGTAGCGCGCCGCTCCGCACGACACTGTGACTGCGCACACCTCTGGATGGCACTGGCCCCTGGGGTGGCAATGGCGTCTCGCCAGTGCTTGCCTCCACCGTGGACCCTCGTTAAGTCCCACCGAGGGCGATAGAATGACCGCTACGTTAGTTTCATGAGTGTTTTGCAAATCGCGGCGGTGAGCGGATGTCGGACGTGTTGATTGTGGGAGGCGGCGTGATCGGCCTCTCGCTAGCGTATGAATTGGCCGGCAAAGGCGCCGAGGTTCGCGTGATCGACGCGGCCCAGCCCGGCCGTGAAGCATCCTGGGCCGGCGCCGGCATACTGCCTCCCGCCGCGCCGCTGGCCGACGATCTGCTGGCGCAACTGACCGCTTTGAGCAACGAGCTGCACCGCCAGTGGTCCGACGCGCCTGCGCGATTCGACCGGCATCGACAACGGTTATCGACATTGCGGCGCGATCTATCTCGAGCGCGAGAATGAGGCAGCCGCGCGCTTGAACGACTTTGCTCGACTGGCTCAGTCCTGTGACATCGAGTGCCAGCCGCTGGCCGAGGCCGACATTGCGAAATATGAGCAGGCACTGCAACCCAACGGCGTTCGCGCGGCCTATCTGGTGCCTGAAGAGTGTCAGATTCGCAATCCGCGGCATTTGCAAGCGCTGTTGATGGCCTGCGCCCAGCGCGGCGTGGAGATCACGCCCGGCGCCGCGGCCGAAGATTTTGTCGTCCGCGGCGCACGGATCGAAACGGTGCGCACCGGCGTCGGTTCGCTGTCGGCCGATCGGGTGTGCATCACCAGCGGATCGTGGACCGGCCCGCTCGTGCGCCGTCTGGGCATCACCCCGGCAATCAAACCGATCCGCGGCCAGATCGTGCTGTTTCGCACTGCCGCCAAACTGCTCTCCAGGATCGTCAACGAGGGAAGCCGTTACCTGGTGCCCCGCGACGACGGCCGGCTGTTGGCCGGTTCGACCGAAGAGGACGTCGGCTTCGATCGCTCGACCACCGCCGGCGCCATCGCCGGGCTGCTCGGTTTCGCCATCGGCCTGGCGCCCCAGTTGGCCACCGCCACCGTCGAGCGCACCTGGGCCGGCTTGCGCCCTCGACTGCCGACGGGCTGCCTTACCTGGGGCGCATCCCGGGAGTCGACAACGCCTTCATCGCCGCCGGCCATTTCCGCGGCGGCCTGCAACTTTCCACCGGCACCGCCGTCGTGATGAGCCAACTCATCCAAGGGCGCGAACCGGAAGTCGAACTCTCGGCGTTTCGCGTCGACCGACCGCAAACTGACTCTCACTTCCGCACGCCCGTGCCTTCGCATTGACCCGGGTTACAGCAGCCCAACGTTGCCACAACTCCGATGGCCATCGAAACCCCAGCACGCATTGCAATCCTCGGCGCCGGCCCGATCGGGCTCGAAGCGGCGCTGTACGCGCGCTACCTGGGCTATGACGTCGATCTCTACGAGCGCGGCAGTGTGGCCGACAACGTGCGGCGTTGGGGGCACGTGCGCATGTTCACGCCCTTTGGCATGAACCGCTCGCCCTTGGGCACCGCGGCGCTGAAGGCCCAGGATGCCGATTGGCAACCGCCGGGCGACGACGCCCAGCTCACGGGGCGCGAATACGCCGAGCGCTATCTGACGCCGCTGGCGCAATCCGATCTGCTGGTCGACGGCCTGCACGAGCACACGCGCGTCGTGAGCGTGGGACGCGACGGCTTGCTCAAGTCCGATTTGCACGAAGACGAAGCCCGCGGCGACGGCGAATTCCGCTTGCTGTTGGACAGCACCGCACCGGCCGACCACGCTCGCCAGCGCTGGGCAACCGCCGACGTGGTCGTCGACGCCACGGGCACTTACGGCAATGGCAACTGGCTCGGTTCGGCGGGCATTCCCGCACTGGGCGAACGTGCCGCCGCGGGACAGATCGAATACGGCCTGCCCGACGTACTGGGCGCCCACCGCCAGCGCTACCACGGCCGCAATGTCCTGCTTGTCGGCGACGGCGATTCGGCAGCGGCCAGCCTGGTAGCGCTGGCCGAATTGGCGGGTCAGTCTCCCGATACCTGGGTCACGTGGGTCACGCGACGCACATGCAACGAGCAGTTGCCACAGCCGGTGGAGCCGCCGGTCGACAACGTCCTGCCCGAGCGTCAGCGGGTTGCCGCACTGGCCAATCGCCTGGCTGCCGACGACGCGAATCACGTCACGTTCTACAGCGGCACACAGGTCGAAGCAGTCGTCTGGCATCCGGACCTCGACCGTTTCGCCCTCCGCTTGGCAGGCAAGCACGCCGGTGAGTTCGAGTTCGACCGTGTCGTGGCCAACGTCGGCTATCGGCCCGACGGCAGCCTGCACCGCGAGTTGCACGTGGCCCTTTGTCCTGCCAGCGAAGCGCCCGCCGGCATGAGCAGCGTGTTGGCGGAACTTGGCACCGGCGCCGCCTTCGATCCACGCCGCCCTTTTGAACCCTGAGCCCGATTTCTATATCCTGGGCGCCAAAAGCTTTGGCCGTGACTCGCGCTTCATGATCTCCAACGGGCTGCTACAGATTCGCGCCCTGTTCTCCATCCTGGGCGACCGGGCCGATCTCGATCTCTACGCCACCATGACCGGGCTAGTGTAAATGCCCACGGCGCGGGTGGCACCCTACGCCGTTAACCGTTCCTTCTGATCCTCGATCCGCAGATTACACGGATTTCGCAGAATTATGAGTTCCGAATTCGACATCGCGCGCTCGGCTGAGAGCCCACCGGTCTGAACTATCCTTTTTCTCTGTGAAATCTGCGTAATCTGCGGATTGTTCTTCAGGGTTAACGGCGTAGGGTGGCACCGGCGTCTTGCCAGTGAATTTCCCCCTGTGACACAACACTTGCAAGATGCCATTGCGACCCCCAAACGCTATTGATCGGAGGTGGAAACCGGCGCAGCGCACGTTGGTACTGCTCGTACGAATACACATCCAGCAGCGGCACGCCGAATACGGTGCGCTGAAACGCCGGCTGCTCATGGTCGACCAGCCAGCGATCCGCCGGCGACCAGGCGCTGGGACGTCGCTGGATCACGTACCAGCGAAACCTGCCCGGGTCGCTCGGCACGCGGTGCAACTGGCCCCACTGTTTCAGCAATTCCAAGTTGCGCTGGGCGCTGCGCCGAATGCCACCTTCTCATCTCCATGGGTGTGCTCATTGAGCCACGCCAGCGCTGGACGGTCTAGCCCATCCCAGTAATACGTCGGCTCCAGGCCCAGCGCCCTCGCGCCGCGCAACCCGCCGACGATGCCGCTGTAGTACGACAAGTCGTGTGGGTGGTAACCGGCCGTTTCATAAACGGCCGCCGCGATCGCCAGCCCCATCACCACCTTGGCCCAACCTTGCGCCGGAATCCTCTCCGGCTGCAGCAAAGTATCGCGATACAGAGCGCGCCCGACGCCCACGCCTACCATCGCCGCAAAAAACGCGAAACTCGGCAGGATCAGCCGCTCGGCATCGTGCGGAGGAGCCCAGGGCAAGGCTCGCACCACGAGCAGCGTGGCCCAGTTGCAGACCAGCAGCATGCCCGCCGGATCGCTTCGCCACCGCCGCACACTCGCCACGATGCCCACGACGCCCAGCAGCGCGGCGATCGGCGTGACCGTGATCAGTGTCCAGACCAGCGAGTTGTACCAGGGCAGGGGATGGTCCAGGTCGTGCATCCGGCCGAAGAACCACGTGGTAACGTTCAGCCCGTGTTGCTGGCCGCGGTGCAGGTTCAATTCCCAAAACGTGCCCAGTCCCGCCAGCGGATCGTGCCACAACGGAGGATTGAGCAGCACGAACACGAACAGTGCGATCGGCACGCCGGCCAGCAACGCTGGGACGGCGCGTCCATCGCGATATAAGGCCGACCAAGCCACCAACGGCGCGACGGCCAGCCAGCCGGTGAACTTGGCGCACAGACACAGCCCCAGCGCGACGCCGAACAGTGGAATCATGCGCCAATGGCGACAAGCCGGTCCGAACGTCGCCCAAGCCAATACCCACGCGGCGGTCACCGTGCCGTCCAGCGTGGCGTAGTGCGCATGAGCAAACACGCGCGGCATGGTCACCAGCGCCACGACGGCCATCACGCCCACGACGCGCACGTGATAGTCGCGCACCAGCCGATAGTACATGGCGCCGGCCGCCAGCGCGAACCAGAGCATCGGCCCCAGCCGCGCTTGCGTCAGCGGGTCGAGCCACCCGGGCGCAAGGCACTGTCCGCCCGCGATCAGATAGCCCACCAGCGGCGGATGCCCCTCGCGCACCGTGGTGTACGGCCAGTCGGGCTGCGCGGCGACCGCTTCGGCCTCGGCGGGCTGGTCGATCCCGACGATCGCCGCCAAACGCTCGGCCCGCGTGATCGTGTCGCCCTCGTCCCACACCATGGCCAGGGGGCGCGACGTGATGACCAGCAGCGCAGCGCAAAGGCACGTTGCCGCCGCTGCTTCCAGAAAGGTGGACCCGCGCGATGCCGATTTCACGTCGGCGATTCTAGCACGCCGCGCCTGGCGGTCATGGCTATTCGGGCGTCACGGCCACCAACTCGTTTGACACCGCCTCGATTTGCGGGGCATTGATCCGCACTTGCTCCTCGGCGTAGCCGATCAGCAGCGCCAGGTCGCACAAACGGTTGATGCAGCGCGGATTGCCGCCGGTCAGTTCGTAGAGGGCGGATAGTGCTTCGGAAGTGAAGATCTCGTTGGTCGCTCCGGCGGCCGTCATGCGGTGCGATACGTAGCTGACCGTTTCCTCCAGGTTGAACGGCCGCAGCAGGCACTTCACTCCCAGGCGAGCCTCCAAGCCCGGCAGCCGCTCCAGCGCCGGCAACAATTGCGGTTGCCCGACCAGAATCAGCGTCAACGCCGGCTTGCCCCCACCCTCCAGATTCGTCAGCAGCCGCAAGGTGTCGAGAGCCTCGCATTCCAACAGCAGATGCGCCTCGTCGATGACCACCACGGCATGCTGGCCGCGGCGGGCATTCTCATTCAAGAAGTGTTGCAGGCGGCGAATGCTTTCGTCGAGTGTCGTGGTATTGCTAGCGCCGCCCGAGGCGCCATTTCGCCGGCCAGGTAGGCCAGCAATTCCTTGACCGACATTTGCGGAAAGACCACGTGCACGAAAGGATTGTACGATTCGTCAAGCTGCCGCCGGAGCGAATTGATGACCATCGTCTTGCCTGAGCCGGCGCTGCCGGCCAGCAATCCGGCGCCGCGCTCGTTTTCGATCACATAGCGCAGCTTGAGCAGCGCGCCCTGATGGGCTTCGCTGGGATAGTAGAACCGCGGATCGATGCCGTGGTCGAACGGCCGCGAGTGCAATTGCCAGTAGTTTCTGTACATGGTCGTTACCTGGTTCCGCTTAGTCGCGCGACGCCAGCAGCCGGCTCGCGAAATTGGGCAAGGGAATGTGCATCCGCTGGTGGTGCAAATCGGCCGGCGCCACGAAATTGTCGATGATGCCGGCCACCGCCATGTGCGCTTGCCTGCAGGGCCGAGCAGGTGGCGGCCATTTCTTCGACGCTGGTGGTGCGCGTGTCGCGCACCAGGTAGATCGCGTCGAGCCCGACGGCTTCGGCCAGGCCCGCAAAACTTGCCACCGCCGTGGGCGAGTCGAGCGCCGCGGTGTCCAGCAGCACAAGGTCGTATTGCTCTTTGAGCGTGGCAAACGTCGTGGTCAAGGGCGCGCTATCGCCGGGCGGTGCAACACTCTGGCTCCGTCCGCGACAGGGCACCAGCGTCACCCCGTCCGAGCGCGATGTGATCAGCGCTTCTTCCAAGGTCTTCTGGCCGGAAACCGCCTCGCACCAGCCGCACTGCGGCGTAATGCGGCAACTTGGCGCGAGCATGGGATTTTCGAAGTTGGCGTCGACCATCACCGTGTGAATGCCCCGGGTTGCCAGGTGCTTGGCCGTGGCCAGCGTGATCAGCGTCCGTCCGTCGCCGGGGCAAAACCCAGCGATTGCAATACACCGCTCCTCCCGCGTAATCCGTTCCGTCAGGTGATCCACGAAGCGATCGAAGCCGCGCCGGGCTCGTTCGATCAACTCGATGCACTCGCTGGGCCAGCAGATCTCGTCGACTTCCACGCCCGCGCGAATCTTGTCGTCAGCCGTTGGCGCCGGCGCAAAGGCCGACAAAGGTGCTTTGGGCGCGTGAGCCGAGTCGTTGAGCGCGCCGCCGGAGGCCGGCGTCGGCGGGGCCAGTTCGATCGTACGCTCGGCGCCAGTTCCAAACGGCCTTCGCGGCGGCCGTGCCAGCTCGTGCGGTCCCGCCGGACCCGGCGTCGCATGCGGTTCGCCCGTGGCCATTCTTGGTCGGCTGGCCGTGGGCATGTCGGCATACGCTTTGATAAAAGCTCGATCCAGCGCGGTCATGGCGTCACCACGTTCTTGATTTTGCCAGTTGGCATCGCTTCCCCCGGCTCGGCATGCACGCCGCCGCCGTCCATCCGTTTTTCGCCGCTGCAAGCCGTGTACTCCCCAGCCGCTGCCGGCTGTTGGCTGCTCCAGTCGTCGAACGACGGCGCCGATTCCTGGCCGGGCGACGGCGCTTCGGTTTCGCTGGCCGGCTCTAGCGCGTCGGTGTCGTGCGTCGTGGGACTCGCCTCGGGCGGCTCCTCCGCCGGCCAGACTTGCGCTGCGGTGGGTTCGGCATGCGCTTCGTGTTCGTGCTTGTGAGCGTCAGCCGTTGTGGCCGATTCCGTCGGCCACGCCGGTGCCGCTTGCTCGGAGGCCACCGGCGGCGCAGTCGCTGGCTGCGGCTGCGCGGCCGCATGGCCGTCCCACGTGGGCGCCGCTTCGTGTTGGGGCAGTTTTTGTCGCACCGGTTGCCAGATTAGCCACAACGCCAGCACGGATCCCACGATGATGCCGACCCAAAAAATGCGGTTGCCGAGGTTCGTCCACCGTCGGTCCGTCCATTGGCTCACCGCCACCAGATCGGGCAACTCCAACAGCGTTAGCGGCAGCGCGTCGTGGTCGCCCCCACTGGCATGCGAGGAGTCGCGCGATAATCCATGCCGCGTCGTCGGCTCCGCCTGCGACGCGGGCAGCAAATCAGCATCGGTGGCTTCGTCCGGCGCATCGTCGTGGCCCACTACTGAAAATGTTGCCATCGCTCGCTCACGTAGTTTCGGGACTGGTGACTCGCCATGCTCCGGCGCAAAGTGTGCGCAGGAAACGATTGACTCTACTATCGGTAGCGGTCGCACCGATCTTGACTCATAACCGCTCTGCGACGAGCGGGCGGCATGGTGAATCGCCGGCAATCGGGCTATCTGGGCAGCGGCTGACGACGTTCGCCGCGAACCCCAGACCGCCTGGCCGCATCTGCTGTCAGGGGCTGTCGTCGCAAAAGCGTGCTCCCAACGCGCCCAATGCCAGCAATAAGCCAACCTTGCGGCTATTGGGTGTGTGTGCGATAGTTGTGCTAGCTGCGTAAAAAGTGCTCCTCGAACGCCTGGTGCGCCGCATTCTTACCGGGCAACGCGCCACCGTGGCCCGTTTTGCCTCGACGCCACCTCCCCCCGAAAAATGCTTCCATGGCAGTCATTGCTCAAGATCAAACCCGACAACGGCTCGAAGCCCTGCTGGCCGAACGCATCCTGGTGCTCGACGGGGCCATGGGAACGATGGTCCACTCGCTGAAGTTCAGCGAAGCCGACTATCGCGGCGCCCAGTTCGCCAATCATTCCAAAGACCTTAAGAACTTCATCGATATCCTCGTGCTCACCCAGCCCGAGGCCATCGAAAACATCCATCGCGCCTATCTCGAAGCCGGCGCCGATATCGTCGAAACGAACACCTTCGGCGCTACCAGCGTCGGCATGCAGGATTTCGATCTGGCCGATCGCGTGCGCGAATTGAACGTCGCCGCGGTGCGCCTGCGCGCAACGCCGTCGACGAAATGAACCTGCGCACGCCCGAAAAGCCGCGGTTCGTGGCCGGTTCGATCGGTCCCACCAACAAGCAGCTTTCAATCGCCGGCAACGTCAACGACCCCGGGCATCGGACCGCCACGTTCGACCAGATGGTCGAGACCTACCATGAACAGGTCGACGCGCTGGTCGAAGGCGGCGTCGACATCCTGCTGTGCGAAACGGCCTTCGACACGCTGGTGATGAAGGCTTGCTTGTTCGCCATCGACAAGTTCTTCGAGGACACCGGCATGCGGCTGCCGGTGATGGCCAGCTTCACCATCTTCGAAGGCGGCCGCACGCTCTCGGCGCAGACGGTCGAAGCCTGTTGGAACTCGATTTCCCATTTCGATCTGCTCAGCGTCGGCATGAATTGCGCCTGGGTCCCGACAAGCTGCGGCCGTATCTCGAAGAGCTTTCGAGAATCGCGCCGATCCATATCAGTTGTCATCCCAACGCCGGCTTGCCCAACGCCTTTGGCGGGTTCGATCTCACGCCGGAAATGATGGCCCAGACGCTGGGCGAGTTCGCCGCCAACGGCTGGGTGAACATCATTGGCGGCTGCTGCGGCACCACGCCGGCGCACATCCGCGCCATCGCCCAGGCCGTGTCCGACAAGCCGCCCCGCAAGCGCCCCAAGATCGAGCACCTCACGCGTCTCAGCGGACTCGAAGCGCTCACGCTCCGCCCCGACGCCAACTTCATCATGATCGGCGAGCGCACCAACGTCACCGGCTCGAAGAAGTTTGCCCGGCTGATCCTCAACGAAAAGTTCGACGAGGCGATCGCCGTGGCGCACGAGCAGGTGGAAAACGGCGCCAACATCATCGACGTCAACATGGACGAAGGCATGCTCGACGGCGAGGCCGCCATGACCCGGTTCCTCAATCTCGTCTCGGCCGAGCCGGAAATCTCGCGCGTGCCCATCATGGTCGACAGCTCCAAATGGTCGGTCATCGAGGCGGGCCTGAAGTGCGTGCAGGGCAAGGCGATCGTCAACTCCATCAGCCTCAAGGAAGGTGAAGAGGCCTTTCTACACTATGCGCGATTGGTGCGCCGCTATGGCGCCGCCGCCGTGGTGATGGCCTTCGACGAAGAGGGGCAGGCCGTCGATGCCGACCGCAAAGTGGCGATTGCCGAGCGCGCTTACAAGCTGCTCACCGAACGCGCCGGCTTTCCGCCCGAAGACATCATCTTCGATCCCAACATCCTCACCGTGGCCACCGGCATCGAAGAGCACAACAACTACGCCGTGAACTTCTTCGAAGCCATGCGCGAGATCAAACGCCGCTGCCCGGGCGCGAAAGTCTCCGGCGGCGTGAGCAACGTGTCGTTCTCGTTCCGCGGCAACGACGTGGTGCGCGAGGCGATCCACTCGGTGTTCCTCTACCACGCGATCCGCGCCGGCCTCGACATGGGCATCGTCAACGCCGGGCAGTTGGCCGTCTACGAGGAAATCGAGCCGCAACTGCGCGAGCTGGTCGAAGACGTCATTCTCAATCGCCGCCCCGACGCCACCGAGCGCCTGGTCGAACATGCCGAAACCGTCAAGGACCAGGCTAGTGGCGTCACTCAGGCGGCTGCGTTGGCCTGGCGGAGCGGCATCGTCGAACAGCGCCTCAGCCACGCCCTGGTCAAAGGCATCGTCGAATTCATCGAGGAAGACACCGAAGAAGCCCGGCAAAAGTTTCCCCGCTGCCTCGACGTGATCGAAGGCCCGCTGATGAGCGGCATGCAGGTGGTGGGCGATCTGTTCGGCTCGGGCAAGATGTTCCTGCCCCAGGTCGTCAAGAGCGCCCGGGTGATGAAGAAATCCGTCGCCTATCTGCTCCCCTTCATGGAAGAAGAAAAGAAGCAGGCAGGCGCCGCGGCGCAGCAGATGCGCGGCAAGGTGCTGCTGGCCACCGTCAAGGGCGACGTACACGACATCGGCAAGAACATCGTCGGCGTGGTGCTCGGCTGCAACAACTACGAAGTGATCGACCTGGGCGTGATGGTTCCTTGCGAGCACATTCTGGAAACCGCCGTCAAAGAGCAGGTCAACATGATCGGCCTGTCAGGCCTGATCACACCCAGCCTCGACGAAATGGTACACGTGGCCAGCGAAATGCAGCGGCAAGGTTTCGAACTGCCGCTGTTGATCGGCGGCGCCACCACCAGCGCCAAGCACACCGCCGTGAAGATCGCACCGGCCTATCACCATGCCACGGTACACGTGCTCGACGCGTCGCGTAGCGTGGGCGTGGTCGACCGTCTCAACAATCCCGACCATCGGCCCGATTTCGAAGCCAAGAACCGCGCCGAACAGGCCGAAATGGTCGCCTCCTTCGAGGGCCGGCAACAAAAGATCGAACTCGTGCCCTATGCCGAGGCCGTGGCCCAGCGGTTCGCCACCGATTGGAACGCCGTGCGCATCGACGTGCCCGAGTTCACCGGCACGCGCGTGCTCGACGCCTTTCCACTGGAGAAACTGGTCGACTGTATCGATTGGTCCCCCTTCTTCCTCACCTGGGAACTGAAGGGCAAGTACCCCAAAATTTTCAACGATTCGCACGTGGGCGTGGAAGCGAAAAAACTGTTCAACGACGCACGCAACCTGCTCGACGAGATCGTCGCCAAGAAGCTGCTGACCGCCCGCGGCGTATACGGCTTCTGGCCGGCGGCGTCAGTCGGCGACGACATCGCGCTGTTTGCCGACGAGTCGCGCACCACCGAGCGGCTACGCGTACACACTTTGCGGCAGCAGTGGCAGCGCAAAGGCCAAAGCGAGTTTCGCGCTTTGGCCGACTATATCGCGCCCAACGACAGCGGACGCCAGGACTACCTGGGCGCGTTCGCCGTCACCACCGGACACGGCATCGATGACCTCGTGGCCAAGTACCACGCCGAACACGACGACTACAATTCGATCATGGTCAAGGCACTGGCCGATCGACTGGCCGAGGCGTTCGCCGAGTGCCTGCACGCGCAAGCCCGGCGCGACTGGGGCTACGGCGCCGAAGAGCGGCTGAGCAACGACGAACTGATCGCCGAAAAGTATCGCGGCATTCGCCCCGCCCCGGGCTATCCAGCTTGTCCCGACCACACCGAGAAAGGCCCGCTCTTCCAACTGCTCGACGCCCCGCGCGCCGCCGGCATCCAACTCACCGAGAGCTATGCCATGACGCCGGCCGCCTCGGTCAGCGGCTGGTACTTCGCCCATCCCAAGGCCCGCTACTTCGCCGTCGACCGCATCAACCGCGACCAGGTCGATTCCTACGCCAAGCGCAAAGGCATGCCGCTAACCGAAGTCGAACGCTGGCTAGCGCCGAATCTCGGCTACGAGCCGACGCGGTAGGGGGGCCGACTGCTGCCAATCCAGTGCGGATCCGAATGCGTGAAAACGTCGTCGTCGCCTGCCCGGACGGTGGTAGTGTCTTAAGATCGTGTGCAGGGAGTTGGTCGAACTAACCGTCGGGAACGCGATTCGTCGTATGGTAGGGGCTGCGCCTGTCAAGAAACATGCCCGGAGTTCCTGAGAGATAGTCAATCGTGGCTTCTGGGAATAGTCGCTGGATACGCGCCATCTCCTGTTCGTCGGCTGTCGTGACTCGGTGGCAATTGGGGATCAGCACGGTGATCGATGTGTAGCCTTGCTCACCGAACGCCGAGAGCACCCCTGGAGCCCTTACGTGTGTCGGGCCCTGTCTCGCGACAACGCTTCCCGTGATAATTTCATGGCGGCGCTGGCGAACCCAATTCAGTTCGTAGGTTAACCAGCAAGCGACTGCCGTCACCACCACGAACAACGTTCGGGGCCGGAAAAGGGGACATTCTGGCTCTGTAGAGAACTCTACCAGGGTGCTATGTTCGAACCGGTCGAAAGTACGTCGTTGAACTCGAAAATCGCGTGGCTTCTGACTGGACTGTTTGCCGGTTTCGACGTGTGAGCGAGTGTTTTCTACAGAGCCGGACATTCTACTTTTCCAAAAAACCAGAATGTCCGGCTCTGTAGAGAACTCTACCAGGGTGCTATGTTCGAACCGGTCGAAAGCACGTCGTTGAACTCGAAAATCGCGTGGCTTCTGACTGGACTGTTTGCCGGTTTCGACGTGTGAGCGAGTGTTTTCTACAGAGCCAGAATGTCCCCTTTTCCGGCCCATTCCCTTGCGGCATGGTTTTTTGTATCTGACGGCGGTCATGGACTGGTACAGCCGCTACGTGTTGGCCTGGCGATTGTCGAACACGCTGGAGGGAAGTTTTTGTTGCGAGGCGCTCGACGAGGCCCTGGCCGATTGCCGGCCCGAGATATTCAACAGCGATCAAGGATCGCAGTTCACGTCGGCGGCCTTCACCGGCCGATTGGAGAAGTGCGGCGTGGCGATCTCGATGGACGGCCGCGGCCGTGCTCTGGACAACGTGTTCATCGAACGGCTGTGGCGGAGCGTGAAGTACGAGGAGGTGTATCTCAAGGACTACGCCGACGGCTGGCAGGCCGAGCGGTCGCTGGCCGGCTACTTCGAGTTCTATTGCCAGCGGCGGATCCACCAGGCCTTGGACTATCGCACGCCGGCCGAAGCGTACGGGCGGGAAACAACGCGAAAAGTTCGGCGCTCAAATCCCTGTTGAGGCAGGGTTAAAGGGGAACATCAAACGGAACCCAATACGTCAACAGCGACAACGGCCGCGCGAGACCCGTGAGGGGTCTCGCGGGCCGCCCATAAAACAACGCTACATCTTATCCAAGGCCCAAAACTGTCCAGCGCTTGGGGTCCACCTCAAAGATCATAAATGCCACTGGGAACAAGAAGCACAACAGAATTGCGTCCCAGCGTTTCGTGCCTTTGCGAAAGCGACTTCGAGCAACGTAGATTTCTGGATTCACTCGCCATAGGTACACCGCTGCGACGGTCGCAGCTACCAGAAGCACCACGACCAAGAGCTGACCCTTTTCCCAAGCGAGAATTCCGGCTGCCAGCAAAATGGACAGAGCGGAGTAGGCAAACAGCGTCATCACGCTCATCGTGCAAGCTCCTACACCAATGCTGTGTTCCCATTTCTCCCAAGTGGCGGCGTAGAGTCATCGCTACCGGAAAAGCACCGAGTAAGATGAGTAGAATGGTCGGGGGCTCGGGTACGGGCGTTAGAAGAAACGCGTGATCTTGTCCGAGTGCGTTTACTCCCCAGCCGACGGTCATTCCGCGATTATTGATCGCTTTGGCTTCAGCAAGGTGCCATTCGAGAGACGGGTCAACGAGCGTATTCAGGTCGGTAATCAGCCCATTTTCATAAACCCGAATACTTCAACGGGCTAAACAAGGGGTGGTTAACGGTGGGTATAACGGGGGCGGCGGAGAAGGGAAAGGGTGCCGAGGGAGAGGAGCAAGAGGGTGGTGGGTTCGGGTATGACGACGTTGTTAGCGACGTTCAGCGAAGGAGAATTAACGGTGTAGCCGTCGGGCAGGTCAAAGGCAATTTGACCGTTTTCGAGGCCGAAAGTGTTGAGTGCGTCGATTTCTCCGAAGGAGCTGAGTAAGCCGTTGTTGCCGCCGTGTGCGATGGAGGTGAGGTTCATCTGGAGCACAAGCGTTTCGGGCGTGTTGAGCGAGACCAAGCTGGTGAGAATAATTTCGCCGTTGAGCGCGAAGACATCGTCGATGGATTCGCCTGCGCCGGCGGGAACGAAATTGGGTGGCGTCATGATGGGTATGGCCGTGTGTGAGACGCGATTGAGGAAACCGCCGTCGCCGACGGGATCGATGTCGGTGGCATGGCCGACTACGGCGGCACCGGAGGTTGTACTCGGCGTGATGGTCAAATTGTCTAGCGCTTCGTTGAAACCGCTGATGACGAGTCGTCCGCTGACGGATTGTAAAGTCGCGTCGAGGTCGATGCCTTGATCGACGTAGGAGGTGTCGTGACCGTTTTCAAGGGAATCAAGATAATTAAAAGTCTGATACACCTCGGCGTGGAAGGGTATGTGCGTCGTGACGGAGATCAGCCCGGAGCCGGGGCCGGTGAAGACGATGTCGTCGTAGATGGAAGTGAGGTTGGCATCGGACTGAGCGAAGATGCCGGTGTTGAGACCGGTGGCGTTTTGGGAGGCGATGATTTTCGAATGCAGCGATGAGGAGGCGGTGGCGATGCCTTCCATGTGCCCGCCGGAGCCGGAGTTGACGTTCGTCTGGAGCGTGACGGGCGAGAGGCTGTTGGACACGGGGGTGACGCCGGTCAAATTCACGGAATACATCGGCACGGCAAGCGCGGCGGCGGGGCACAACGCGATAGCATTGACAAACGTGAGAAATACATGCTTGTTCATTTTCATTACCGCATCCGAACTTGTATGACACCGGCCAACAATCACTGATAGGAAATTTGATTCCAGGCGGGCCGGCGTCAGGGGCTTGGGGGGTGAGGGGTCAACTGATTGGGCTTCCCCACGTATGGTCGGCGCAGGCGGGCAAGCAGGGACAATGCGCCCAGGGCCAGCAGCGACAGGCTCGTCGGCTCGGGAACGGACGTTGCGAAAACCGTCCCGGAGTTGGTCGTATAGCTCGCCAGCGGGTCGGCAGAGTTGATCGTGAACAGCGCGGTGTCGCCGGCGTCCACAAGTGCAAAGCTCGTTCCATTCTCAACGCCGGCCGTGGTGACGAGCTCGCCCGTGACCGTCGCCATCGCGCCCTGCTCGAAACCGACGTGGACGAGGACCGACACATCGTGGCTTGGGGCGACTTGATTGATAGTTGTTCCATTACGATTGTAGCTGTAGATGTCTTGAACGACCAGCGACTGCGACGCGCCCAACCCAAAATTGCTGTTTGTGAAATCCACTCGCGCCAGCACCGAGCCCGTGTAAAATCCCGGTTCGTAGAAATAAAACTCTCCCGCAGCCACAATCGAGTCGTCCACGTGCAGGGAAAGCAGGTAATCGGAGCCGGCCGGATTGGCCGTGTTAAAATAGACGGTGTCGGACCACATCACAGTGTCGCTCATACTAGCCGCCGCGACCCCGACGTTGAGCGGCACAGCGCTCACATTTTCAAGCCCCGAATCGCTGCGCGCTGAGAGGCTGGCGTGGAGCGCGCCGATCTCAGCGGTGTCGGTGACGGTTCCGTACGCCATTTGCGGCACGTTCACCACGTCGGGCCCGCCGTATTCCATCACCTGACCCACGGCGGATGCAAAGGTCGATCCGTTTATCGATTGTTGAACCAGCTTGCCGCTGTTGTACGGATGGGAATCATTATCGGGGGCCCCGTCGCCGCCCGCCGACGCCTGCGCACTGGCCCCATCGTATACGTAATACGGCGTCGCTGCCGCAGCGCTGGAGACTGCGATCAGAAGAAATAACTGCCCGTGCAAAATGGATCGTATCATCCCACTCCCGAGGCCCCACATTGATAGGAAATTTGATAGCGCGAGCGCGTGGGTGGATGGCCCGGGGTGAGGGGTTTGGGGAGGGGGGAAAGCTTCGGTGCCAGGGCCGGCGCACTTTGGGGGATTTAGGCTGGCGCGGCAAACGTTGATTTGCTAGACCAGAGTCCGTGAGTATGGGCGGCAAGGCCGCGGTTTGCAGTTCGTTCACGGAGGTCACTCATGGCTGTGCAAGTAAGACCGGATATCAGGAGCATCAAGCATCATTTTGCGGAGCTTCGTGATCCGCGTTCTACGATCAATCGTCGGCATCTGCTGGTCGACGTGGTGGTGATTTCGCTGTGCGGCGTGTTGGCCGGCGCCGATGGCCCGGTGGCGATTGAAGTCTGGGCGAAGGCGAATCGCAACTGGCTGCGACGACATCTGAAACTGCCGCATGGCATACCATCGCACGACACGCTCCGGCGGTTCTTGGAACGCGTCGATCCGCAAGCGTTTCAGCGCTCGTTTACCGCCTGGATCGAGTCGCTGCTGATTCCCGATTCCGAAGGGGCGCGGCTGCTGAACATCGACGGTAAGACGTTGCGTCGGTCGCACGATCGCAAACGCGGGCTGGGTCCGTTGCACCTGGTCAGCGTGTGGGCCAGCGAACAAGGCCTGACGTTGGGCCAAGTCGCCACCGAGGAAAAATCGAACGAAATCACGGCGATTCCCGCGGTGTTGGACCTGGTCGACGTGAAGGGCGCGATCGTGACCATCGACGCGATGGGCTGTCAGAAGGCGATCGCCGAGAAGATTATCGAGCGAGGCGGCGACTACGTCGTGCCCGTCAAAGGTAATCAAGGGAATCTCGAACAAGCCGTCGAGGCATTCTTCGACGAGCATCTGGAAGACGACTTCGCGCGAGTCAAAGTGAGCCGCTTCGAGACCGAAGAGAAACGGCACGGCCGCATCGAACGTCGCACGTACCTGCAAGTCAACGTGCCGCTCGCGCTCGCTGGCCGCCAGGAGTGGGCTGGACTTCGCACCCTGGGAATTGCCATCAGGACCCGTGAAATCGCGGGCCAAGAGACGGGCGAAGTGCAGTGCTACATCAGCAGCATGAAGCGCAACGCGAAGCAGTTCGCCCGCGCGTCGCGAGGTCATTGGAGCATCGAGAACAGTTGCCATTGGAGCTTGGACATGACCTTCCGCGAAGACGAAAGCCGCGTCCGCAATCGCCGCTTGGCCGAGAGCCTGGCGTGGCTGCGGCGTTTCACGCTCTCGCTGCTCAAGCAACATCCCGATACCAAGAAAAGCCTGGTGATGAAACGACGCCTCGCCGGCTGGAGCACGACATTCCTGTCAGAAGTTCTTTTCGGAGTGCCAACTTAGTGTGCGCCGGCCCTGGCTTCGGTGCTCATCTTCGCGCTCCAAGAAACTGCTCTGAACCGACATTTCCCATATGGGCTGAGCCTGGAATCGATCCGGGCTCGGTCTGGCCACGATTGTAGCAACGGCCTACCCCCCCGCGCCTATAGCGTAGTGAATTTTTCTCTATTTTTTCGCGTACGGCTCCGGTTTCTGAGTTTCCACGGCTGGAATCATGGCCTTCAGCGTCGTTCGGCGGGCGGCGGCGGAGTGGACACGACGTTGGTGCTCGCCCCCCTGCACCCGAACTGTTCTGCCAGCTTCTTGGCGCAACCTTTCCCGGTCATGAACAGTCCCAGTCCGAACACCGACCAGTCATGTTCGAACGCCCAAAACACTCCCCAAAACCCCAATCAACGGAATAGTTGACATCCGTACACTACTCGGTAAAATGCGAGTATCGTTGGCACACGAACGTCGTCCCTGGGGAGGTTGCCGTGAACTTGGCAGTTACTGATGACCTTCGTGATCGCTTTGGCGATGTTCAGCACATTTCGGAAATCTTGCCGTTGGTGCTGGCAAAGTACGAACTTCACGAGACGCAACCAATCCCGAGGGTCGAATTCGAGCCCTCCCACATAATGCCTCCCCAGTGCGTCTTGGCATGAGCACCGGCTCGCCGCTCTCCTGGGCGGCGGGCCATTTTCTTTTAGCGGCTGAAGTTATGCCAAAAATCCCATCGAGGAAATTCCCGAAAGCCAAGAAGAAGATTCCTTCGAGACCGTTTCCCAAGTCCAAGAGCAAAATCCCGTCAAGGAAGTTTGCCAAGGGGACTGCCAAGATTGCGTCCCGGCAATTTGCCAAGAAACCAGCGGCGGCAAATGAAAAGCAAGTTGCGCCGGTGCTCCGTGATCGCCCGACCAGCGAAGTAGCCCGTCAAGACCGGGTAGAAGCCTTGAAGGGCCAAGTAAACTCGTTGCGGTCTGCGGGTGATCTCTAGAGCCGCTACTTTATCCCTTCTCTTCGCCCGACTCGTCCCAGATTTGATTGATTCTGGGGCCATGGATCGAATTCCAAGAAGGCTTCGTGGAGGTTTGGGCCTCGGCGGATCCCCGACGTAGCGATCGCCTTGGCCGAAACTGCCGGCATGTTTCCGATGCAACCCTTTGTTTATCCGATCGACGGCGGCGCGACACCTTCGCCGATTAGTCCCGCGGGTGTTGACGCAGTATTCGGCGACGGGCAATTGATGGTAGCGGAGAATTTGGACTAGTGCCGGGCGATCACAGGCGGCGTGCCTGTGGACAATCCGGTGTAAACGGCCCGGACGGTCGAAAGCAGCCGTTAGGACAGTGCCAACATGAAGGGATGTTCAGATGACAAGAACCGAAGGCGTTGCAGCGGAATATGAGCGCCGCAAGATAGTCCTTGCGGCCGAGGGCTTCGAGGTCGCGGAATACATGTGCGACGAGTTGTTGATCGTCGAAATGCGCGTGAAAAACGAACAGACGGCGGAAGTTCTCGTACGGAAGGAAGAGGGCGTGGCCTTTGCGGGGAGGACCGAGTTCCTTGTCGAGTGCCGGAAACTGATGGCTCTCGAGCGGCTAATGAACGTGGTGCCGCAAATGCTGGCGCTACGCAAGGGCGGGCCCATCCGCAAGTAGGTCAGGGGCGAATCGCCGCACGCGGGCTTGGCGCCAAACGAACTAGGAGATGTGAATCATGACAATTCCGACGCAAAAAGAGACACCAGCTAAAACCGCGAGACCCGATGAGCCATCTCGTGCCACAGCCCAGCGGCAGGCCCTGATCGACGGACTCAACCACGATCTGGCTGGAGAATATCAGGCGATTCTGATGTACATCCAATACTCGGCTAGATTGACCGGCCCGCACCGCCAGGAGTTGCGTGCTCTCTTGCAAGCCGAAATCGCGGACGAATTGCGTCACGCACAGTTCTTGGCCGACAAGGTCGCGAATCTTGGAGGAGAGCCGACCACCGAACCGCGCGCCGTGCCGGACACCGATGAGCCGAGGGAAATGTTGGAAAACGCACTGGCGGCGGAACAGCAGGCGATTGAAGACTACGACCAACGAATCCGTCAGGCGGAAGCGTACTGCGATGTCGGTCTCAAAGTTACGCTGGAGAACCAGGTCGCCGACGAGACGCGTCATAAGGAGGAGTTCGAACGCACGCTGGCCGGTTGGTGCGAGCATTGGTAGTCGACAAAACAATGTGTGGAGGGCGATGGCATGGTATCGGCAAAGAAAATGCGTAAAGAGACGGATATTGGTGCATTGGCCGCTCAATTGGCTAGCGATGATCCGGTCGTCCGCAAAACGGCGCGAGAGTCTCTTGTTGTTCTCGGGTCGACGGAAGTGACGGCGGCGCTCGTCGCCGAGCTAAGTGACCCACGCGACCATGTGCGCTGGGAAGCGGCCAAGGCGCTTGCCGCGCTGGTAGATCCTGTCTCCGCGCCCGCATTGGTAAACGCCATGGACGACGACAATGAGGATGTTCGCTGGGTGGCCGCGGAAGGACTAATCGCTTTGGGCAAGACCGGGGTCGCGGCGGTATTGCATGCTCTGACAAAGCGCGCGTCGTCGCTGACGTTTCGCCAAAGCGCCTCGCACGTTCTGCGAGGTTGCCCGCAATATGCCTATCCGAGTATCCTCGCGCCGGTGAACAACGCTCTTCGGGACTGGGAACCCGGTGTCTCCGTTCCCTTGGCGGCGTTCAACGCGCTTTTGGAACTCAAGGTCGGTACGTGTCAAAAGGCCTAGCAACCAGGTTGAGTCGCACTTCCGTTGCCCTTAACGGGAAGTTGAGCTTCACGAAGCGTCATGCCAATCTCGGCTGCGGTCATCGCCCTGGAAAGGGCACCGCAGGGCAGCAGCGAGACCGAGGCTCTCGCGAACGAGGTCCTCTGCCTAGCGGAGGAAGGGCCTGTAAGGAATCTTGTGTCAGCTAGCAGGAATGGGTAGTTTTTGTCACCCTTTCCTGATGAGGAGATTGACACATGGATGATTCTTTACGCACGCGGGCGGAGCAGCTAGCAAGCGAGATTGCGGGTCAGGCCAGGACGGCCGAGGACCTCAATGGTTTGATGCGACTGATGATGAAGTCGGCGTTGGAGCGGATGCTCGACAGCGAGATGGATGTTCATTTGGGGCGCAAGGCGGTGTCCCCTGGCGGCGAACCGCGGGCGGTGCCGTCGAACGGGGCCGAGCCGCCGCTGGCGAGCTTGGCCAAGCGATCCAAGCCCAACCGTCGCAATGGGCGTTCGCAAAAAACGGTGCAAGGCGACGTGGGCGAGCTGACCATCGCCACGCCCCGCGATCGTGACGGGACTTTCGAGCCGCAATTGATCGGCAAGCACCAGCGACGCGTGCCGGGCTTCGACGAAAAGATCCTCGCGTTGTATGCCAAGGGAATGACCACGCGTGACATTCAAGAGATCGTCCGCGAACTGTACGACGTGGAAGTCTCGGCCACGCTGATCTCGGAGATCACCACCGACCTCGACGCCGAAGTGACTGCTTGGCGCACGCGGCCGCTCGACGCGCTGTGGCCGATCGTGTACTTCGACGGCATCGTCGTGCACGTGCGCGGCGCGAATGGTCGCGTCTCGCAGCACACGATTTACGTGGCTTTGGGCGTGAATCTTGAAGGACACAAGGAGTTGCTGGGACTGTGGCTCGGCCAGAGCGAAGGGGCCAAGTTCTGGCTCGCTTGCCTGACCGATCTGAAGAACCGCGGCCTCGTCGATATCTTCGTGGCCTGCATCGACGGCCTCTCGGGTTTTGCCGAAGCGATTCACGCGGCCTATCCTCAAACCCAGGTGCAGCTGTGCATCGTGCATCTGGTGCGCGCGGCGCTTCGTTACGTGAGCACCCAGGACAGCAAGGCGGTGATTGCCGACCTGAAGAGAATCTACCAGGCCGCGACCCTTCTCGAAGCCGAGTCCGCTCTCGACGCTTTTGCTCAAGCCTGGGACGCAAAGTATCCGACCATCACGAAGATGTGGCGCGCTAAATGGACCGACATCGTCACGCTGTTTGACTTCCCCGCGCCGATCCGTCGAGCGATCTACACCACCAACGCGATCGAATCCGTCAACAGCGTGATTCGCAAGTTCACGCGAAACCGCAAGATTTATCCCAACGAGGAGTCCGCCTTGAAGATTGTCTACATGGCGATTCACGAAGCCTCGAAAAAGTGGACCATGCCAATCCATCATTGGAAAGCGGCCCTCAACCACTTCGCCATCCTCTACGAGGGCCGCATGCCCGGCATAGCAAGCAAATGACGTTCCCTGCTCGCCTGACACAAAAAGAATTACAGGCCCCGGAGGAACGCCTGGCGGTGATCGTTTCGGGATCGCACGACACGATCGGTTGCGCGAACGGCCAGTCGGTAGCGTGGCCGAGTCGCTGCTGTGTCGGGCATCACGTCCGGTCGTCATTGTGAAACAGCAGCATGTACGTCGTCAGGAATGCAGGCCACGCGAACAACTCGGCGCCGCCCCCTCTCGATCTTTTTCGCCGTTCTCAGCATTGGCGAGGGCCTCGCATACGCCACCTACGCCCGGGGGAGCCCAGGACGATTGCAAAGTCGTTAATCCAAGGCTCCTACGAGTTTCAGGGCGTGGAGGGGATTGGCGCAGAGATCATCGGCTCGGGCTCGAAGCGGTTGTTTGGATTTTTGGGTCGTTAGTCGCAACACGCTCAGGGCTACGTTGGTGAGGCTTGCCAGGCGTTCGGCCAATCCTGGCCGACGACTCCAGTGCCGGTCTTCGTCCCACCAACGATCTTTGACGAAGTGCAAGCTGTTTTCCACTTGCCAATGAGCGCGTACGTACTTCAACAATTGCTTGGGCGTAGTCGTGGCCGGGTCGAGGCTGGTGACGAAGTACCGCGTTTCGCGCGTGGTTTTGCCGTTTCGGTCTTTCGTCTCGCGGTCGACTCGCAAGAGCATGCGGCAACCGGCAAGCCCCAGCCGCTGGCAGACATATTCGGCGTCGGCCAGGTCGATCCAAAGAAAACGAGTCTCCCTACGGCCCCCTTTTTTTCCCGCGTCTGAGCGGCCGCCGCGCTGTCTTGGGCCTGCGCAAAGCAGGTCTGCGCCGCATCCAGGATGTCGGGCTGGTTGGCTTTGATTTGGAACAAGTAGTCATGGCCCGAAGTCAGAATCAGTTCGGCCAGATTGCGCGAGCATAGAGGGCATCGCCCGTGATCAAACGCAACGCCGGATACTTCTCGAACAGTTCGCTCAGGTGCGCTTTGAGCACTTCCGGCTCGGTGCTTTTGTCGCCCGACAGGGGCCATTGCCCAAGACACGCTTTCAAATCCTGGACAAAAACGTTCAGCATCTGAATCGGATCGCCCTGCGGATCGAAGCCTTGCTTCGACGTCTTGCCATCCACCGCCGCGACCAGAGCCTCCTGATCCGCCATTACCTCTTGCAACCACTGGGAAAACGCAGCTTGAAACTCCTCCAACGAGAACTTCGCCAGCGTCCGACTTAACGTGGTAGGATGCGGCGGCTTGCGACGCGTAAAGCCCAAAGGTCTGCGCAGCAGATGCCAGTTCCGGGCTGCCCACCGCTGCAAGCTGGCAAAATCGTTCAAGCGGCAGACCAGCCCCACGAGCGTCAGTCCCAAAATCCCCGAAAACGGATGACGAACACCACGCCGCTGACGTGGATCGGCCACCTCCGAAAAGGCCACCATCAAAGACGGAAAATACGATGGTAGTTGCATGGCTAGCTCCTTCTCCTAAAGCCAACCCGCATCACCCGGTTAGGATCGCACCTGCATTATACAAAACTCAACTTTGCAATCGTCCTGCGGGGGAGCCGATGCGCCGTGCGTCTGGATTTTAGTCGGCGCATTCGCTGTGGCAGCCGTCGTTTCTTCGGCGACAGCAAGCAGGACATCGCTAAGAAGCTGACGAAGTTTCTGTCGATCCGCATGGACGGCACGTTCGTGGAGCCGAGCCGCATGCGGCTCTCCACCCTCCTGGAGCGCTGGGTGAAAGACGCCGCTCGGTCATCGATTCCCCAGTCGACCTACTACTGTTACAAGGGCATCATCAAGAACCACATCGATCCTCGGATCGGCGGGACGACCTTGGCCATCCTGAACCCGGTCCACATCCAACGGCTGTACGCCGATATGGAACGGAATGGCGTTGGCCCGCGAGTTGACGCATGCCGTACTGCGCCGTGCCCTAAAGCAGGCACTTCGCTGGGGACTGATTGCCCGCAATCCGTGTGACGCAATTGATCCGCCGCGCGTGCCCAAGCGCCAGATATCGCCGTTCACTTCCGACCAGGTTCACACGTTCCTGGAGGCTGCCATAGGTGACCGGCTGTACGCGCTCTACGTCGTGGCGATCGGAACTGGGATGCGGCTGGGCGAGATTTTTGGGCTGCAGTGGCCTGATGTCGACCTCAAGGGCCGCGCGATCAACGTCCGCAGTACATTGATCGAGATCAACGGCAAGCTCTCCCTGGCCGAACCCAAGACGCCCAAGAGCCGCCGTCGCGTCGATCTGCCGCAGTTCGTGGTCGAAGCCCTGACGAAACATCGGGCTCAATCGGTACGCGAAGGCTTTGCCAAGGAGCCCTGGGTGTTTTGTAACTCGGCAGGCGGCCCATTGCGGCGCACCCACTTCCACATCAATCACTTCAAGCCGATGCTCGCGTCGGCCGAACTGCCGGCCATCCGCTTCCACGACCTGCGGCACACCTCCGCCACTCTCCTACTCGCCGCCGGCGTCCATCCCAAGATCGTCCAGGAACGCCTCGGCCACTCGCAGATCGGCATCACGCTCGACACGTACTCGCACGTCGTGCCGACCGTGCAGCTCGAGGCGGCCGGCAAGTTGGACGCCTTGATGCGACCCGTTGCCAAGTTGAAGGCGGGCAAGGCGCGGCGTCGAGCGTAGCTCCTAGTGCCGCACAATGCAGTTTTGAGCGAACCCAATTCTCCTCCGGCATAGCGTGGGATGCATCGGCGTGTCGTTCCGATGTGCAATTCGTGTGACTGGCTCGCTCGTTTCGCGTGCGAGTCTCAATGGCCGCTCGACATCCTGGGGATTGCCGGACATCGTGATGCGAGAATCGATTAGTCAAGATCATGACAGACGCGACGAATACATACTGGGTGACCGAGTCAGCAACCAGTACTCGTCGGATGCATCATGATCTTTTCGCCTGTTCGCGGCACCGATTCCGAATCCCGACGGCACAAGAGCGAAACGACTTTACGCACGGGTCGATCCTGTCGGCATTGGGCCATCGTGTCCAGCCTGGTGGCCCGATTTCTGGCCGTCGGAATGCTGGCCATGGCAGCGCCGACCACACTGCGAGCGGTTGGCGTCCCACCCGACTCCGCGGCGGAGGTGCCAGTCGAAGAAGCGCCCACGCACGACACGGTGGCCATCGAGCGCAACGCGCTCGAGGTCTTTGTCGATGCGTTCTTCACCGACCAGATGGAACCGTTGCACACCCCGGGCGCATCATTGGCCATCGTACAAGATGGGAAGATCGTGCTTGCGAAAGGCTTTGGATGGGCCGACCTAGCGAAGCGGACGCCGGTGATCGCCGATCGAACCTTGTTCGACGTGCAGTCGGTGAGCAAGCTGTTCACGATTACCGCCGTCATGCAGGCCACCGAACGCGGCTTCGTCAAGCTTGACGAAGATGTCAATCGCTATCTTAAGACGTTTCAAGTGGAGCCGACGTTTTCCCAGCCGGTGCGGCTCTTTGACTTGATGACGCATACCAGCGGGCTGGAGGATCAAGGCGTTGGCATTACGGCACGCAGAGAGTCCGACTGGCTGCCCCTCGGGCAATACCTGGCCAGGTCGCTGCCGGGCCGCGTCAGGCCTCCGGGCCGCACAATGTTGTACTCCGATTGCGGAATTTGCCTGGCGGGCTACGTTGTCGAATCGGCCACCGGCGTGCCGCTCGCCCAGTTCATGAAAGAGAACATTCTCCAGCCACTCGAAATGCAGCGAACCCACTTCCTCAAGCTACCGGCAGAGTTACAGCCCGATTTGGCCACGGGTTATTCCTTCGAACACGGCCAGTACAAGGCCCTGCCGCACGACTACTACAACATCTGGGCTTCATCGTCCCTGATGACCACGGCGACCGACATGAGCCATTTCCTGATCGCGCACCTGCAAGACGGCCGCTATCACGGCGCCCGCATCTTGAGCGAAGAGGGGCGCGTCAAATGCACCGCCGCCAGTTCGCCCACGATCCGCGCTTGCCCGGGGTCTGCTTCGATTTCTTCGAACGTTTTCAGAATCAGCAACGCGCCATCGGCCACACGGGCGCGGGCAGCGGCTTCGTGAGCGAAGTGCTGCTAATCCCCCGGCACAACCTCGGGTAACTTCTCGCTGCTAACTCGGCGGACGGCGCGTTACTGAATGCCTTCCGCGACCGGTTCTTCGAACGGTACTTCCCAGTCGGGGCTCCGATTCTCGTGCCGCCGCTGCCCGAACGCTTGCGCATTCCCAGAGGCGACCTGGCGGGGTGGTACTGGTTCAATCGGTACGACCGCCGCTCGCATCAAAAAATCGACTCGCTCGTGAGCGGCTTTGTCCGCGTGTCCGCAAATGCCTATGGCACGCTGTCGATTGGCGGGCAGGACTATGTCGAGATCGAGCCGCTCTTGTTTCGCCTGAGCGGATCGGACGACGGCCAACGGTTGGCCTTCGGCAGGGACGACAGCGGCCGCCTCGGCTATCTGTTCGCCGACGGCGACGCATATGAACGCGTGGCGTGGTACAATGCGCCGCTGTTTCAACTGGGGCGGGTTCGCGGTGGCCGTCGTAGTTTTCTTGTCGGCCTGCCTCATTTGGCCGGTCGGTCTTCTCATCGATTGGTGGCAAGTCCGCAGCCGGCCGTCACAACCCCGACTCGCCCGGCTTGCCCGACTCTGGGCGGGCACGACCGTCGCCGTGAACCTTGTGGCCATTGTCGTGGTCACCGTCACGTTGTCCCGCGTGGCACAACCTTCGGTAGCCACCGAATTCCAGGCGGGTTTGCCCTGGATGCTGAAGCGGACGATTGACGTGGCCACGCTGGCCGCGGCTCTCTCACTCGCCGTGCCCGCCTTTGCCGTCCTGGCTTGGATAAGGCACTACTGGACCCTCACCTCGCGTGTGCAATATTCGCTGCTGGCTACGGCCTGCCTGGCCTATGTTTGGTTCTGCAGCTTTTGGAACCTCATCGGTTTCTAGATGCTTCGACTCTCGGCGGCCGATGCGACAGCGACACCAGCCACAGCCGACAACGCGTTTGCTCGCCGCCGGCGTCCATCCCAAGGTGGTCCAGGAACGCCTCGGCCAAGGGCCTGAACAATTCTTTGATGGAGCGGATCGCGATTCATGTGGACGAAGATGCCGTTACTCGGCCCTTGACCATCCAGGACCGTTCATTGTTGTACAGCCACGTCTCCTGCGCAAGCGTCCACGCAGTTCTAGCAAGTCCACCGCCGTCCAGCGCGTAGCGATCCCGAGATTGGCTACATTTTGGCTACATTGGGCCGCCCTGGGCGCGATTTCGGGCATAGCGAGCGCAAAAGAAAAGCCCCGCAACTCTAGGCGGGGCTACTTGCTGTGCGAAAGCGGAGGGCATGGGATTCAAACCCACAACCCCTTGCGGGGCACCTGATTTCGAGTCCTACCTGGGCACGTGTCGCCTGCGTCCGCCGTCGTCCAAGCTTGCCACGTGTTTGAGCTTGGGGCGACCGTCATATTCCGCGTCTGTCCGCGCTGTGCGCCAGTGTCCGGCCTATTGGCTACAGATTGGCTACATGGACGATACAAATCGAGATTCGACCCCGGTCTGCAGACATATCTGTTCGTGGCGAATCGACCCCAGCGCCGCGGCATAGACGAAAGCTGGCGGCGTCATCCTCAAGGGCGCTCAGCGGCCGGAAGCGTGACGATCGAATACATGCTTGCCGCCATTGCAGAGGGAGCCGCAGGGGGAAATTTTGGCGGCAGTGCGAGCCGTGGTCCCTCACTATCATCGACTCGTTCTCGGCGGTTACAATAGAACCCCATAGACCGGCTCTCCTTGGCCCGTTAACCGCGCATCGCCATCCCCACGCCCAGCGTATCGAGGTTCCTGCCATGCACTTCATTGATCGCCGCCGCTTCCTGCAGTCAAGCTCGCTTGCACTGGCCGCGGGCTATTCTCGGGCACTGTTCGCCGCCGAGCCGCCCAAGTTTGCCGAGCAACCCAGCTTCGATCCGCAGGCGCTGTTCCTAACCTGGCAGCGCGATCCGACCACTACGATGACCATCCAGTGGATTGGCAAGGAAGACGAGGGGGCCCGGCGGCCGATCTGGTTTGCGGTGCGCGGGTGCAGACGACTGGGCGCAGCAGGCTGGCTCGGTCCGCGAATTTCCCATGACCGACAAGAAGATCTTTCGCACGGAACTGACCGGTCTGGCGCCCGATACCGAGTATCGTTTCCGCGTGGGCACGGATTCGGCCGAGCAGCGCTTCCGCACGATGCCGGCCAAGGCCACGAATCCGATTCATTTTGTCTCCGGCGGCGACGCGGGTGTCGGCTCGCATACCGAAGCGACCAACCGTCTGGCGGCCGTACAGGATCCGCAGTTCGTCGTCCTCGGCGGCGATCTGGCCTACGAGAACGGCCGCAGCCCCGGAACGTTCTATCAGTTCCTTTCGCTCTATTCCCGCGGTCTGCGAGACGAGAAACGTCTGATTCCGCTGCTGGCCTGCATCGGCAACCACGAGGTCAACGGTAGCTACCAGAAAGGGCGCGAAGCAGCGCCCTTTTTCTACTCGGTCTTCGACGGCCTGTTTACCGACACCAGCTACGCTTGCCTCGACTTCGGCGACTATCTCTCGCTGGTGTTCCTCGACACGAACCACAACTCGCCCGTCGCCGGCGCAGACTGATTGGCTCTCGCAGACCCTCAAGCAGCGCGAACACATGCCCACGGTTTTCTGCTTCGACCATGTGCCCACCTATCCCTCCGTCCGGCCCGTGAACTTCGACGACCTTGAAGCGGGCACGGGCGCCGACAACCGCAAGCACTGGTCACCGCTGTTCGAACGGTACAATGTCGACGCCGTGTTCGAGCACCACGACCACGCTTACAAGCGCACTCATCCCATGCTCGACGGCCACATCGACAAGCGAGGTGTGCTTTACCTGGGCGATGGTTCCTGGGGCAAGCTCCGCCGCCCGGCCACTCCCGAGCAGCGGCCTTTCCTGGCCGTCAGCCACGAGGCCTATCATCTCTCCGTGCATCGCATCGAGGGAGAAGAGCGCTCGCACGTCGCCCTGACGGACACTGGCCGCGTGGTCGATGTCTGTGTCACTACCAAGAGAGCCGCTTAAAGGCCACCTAGTGCGCCGCGAGGCTCTGGGCACGCAACGTCTTGCGCCGGCGCCTCCGAGCGGCGGTGCGGGCTGCGGCCGCTCGCGGGCCATCGACTCGGGGATTTGGCGTCGGTCGGTATGACCGACATTCATGGTTTGTGCCCGACGCCGCTCTCCGCGTGTGCTGGTCGACGTGCGGGCGGCTAGTTACCATGGCTTCATAGTTATCGAAGCTCTATGGGCCCACACGTCGCACGAGTCTGGAGGGAAGCGTATCATGCCAATCAGCGTAGTTCGATCCTTGAGAATGCCCGCCTGTCTCTTGGTTGTGCTGCTCTTGGCCGCGACCACGGCCGGCGCGGCGGAACTCAAAACCCGGAACGTCGTCCTGATCGCGACGGACGGGCTGCGCCGGCAGGAAGTCTTTACTGGGGCAGACAAGGCGCCGATCAACAAGGACCACGGCGGCGTCGCAGACCCCAAGGCAATCGAGGAACGGTTCTGGCGCGAGACTCGGAAAAGCGCCGAGAGGCCCTGCTCCCCTTCTTCTGGAAGAAGATTGCTCGTGAAGGACAAATCTATGGGAACGCACTGAAAGGCAGCTCGGCACAGATCACGAACACCATGAAGTTCTCTTACCCCGGCTACAACGAAATTCTACAGGCTTTGCCGATCCGCTAATCGATAGTAATGCCAAG
>CAVZWY010000010.1:0-79682 GCA_963779015.1 uncultured Planctomycetaceae bacterium | reverse complement strand
AATGGAGAGTTTGGGGATTGGGCGCGAGCGGGCATCGCGGCGAAAAATACGTCCAGTGGCAGCAAGAGCAATACGAGCGGTTAGATGCTCCAGAGGACGCGGCCGATGATTCAAACTATCTGTCAGAATCCTTGACCGGGAAGTCCTATGCCAACAACTCCTTGACTACCGTCCCGTGCACGTCGGTCAATCGAAAATCGCGGCCGGCGTAGCGATAGGTCAGCCTGGTGTGGTCGAAACCCAGCAAGTGCAACAGCGTGGCGTGCAGATCGTGGACGTGTACAGGGTTTTCGACCGCGGCGAAGCCGAACTCGTCGGTGGCGCCGTGAGCGTAGCCGCCGCGCGTGCCGCCGCCGGCCAGCCACATTGAAAATCCGTAGTGGTTGTGATCGCGGCCGTTGAGTTGCGGGTACTCGGCCACCGGCGTGCGGCCGAACTCGCCGCCCCACATCACCAGCGTGCTGTCGAGCATGCCGCGGGCCTTCAAATCAGCCAGAAACGCGGCGATCGGCCCGTCCCAGGCTTCGGCCAGCGAACGATGCTGCTTTTCCAGGTCGTTGTGGTTGTCCCACGGTTGACCGGCGCCGCTCCACACCTGCACCATGCGCACGCCGCGTTCCAGCAGTCGCCGCGTGATGAGCAACTGGCGTCCGTTTTGCGTGTCGCCGTAGGATTCGCGCACGTGTTGCGGCTCGCGCGCGACGTCGAACGCGTCGGCCGCTTCGCCCTGCATGCGGTAGGCCAACTCGAACGAGGCGATGCGCGATTCGAGCGCCGCCTCGGCCGGGCGCTGTGCAAGGTGACGCTCGTTGAGCCGTTGCACGAAGTCGAGTTGCCGGCGCTGCGCCTCGAGCGGCGTGGTGGCGTTGCGAATGTTTTCGATCAGCTTGTCGAGTTCGGTGTGCTTGCTGTCGATGTAGGTGCCCTGGAATGCGCCCGGCAAGAACGCCGAGCGCCAGTTCTGCGTGGCCACGATCGGATAGCCGCCGGGGCACATGGCAATGAAGCCTGGCAGGTTTTGGTTTTCGGAGCCGAGGCCATAGGTTAGCCACGAGCCGAAACTGGGACGTGGCAGCCGTCCGTCGCCGCAATTCATCAACAGCAGCGACGGCTCGTGATTGGGCACCTCGGCCACCATGGAGCGAATGACGCACAAATCGTCGGCGTGCTGGGCCGTTTTGGCGAACAGCTCGCTGATGCCCAGTCCGCTTTGTCCGTACTCTGCAAACTTGAAAGGCGAGCGCATGGCGGCGCCGGTCTTGCGCTCCGTGCGCAAGTTGGTCGAGGGGAGCGGCTGACCGTGATACTTATCCAACAGTGGCTTGGGGTCGAACGTGTCGACCTGAGACGGTCCGCCGTTCATGAACAAGTGCACGACCCGCTGCGCCTTCGGCGCGAAATGCGGCGATTTGGGGGCCAAGGCCGAGGGAGCGCCACCCGTGCTGGTGGCCGCTGAGGCAGTTTGCGAAAGCAATCCCTCACCGCCCAGCACGCCGGCCAATCCCAGCATGCCAAAGCCGGCGCCGCTGCGGCGCAGGAGTTCGCGACGGGTAAAAGGTTGACCGGGAAAGGAATTGTTGCTTGGCATGCGGTACTCAATCGATAAATACAAACTCGTTGGCCAACAACAGTCCTTGGGCAAACTCTACCCAAGCAGCCGGACGCTCTGCCGCGTCGCTGAGCAAAGCTTGCGACCATTGCAGTTCGTCGTCCGATGGCTCGCGACCAAACGCCAGTCGGTACATGCGGCGGATTTTCTCGCTGTTGTCGCCGAGGATCGCGACATCCGGCCGGGTCAGCATCTGCTTGGCGCACGATTGCACCAGCGGGTTGTTCATCAAGAACAATGCTTGTTGCGGTATGGTGGTCAGGCTGCGCTCGGCACTCGAGGCATCGGGGTTGGGGAAGTCGAACGTGCGGAACACGCCGGGCAGGTTCAGCCGGTCGATCCGCGCATACATCGTGCGCCGCGCGGCAGCCGGATCGGTCACGTTGTCGAAGGGCTTGCCGCCAAGCGCCGGATTCAACTGGCCCGCCACGGCCAACAGCGCGTCGCGCGTCGATTCAAAATCGAGCCGGCGGGAGTTCATCCGCCACAGCGTCGTATTCTCCGGATCGACCGCGCGGCACGCGGGCCGGTCGAGGCTGGCCTGCTGATACGTTGCCGAACGCAGGATCTGCCGGTGCAGCCACTTGAGCGACCAGCCCTGCTCCATGAAGTGCCACGCCAGATGGTCGAGCAGCGCAGGATGCGTGGGCGGCTCGCTGCGCACTCCGAAATCGCTGGGGGTGCTCACCAGCGGTGTGCCAATGTGCCACATCCACACGCGGTTGACGATCACCCGTGCGACGAGCGGATTGTCGCGGTCGGCGATGGCTCGGGCCAATGCCAGCCGGCCGCTGTCGTGCGCGTTGAACGGCTTGGGCTCGCCATCGCAGAGCACGCGCAGGAAGCGGCGCTCGACCTCGTCGCCCAGTTGCGTTGGATTGCCGCGGACGAACACGCGGGCGTGCACCGGTTCGCTCAAGTCTTCCAGCACCATGGCGCGCGGCGGCGCGGCGTCGCCGGCGGCGCGAAACTCTTCAATCTCTTTGACCAGTTTGTTGCGCACGTTCTGTGCCTCGCGATCGGGCAGCAACATCAGCTCGTTGACCTCGCTGCTGGCCAGCGCCGCGGGCGCATCGGGCCCGTCGAGCGCCAGCCGCAGCGCTTCCGCCGCCGGATCGGCCAGCCCGCCTGGCGCCGGTTGGTTGGCTTGTCGTGCCTTCTCGAGCTCCACGTGCCACAACTCGTGGACGCCGAGCAGCAGCTTGCCATAGCGCCCGGCCACGTCGGCAAACGTCGGCGTCGGTTCGGCCAGCAATGCCGCGGCAATCCAGGGATGGATCGGCTCGTCGCGTGGCGCCTCGGCAATCACGCGGCGAACAACCGCCGGCGCCTGTGCGGAAAAATCCGCCGCCGGCAAGTCGGCCAGCGCGTGCCACGGCGCCCAGATCGGATCGTAACTTTGCCGCGTGCGCGCCAGATACGTCTGGTAGCGGATGATCATCGTGGGGTTGAGGTCGTCGGGATCGGCCAGCAGCATGAAGTCTTCGGTGGGAGGGCGGTCCTTCAATTCGTGCGCCGCTAGCAGATACTCCGCAACGCGCGTGTGGGCGCCGGCGATGAGTGCATTGAACTTCTCTTTGAGAAACGTGTTCAATTGTTCCTGTCGCGCGGCCAGTTCCGTAGCGAACTTGGCATAGGCTTCGGTGTTTGGCGGCGGCTCGAACAGCGGCGGCACGATCGGTTCGAACGAGCTGGCGAACACACCGTGCAGCGCGTAGTAATCGCGGGTGGGAATCGGATCGAACTTGTGGTCGTGGCAGCGGGCGCACGTGACCGTCAATCCCAGCAGCCCACGCGTGACAACGTCGATGCGGTCGTCGATGACGTCCTGCTGGTTGTTCATGAAGCCACTGCCGAGCGTGAGAAAGCCCAACGCCGTGAGCGCCCGGCGGTCATCGCCCAACGGCAGCTTGTCTGCCGCCAGTTGCTCGACAATGAACCGGTCATAGGGCAGGTCTTCGTTGAACGCCCGGATGACGTAGTCGCGATAGGTATAGGCCCAGGGGATGTTGCTCTCCTTGAACAGCACGTAGCCCTTGGTGTCGGCGTAGCGTGCCACGTCCATCCAGTGGCGCGCCCAGCGCTCGCCGTGGTGCGGCGACGCGAGCAGCCGGTCGATCGCGCGATCCGCAGCGCCCGGTGACGCATCGGCGAGAAAGGCTTGCACTTCCTCCGGCGTGGGGGGCAATCCGACTAGGTCGAACGACATACGCCGCAACTGCGCCCGCTTGTCGGCCGGCGCGGATGGCGCAAGGCCCTGCGCTTCCAGTTGCGCCAGGATGAAGTAGTCGATGGTCGTTTGCGGCCAACTGGCATTGCGCACCGCAGGCAACGGTGGATTGGCGACTGGCTGAAAGGCCCAGTGCGACTGGCGGGCGGCGGCGATTTGCGATGCCTCGGCGGCGAGCCGGCTCCTGGCTAGCGACGTGGCGTCGCTCTTGGGCCATGGCAATCCGAGCTCGACCCAGCGCTCCAGCGCCGCGATTTCTAGCGGTTCGAGCCGGTCGCCTTCGGGCGGCATTTCCAGGCCGTCGTAGTGAATGGCCCCGATCAAAAGGCTTTCGGCCGGTTTGCCCGAGACGGCGGCCGGACCGCTTTCACCTCCTGCGAGAATCGCGTCGCGCGACGTGAGCGACAGCCCGCCTTTGGGTTCCAGCATGTCGCCGTGGCACTTGGTGCAGCGTGCAATCAACAGTGGGCGGATCTGTTTTTCGAAGAATTCGGCGTCGGCCGGTATGGGTTCGGTGCTCAGCTCTTCTGCGGACGTCGCTGCATGTACGGTCAGCGCAAACAGCGCGGCCAACAGCACTGGCAAGATGCCAGCGCCACCCGAGGTGCATGTTGGCTTGGTGCGATTTCGCATCATCACTGCTCGGGCTTCACCGAGTCGATCGGTCGTTGGCCCCACGGCATGGGCATGGTGGTGGGCGTGCGATGCCGATCGCGGCGGACGTCTTTGGGACGGTCTTTCCAGTAGTCGACGAACCGCACCAGTTGCTTCACGGCCTCCTCGTAAACCTGGCGGCCCTTTTCCGGCGTGGCCAGCTCAGGCTCGCCCAGCACGCCCGACTCGCTGTAGCTGCTGGTCCACGAGATGACCGTGGCGGGTCCGGCCGCGAACAGATCGACCCAGTTAAAGGGGCTGCCGTCTTCGTTGAAGCTGATCGTGCCGTTCTTGATCAGGTCGGTGCGCACGTTGTCGCCGTCGAGGTGCATGTAGAGCGACGTTTCCAGTTCACAAGCGTGCGCGCAACCGCCGGGGAACTTACTCTCGCGCCACTTGGGAAAGAACTCCTTGTCGACGGTGAGCAGGTGCCACCAGGCACAGACCAGGCACTCCGCATCGGTTTCCAGGTTCGCTCGCCGCGCCACCAGATCGAGGTTGGGCATGTTCGAGCCGTGGCCGTTGAGCAGTATGATCTTTTTGAAGCCGTGATAGGCCAGCGACTTGGCGATGTCGAGCACGTGGTGCATGAAGTGCTCGAAGTCGTTGTTGATCGTGCCGGGAAAGTCCATCACGTGACCGGTGTAGCCGTACGCCACGATGGGCAGCACCAGCACCTTGCCCGGTATCTCGCGGGCGGCGCCGTAAGCGATGCCGCTGGGACACACCAGGTCGACGTCCAGCGGCAAGTGCGGTCCGTGTTGTTCGACCGCGCCGCAGGGCAGGATGCACACCTTGCCCAAGTCCACCGCGTCGTTGATCTCGGGCCAGGTGAGTTTTTCGTAGCGATACTCGGTCTCGGCGCGGCTGGTCATGCAATGAATCTCGGCGGGATTTTTGAGGATGGCATCCCTCGGCATGCGTCGCTTGGTGTCGGCATGCGCTTTGGGCTACCATGAGTATCCTCATTCGTCACTGGGAGTTCAACGATGAAGATTGCCGCCGTGCGGACGATTGCCTTGTGTGGAGCCACCGACGACCACGGTTGGCCCGGCGGCACCGATCCCAATGTGCAATACAACACTCTGGTGGAAGTGGTCAGCGACGAAGGGCCGGTCGGTCTGGGGAGTTGCTACACCACGCGGCCGCTGGTCGAGGGCTCGCTCGAGCTGCTCAAGCCGTTTTTGATCGGGCAGTCGGCGCTCGAGCCGCAGCGGGTGAGCGAAACGATGCGGCAATCGCTGTTCTGGCTGGGGCGCGGCGGCTCGGTCGAACACACCATCAGCGGACTGGACATTGCGCTGTGGGACTTGTGGGGCAAGGCGCTGGGCCAGCCGGTGTCGAAGCTGCTGGGCGGCGACTATCGCGATCGGATCAAGCCGTATGCGTCGATGCTGTTCGACGACCCTCCGGTGTTGGCTGAGAAGCTGCGCGAGCAACTGGCGCGAGGCTTTCGCGCCATCAAGCTCGGCTGGCGACCGTTTGGCCGTGTGAGCCGTCAGCTCGACGAGCAACTGATCAAAACCGCGCGCGAGACGGTGGGTGACGATGTGGAGTTGATGGTCGACGCGGGGGGCAGCGAACAGTTCTGGCCGCACGGCGTGAGTTGGGCATGTGAAACGGCCAAGATGCTGGGCGACTGAGGTGTGGTTTGGTTCGAAGAGGCGCTGCGGCCGGATGACGTGGCCGGGTTCAAGGAACTGCGCGCCGCGTCGCCCGTTTTGATCGCCACCGGCGAAGTCCTCACGCGGCGGCAGTCGTTTGTGCCCTTCATTACCGGGCGGGCCGTGGATATCATTCAGCCCGACTTGACAAAGTGCGGCGGATTGAGCGAAGGGCTGCGGCTGGCCTATGAGTTTGGCGTGCAGTTGGTGCCGCACGGCTGGAACACGGCGGTGGGCGTGGCGGCCGATCTGGCCCTGTCGGCGGCGATGCCGGTGGCCCGCTGGGTCGAGTTTCAAACGGGCGTGCCGTACGTCGAAGATCTGGTCACGCCCCGCTTTGAACTCGATGCCGAGGGATTGCTGCGCGTGCCCACCGGGCCGGGCCTGGGTATCGAGTGGAATCCCGAGACGCTATCGCGGTACACTACTCGCTGAGCCGGTGGCCTCCATCACGAACCATCACACGCGGAGAACTTCGACCATGACGCGCTCTACGAAGATCGTTGGCTTGCTGGGTTGCACCTGCTTGGCACTGTTTGTCGCGGCAATCGCTCGGGCTGCCGACGCCAAGCCGCCCCGCGAAGGCTACAAGCCGCCCGACTTCACGCTCAAGACGCTCAACGACGAGCCGTTCTCGCTGTACGACCAGCTCAAGAAAACGTCGGTGGTGCTGGTCGTGCTGCGCGGCTATCCGGGCTATCAGTGTCCAATCTGCATGGTGCAGGTGGGCGACCTGGTGAAGCACGCCGAGGAACTGGCCGGCGCCAACGCGCACGTGGTGCTGGTTTATCCCGGGCCGGCCGAGAACCTGGACGAAAAGGCCAAGGAGTTTCTCAAGAATCGCCAGTTGCCGGAGAACTTCACGTTCGTGATCGACCCGGACTACGAGTTCACGAATGCCTATGGCCTACGCTGGGACGCGCCGCGTGAGACGGCTTATCCCTCGACGTTCGTGATCGATCGCCAAGGCACGACCCGGCTGGCCGTAATCAGCAAAACGCACGGCGGCCGCGCCAAGACCACCGACGTGATCAAAGCGCTGCCGGCGGCGGATTGAGCGGGAGCATCGCGGGATCGACACGTGCGGGGGCGAGGCTCTGGTCGAGCCTATTACTCTACCGGGACGACACGACGATTCAGGCACACATGGCAAGCTCTGTGAAAACTTCTCAGTTGGTCATTGTTCCATGTGGACAACAGAAGATTTGGGGCAAACACCCTAACGCGGGCAGCACGTTGGCAAAGGATGCCTATATTGGAACGCCATTCAAGGTGAATCGAGCGTTTGCCGAACGCTTTGGCCACCGATGGCTGATACTCAGCGCAAAGTACGGCTTTATTGAACCGGAGTTTCCGATACCAGGTCCGTACAACGTAACTTTCAAGCGACGGTCTAGCGGCCCTATCAGTATCGCAGAATTGAAAGAGCAAGTAGGGGCACTTGCACTGAATGAGTTTGACTGCGTCGTCGGACTCGGCGGCAAAGAGTATCGCCAAGCGATCGAACAAGCATTTGAATCGACCGGCATGCCGTTGCGTTTTCCAGTAGCCGGGCTGTCGATCGGCCGGGCGATGCAATCTCTGAGGAAAGCAATGACCGTCAATCGTTCGTTTTTTGAGGCTAGAGCACGGACGGCCCGAAACGTCAATGAAACGCCGGCAACCATCGACATGGCGTTGGAAAGCGCGTGCGAAACATGCGTCTCTTTGCACGCACTTCTCAACGGTTTGCGGAGGTTCCGTTTTCCCTTTGATGTCGAGCAGATTCCTCGAAACGGTATCTACGTCCTCTTCGAAGATGGAGAATGCGCTCACGGTGTAGAGCGGATTGTTCGAGTCGGAACGCACACCGGCGACAGGCAGCTTCGTTCGCGGCTAGTTCAGCATTTTGTCAAAGAGAGAAAAGACCGCAGCATCTTTCGGAAGAACGTTGGACGTTGTCTCCTCCGTCGCGATGGAGACGCATTTGCAGATTCCTGGGAGATCGATCTGACGACTCGTGCGGCAAGGGAAAAATATGAGGACCGTGTTGACCCAGCTAGGCAGAAAGAGATCGAAATCCAAGTGACCGACTACATGCGAGCGCATTTCAGTTTTGCCGTCTTCGAAGTTACAACGAAGGCACAGCGACTCGAGCTGGAATCCAAAATCGCATCGACGGTCTCGCTGTGCAAAAGTTGTGGCCCATCTCAGACATGGTTGGGGATTCACTCGCCGAATTCCAAGATTCGAACATCAGGTCTCTGGCAGGTGAATGAACTCTACAAGACGCCGCTGAGTGCCGCCGATTTTACCGAGCTTAGGGCGCTCATCCGGTAATGACATGCGGTGGCCGCGCCCAAACAGCGGATGTGATCCAAGCGCCGTCGGTTGCGGATTGACCGCTGCATAGTGCCGTATTGCGCAAAGCAGCAACGCTGGCGCACTTACTTGGAGGACCACAACGCCAGCCCCGTCAGTGCCCAGCAGGTGGCTGGGGTGGAGATGAATTGGTCGAGGCCGTGCGGGTCGCCGTTGTCGAAGATGACTTGCACGGGATCGGAGCGGCTGATGACGTGCCAGGAGCCGTCGTCCTCTTGCGTGTCGAGCAGGAACGTGATGCCGCGACGGCAGGTCTCTTCATCGGGCGAGGCGCCGGTGGCCAGCAACACGGCGAACGCCTGGCCGGTGGCGTAGGCGTCGCATTCCATATCGGCCAGTTGCGGCCAGCCGCCGTCTGCGCGCTGGGCGGACAACAGGTCGTTGCGCGCCTTTTGCAGTTTGTCGTCGGCAGCTTGAAAGTAGTGCAGTCCCCACAGGCGGGCAACTTTGTCCTCCGTGCTCTCGGCAGGGGCGTCGGTGAGCCAGACGTGTGCTTTGGCGATCGAGGCATCGACCTGGTGCTTCAGTTCGGAATCGCGGCCGGTGTCTTTTGGGCCGTATCGTTGCAAGCCCAGGACGGCGATCATGGTGGTGCTCAGCGACGATTCCTCCATCGGCGGGCGGACGGTCTGCACTTGCCAGTGGCCGTCATCACGTTGCGTTTTGACGAGATAGCGAACCATGGCGGTGGTGGTTTCGTCGGTGGGCGATTCGGCGATGCGAAACGTCCACAGGCCGTATGCGACCGTTAGGGCGCGCCCGCCGATGTGCTTGCCCGCCGCGAGCGTCTCTCGCTTGCCGTCAAAGAAGTTGTGCGTGAACCTGGTCTGTGCGGCTAACACATTTTCGTCGATGGTCACACCGGCGCGACGACCAGCCGCCAGCGCCAACATCGGCAAGGTCTGGTGGTGGCAGGAGAAACATTGCCGATGCTCTGGATAGCGCATGGCCGCATCGCCGACCAGCGGCAGGCCGAGTTCGAGCGCGGCTGCAACACGCTTGTTGATCGAAGACGCCACCGACGCGTCATCCGCTTGCGCGACGCTCGCGCGCGGCGAGAACGCCAGGCAGGCGATCGCAATGCTTGTGACGAACATCGACCGTGTAGCGCGAGACGGCACGGAATGCCCCCTGGGTTCGATGGATGCGATTCTCTCAGCTTATCCGAAGTTCACCCGGCGGTCACGCAATGCGGCTTGTGAATTTGGCGCGGCGGCTTAGAACTTTTGCACCCAAGCCCGGATGCCCTGCATGATCATCTCGACAGAAACCGTGCCCACGTACAGCGCCGTGATGCGGCCCGCGATCTCGACGTACCACTGAACTAGCCGAGCGTGACGTGGCCGAACATAGTCGTGCAAGAGTTTCAGCGCGTACATCAAGACGACGGATGCCAGGACGACGAATACGACGATCAGGCAGGCGCAAAACGGGTCGTTGCGCTTCCCCACGATGACGCTAGCGCTGATAGTGCCAGGGCCGATCAACACTGGCATGGCGACGGCGCTGGCCAGATGGGCCGAATCACTGCGCAGGATCTCGATGGCGGCCGGTCCTCGAAAGACAAACTGAATGGCGATCAGCAGGAAGATCACTCCCCCGAAAATCTGAAACGATGCAAACTCCGCCTGCATCACCGAAAAAACCGCGTCGCCCAGAATCGCGAAGCAGCAGAAGACCGCTCCGGCGATCAACGCTGCACGGATGAGCACGCCTGCGAATTGCCGTGGCGCCAACTTGTCGATCAAGTCGACCAAATAGATGATTACCAAAAATGGGTTGAGCAAAAAGAAAAGCAGCGTCGCTGACCTGAGATACTCGGGCATAGGACTCACGTGGCGGTTGGCGTACTCGTATGGTTACAACTTCGCTAGTCCGTGGATCATAACAGCCTCCTGCGATTCTGTCGTGGCACAGTCGTGAGATGGCGAATTGATTTTGAGATCAGCGTCTCGGACCGTTGCGAAGAGAGCCAGCTCGATACAAAATGGGATTCTTCGCGCGATACTCACCGACTGCCGACGGCGCTGCAAATGATTCTCCGGCTATTTCATATCAAGTGGCAGTGTGTAATCTGGCTCTGCATTGTTGGCTTTGCACAGAGCCGGACAATATCGAGTGAACCCGTGCGCCAAGCGCGTCGCCGCGGTGGTGACCGAGTATCGCCACAATTCACATGCCGATGTGATCGTTAGCCGGATGCTGTTGACCGATACCCTCGACGGCAAGGGGAAGGACCCGCTGCTGAAACTGGCGTCGCTCTATACCGACCAGCGGCCGGCCAACGACATGAGCCGGCTGTTGGCGGCCTCGCAGCGTTTTCCCGTTTATGACTCGATCGCCGATACGCTCACATTGGGCTCGGGCAAGCTGGCGGTGGACGGCGTGCTGCTGGTGGCCGAACACGGCGACTATCCCATGTCGCCGACCGGCAACCGCCAATATCCCAAGCGGCGGTTTTGGGACGAGACGCTGGCGGTGTTTCGTACCAGCGGCAATGTGGCGCCGGTGTTCATCGACAAGCACCTGGCCGATAACTGGGCCGATGCCAAGCACATCTACGACACCGCACGCGAGCTGAACGTTCCGCTGATGGCCGGCTCGAGCGTGCCGCTCACGTGGCGCAATCCGCCGGCCACGGTTAAACGCGGAGCAAAGCTGAAAGAGATCGTGGGCATCACGTACGGCTCGACCGATGCCTATGGCTTTCATGGTCTGGAGGCAATGCAGTCGCTGGCCGAGCAGCGGGCCGGCGGCGAGACGGGTGTTCGCGCAGTGCAGTGTCTTAGCGGCGATGCCGTCTGGCAGGCGATGGACGAGAACCTATTCGACCCGGAGTTGTTTGCCGCGGCGTGGCAGCGGGTGCCGGGCGGGCGCGACGACAAGCCGCTGGCTGAGTTGGTGGCGGAGCCAAAGGTAATGTTGGTGGAAACCAACGACGGGTTGAAGTTGTACCTGTTGGAGCTCAACGGCGCGGCTAGCGCGTGGACGGCGGCGTGGCGTTATGCCGAGGATGATCGGATCGAGTCGACGCAATTCGCCACGCAGGAAGCGCGGCCGGCCTATCACTTTCAGTTGCTGTTTGACGGCATCCAGCAGATGGTGCTGTCCGGCAAGCCGTCTTGGAATGTCGAACGGACGCTGTTGACCAGCGGAGCGCTCGATGCCCTGTTGCAATCCCTGGTGGCCGGGGGCAAGCGGATCGAGACGCCCTATCTCGACGTGACCTACCGGCCGATCTGGCAATGGAGTGAGCCGTCCGCAGCGCCGCCGGGCCGTCCGTGGAATGAGCAGTAAGTACACGCACGTCACCAAAGGGCCGGCCTGTTGGCCAAGGGACCGCCGCGTGGTGACGGCCCCTTGGCTTGTGGCGAGATGACTTGCGCTCTCCAACACGTCGGGCGTTCTATTGCCGCCGCATCCGGCGGACGACGAGCATGCCGATGCCTCCCACGGCGAAGATTACAAAGGTTGATGGCTCGGGAATCGTATACAGCACGAATGCGAGGTCTTTGGACATATCGCGCATGCCTGGAGGACCGTCAATTCCATCGATGTAGTTTTGGGGCGTCCAGGAATCTTGGAAAATGTCATACCCGACGCCGGCCGCGTTTGGCGCAATCGTAATGGGGCCCGACACTGCGTCGTCCTGAAAGTGCCACACGTCGATGCCGGCGACGTTGCCCTCGATGTGTTCACCGGGGCTAGAGGGGAACGTGGTCGAGGCCAGCGTGTCCTGAATGGTATAGTCGCGGTCGTGCCAACCCCATTGGATTGGCCCGTCATTCTGCGGATCGACTACGCGCCACGATCTTCAGCCAGTACACCTGATCGTGAATCTCCTGGAACGGCATGGCCAGTTCGGCGTTGTAGTGGAACAGCGGTTCCGCCGGATTGCCGGGAGGAATGACCGCAGTTTCGGTGAATTGACCAGGGCCGGTCGGACCGGGCGGGATCAGCGAGACGACCTCGCTTTGAATGACCTGGCCCGGATGGCTTGGTGCCGCGCCGGGCACCGCCGGCACATCGGTTTCCCAGGCGATCAAGAAATGCTGCACGCTGGTTTGAGGTACCGGGGCTTGCAAATACGAACCCCACCACTCGACGTGGACGACCGGTGTGTCGAACTTGTCGCCGAAATCATCGGCCATGTACGTGCCCGTAAAACTGCCGGTGAGCGGGTCGTAGATGGCGGTGCTCAATTCGTCGTGGCCAGGAAATACCGTGGAGTTGAGCGGCAGTTGCGCGAACTTTGGAATCTGACCCGGCAATGGATCGGCCCAGGCGGTGTTCGCAACAACGAGTAGGAGGGCGCAGAACGAGACAACGACGGCAGTGGACGTGAACGCCTTCATGGTACGTCTCCCAAAGATGGTTTGGCTGCAAGTCAAATCGCGTCGACACGCGGCGCACGCCGCCACGGCCAACAGGACCAAACAGTTGCACGCGCGAGAGAGCGACCTGCGGATGGAACGCTTTGCCGATCTTCTTGAGACGCGTCGTGCTCATGTTCAGTAGCACCTCCCAATTCCGGTTGACTTCACGCGTGGTCGTCGAAACGGCTTCCGTGGCCGGCAACGAGGACGAATAAGAAACGACCGGCGCAATCATGCACGCCTGCCACCTCATGGATGCCGCGACCGAAAAGAATGCGCAAACTAGGGGCGCGGGTCGGTCGCTAGAGACTCATTAGCGTTTCTCGCAGGAAACACAGAAGCTACGGGGTCAACAAGTACGCGTTTCTCACGGGCCAATATCGGTCGATTGCTTCGCCACGAACCAGGCGGCCAAATGGCCATCGCGTTCGTTTGCTTTCGGGAATGTAACGTTTTATAGAATCCTGTCAAGCATATTTTCTTCCGCGGACAGAAAAACTATCGGCCCTGGTCAGGCGGCGGCGTGCCGCTTGCGCACAGACAACCGACTCCGAGGGTGAATACACCTAAGTCGTTGTTGGAATACGCGTTGTGCGCCGGTGCTATGTTCCGGCTGACAACAGCGGCTTCAAGAAAATGCCGGTGGCGTTGTCGGACTGCGCGGCGATGTCCTCGGGCGTGCCGGTGGCCACGATGTACCCGCCGGCGTCACCCCCCTCGGGTCCCAGATCAATGATCCAGTCGGCCGTTTTGATCACGTCCAGATTGTGTTCGATGACCAGCACCGAGTTGCCCAAATCGACGAGCCGGTTGAGCACGCTGAGCAGCTTCTGAATGTCGTCGAAGTGCAGGCCCGTGGTGGGCTCGTCGAGAATATATAGCGTGTTGCCGGTTTCCACGCGCACCAATTCGGTGGCCAGCTTGATGCGCTGCGCTTCGCCGCCGGAAAGCGTCGTGGACGACTGTCCGAGGGTCAAGTACCCGAGCCCTACTTCTTGCAGGCTGGCGAGCGAGCGGACGATCCGCGGAAAGTTTTCGAAGAAGGCTAGCGCGTCGTCGACGCGCAGGTCGAGCACGTCGGCGATCGACAATCCGCGGTAGCTCACCTCCAGAGTTTGCGCGGTTGAACCGCGCGCCGCCGCAAACGGGACACGGCACGGTCAGGTCGGGCAGAAAGTTCATCTCGATGCGGCGCACGCCCTGCCCTTGGCATTCCTCGCAGCGGCCGGCTTTGACGTTGAAGCTGAAGCGTCCGGACTTGTAACCACGCTGACGGGCCTCGCGCGTGCCGGCGAACACTCGGCGGATCTCGTCGAACATGCCGGTATATGTGGCCGGATTGCTGCGCGGTGAGCGTCCGATGGGGGACTGATCCACTTGCACCAGTTTATCGATCTGGCTGGCGCCGCGCAGACTGCGGTGTGGCCCCGGCTTTGGGCCCGTGCCGTTCATGCGGCGCGCCAGCGCGCGAGACAAGGTTTCGTTGATCAGCGAACTCTTGCCCGATCCGCTCACGCCCGTGATGCACACCAGCGCGCCCAGCGGAATGCGGGCGTCGACGTCTTTCAGGTTGTTTGTCGTCACGCCTTCGATCGCCAGCGACCGTGTCTTGGCAATGCGGCGGCGTTCGTGAGGCGCGTGAATCGAAAGCTCGCCGGACAAATACCGGCCAGTGACCGAAATGGGATTCGCGGCTACTTCGTCGGGCGTGCCCTGGGCGACGATACGTCCGCCGTGCAACCCCGCGGCGGGACCCATGTCGATGAGCCAATCGGCGGCGCGCATGATGGCCTCGTCGTGTTCGACCACCAACACCGTATTGCCTTGCTCTTGCAGCCTTCGCACGGCATCGATCAGCCGCTGATTGTCGCGCTGGTGCAAGCCGATCGACGGTTCGTCGAGCACGTAGCACACGCCGACGAGTCCCGAGCCGATGCCGGTGGCCAGCCGCACGCGTTGCAACTCTCCGCCGGAGAGCGTGTCGGCCGGCCGGTCAAGCGTGAGATATTCGACGCCCACGTTTTCCATGAACGCGAGCCGCCGGTCGATCTCCTGCCAGATCGGGCGATAGATCGCCGTATCTGCTTCCGCCACCTGCAGTTCGGAAAACCATGCGCGCGTTTTACTGGCCGCAAGCGCCGTGACTTCGTGGATGGCGCGGCCGTGAAAACGACAGGCGCGCGCTTCGGCTCGCAGCCGTGCGCCGCCGCACGCTTTGCAGACGACCACGCCGCGAAACGCTTCCAGCCGCTCGCGCCGGACCGGCTTGAGCGACGTGGCGTACTCTTGTTCCAGCAGGTTGAGCAGTCCGATGAAGCCATTGCCGTTGCCGCCGCCGTGCAGCAGCCGCTCGCGAAAGCGCGGCGCCAGCTTGGCCAGTGGCGTGTTCCAGTCGAACGACGCGGCTTTCATGAATGCAGCCAGCGCCGATTTGTGCCGCTTGGTCTCACCGGCCGTGCTGCCTTTCCATGGCGCGATGGCGCCGTCGGCAATAGAAAGGTTCTCGTCCGCAATGATCAACTCGGGGTCGAACTGCACACGCGAGCCCAGTCCTTCGCACGCCGGACAGGCGCCGTAGGGGCTGTTGAAGCTGAAGGTGCGCGGCTCGAGTTCCTCGAAGCTGGTCTTGCAATGCGGGCAAGCGTAGAGCGTGCTGTAAAGTTTCTCGTGCCAGGCGTTCTGATCGCGCGGATCGGCCGGCGCACCGTTTTCGCCCGGCCTGATGTACACGACCAGCACCGCGCCTTCGCCGTGCGCAAGGGCCAGCCGGGTGCTTTCGCCCAGCCGCGACTCGACGCCCGCGCGAATGACAATGCGGTCGACCACGGCGTCGATGGTGTGATTTTTGCGCGGCGCCAAATCTCCGATCTGGTCGACGTCGAGCACTTCGCCGTCGATGCGCACGCGGACAAAGCCTGCTTTGCGCACCGCGGCCAGCACATCTTTGTGTTGACCTTTCCGCCCGCGCACCAAGGGCGCCATGAGGATCAGCTTCGTGCCCTCGGGCAGCGCCGACAAGTCGGTGATGATTTGCTCGGGCGATTGCTGGCGGATTGTCTCGCCGCACTTGGGGCAGGCCGGCTCGCCCAACCGGGCATACAGCAGCCGCAGGTAGTCGTAGATCTCGGTGACCGTGGCAACTGTGCTGCGTGGGTTCTGGCTGCCGGCGCGCTGGTCGATCGAAATCGTGGGTTGCAGGCCGTCGATCAGGTCGACGTCGGGTCGCTCCATCTGATGCAGAAATTGCCGGGCGTAGACCGACAGGCTTTCGATGTATTGCCGCTGCCCTTCGGCAAACAACGTGTCGAACGCTAGCGAGCTCTTGCCGGATCCGCTGGGCCCGGTGATGACGATCAGCCGATCGCGGGGCAGGTCGACGTCGATATTTTGCAGGTTGTGGACGCGGGCGCCGCGGATCTGAATCGTCTCAGCGGCCGCCAGGGCGTGTGTGTCGGAGGTGACTCCCGCAGTTTCGACGCCGCCAGCCATTCGGTGCCCTCAATCTTCCCTGGTTTGATCCGGATGTCCCCGGCGAGCCCATCGGACAAAGATCCAATCTGGCAGCGTAGCATAGGGCGCGCCAGGAATCAAAGCGGGGCGCGGCGACCCGGATCCGAACATTGCGCAGCGGGTGCTCATCTTCCCGCAAGAAAAGTTCGCGGGAAGAATACTTCGACTAAGATAGACCAAGACGACGTGCTTTCCGGCGAACACTTTCGTGGGAGGTTGCGCACCTGTGGCATCTGGTTCGGGATTGGCCGACGCTGGGCGAATGGTCGAGGCGCCGCTGGACGCCGAAGTGACCGATGCGCGCCCTGCTTCGTTGCCGGTTGCCGCATGGGGCTTCGTGTCGCGCGTGCTGGAGTGGATCTTCGGCACGCTGACGCTCATCGTCGCGCTGGCCGTGCTGGCCACGATTCCCGTGCTGCAATTGCTCAGCTTGGGCTACTTGCTCGAAGTCAGCGGGCGGGTGGCGCGGAGCGGTAGTCTGCGACAGGGCTTTGTCGGCATTCGCCAGGCGGCGCGGCTAGGGCGCATCGCCGTGGGCATGGGTCTGTTGATGCTTCCACTGTGGCTCGCGTCGTCGCTGGCCGAATCGGCGCGGCTGATCGATCCGGACAGTCGCGCCACGAAAATGTGGACGGTGGCGACGCTGGTGCTTTGTGGGCTAGTGTTGGCGCAGACCGCCTCGGCTTGTTTGCGCGGCGGACGCATCCGCAGCTTTCTGATACCGCGGCCGATCAAGACGCTGCGCTGGCGCTGGCGCCGGGTGCGTATACCCGGCGCGCGACGCCGTGTGGGAATTCTTTGTGGATTTGCGGCTGCCGTACTACTTCTGGCTTGGGCTGCGCGGCTTCGTCGGCGCTGTGGCATGGCTGATCGTGCCGGTGAGCTTGCTGGCGGTTGCTTCGCGGCTGCCGTCCGGAGGAGGCTTGGTGGGACTGATCGGCGGCGCGCTATTGGCCGTGGTCTTGGTGCAACTGCCGTTTTTGCAGGCGAGGTTCGCCGCGGAGAATCGACTGAAGGCAATGTTCAAAGTGCGGGCGTTGCGGCGTTTGTTCGCACGGTCGCCGGTCGCTTTCTTGATTGCCCTGGTGGCGACGCTGGTGTTGGCGCTGCCGCTGTACCTGTTGAAGATCGAGATCGTGCCGCGCGAAGCTGCCTGGTTGCCAAGCTTGTTGTTCGTGGTGTCGATCTTTCCTGCGCGGCTGTTGACCGGTTGGGCATTGGCGCGGGCGCACGATCGCCGTACGCCGCGTGGCTGGGTGTGGCGCTGGACGAGCCGGCTGGCAATGCTGCCGGTGGTGCTGGCGTACGTTGTGCTGGCGTACTTTACGCAATACCTGTCGTGGTACGGCGTGTGGAGTTTGTACGAACAGCACGCCTTCCTGGTGCCGGCGCCGTTCTTGGGATTGTGAGACACCTCTGCCCGCGCATCCTGGCGGCGAACGATGCGTTTTCACGCCTTGGGCAAGTGAATGGTGAACGTGCTGCCGATGCCCAGGGTGCTGTCGATGCTGACACGGCCATGATGGGCCTGGACGATATGCTTGACGATAGCCAGGCCCAGTCCGGTGCCGCCCAGTTTGCGGCTACGGGCGCGATCGACGCGGTAGAACCGCTCGAAGATGCGCGGCAAGTGTTCCTCCGCGATGCCGCTGCCGCGGTCGGCAACGTGGATCAGCACTTCGCTGTCGACCGTTTCGCCGCTCACGCAGACTTCGCGCTGCGGTTCGCTGTACTTGATGGCATTGTCGAGCAGATTGACGACGGCCTGTTCCAACAGCATGGGATTCACGCGGGCTTTGATGTCACCGTCGCAAGTCAGTTTGACGGTGATGTCATGCTCTTGTGTTGCGTTTTGGCAAACATTCACCGCGGCCTCCAAAACGCCGCGAACAGCCACCGGTTCCAGAACGATATCCTCGGCATCCTCGCGCTGCTCGATTTTCGACAGGCTGAGCAGATCTTCGATGATGGCGTGCAAGCGGTCGGCCTGCTTGGCGATGATGCGCAGGAATCGCTCGGCGTCGACCGGGTTCTGACTGGCGCCGTCGAGGAGGGTTTCGACAAATCCTTTGATCGAGGTGATGGGCGTTTTCAGTTCGTGGGAGACGTTGGCCACGAAATCTCGGCGAATGTGTTCCAGCCGGCGAAAATCGGTGACATCGTTGAGCACGACCACGGCGCCAATGGCGCCCCCCTCGGGATCGTGTAGCGCCGAGCCGTGTGCCTGCATCACCCGCTGGCGATCACCCAGCAGGATGACGTCGGCCTGGATTGGCTCGCGACAGGTCAGAGCCCGACTGATGAAACGGCTCAGATCGGCGTTGCGCACCACTTCACCGAGCGGCCGGCCCTGGGCCTGGGCGAGATCGATCCCCAGCAGCCGCGCCGAGGCCGCGTTCATGCTGATGACGTGTTCGCTGCTATCGACTGCCAGCACGCCTTCGGCCATGCTGGCCAGCACGGCCATTTGTTCGTTGTTGTTTTGCATTAGGACGCCGACCCGTTTTTGTAGCTGGGTGGCCATGGCGTTGAATCGCTCGGCCAATTCGGCGAGCTCGCGTGCGTCGGGCACGGGAGCGCGCGCCCCCATTGGCCCGCGCCCAGTCGATCGGCCGCCTTGCCAACCATATCGAGCGGCGCGGCGATCCACCGCGCGTGCCCGCGCCGCCAGCACGGCGGCCAGCGCGGTGGCGAGCAGCCAGCCCGCCAGCAGCCAGACCTGCAGGAGCGATATTGCGCCGTCCAGGTCGGTAAGCCGCTTCGAAAGATACAGCACGCCGAAGAGTCGATCGTGCCGCAACAGTGGCGCGGCCAGATAGATCACGCGATCGTCGAGCGCCGGATTGTAGCGGATCTGTTCGTGCATGCCGCCAGCCAGCGCTTGCCGTATCTCGGGGCGGCTGAGTTGACGCTCCAACTCTTCCGGACGATTCTGGCTGTCGAAGTCGACGCTGCCGTCGGGCATCAATAAAGTGACCCGCACGCCGCTCGTCTGTTGCACGCGACGGCAGATGCGCGCGAAGTCGAGTCGATCGTCGGGAACCTCTGGGCCGAGTTGCTGGTCGAGAAAGTCGGCCAGCGCGGCCAATTCAGCGCGCGTGGACTTCAGCCACGATTGTTCGAGCTGGTTGAGGGCGAGCCAGCCGACGCCGAGCACCGCCACCACTACGGCGGCGGCAAACGAGGGAAAAAGGTGCCAAAGCAGATGTCGCTTGGGCATGGCTATTCCTTGAATCGATAGCCTACCCCTCGCACCGTCTCGATATAGCTGCCGAAGTCTCCCAGTTTCTTGCGCAATCCCGCGACTTGCACGTCCACCGATCGTTCGGTGACGGGATAGTCTTCGCCTTTGACGGCATCGACAATCTGGCTGCGCGAGAAAGCCCAACCTGGCTTGCGCGCAAGAACTGCAGCAGACGAAACTCGGTGAACGTGAGGTCGACCGGCCGCCCACCCAGCAGCACTTCGTGCCGACCCGGATGGATGACCAGCTCGTGTACTTTGATCGACGAATCGTCGTCAAGCTCGGGCGCGAGCTTGCGCCGCAACACGGCACGAATTCGCGCCAACAAGACGCGCGGACTGAAGGGCTTGGTGATATAGTCATCGGCGCCGATCTCGAGTCCGGTGACGACATCCGCCTCTTCGGTCTTGGCGGTTACCATCATGATCGGAATGTGCTGCGTTTCGGGATCGCCCTTCAGGATGCGGCAGACCGACAGCCCGTCGACCGCGGGCAGCAGCAGATCCAACAGGACGAGGTCTGGCGGTTGCGAGCGAACCTCGCGCAGCGCCATTTCGCCGCTCGAGACACAACGGACCTGATAGCCCTCTTTGCCCAGGTTGTAGCGAATTAGTTCCAGCAGGTCCTCCTCGTCGTCGACGACGAGGATCCGTTCAGTTGCCATAACCCACTTGTCCGCAGTTTCACCTGATGGAACACGTCGGGTCATGGATACCATGGCAGTGTTAGACATGAGTTAGGCTTCTATGTAGATTCCGCATGAACCGGCGGTCAGCTACTGCCTGCTGCCAACCATCGAGTGGGGGTCATGTTCGCGAGAGATCCCGCCCTCGAGAACACGGTGTTGGGTCATCTTATCGTCCGCGTGGACGATTGCCTAGGTCACGGGGCCGTGTGCTGGGGCCGTGTGCCGTGCGGTCGGCCGAAATGTAGTGATTTTTCTGCTCGCGACAGGCCACGATGTCGGCGTGGCACTGGCTGGAGCTAGGAGTCCGTGTTACAAGTGAGCCCCCGCGACGTTTAATACATTATTCATGCTGACACTGCTGCACATTTCCGATCTGCATTTTGGACCGCACTTCGTGCCGGAGGCCGCCGAGGCGCTTTTGCGCTCGGCGTCCGAATTGAGTCCCGATTTGATCATCGCCAGCGGCGACTTCACGCAGCGCGCAAAGTCGAGCAGTTTGCCGCCGCGCGCGAGTATCTTGACCGCTTGCCCAAGGCGCCGATCGTGGTGGTGCCGGGCAATCACGACGTGCCGTTGTATCGCGTCTTCGAGCGTCTGCTGACGCCATACGCTCTATACCGCAAGCACATCAATGACCAACTCGACACGGTCTTGGTGCGCGACGACGTGGCGATCGTGGCGCTGAACACGACTTCGCCCTTGACTAAAGTCGTCAACGGCCGGGTGACTCACGCGCAACTCGATTTCTGCGAGCGGGCATTCCGCGACGTGCCGAGCCATGTGCCGCGGATCGTCGTGGCGCACCATCACTTTGCCCCCGCTCCCGACTACGACGACGAGAACGACGTGCTGCGCCGCGCTCGGCAGGCTCTCGACCGGTTCACCGAGTTGCAGGTCGATATGATCCTGGGCGGCCACCTGCACCGGGCGTTCATCGGCAACTCGTTGGACATCTATCCGAGCAAGGATCGGGCGGCGGGCATCATCATCGTGCAGTCGGGCACGACGACGTCGCGGCGGGGCCGTGCCCGTGAGCGCGAGAAGAACTCTTTCAACGTGATTCGAATCGGTCCGCGATCGGTGCACGTGACGCACCAGATGTTCTTCACCGACTTGGGGGGCTTTGCGGCGGTGGCGCGGCACGAGTTCCCTCGCCGTGAATGTCACTATCTGGGCGATGCGGAGGATTAGCAAGGTCGTTTTGGCCCCATCAGCGTTGCGTCCGATGAAACACGTTCTGACCAGTAGCCTGACGTTGCCGTTGCCGTGCGAGCAAGTGTTCGCATTTTTTTCCGATCCCGCGAATTTGGGACGCATTACTCCGCCCGGCATGCAGTTTCGCATGCTGACGTCCGAGCCGGTGGAGATGAAGGCTGGAACCACGATCGACTATCGCATTCGCGTGTTTGCCGTGCCGATGCGCTGGCGCAGTCTGATCGAAGGCTGGGATCCGCCGCACGAGTTCGTCGACGTGCAACTGGCCGGGCCCTACAAGAGTTGGGTTCACACGCACCGCTTCATTGAGCAAGGCGGCGGCACGGTCGTCGAGGATCTGGTTGAGTATGAGCTGCCGTTTGGGCCGCTCGGGCGACTAGTGCAACGCAGCGTGGCGCGGCAGCTCGAACAGATATTCGCCTTTCGCCGCACTGCGATCGAAGAGAATCTGCTGCGACCGGTCGGCGCGGACGACGAGCGCAAAGTCGGTTGAAGGAGGAGAGCCGATGCCGCCACGAGGCTCTAATACGCGATTTCCGTGTCCGGCAACGCCTTCTGGAGTGCTGCGGCGCCTTCCGGGGTAACGGCCGTTCGCTCAATCTGGATGGACTTCAACGTCTTGATCTTTTCCAGGTGCTTCAATCCCTCGTCGGTGATTAGGGTGGCGCGCAGGTCGATCGTTTTGAGATCCGGGATGGCGTGCAATTGCTCCAAGTCTGCGTCCTCGACGGGGCGCGACTGCAAATCGACCCGATACCCGCCACTCTCATAAAACACGCGACCGCCCGCCGCGCGTACCATGCTCATGGCGGCCTGTTGCTCGGGTGACATTTTTGTGCCGCAACCAGCCACCGCGACAAGAGCCGCGATGCACGCGATGGTCAAAGCCGTCGCGCGAGCGGGCGCGACAATTGACGGTGAGGGGCAGCCGGCATGAACTTCGCTCCCAAAATAGGTCCCGCAAACGCGGAGAGTGTACAGAACTCCCTTTCCAATTGTAGCGTGTCCGTCCGCCGGACGTCGCCCCGGCGGCGGCGGAGGGCCGGATCAAAAACAAGAGCCCGTGGCGAACCACCGGCTCTTGGATTTTAGCACAGCTTTGCATGGTGCGAGCGGCCGGCAATTGTCCGGCGCGTCCGACCGCGGAAAAACACGCTACTGACCGGCCTCTCCCTGCCGATTTTCACGGGGTTCTCGGCCTTCGTTGTCGCGACGAAAGCCGCGACTCCGCGGCGGCAATACTTCCGCGATGTTCGTGTCCTTGGGCACCGCGATATCGAACCAGCCGATCATCATCTCTTCCCAGGTCTGATCACCCCAACGCACGGGAATGGTCGGATCCGGGTTGGCTGGATTGTCGGCCGAGTTGTCGAAATGCGCCGTGCAGTGCAGCTTGGTGCCCTTGGGAAGCCGCAAAGGCTCTTCGAATATGTAGCTGGTTTGCCAATTGAAGTCATACCGCGGCATGTTCAGGATGGTTTCCTTGTGGCCGTCGGGATAGATCAACTCGTAGTGAAAGTCCTTGCCGCGCAAGTGCATGTGCGGGAAGAGCGAGAGCATGATCACGTCGCCGCCGTAAGTGCGCTCCGACTCGACTTTGTAGTTCGGGTTGCCGGGCGGAATCTCGAACATGGCGTTGGTGGCATTCGCCGTGGCCACGCGATACTTCACCTCGGAGGCGTCGCAGAACTTGATGCCGACGGCGCTGCGATCCTTCTGCGGCGAGCCGTTGGGCGTGTAGTGCAATTGAAATACCAGTTGCGAACCGGCCGGAATCAGCTTGGCCATGCCCTGGGGCAACTCGATGGGCCGCGTGCCGGGGGCAAAACCCGCCAACTGACCGAACGAAGCCTGGCCACCGCGGCGCCGCCGCCCTGGGCGCGCTCCTCACGCTGGTTGCCATCTTCGCTGATCGCTGCCTCGCGTTGGTTCTCGGCGCGCGCCTGCTCGCCGGCCGCGTCTCCCTCGCCTGATGCCTTGTCGCTGCCATTGCTAAACAGCGCCACCGAGGGGGGCTTCAAGAAGACGATGATATGGTGCACGACGCCCCGATTGTCGGGCATGCACTCGGCCATGTTGACCCACTTGTCCTCGGTGAAGCCGGTGTCGACCACATAGTAGCGATAGTCGACGGTGCCTTCGGCCGGAACGTCGACCGGTTCTTCCGACATGTAGAACACCGCGTCGGGACCGCCCGGCATCATCCACTTGCCGGCGTAGTGTTTCGGCTCGGGTAGTTGCTTGGGATCGCCCTCCGGCGCGCCGTTGGCCACCCACTTGGTGATCAATTCTTTCTCTTCGGCCGAGAGCGATGAATCGTTGGCGAACTTGCCGAATTGCGGGTCGGGGTGCCAGGGCGGCATCCGCTGGTCCTGCACGACTTCGTTGATCATCTCGGCCCAGCCGGCGGCTTCTTCATAACTTTGCAAAGCAAACGGACCGATCTGGCCCGGCCGGTGGCACTCGACGCAATGATCCTGGAAGATGCGCGCGATCTGGTTCGAATACGTGACCTCGCTGTTCTCGTTCGCCTCCAACACGCGGCCGATCAGGCAGCCCTTGGCTTCGGTGATCGGGTTGGCAACGTCCTTGCCGGCCAAGACCGCGTCGATCGCGTTCGAGAGATCTTCCTGCTTGACTCTGAACTTGGCATAGCCCGAACCGGTGTCGAAGCCATACTGGTCGTCAACGCGACCGGCGTAGCGGATCGTCCGCTCGGCATCCAACACGAATACCTGGGGGACGCGCACGGCGCCCATGGCGTCGGCCAGTTCGTTGTTGAGATCTTTCAGGAATGGGAATGAAAGCTTGTGCGTCTTGGCGAAATGGTCCATCTCCGTAACCGCGTCTTGCCGGTTTGGATCGACGGCGACAAACGTCACGCCCTCGGCTTCGTACTTCGCGGCCAACTCAACCAGCCGCAGTGCGTACAACTTGCTCAACGGGCATTCCACGCCCAGAAAAGCCACCACTACGGTCTTTGCATCCTTCAGTTCCGCCAGCGAATGCGACTTGCCGCGGAAATCCTGCATGGCAAAGCCGTCGATCTTTTTGCCGATCGCCGGCGCCACCTGATCTTTGGCCAGCGCGGGGCCGAGCAGCAGTGCGCATAACGGAGTAACCAATAGCAGCTTGCAAACGTGTCTCATGGCTTGACTTTCCGCCGTTTGAGAGTGGACGAGAATCGACGCGGATGTGCCTCTCCGCGTCCCATGATATCGCCGTTTTACGGCCAGATGCAATACGTTGTACTCGCCCAGGGGCCTCGAAGTTTCTCGGCCGGGCACCTTTTTCGCGTTTGCCGGACCGACAAGGCGCGGTTCCATTGCCCGGGCCGCTTGGAAGCTGCTTCCAAACGGCGGCTGGCAGCGCGACAGTCCGATTTACTCCGCGGATTGCCCAAAGTTGGGCCAGTTCCCGACGGTTTTGAAACTGCCGCTTTGTCACCCGCGTGGGGGCACGCCCAGGGATTTGCCGCCGTCGATGCGTATCGCCGTGCCGGTGACCATCGCCGATGCGTCGCTCACGAGATAGAGAATCGCCTGGGCGACCTCCTCGGGCGTGATCATGCGCCCCGCCGCATGTGCCAATGGACTGGCAGCGATGAACGTGGCTGCGGTGGTCTTTCGATCGGCGGCAGCGGCCAGATCGGCCTCCATGATGCCCGTATCGGATACGGGACCCGGGCAGACGGCATTGAAGCGAATGCGATCCGCCGCGTGGGCCAATCCGAGCGCTGCGGCCAGGGCAATCACGGCGGCCTTGCTGGTGGAATACACCGGATCATGTGCGCGGGGCAACAGGCCCGCGTTGCTGGCCGTGAATACGACGGCGCCGCCTCCGGATGCCTTCAAGTGCGGAATCGCGTATTTGCAGACCAGAAAGGCGCCCTTGAGGTTGGTGTCCAGGCAACGGTCCCATTCCACTTCGGAGACATCGGGCAGCGATTTCGGCAGCACGATGCCCGCGTTGCTAGCGACGATGTGCAGTCCCCCGCCCACGGCAACGGCACGCTCGACGAGCGAGCGCATGTCCGCAGCGCTGCGCACGTCGCACGGCTGTTGCGTGATGCCAAGGCGGCCGAATTCTTCGTCATTCTCGGCCGCGGGTCGCAGATCGCCCACAAACACGCGCGCCCCTGCCGCGCCAGCAACAGCGCCGTGGCCCGGCCAATGCCGCTGGAGCCGCCGGTCACGACGGCCACGCGACCAGCCAGTTCAGATGCAGGTGTTGCCGACATACGCGTTCCCGGTGATGTGGGTTGGTTGGCGGTACATTGCTACGCACGGCGCGACCACGACAACATGACAGGCCGCACGAAGAGAGAGTTTAAACCACCAAAGGCGCCAAAGACACTGAGGCAGGGAACCACAACGGCACGAAGGCACAACGTGGGGAGGAGAAGGTTGAAACGCTTTGCACGGCGACGCTGAGTGGTTCACTTTTGCCGCTTGACATTGCGCCAAATGTGGCGCGAACACAACACCACGAGCACCGAAGGTGCGCCGCCAAATCAGCCCAGGCCAACGGCCTGGATAACCGAAACACGATACCAATTCCCTTGAGGGCTGAAGGCCCGATCCAATCAACTTGGCAAAAGGGCCCGCAAATCGTGTCGGGCCTTCAGCCCTCAAGACGACTTGATTGCCTAGGCTCCCCAGGCCGTTGGCCTTGGCTGGTATGGTGTCGGGCCTTTGGCCCTCGCCATCAACCCATGCCTCGCTTGCCGAGTACCCGGTGGCGATCCACAAAGACTTTCCCCTGTTAATTCCTCATTGCTTGACGTTGTGCCAAATGGGGCGCGAACACAACACCACGAGCACCGAAGGTGCGCCGCCATATCAGCCGAGGCCAATGGCGTTTAGGCGGACGATTCATGCCCCTAAGAATAGCAAAACGGTGCGAAATGCCCCTATCCCGAAACGACCGCCAAGCCATCCGCGACGCACTGGCCCAGGGGCGGAGGTGAGCTCAGGAAATAGGGGATCGGGGATCGGGACGAAGAGGGTTGGCGGTGAGGTGGTGGCTGGGACTGGGGCGGCGAAGCGACTTGTTGAACTTCCGCGGCTGGAACCGACACTCCCATGGCCGGGCGGTTATTAATATGTTGGGGACGATCGTACGGGGACGGGCGGCGGCTGGGTGTGATAAACTGGGTGCCTGGAAGTTGCCTCTTGATGATCCAGATTTTCTCGGTGTGAGACGCCCCCTTGGCGATCAGCGAATCCTCCGCCCAGCGATACCAACTGCAAGACCCCGACGTGCGGTTGATGCTGGCGGTGCGCGACGACGACGCCGCGGCGTTCGACGAGTTGATGATGCGCTATCAAGCCCGGCTGGTCACGGTGCTCGAGCATTTGACCGGCCGGCGCGACCAGGCGGAGGATTTGGCCCAGGAAGTTTTCATGCGGGTTTATCGAGCCCGCAAGCGGTACGTGGTGGGGGCAAAGTTTTCGACGTGGCTGTACACGATTGCCAATCACGTGGCTTCCAACGCGTTGCGATCGATTTCGCGGCGGCCGGAAGTGAACATCTCGCCGCGTCCCAACGACTCGACCGGCGCAGGCGGCCTGGACCGCATGGCGCTGGCAGCCAGCGGCGCGATGCCGACCCGGCAACTGGACAAAGCCGAGTTGCAAGACATGGTGCGGGTGGCGCTTGCCGGCTTGAACGAACGGCAGCGAATGGCCGTGCTGCTGAACAAGTTCGAGGGCATGAGCTACGCGGACATTGCCGAAACCATGGAGATGTCGCCGCAAGCGATCAAATCTCTGTTGTCGCGGGCGCGCGTGAACCTGAAGGAAATCCTCGAACCGTACTTGGAGGACGGACGCCGGCCGCCGCAATAGTTGCGACGCGCCGCGGACCCCGCTTCGTTTCGCAAGGCGAACGATTGAACGATGAGTGAACACGAAACGTCTCAAACCGATTTGCTGCAGGAAGAGCTGAGCGCCTATCTCGATGGGGAGCTCGACCCGGAGACGGTGCGTCTTGTCGAAGAGCGCCTGGCGAGAGACGCTACCTATCAGGCCGAGTTGCAACGGCTGGAGCGTGCCTGGGGGCTGCTCGATCGATTGCCGAGAGCCACGGTCAACGATGCGTTCATCAAGAGCACGATCGAAATGGTGGCCGTCGCCGCCGCCGAGGACGCCCAGACGGCTTTGGCCGAGCAGCCGCGCCGGCGCCGCCGCCAGCAGTTGTTGGGAGCGGCCGTGCTGATTTGCTCGCTGGCCGTTGGATTCTTTATCGGCACGCGCATTTGGAAAGATCCGAACGAGCCGCTGCTGCGCGATCTGAAGGTCGTGGAAAACCTGGATATGTACTACCAGGCCGACGATATCGAGTTCCTGAAGCTGCTGGAGGACGAAGGATTGTTCGTCGAGGGGGACCAAGACGGTGCAAGTGCAAACTGAGTTGCGAAAAAAAGGGTTCCGACCCCTTTTTATTGCGGCGGTTGTCGGCTTGTTGGCGATCGGCACGGCCGCGGCTGCGGACGACCTCGACGAGCGGCGGCGGGAAATTGCCGCGCTGTCGCCTGCCGATCAGCAAGAGTTGCTGCGCAGGCACGAGCGTTTTCTGGCGCTGCCGGAGGCGGAACAGGAGCGATTGCGCGAGATGCAAGCGGCGATCGACTCCGATCCCCAGGCCGAGCGACTGCGGAAGGTGTTGGCCGGCTATCACGAATGGCTCAAAACGCTGACCGCGGGCGAGCGCGCCGAGCTCGCCGCGAAGCCACCCGCCGAGCGAGTGCGGGAGATCCAAAAGATCATGCACCGCCAGGAGGTGCTGCGGCGCAACGAGCTGCTCAATCGGCACGACAAGCGCGAAGTGACTCAGTGGATCGAGGACGTCCTATGGCGGCAGCGCGAGCAATTGATCGCCGGCATGGATCCGCGCCGGCAAAAGTGGTTCAAACAACAGGGCCAAGACGGGCAACGCCGCGCTTTGGTTTCCGAGGCCATCGGAAAGTCGCGTCACAACCGCGGGCAGAGCCAGGTGGAAATCACCGAGGGAGACGTCCAGCGGCTCGCCCAGCGATTGTCGGAGCGCCCCCAGGCGGAGCTCGCCAAACAAGCCGATCTGGCCGGCAAGCGCAACATCGTGGGCGGTTGGGTCTTTACGACGTGGATCGAGCGGATGGACTATGGCCGCGGTCCACGCCGACCGGCGCCGCTGCCCGAGGCCGACGTGGCGCAGTTTTTCGAAAACGAGTTGCCGGCGCCCAAGCGCGACGAGTTGATGAGCTTGCCGCAGAACGAAGCCCGCGACCAACTACGGCGGATGTATTGGGATCGCGACCAGCGCGGTTCGTTCTTTCGCGACGGCCGGCCGGGTCGCGGCGGTCCGCGCGGCGATCGGCCACGGCCCGACGGCGAATTCTCCGATCGAGACCGCCGCGAGCGGCACGGTCCTGGTGGCCCAATGCCTGGCGGTCCTCGGCCCGACGGTCCGCCGCCGGGGGGACGGCCTCCGCACGATGAAGAGGCACCGCCGCCCGACGACGGCGACGCACCGCCGATGCCGCCCGACGAGGATAGCCAACCGGCGGCCGCACCTGCTTAGACGCTGCTGCAAAAACAGTAGCTGGGGGATTTCATTTGCAAGCGCTTTCGAAGAACCGGCATCGCGTTATTTGCGCGTGTTGAGCCCCGGCATCCACGTACACAGGTAGTAGGCTCGCGGCACGTTGAGTTCCAGCAGCGCCGAGAGATCACCGTGTGCTTGCCGTCCTTGCGGACCGAACAGCATCTGATCGAGGACGCCTTGCTCCTGCCGGTACTCGATTACCTGCACGCGACCCTTGTCGAGCGCGGCCAGTTCGATCGCACGATTGATGGCGTCCTCGATGAAGCCCAGCTTGTCGACCAGGTGGTTGTCGAGCGCTTGCTTGGCGGTGAAGATGCGGCCGGTGAAGGCGACTTTCCGCGCCGCTTCGTCGTCGCGCAGCGCCGACCGGCTGGCCAGCACGATTTCCTTGAAATCGGCAAAGCTGGCGTCGACCAGTTCCTGCAGAATCTTTTGTTCTTCGGCGCGAATCGGCTCGGGGAAGTCGCGCGTGGGGCTGCCCATCATCTTCAGCGGGTTGCTGGCGATCGAGTCGTCGCGCACGTCGATCTTTTCCAACAGGCCCGTGAGATTGTAGTGCGGAATGATGACGCCGATGGAACCGGTCCAGGTGGTGGGCTCGGCAAAGACGTTGTTCTTGGTGTCGCCGGCGGCCATGGCGACGTAGTAACCGCCGCTGGCGGCAATGCCGCCCATGCTGACGACCAGCGGGATGTCGCGCTCCTCGGCCAGCACTTTGAGATGGTGGTAGACATAGTCGCTGCCGGTGACGGTTCCGCCGGGCGAGTCGACGCGCACCACGACGGCTTTGATGGAGTCGTCCTGGCGCACGCGGTCGATTTGATGTTTGACGAACGATTCGCCGCCGAAGATGGTTCCTTCGATGGCGATGATGGCCACCTTGTCGGGGGCATTGTGGCTGAGCGAATGCCAATGCTCGGTAATGCCGTCCTGGTCGGCGCCATAGTTGCCGAGCGTCCCGAGAATCCCTAGCGCCAGCACCAGGAACAGGGTCCAGCGAACGATGCGGCCCAGCCAACTGGGGCGCGGCTGCTCGATGATGACGCGCAGCGGCTCGCGTGCCCCTGCGGCGACCAACTCGGCGGGCAACGGTTGATTGGGGGGAGGCGTGGAAGCCATGCGTTCACCTTGCCTTGGGGGTGGTGCGTTGATTGATAGCAGAGCGCGGCGGCGCAGCGCGGCCGCCGCAAAGCCGTCCGATTGTGGGCATTATACGCGGCGCGTCCCGGACCCCAACCCTGAGTGTCGCGTTGCACGCGACCTGCGCTGACGCGGCCCGTGGGCGCGCCGTGCCGGTGTTGCCAAACGATGGGGCCAAGCAGTAAGCTACGCGGCGGAATCGCATCCCGTCGTATGTTCACCGCCGCCGGTTACGCCGCGTTTGCCGCATGGAGGAGGTCCGTAGTGTTTGTTGCCGCTTCGAGCGAGTGTTTTGGCAATCTGTCGTTGGAAGGCGTGTTGCAGCGCCTGGTCGACCTGGAATACACCAACATCGAAATTGCCATCCACGAGCAAGGCGGCCAACTCAAGCCGTCGGATCTGCTGGCGAATCTCGATGAAGCCATCGCCAAATGCCGCGAGACCTTACGGCTGACGATCTCGGGCTATAGCGTCGATATCGAGGCCGAGGGGGAGCTGTACTACGAGCAGTTTGCCGCCTGCTGCCGGTTGGCCAAGGCCACGAAGGTGGTGGCGCTGACGATTCCCTCGGCCGAGTTGGGCACGCCCTTCAACGCCGAAATCGAACGCTTGCAGCGGCTGGTCAGCATCGCCTCGACCGACGGCGTGCTGGTGGGCATCAAGACCGAAACCGGACGCATCACGCAAGACCCCGACACGGCCGTGGTGCTGTGCGACAACGTCAAAGGCTTGGGCATCACGCTGGACCCCAGCCACTATATCTATGGTCCGCACGCCAACAACAACTACGATCAGGTGATGAAGCACGTCATCAACGTGCACCTGCGCGACACGACCAAAGACAAGCTGCAAGTGCGCGTCGGTCAGGGACTGGTCGAATATGGCCGGCTGATCACGCAGCTTTCGAAGCATCGCTACAACCGCGCGCTGACGGTACACATCACCGAGATGCCGGAGGTAGACCACGCCGCCGAGATGCGCAAGATGCGGCTGCTGCTGGAGAGCTTGCTGTAGATGTGCCCGTGGCGCCTGGCTTGTCGACCTAGCCGGTTTTTCTAGGGCGAGATTACCATCGGTTGCCCCGTAGCAGGATCGATCCGCACGTTTTGCTGTATCGGCGCCGGATACTCAGCACATGCGCACGGAGCCGCGGCCGGCGCCATGAGTTGTGGCGCGGCGTTCACTGCGGAATACTGCACCGGAGGTTGCTGCCGATCCCAGAGGTAGCTCGGATACCAAGGGAAGATCGGCTGGTGAGTACCGGTCTGGCAGCCAACTGGGTCGACCGCATAGTCGACTAGCCTGCAGCCGGACGCAGATACGACCGTCAGCAAAATTGCGATCGAACAGATTCTTGACATTGCGATTCTCCCCAGTGTGGACGCGGGATCCTAGCGAGCCAGTCGTTCGGACGGAATATCGAATTCTGCCGAGCGACCGCTGGCAACCGCCGAATTTGCGTTCCGTTCGGCGAGATACTAGGCTGAATGCCAAGCCGGGCGTGCCGGTCCCTCCTACCCTACCCCGCCGCACCGCGCATATTGTCGTATTGAATGCTCGGCCAATCTTCTCGACAAGGAATTCGCCATGGCTCGGTTATTCGGCTGTCTGCTAGTCTGTGCGGTTGCTATCGCGGCAGCAACTCGGTGTGTGGCGGCCGACGCGCCGTCGATCACTTTCAAGCGCACCGAGCTGGACTCCAAGTTTCGCAGCGAGGGCGCCGCGGTGGGTGACTTCAACAACGACGGCAAGATGGATATCTCGGCCGGCAGCGTGTACTACGCCGCGCCGGATTGGAAGATGGTGACCATCGACGAGAAGGCCAAGGAGTTCGATCCGCACAACTACAGCGACTCGTTCTGCAACTTTGCCGACGACGTGAACGGCGACGGCCGCACCGATTTGATCGTGGTGGGCTTTCCGGCCCTGGAGACGCTATGGTTCGAGCAGCCGAGCGAGCCGGGCAAACCCTGGGCGAGGCACGTCTGCACGCCCATCACGAACAACGAGAGCCCTAGCCTGGTGGACGTCGACGGCGACGGCAAGCGCGACCTGCTGTTGGCCTTCGATCCGGGTAAGTTCGTCGGCTATGCGACGCCCAACGCGGCGGACTTGTGGAAGCTGAACCCGGTGTCGACGGAAAACGCGCCCGGCAGCGACCGCTTTTCGCACGGCATCGGCGCCGGCGACGTCAACGGCGATGGGCGGACCGACGTGCTGGTGATAGAGGGCTGGTGGGAAGCTCCTGCCAGCGAATCGCGCTCGCCGTGGGTGTTTCATCCGGTGAACTTTGGCGAGGCGTGTTCGCAGATGTACGTATACGACTTCGACGACGACGGCGACAAAGACGTGGTGTCGAGCAGCGCCCACCAGATCGGCATTTGGTGGCACGAGCAAAAGCCCGACGGTTGGGAAACGCACACCATTTATGACAAGATTTCGCAAACACACAGCCTGAACCTGGTGGACATGAACGGCGATGGTTTGCCCGATCTGGTGACCGGCAAGCGGTGGTGGGCGCATGGACCCACGGGGGACATCAACCCGGACCATCCGGCCGTGGTCTATTGGTTCGAGCTGCAACGCGAAAACGGCCGCCCGACGTGGACGCCGCACGAGATCGACGACAACAGCGGCGTGGGCACGCAGTTCGAAGTGGCCGACGTCAACGGCGACGGACTACTCGACGTAGTGACCGCCAACAAGAAGGGCGCGCACTATTTCGAGCAGGTGCGCAAATAGATGTAGCTGAATTCGCCAGAATTCAGCGTTTCAAAATCGATGCGCCGGACAATGGACACGGCTGAATTCTTGCGAATCCAGCTACGGGAGAAAATGATGAAACAATCGCAAACCACTCGCCGCCGTTTTCTGCATACCGCGGGCGCTGGGCTGGCTGGCGGCTTGCTCGTGCCGTATGCGTTTTCCGCCGACGCCGAGAAGCGCACGCTGCCACGATCGAAAAACGATCGGCTGCGGATCGGCTCGATCGGCATGAAATACCAGGGCTCGGTGATTGCCGAAAAGGCGCAGGCGCACGGCGACATCGTGGCCATTTGCGACGTGGATCGGCAGATTGCCGAGAAGGCGCGCGAGCAGTTCGGCGGCACGGCCGAGCTGTACGAAGACTATCGCAAGATGCTCGAGCGGCCGGACCTGGACGTGATCGCGATCGGCACGCCCGACCACTGGCACACCGCCATGGTGATCGACGCCTGCCGGGCGGGCAAAGACATTTATTGCGAAAAGCCGCTCACGCTGACCATCGAAGAAGGCCAGCAGATGCAGCGCGTGGTGAATGAGACGGGCCGCATCGTGCAGGTGGGCACCTGGCAGCGCAGCGATCACAACTTCCGCCTGGCGTGCGAAATGGTCCGGCAGGGACGGCTCGGCAAGCTCGAGCACGTGCAGGTGATTCTCGGCAAGAACAAGACCGGCGGGCCGTTTGCCGTCGAGTCGCCGCCGCCCTATTTCAACTGGAACCTGTGGCAAGGCCAGACGCCCGACGTGCCCTACATCAAGGAACGGTCGCACTACACGTTCCGCTGGTGGTACGAGTATTCCGGCGGCCAGATGACCGACTGGGGCGCGCATCACGTCGATATCGCGCAGTGGGCCATCGGCGCGGAGATGTCCGGCCCGGTGGAGATCGACGGCAGTGTGACGTTCCCGCACGTGGAAAACGGTTACAACGTGGCGACCGACTTCTCGGTGAAGTTCCGCTATGCCAACGGGGTGACGCTGGAGGTGCTGGATGAAGGGCGCAACGGCATCCTGTTCACCGGCAGCGAGGGGCGCATCTTCGCCAACCGCGGCGTGCTGTCGGGCGAACCGGCCGAACGGCTGGCCGACGAGCCGCTGCGCGCCGAGCAATTCCAGCTTTATGCCCACGACAATCTCGACCGTCCGCAGCGTACCGGCAAGCTGGATGCGATCATCAACCACATGGGCAACTTCTTCGATTGCGTCCGCACGCGTAACCCGCCCTTGGCCGACGTGGCCACGCAGCACCGTTCGGTGAGCACCTGCCACCTGGCCAACATCTCGATGCGGCTAGGCCGCAAGTTAGCCTGGGATCCCGACGCCGAAAAGTTCCTCAGCGACAGCGAAGCCGACGGATGGCTGCGCCGGGAGCAGCGCAAGGGGTTTGAGATTCCGGTGTGAGTGGGCGGTGGTTACGTTTGTGGGATGGCGTGCGGCATCCGCGCAAGATCCATTCCTTGGGCTGAAGGCCCAACCTATACCAGCCCAGCCCAGCGGGCTGGGTTTGCGGGTTGCATTCCGTGCTGTCGCCAGGGCTGTAGGCCCGATCTATTTTGTTGCGCTGTGTGGGCGCTCGGATGGTGGCGGGCTTTCAGCCCTCTGATGGTGATTGGTGTTCCACGTGTACCCAGGCCGGTTGGCCTGGGCTGGTATGGCGGCGCACCTTTGGTGCTTGGAGTATCTGGCGGGCGAATCTTAGGATTCGTCGCTTTCGGTTTCTGCGGGCGGTTCGGGACGTTCGGGCGCGCTGGGCGGCGGGCGCGCTCGGGGCGGTCGCCTCGTTCTTCGCTTAGATGATGGCGAAGGCCTTCGAGCTGGCGCTGCATGTCTTCCATGCGGCGGGCCATTTCTTCCAGCCGGCGCTCCAGTCCGCCGCCCATGCGGCCGCGCTCGTCTGGGCCGAAGCCTTCATCGCCAGGACCTTCGGGCGGGCCGATCGGGCCGTGACGTTCTGGATGCGGCCCGCGTCGTGTTTGCGGTCCGCCGGGACCATCGGGGCCGCCGGGGGGGGGACTCGACTCGTCATCGCCAGGACCCGGTTCATCCCACTCAATCCATTCTCTAGATGATGGGCCGCGCGGTGGCCTCAAATCTTCATCGCCGGGACCCCCGGGTCGGCGCGGCGGAGGCGGGCCTTCACCCGGAGGATGCGGGCCGCCGAAGGTGAAGCCGTGCTCGTCGCCGCCGGGGCCGACCACGCGGAATCGCATGGGCGTGTGGCCCAGGTAGCCTTCGACCGCGCCGCGCACTTCGTCGGGCAAGGGCGCCAAGTCATCTTCTTTCACGGTCCAGGTCTCTTCCCCCTTGGTCACTTCGATGTCGGCCGGCTTTTTGCCCTGCTTGTGGATGGTGATCGCGATATCGTCCGGCAGGTCGGTGCGGCGGCCGAAGGAGAAATCCGCGCCGCGCGGCAGGAACGCGCCAGGCTCGATGATGTGCATGCGCATGTCGACGCCCGCGTTGCGTAGCTTTTCGCGGATGGTTCGTTCCAAGTCGCGCAGTTCGCCGACGTTGATCCGCAGTTGGTCGCCGTCGAGCTGGAATCGATGGTCATCTTCTTCAGCGTGTTCGTGTTCCTCTTCCTCGGAAAGCTTGGCCGGCGTGACGGTCAGGGTGATGGTTTCCCCGCCGCGGAGCAGCGTGAGCGTGCGCTCCTTTTCCGGCGCTTCTTCGACGGTGATGATCAGGTCTTTTGGTTCCTTGACGGGCGCATCGTCCACCATGAGCACGATGTCGTTGTCTTGGACGCCTGCCTTGTCGGCGGCGCTGCCTTTACGCACGTGCGCCACCAGCACGCCTTTGTCCTTGAGCTTGAGCTGGACTTCGAGCGGCTTGGGCAACGGGGTGACGGCCATGCCGAATTGCGCTCCGGGGCCGTCATGCCGCATGTGGATCGCCTTGTGCGTTCCGCGCGGCGGGAGTGGTGCGTCGCGCGGAGGTGGCGGTTCGCCCGGCGGCGGAGCGTCCTGGGCGAGGGCGCCGGCGGCCAATACCGTCATTCCCAACGCCAGCGACCAACTAGTTTTGCGCCAAATGGTCTTGCACAGCCAAGCGATGCGTTTCATGTCCGTAACTCCTCGTGAGAAAACGCGTGATGGTTGGATTGAGTTGAACGAAAAAGCCGTGGAGCGCTGGGAGGGGGACAGTCCCCGGAGAAAAATCGGGTCAGTTCCCGGCGTTTAGCCCTCAATCTCCTAGTAAGCGACTCCTAGCAAGTGTGATTGTGAATTGCGCTCGACATCAGAACTGCACGACTTGTGGGCGATGCACGTCGACTTGCTCCACGGGCATGACCATCCGGCGGCCGTCGGGCAGACTCACCGGCACGAGTTGCCGCTGCCGCGAAACCTGCCAGCCTTCGAGTTCGAGCTGTTCGACCAGCGCCGCGGGCAACGCCGACTCGTCGGGCGTGAGCAGTTCTTGCAGAGCCTGGCTGTCGGCATCGTCGCGCACGCGAATTTCGAACTGGCGATCCGTGGCCTCGTCATCGGAATCGTTGAGCGCCGCCAGCGTCAGCGTTTCCCAGGTGGCAGCGGAAGGCTCTTCGGTCGCGGCCGTTGGTTCGCCAGTGGCGGGCTCGGTGCTGGCCACCGACGGTGGCGGCGTGGTGGTTGCATCCAAGACGGGCTGCGCGGACGAGCCGCCATTCGTCGCGAGGTCGGTCGATGTTTCGCTAGGAACGTCCGCGATTTGCGGGGCTTCGTTGCCATAGCGCGTGCCCAGGGCGAAGGCGACCAGCAAGCCGGCAGCAATGGCCAGCCAGGCGCCGAATCCGTCGCGACGCACCGCGCCGGAGGGCGGAGCCGCGCCGCCTGAAGACACGGCTTGAGCGAGCAACGGCTCCGAGGCGACTTGGGCCAGTTGCCAGCGCCAGGTTTGAGATTCCAGAAACGCCAGCGCGCAGCGCCGCCAGGCGCCGGGCTCGTCTTCGAGCGCCGCCAACAATGCGCGGCGATCGGCTTGGCTTAGTTCGCCGTCGACCAGGCGATCGAGTACGCGGCTTTCGTCGGTTCGGAAGTCATCGAGAATGGTCATCGTTCTACCTGCACGCTTTCCAGCGCCGCCAGCTCGCGCCGCATCCGCCGGCGGGCGCGATGCAGCCGGCTTTCGACGGCGCTTTCCGTAATGCCCAGGTGCTGGGCCAATTGTTCGTAGCTCCAGTTTTCGCTGTATTTCAGCAGCAACATCTCGACATCGCGTGGCGTCATCCGTCCCAGGGCTTCGCGCACCAGGCTCTGCCGTTCGTCGGCCAGCAGCCACTCCAGCGGATCGGGCACGCGCTGGTCGTATTCCGGCGGACGCACGCGCTCGGCATAGCGATTGGTTAGTTTTCGGAAGCGGCCCTGCTTGCGGCGATATTGCAACGACTGCACGACAGCCAGGCGGTACAACCAGGGGGCGATCTTGGTTTGGTCCGTCAGTGGCGCCTGTTGACGCACGGCCGCCAGCGCCACTTCTTGCATCACCTCGTCCACGGCAATCGCTTGTCCGACGCGGGCCAACACGACCGTGCGCAGCCAGCGATCGTGCTCGGCAAGCACGCTGTGCCACGCGATCGGCCGAGAGGATGTCGAACTCAAGCGATCGTCCCGCCCAGAGAGGTTCATGATGCCGACTTCGAGGGAATAGTTACCGCCGGTGGCTCGGTCTTGCGAAAGATTGCGCGAATATTTGGAAATTCGTACCAGGGCCGGGAAAATTGGGCCTTATGAAAGACAACGGCCCGTAGCCCGCGCCGGCCGCTGCCATTATACGATGCCCCGAACCCACCCCCCCTCGGCGCCGCTGCGCAGTGGTTTGCAGTGATCTCTTGGGCATCTAGAATGACGGTCTTTCCAACGTCCGAATAGAGCCAACGCGTGGCGCCTGCCCGCGAGCATTGCAGGAACTCTTTCCATGGCAAAACAGCGTTGCTGGCTGGTAAAGTCCGAGCCGGATTGTTTTTCGATCGAGGATCTGGCCGCCGCGCCGAAGCAGACCACGTGTTGGGACGGCGTGCGCAACTATCAAGCCCGCAACTTCATGCGCGACATGAAGGTGGGAGACCGGGTGTTGTACTATCACTCGGGCGGCGGCGTGCCGGCCGTTGCCGGAACGGCCGTGGTGGCGCGCGAGGCGTACGCGGACCATACGGCCTGGGATCCGCAGAACGACCACTACGATCCCAAGGCGTCGGCGGACAATCCCATCTGGCAGATGGTGGACATTCGGCTGGAAGCCATTTTTCCCGCGCCGATTCCTTTGGCTCCGTTGCGGCAAGTTGCGGCGCTGCGGTCGATGGAATTGCTCAAGCGCGGCTCGCGGTTGTCGGTGCAGCCGGTGACGGCCTGCGAGTTCGAGGCCGTGGTGGCATTGGCCGACGGCGCCAGCGCGAGGAAACCTGCGACCAAAAAGCCCACGCGCGGCGCAAAGAAACCCGCCAAGCGTGTTGCCGCCCGCGGCTAGCCTGCTTCGAAGAACATGGTGTGAGTCTCAACGTGCACGACCCGTTGGCCTGGATCGACGAACAACTGGAGGCGCTGGCGGCGCGTAATTGCGCCGCACGGTGTCGACGCAGCGCGGAGGGCAACAGGCCGTGGTGAGCGTGGCGGGGCAGGAGTTCATCAACTTCGGATCGAACGACTATCTGGGTTTGGCCGCCGATGCGCGATTGGCGGCCGCTGCTGCCGACGCCGCGCGGACCGTGGGTTGCGGCGCCGGCGCGAGCCCGCTGGTAACCGGCCACGTCGAGGCGCATCGCCGGTTGGAGCAACGCCTGGCCGAGTTCGAAGCCGCCGAAGCCGCCCTGCTCTTTTCGTCCGGGTACGCCGCGAATCTGGGCACGATTAGCGCACTGGTCGGCCGCGAGGATGCGATTTTCGCCGACGAGAAGAACCACGCCAGCATGATCGACGGCTGCCGGCTTTCGCGCGCGACGGTGCACGTCTATCCGCATGGCGATGCCAGCGCGTTGGCGAAGTTGCTGGACGCGGATGAAGGAGCCCGCCGCCGGCTGATCGTGACCGAAAGCGTCTTCAGTATGGACGGCGATCTGGCGCCGCTGCTGGAGATTGCCGCATTGGCCGCCGAGCACGATTGCATGCTGCTGGTCGACGAGGCGCATGCCACCGGCGTGTTCGGAGCGCACGGGCGGGGCGTAGCCGAGTTGCTGGGCGTGGAGGACCGAGTCGACGTGCGCGTCGGCACGCTTAGCAAGGCACTGGGCTGCTCGGGCGGATTCGTGTGTGGCAGCCGCCGATTGATCGACTGGCTGGTAAACGCCGCCCGGCCGTATGTGTTTTCGACCGCGCTGGCCCCGCCGGTGGCCGCGGCGGGCATGGCGGCGCTCGACGTGGTGCGCGACGAGCCCCAGCGGCGCGTGGAACTGTTGCGGCGAGCCGACGCGTTGCGCAGCGCAATTGATCGATGACGGCTGGTCGATCGGCGCCAGCGCCAGCCAGATCATTCCGCTGGTGGCGGGCGAAGCGGCACGGGCTTTGGCCTGGTCCGAGCGGCTGCGTGCGGCCGGATTGCTGACGCCGGCCATTCGACCCCCTTCGGTTCCCAAGGGGCAGTCGTTGTTGCGGGTGAGCCTGACCTGGGGGCACACTCCGGCGATGATCGAACAACTGGTCGAGGCGCTGGCGCGCTGGCGCCGGTTGCTGCCCGGTCGTAGGGGCTGCAACGCGTGTTTGTGCCACGACTTACATGTGGCCGCCATTGGACGCCAAAAACTTGACACTTGCTGGGGGCCCATCTATGATCGACCCTATCGGTCTAGCTGTCGTAAGTCCTGTCCAATTCCGGGCATAGAGTCCCTCGCGTACGCTGGACGGGTTGGTTTCCGTCGCGGCCGGCGCCATCCGGCGGCAGCAAGAGCGTGATCAGGGTGAAGACCGCGCGCGAAAGTGAATGCGCGTGAAGACCGAGGTGCGCCATTAGGCGCAAGAACAAGTCGAGGCCCTAGCGGTCGAAGGTGCGATGGCGCTAGTTTTGGAAATCTTGCTGGGCGTGGCGATCTTGGCCTCCTTTGGCATCGCCTATATGAGCGCCCGCACCTGGCCGATCTATCAGGTCGTGCTGGTGGTGTTCCTATTTCTGGGATTGGTCGGCTTCTTCTATCTCTCGGCGCGGACCCTCAAGACGCACGACGCCTGGCGCAAGCTGGTCAATCGGACCAAGGCCGACATCGTGCGCGTGGAGCAAGAGACCGAAGTCGTGCGCAACGGCGGCGAACCGAACGCTGAAGGAGTGGTCGAGCCCAAAGGCATCCGCCAATTGCAGCAAGATCTGCAGAAGCTCGCCATGGATCGCGGCGGCGTGATTTACGGCGTGCCGGTCGACGGGGTGACCGATGGGGTGGTGCAGTTGACGTTGGCTTCGCCGACGCATGGATTGGCGCCTGGCATGGTGGCCTTCGTATTCAGCGAAGTGCCCAAGGAAGAAGGAGGCCGATACCTGGGCGAGTTCAAAGTGACCGAGGTCGGCGATGACACGACCAAGGTGCAAATCGCGCCAAACCTGCCGCTGACGCCCGAACAATCCGAGCGCCTGGCCGCTGCCACCGGTCCGCTGACGATGTATATGACGATGCCCATCGACGACGCGGCCAAGTTCGCCAAACTGGAGGATGAGGTTCGCCGGGGGCTGTTGCCCGAGAGCAGTCTCGATGCGTTTTCCAGCGCCGATCGCAAACTATACGACTACGAGCAGTTCTTTCACGAGCATTTCGTACAGGCTTCATTGTTGAGCGACGCGATCAACAAGCTGAATAGCAACATTGCCCGCATGACCGCGGCCACGCAGGAGGCCGAGAAGGAAGGCGCATTCCGGCAAGGGGAAAAGGACAAGCTGACGACCGAACTGGCGCAGTTCGAAAAGGAAAAACAAGCGATCGCCGAGTACCATGAGTCGCTGGCCAAGACCTATCGCCAGGTCGTCGAGACGATGAAGTCCACGTATGTGGCCAATCGTCAGATGGCTGCGCGGATTACCGCCGCGCAACTGCGGGCGGCGCAAGAGATCGACCAGCGAGCCAATGCCGCGGTGGGCGCCAGTGCATCCGTCCAGCCGTAGGCGGTTCGACCTGACAGAGCGCAGGCGCGCGACAGTTGCCGCCGGCTATCGTGATCGTTCGTTTCCTCTACCTCCCAGCGAGGCACGAGGCCCCCTGTGGGCTGAAGCGTTAGCGAGTGTGTGGCAACTTTGCACGGCCGCGGTGGCTGGCGCCGCGAGACTTCCGAGCGAGATCATCTGAGTTCTCGCGAATTCAGCTAGTGCCGGAGATACTTGCCACGCACCTTGGCCAGCCGCACTTTCCGTGGTCTGGCCGCCACGATATCTTTTAGTGTCCGGCGCGCTAGGACGCCGTGCGAACCGACTCTCCCGCAGCGCGGCGACGTCACCATGGGAATCTACGATCGCGACTACTATCAGGACGAGGAGCAACGACGTTGGGGAAGCCCCATCAATCGTGCTACCGGCGGCCGCTCGGTCGTGATCAACCTGATCCTGCTGAATTTTTGCATCTACGTTGCGGACATGTTCGCAGGCGGAAGCATTACCGACGCTCTGGAGCTGAAGTCCGATCTGTTGCAGCGGCCTTGGCAATGCTGGCAATTGGTGACGTACGGATTCGTACACGATCCGCGCGATCTGATGCACATTCTGTTCAACATGCTGGGGCTGTGGATCTTTGGCACGGACGTCGAGGGAGTCTACGGCAAGGCGGAGTTTCTGCGGATTTACCTGGCGAGTATCGTATTGGCCGGATTTGCCTGGGCCGCGGCCAGCGCGGCGGGTCAACCCGCCGTGTTGGTTGGCGCCTCGGGCGGCATCATGTGCCTGATGATTCTGTTCGTGCTGCATTTTCCTCGCCGGTTGCTGTACATCTGGGGCGTGCTGCCGGTGCCTGCCTGGGCGATCGGCACGCTGTACGTCGTGTTCGATTTCATTGGGGTGCGCAGCGACGACATGGTGGCCCACGTGGCACATTTGGGTGGCGTGGCGTTCGGTGCCGTTTACTACTATTCCGGCTTCAACATGGGCCGGTTCATCCCCAGTCGCTTCCAGATGCCTTCCTTCAAGCTCAAGCCGAAGCTGCGCATCCACGAGCCCGAGAGCGGCGGGCCGGATCTGAATCAGCAGGTGGATAAGATCCTGGAAAAGATCAGCCGCGAGGGGGAATCCAGCCTCACCAAGAGCGAACGGCGCACGTTGGAAGAGGCCAGCCGGCGGTATCAGCGCCGCCGTCCTTAACCACATGTCCTTGACGCTGGATCGTTTGCGTCCGGTCGATCCCCACGATTGGGCCGCACATCCCTCACGCCGCACGACAATCGGCCTTCATTCGTCGAGCCGTAGCCAGTAGTATTTGCGGCGCCGACAAGACGTTCGGCTGCAAACACAGAGACCCCCGCGTACAGGGTTGGCACTTCGCTGCCGCTGTGGGCTGCGCCGAGCGGCTTGCGCGAGCGACAGGTTCAAAATGGCAAAATCGTCTCCCTTCCGGCTGCTGTTGCACTGCCAGGGCCTGCTCACGGCGAACCATCTGGTCGAGCGGGCATGGAATGCCTATGGGCGGGCGTTCGATCGCATCCGCAGCAACAATTTCATCGTGCTCTCCGCGGTTCGCAGTGGCACGACGATGATGGTCGAGTATCTCAACTGCAGCCCGCAAGTGCGCTGCCACGGCGAGATTCTCGGTCCCGGCCACTACCACTACGGCGTGTGAGCGTCACGATTGTGGTTAGTTTGGGTAGTTTTTCCAGAAGGATTCCCACTGGCCGGGCTGGCTGAGGTAGAGGGCACGGAGGTGGCAGACGGCATCGGAGCCATCCTCGCCCCAGCGCATGCCGCTGCCTTTGAGGCGGTTGGCCACGACTGTCTTGCAAGCGCTCTCGACGGGGCCCGAGCCGATCTGCCAACCGTTGGCCAGGTAGCGCGGATAGTCCATGCGATGCTGATGGTTGTGGAAGTAGCGCACGCAGTCGGCGTGCGCGCGCCGCGCCGCGGGTGGCTTGCCGTCCAGTTGAATTACTTCCAGGGCGGCCAGCGTCGGCGCGCCACCTTCGTGCTTCAATTGATGACACCAGGCGGCAACCTGCTCTCGGCGTTGCCGCTCGTCGTCGGGATGCAAGGCGAGTCCCAGCTCAGTAAGATGTTCGGCGGCGTGCCAGAAGTCGAGGATGCACTCGGCCAGCGGGAAGTTCTTGCGAAAGAATTCTTCCAGCCCGCTGCCGCCGTCCGACAGTGCGATCTGCTGGTCGGCCTCGTCCCAGCCCACTTGCGCCGCCTGGCGGCGGAGTTGCGAGCCCAGTTCGTCCAGGTCGTAAAAACCCGCTAAATACCGCACGGAATGCGGTTCGGGGCGCTGGTCGTCGTGCTTGCCACGGGGATTGTAAAGCATGCCAACATAGGCCATGCGGCCCTCGGTTTTGGCTGCCCGCTCGCCTTGTTGCCGCACGCCGGTGGCGTCGAGGCTGACGTAGGCACAGCGCTTGCCGCGCGCATCGCGTTGCCAGGTCCAGGGCTTGCTTTGCTCGTCGAAGGTCACCTTGTCGTGCAGCAATTTCGCGAGTCGCTCTCCAGTGGCTTCAGTAACCCGTTCGACCGTTGATTCACTCAACCGCAATCCACAGAGCTTTTGCAAGGTTACTTCGGCTGACTGCGCGAAACTGGTTTGCACGCCCGCGATACTGGCCACTTCGCTGGCCGCCGGCGTGAGCGTGGCGACACCTAATCCCAGTTCCCGATCCCACGGGACATGCCCTTTGCCACAGCCCCGGCAATGGTAGTAACAACGTGTCAGGCGAATCGAGCCCAACAAACTCTCACACCATTTGCCACGCCGCCCCACAAACCTCGCGTCGTGCCGGCAATGTGGACAGACCAAGCTAGCTCCCTCGTACCCGTCCCTTTTTTTGCCGCTCGTCGGCGGCCACCTCCAGGGCCTTAGCTCCCAGGTCGTGGACCTGGTCGCGCAACTCGAACTCCTTGCTCCCGAACAATGGACCGTTCGCCAAGGCTCGCGCCAGTGCGCAGCCGCTCCTGCTGAAACAACGGCTCCAAACGCTCGTAAATCCGCCGCTCGTCCTCATTCAACACGATCTCATGTCGACTCGGCCGGTCCATGATTCCGTCTCCTACACCTGGAAAATAGGTAAACCCAACTTCCAGCTTACCAATGGACCAAATTTTCCACCCACAATCGAGACGCTCACACCACTACGGCTATCCGTATCGCATGGGCCGCGACCGCTTGCGCACGCACGTCGAGTCGTTCTTCGTCAAGCGGCCGGGCTTGCTGGCGGGCGCCAAGTTCATGACGTTTCACCTGGACGAATTGCCGATTTCATTGACCGAATTGCTCGAGTTGCTCGACCAGCCCAAGGTCATCGTGTTGTATCGCGCGAACATACTGGATCAGTACATTTCCTTGCAGTTGGCCGAGCAGCATGGCAACTGGCACGTTACCAAGCCGAAAGAAGTCCGTCCGATTTGGATCGATCCCGAGGTTTGCCGGGGTTTCATCGAGCGCGAGCGGCGGATGTGGCACGAGAATCTGTTGGCGCTGGCAGGCAAAAGCGCTCACGTGCTGTCGTACGAGCACCTGGCGAGCCGGCCGGCGGAGGCGATGGGGCAGGTATTCGATTATCTGGGGGCTGCGGCGGCCCCGGTCCACACGCGGTACGTGCCCTCCAACCCCAAGCCGGCGTGGCGGAAGATCACCAACTATCGCCAGCTTGCCGAGCACGGTTTGCTGCGGTTGTCCTGGCAGCGGTTGGTCTTTCCGCGGTTGGCGCATCTGGACGAACCGCCGCCGCAGCGGTTGGCCGCATAGCCAGCGGTTTTTTGGGCGCGGCCGGCAGGCGGCGGCGCCGGGTTGCACCGCGTTGCTGGCGGACTGTGTCGTCGCTAGAGGCGGAGTGCGCCATCGCTAGCTGGAACGGGTAGCTGGCCTTGCGCGTTCGGCCGAGGGGTGGAAAAACGCGCTTGCGACCGCAAAAAATCGTTGCGCAGGGCCGCTGGGGACTTGACGATGCGGCGGCTGCTATCATACGCTGCGCGGGAGGGCCAAGTGACCTTGCCAGGGTGCTGCGTCACCCTATAATCCGCTCATCCCAGGCGCGTCGGAGCGACTTCCTGCTTGTGGGTGGCGTATACTACGTTTGGCCTGCCACGCGGGTGTAGCTCAGTTGGTAGAGCACGACGTTGCCAACGTCGTTGTCGTGGGTTCGAATCCCATCACCCGCTCTTGGTTCCGCGGCCCGACGTTAGCAGCCGGTAAATTCTCCCAAGCCGCGCCCTGGTCATTTCGCCTTTTATCGCGACCCCATCACGCACCGACGAATCAGAATGTCCGACGAAGATACGCAAGAATTGGTCGCCGACGAACCGGGCGAAGCCGAAGCCGAAAAGATCGATCTTTCGATCAAGGTCGACAGCCCTTCGGCCTGCCAGCGGCACATTACGGTGACGATCCCTCGCGAAGAGATCGAACGCTATTACGACAAGGCATTCAGCGAGTTGATGGGCACTGCCAACGTGCCGGGCTTTCGCTCGGGCCGGGCTCCGCGCAAGCTGATCGAAGCACGCTTCCGCAAGGACGTGGCCGACCAGGTGAAAAGCTCGCTGTTGATGGACAGCATGACGCAAATCACCGAGGAGCAGGACTTCTCGGCCATCAGCGAACCGGACTTCGACCAGCGGGCCATCGAAGTGCCCAACGAAGGGCCGATGACCTTCGAGTTCGACATCGAAGTGCGGCCGGAATTCGACTTGCCGCAGTGGAAGGGTTTGTCGATCGAGCGGCCGGTGAAGGAGTTCGCCAAGGCGGACGTCGACAAGCGGCTGGAGCGTATTTTGGCCGAGAACGGCCGGCTGGTGCCGTTTGACGGTCCGGCCGCCAGCGGCGACTACATCACCTGCAATTTGAAGTTCATGAACGGGGCCGTGGAACTTTCGTCCGGCCAGGAAGAAGTCATCCGCCTGCGCCCGGTGCTCAGCTTCCGCGACGGCAAGATCACCGACTTCGACAAAGCGATGAAGGGCGTGAAGGCCGGCGAGACGCGCGAAACCGCGATCAAGCTGTCCGACGACGCCCCCAACGCTTCGCTGCGGGGACAAGAAATCTCGGCCGTGTTCGAAGTGCTGGAAGTCAAGAAGCTGGAGCTACCGAAGCTCACGAACGAATTGCTGCGCGAGCTGGGAGATTTCGAGAACGAAGGCGAGTTGCGCGACGTGATCCAGGAGGATCTCAAACGCCAGTTCGACTACTTCCAACAGCAGCAGGCGCGCCGTCAGATCACCGGCGCGCTGACCGCCGCGGCCGACTGGCAACTTCCGCCCGAGTTGTTGCGGCGTCAGAATCGGCGCGAACTAGAACGGGCCGTGCTCGAACTGCGACGGGCCGGCTTTAGCGATCAGGAGATTCAGGCCTACGAAAACGATCTGCGGCAGAATAGCGCCGCTTCGACGGCCCGGGCGCTGAAGGAACACTTCATTCTCGAGCGGATTGCCGAGGAAGAGAACATCGAGGCCAGCCCCGAGGACTACCAGGACGAAATCGCGTTGATTGCCGCCCAGAGCGGCGAAAGCGCTCGGCGGGTGCGGGCTCGCCTGGAGAAGGGCGAAATGATGGATGCCCTGCGCAACCAGGTCATCGAGCGCAAGGTGATCGAGTTGGTGTTGTCGCACGCCAAGTTCAAGGATGTCCCCTACAAGCCGGAAGGAATGGATACCGAGGCGATCGATCAGTCGGCCGGCGGCAACGATGAGGAATCGGAGATTCCCGAGGCAACCCACGCGGGCGAGGCCGAACCGCTACGCGCGCCTAAGGACCATACGTAGAATTCACGTGGCCAGCGCGCGCGTCGTCCTATCGGGTCCTCGCTCGCGGCGCCACCATGGAACCCCGGCGCTGGAGTTGCCGGTCAACGAATCAATTCACCAGGTGTCGCGCGGAAAGCACCGCCCAGCAGTGGAAGTTTGCCCGGCGGCGCGGCCAGGCGTTGCGTGCCACACGCTCGCGACCGCGGTAGAAGGATAGACAGCAAATGGCTTATCGCGATTATCAACGTCAGCGCCAGCTAACTCTCGGAGATCTGCTGCTGGAGAATCGGATCATTCTCCTGCAGGGCGAGATCCACGACGGCAACGCCAACGAGCTGGTGATGAAGCTCCTGTATCTGCAAAGCGAAAACCGCCGCAAGCCGGTGCATTTTTACATCAATTCGCCGGGCGGCAGTGTGAGCGCCACCTTGGCGATCTATGACACGATGCAAATCTCGACCTGCCCGGTGGCCACTTATTGTGTCGGTCTGGCTGCCAGCGGCGGCGCCGTGCTGTTGGCCGGCGGGGCCAAGGGCAAGCGTTACGCCCTGCCCCACTCGAAGGTCATGATTCATCAGCCGTACGGCCAGGTGGGCGGGCAGATTTCGGATATCGAAATCCAGGCCGACGAGATCCTCAAGACGCGCGAAACGCTCAACCAGATTCTGGCGGCTCATACGGGTCAGACGTTGGAGCGGATCGGCAAAGACACGAATCGCGATTACTACATGACCGCCGCCGACGCCAAGGAATATGGCGTGGTCGACGATATTCTCAGTCGGCCCGAGCTTCCTGAGAGCGGCGACGACGACGAAAAGGATTAGCCCCCAGAACAACCAGCGGGCCACCGCGGAAGAATCGACCACCAGCAAATATTCAACCGACCATTCAACCGTGCCGTTTTCGCGCAAAGCAGCAAGCCATGCCCTTGATTCCTTTCGTCATCGAAAAAAGCGGCCGCGAAGAGCGGGCGATGGACATTTATAGCCGTCTGCTCAAGGACCGCATCATCTTCCTCGGGTCGCAGGTGAACGACGAAATGGCCAATTCCATCGTGGCCCAGATGTTGTTCCTGCAGTCCGAGGATCCGAAGGCCGACATCCACCTGTACGTCAATTCGCCGGGCGGCAGCGTGACCGCCGGGTTGGCGATTTACGACACCATGCAGTTTGTCACCTGCGACGTGGCGACCTACTGCATCGGGCAGGCCGCGTCGATGGGCGCCGTGCTGCTGACGGCCGGAGCCAACGGCAAGCGCAACGCATTGCCCAATGCGCGGATCATGATCCACCAGCCGCTGGCCGGCATGGAAGGCACGGCCGAGGAAATCATGATTCATGCCAAGGAGTTCAAGAAAATCAAGCAGCGGCTCAACGCCATCCTGATCAAGCACACCGGGCATCCGCTCGACCAGGTGGAGCGCGACACGGACCGAGACCGATTCATGACGGCCGAAGAGGCCATGGAATATAAACTGATCGACCGCGTGATCGAACACATGGAGACCAAGCCGATCGCCGCCTCGGATGGCTAAGAGCCTGGGGACAAAACGCCTGCGGAGAGGGGGACAGCCCCATTTTTCTCCCAGGGCACCAAAAAATCGGGACAGTCCCCGGCTTCTTGTCCCCAGGCTCGAAGGCGAAAGGCAACGGAGCGTCGATGGATCGGCGGCTCCGAATGTTGCGAGGCAACCTCACTTCCCGCACCCGGTTGCCCGCGGATGGTGACAAACGGATACGCGCGATTGCGGACTTGCTCCGGCGTGCTCGGTTAGCGCGGCGGCGGACGAGCAAGTCGTGACGCGCAAGGTGGTTTTCTGTCGCATGAGGCTGACATGAGAACGTTACCGCTGGTGATCGCCGTAATGAGCATGACGCTGGTGGGCTGTCGCGCCGCCATGAAGAGCGATATGACCCTGCTGGAGCGCGATCTGCGGCTGCAGGAGGACGAAATCTATCGCCTGCAAGCATGCCTGGACGACATGTGCGCCGCGCGAGAGGCGACCATCCGCGAGAACGAGGCGCTCAAACAAGAGCTCTCCGACGGATCCAGCGGCGGCGGAGCCGGTTCGAGCGCCATGCCGGAGGTGGATCTCGAGCCGCCCAGCGTCGAGTTGCCGGGCAGCCGCTCTCCCTCGCGCAGCCGCGAAAAACCGGATCTGACGCCGCCAACGATCGAGTTGCCCGAGCCGACCGACGCGCCCAGCGTGGAGCTGACGCCCGGCGGCGAGCAATCGAGCATGCTGTCGGTGCCGCCGACGCAACTGGTGATCAATACGCGGTTGACTGGCGGCATGGACCGCGACGGCCGCGATGGCGACGAGGGCATTCTGGTCGTGTTCGAGCCGCGCGACTCGGAAGGCAATCTGGTGAAATGGCCCGGCCAGGTATCGGTCGTGGCGATGGACCCGGCGTTGGAAGGCAGCGCGGCCCGCGTTGCCCGTTGGAACTTCTCGAGCGATGAAGTGACGAATCACTACATGAGCACGGTATTCGGCCGGGGCCTGCAATTCGAGCTGCCCTGGCCCAGCAACCCGCCCACCAGCCGCGACCTGGTGCTGTTCGTCCGCTTCACCACCGACGACGGCCAGAAGCTAACGGCCGACACGCCGATCGTGGTCGATCCGCCAGGAGGCGACGCGCCAGGCCAGGACCGCCACACCAAGCGCCCGGCCAAGCAAGCCCGCCGCGACGAAGAGCCCCAATCGCGGGCAAAAGAGCCCGAGCCACGCAGCGAAGCGCCGCGCACGGCGCGACATTCGGATCGGCCGGAGTGGAAGCCGTATCGGTAGGGGTGAAAGGGGCGCACGCACACTTTATTGCCAACGCGACAAGGGTTTTCGTTCCTTTTGGTTCCCCTCTTGTTGCTTCGCAACACCGGCAACGAGTTGTCGGTGCCACCCACGCCCTCCAGAAAACGGGAGGATCGTTGAGACGATCAAAGACTCCCGACCGGCTCTGTAGAAAACACTCGCTCACACGTCGAAACCGGCAAACAGTCCAGTCAGAAGCCACGCGATTTTCGAGTTCAACGACGTGCTTTCGACCGGTTCGAACATAGCACCCTGGTAGAGTTCTCTACAGAGCCCTCCCGACCCCTTTTGTCGGCCCTGGTGCATCTTTGGTGCGTTCAATCGACTTCCAAGACTTCCCCAGCTTCGGATACCCGAACGTCGTGAATCTTGCCGCTCTTGGCTTTACCGCGAACTTCGTAGGCCCCGTCCGCCGTCTTCCAAGCTGAGTCAAACTTGATTTCCGGTAGCTTGGTTTGTGCGGCCTTCATAACTGCTTCGGGCAGTTGTTCAAGCGGCACAACATCCTTGTGTCTGGGCTCGGCGTGACGTTCGCAGCCAAAGGCCAGCACTACTATGAGCAAGATCGACCAACGCATTAGTAGTCCCCCGAGATGGTTTCGCCAGCGGCTCGCGTGGCCATGGCCCTGTAGGTTGTGTAGTCCATGTCTGATTGCAGAAAAGTAACGTGGCCATCGGCGAACAGGAAATTGGCCCCGGCCCCGTGCAAGCTGTAGAACTGGTTCACGTCGCCACCCGACGCACCCGGCCCGATGCCTTCGCCAGCATGGCCCAGGATCATGCCAGAACTGTGCTCTGTATGCGGTTGGCCCAGCGTGTTAATGTCCTCGGGGAACAAAATCGCATTCGTGACCGACCCGGCCCAAGTAGCTTCGCCAAGCTGGTGCGCCCGCTCGCCAATGGCAATCGTGTGACTGCTGCCGTCCGTAATTTGTCGCAGGCCGATCTTGCTGTTGCGGAAGAAAATGCCATCCCCGTCAACACCGGGTTCGGTGGTTCCGTACATGGCGACGTAGTTGGACGCCGCAACCTCACAGATAAGGTCAATCGGATTGCCGCTCGCATCGCGGCTCTTGGCTTGCCAGACCCGTTTCACTTCGTCCACCGGGCAAAAGAAACTGGGAATATTGGCAACGCGGATCGTGTTGGCCGGGTCTTCAATTGGCAAGCTGAAATTGATGACCCGATAAATCGCGCCTTCCTCCATTTCGGGCAGGATCATCGCGCCCCAGCCCCAGCCCGGCCCCGTATCCGTTCCATCGCTGGTGAACCGAGAGATATAGCCGGGTGGGAAAGTCTTGCGGCTGGTTTCGTAGCTTAGCAGCGCAATGCCAATCTGTTTGAGATTGTTCGTGCATTGCGTCCGGCTTGCGGATTGTCGCGCCGCTTGAATCGCGGGAAGCAACAGCCCAACCAAAAGCCCGATAATGGCGATGACCACCAGGATTTCAACCAACGTATACGCGCGTCGCATGGCATGGGCTCCCTTTTCGCCGATCATTATACAGCGCGGATCGGGGCACATCAGGGTCACGGTAGCCGGTTTGGGCCGGGAGGGAAAAGGGGACATTCTCCCGACCCCCTTTTTCGACCCTGGCGAATACCATCAACCATTTGCTCGGGGCGAAGCGCCGCGTACCGCGCGACATTCGGATCGGCCGGAATGGAAGCCGTATCGCTGACATCCGTGGCAAAGCAGCTTAGTGCACCCGTTGGCCGGGCTGGGCTCCGCTGTCGGGGGAGAGCAGGTAGACTTCGGCGCCGCCGGGGCCGCTGGCCACGACCATGCCTTCGCTGGTGCCGAACGTCATTTGCCGTGGCGCCAGATTGGCGACCAGGATCACCAGCCGCCCGGCCAGCTTGTCGGGCTCGTAGGCGGCCTTGATGCCGGCGAATACCGTGCGACGCTCGTCGCCGCCCAGCGACAGCGTGAGCTTTAGCAGCTTCTTGGCCTTGGGCACCTCTTCGGCCACCAGGATTCGGGCGACGCGCAAGTCGACTTTCGTGAAGTCGTCGATCGAGATCAAATCGGTCACCAACGGCTCGGCTTCCAAAGTCACGGCACTGTCGTTCTGAGAAGTGGTGGCGGCAGCGCTGGCCGGCGGCGCGGCGGCGGCGGGTTGCTCGGAGGGGGCTGGTTCGGTCATGGCAAATTCCTTTCGGCTTTCTTCAATCATCGCCGCGACCTGGGCGGCCTCGACGCGTTTCATCATGTGGGAAAACTCGTTGACCGGCGCGCCCACGCGCGGCTGTGCTGCGTCGCTCCACTTGTCCAACGGCTCGTCGAACAATGCCTGGCTCTGCCGCTGCAAGCCGGGCAACACCGGCGCGAGATAGACGACGAGCTGCCGAAACAAGTTCAGCGCGATCGTGCAACTGGCTTGCAATTCGACGGCGCACTCGGCCTTGTCGCGCAACTTCCAGGGCGCGGCGGCATCGACGTATTGATTGGCCCGATCGGCCAGGCCCATGATCAGCCGCATGGCCCGGTTGTAGTCGCAGGCTTCGTAGGCGGCGGCAATTGCTTCGCCCTCGGCCGCCGCTTGCGCGAACAGCCCTCCGTCATCGGGATAGCTGGCCGCCAGTCCTTCTTCGCGAATGAATTTGGCGGTGCGGCTGGCCAGGTTGACCATCTTGCCCACCAGGTCGGAATTCACCTTGGTGACGAACTCCTCGCGATTCAGATCCAAGTCGTCCAGGCCGGGGCCGAGTTTCGAGGCGTAGTAGTAACGCAAGTAGGCCGGATCGAGGTGATTCGAATACGTCGAGGCGCGCACGAACGTGCCCTTGCTCTTCGACATCTTCTCGCCGTCGACCGTGAGAAAGCCGTGTACGTGTACTTTCTCGGGCAAGCGATAGCCGGCCGTCTTGAGCATGGCCGGCCAGAACAACGTGTGAAAGTAGGTGATGTCCTTGCCGATGAAATGATGCGTCTCGACGCCGCTGCTGCGCCACCAGTGGTCCAGCCGCTCGCCGTGCCGCTGGCACCATTGGGCGCTGGAGGCGACGTAGCCGATCGGCGCGTCGAACCAGACATACCAGTAGTTACCCGGGCTGTCGGGAATCTCGAAGCCGAAGTACGGCGCGGGGCGCGAGACGTCCCAGTCGCGCAGCGGCTCACCCAGGAAGTGGCCGGCCAGGTAGTTGGCGACTTCGCGCTGCAGGTGGTTGCCGGTCTGGGTCCACTCGGCCAGAAACTCGTGCAGCTTTTCGACGTGTACGAACAAGTGTTTGGCGGCGCGCACCTCGGGCGTGGCGCCTGAGAGTGTGCTCTTGGGGTCGATCAGCTCGGTGGGGCTGTAGGCGGCGCCGCATTTCTCGCAACTGTCGCCATATTGATCGGGCGCATGACAGCGCGGGCAGGTGCCTTTGACGAAGCGATCGGCCAGGAAGACACCGGCCTCGGGATCGTATAGCTGCGTGACTTCGCGCTCGCTCACCAGGTTGGCGCCTCGCAGCGCGGACCAGAACTCGCCGCACAGCTTGCGATTCTCGGGGCTGTGCGTGCTGCCGTAGTTGTCGAACTCGATGTTGAACCGCTCGAAGTCGCGCAGGTGCGCCTGTTGCATGTCGGCGATCAGGGCTTCTTCCTTGCGCCCTTCCTGCCGGGCGCGAATCATGATGGCCGTGCCGTGCGTGTCGTCGGCGCAGAAGTACAAGCAACGATGCCCGCGCAGCTTTTGGAAGCGCACCCAGATGTCGGTCTGGATGTATTCCACCAGGTGGCCGAGATGGATATGGCCGTTGGCATAGGGGAGCGCGGCGGTGACCAGGATCTGGCGCTGCGGCTTACGTGTGGGATTAGCGGTGGCGGATTTCGCGGTCACGATGGCGTGGGTCGTGGGTTGGCAACGGAAAATGCGAGTGCAGGCAAACGGGCCATTGTACCGCGAGAGGCTCTCGGGCGTGAGCCCTCAACGGCATGCGATAGAACGTTTGGAGCGGACAGCCGGCCGGCGGCGGATGTTCACGCCGGCGCCGCGAGAACTAGAACTTCACGCGGTCGATCGCCTTTTCGACGCTGCGGCGGAGCTTTTTGTTCTTGTTCTTGACGTGGTCGTTGAGGGCGTCGACAACCAGTGTTTCGAGCGGGCTGGCCAGATCGTTGTTGAATTGCAGTTCGCTCAGCTTGCCCTGGAGGGTGGTGACCTGGCTGTCGGCCAGGCCGCCGTTGACCATCGACGTCGAGCCCTCCAGGGTGAACTTGACGTGTACGGTGCCGCTGGCGTTTCCCTTGGCCAACCGCTGGATACGGCCATAGACGCGGAAGCCCAGCTTCGCTCGGCCTTCCAGGCCGAAATAGAGTCGCCCATCGCGCGGTTTGAATTGCGTCAGTTCCAGCGAGAGAGATTCATCCGGTTGTTCGATCCAAATCCAGGACTTTGTTTCTTCGGTCCACGAGGCCACCTGCTGGTCGATCTCGCGGCCGAAGAAGTTCATCTGAAAGACTTTCTTCTTGCGCTTCGTCTTGTCGTCGTACCAGGAGGATTCTTCCGAATCGTGGGAGGAAAGCTCGTCGATCACCATCCGCTCGATCAAAGACCGTATCAGCGGCATGTCTTGCGCCGTCGCGGGCAGGCAAGTGGCCGGCACGATGACACAGAGGAGAACGGCAAGCCGCGATAGATTCATGGACGCACGTCCCGAGCAACGAACTGGCGAAGCGCGGAATTCTATGCACAACTGCTACCGCGCGTGAATGCCGGCACGTGCTGGCACCAGAAAGCTGGCAAAAGTGCGCGGGCTCTAGTCCGTCTGGCCGCTGGCCGATTTGCCGCCGATCGAGAACAAGTGTTTCTCGCCGCGGAAGAAGATTTGGCCGTCGCTGATGGCCGGCGAGGCGAAGCAATACTCGCCCAAGTCGTTCTCGGCCACGATGTCCAGTTTGGGGCCGGGGCGGACGATGGTCGTGTGCCCTTCGTCGGATGTGAAATAGACGAGGCCGGCGGCGGACACCAACGAACTGGAAAAGTGCGTGCCCAAGCGCTCCTTCCAAGCAACCTTGCCGGTGGCGGCTTCGAAGCAACTGGCGATGCCGCCGTCGGACACTACCAGAAAATAGTCGCCGGCGGCGATCGGCGAAGGCACGTAGCCCGCTCCTTTCGTGGTGCGCCAGGCGATGTGCGTGTCGGTGACGTTGCCCGTGCCGTCGGGCCGGATGGCCAGGATGTGCAATTCAGGATAGCCGGCGGTGAGAAAGATCAGTTCGCCGTTGTAGACGGCGGTGGCGACGAACTGCTCGGTGGGCCCGTCGATGATCCAGTGCCGCGCACCGTCGTGCGGATCGTAACTTGCCACGCACTTACTGCCGGTGAGGATCATTTGCGTGCGGCCATCGATCTGGCGGATCAGCGGCGTGGAGTAGCTGCGAGTTTTATTCTCGCGGGGCGTCTTCCAGATGGTCTCGCCCGTTTGCCGATCGAGCGCCACCAGGTAGGCGTCGCCATCGTGATCGCCGTTGACGATCAGCTTGTCCTCGAAGAGCACTGGACAACTGCAATAGCCGTGCGTGCTGGCAAATGGTCCGGGCCGAACCAGCCAGCGCTGCTGGCCGGCGAAGTCGTATGCCGCCACGACCATCTCGTCGCGATCGAGAAAGGTGACGCAGACGAGCTGGCCGTTGGTTGCCGGCGTGCTGGAGGCAAAGCTGTTGAGGCGATGCTTGTGCTCCAAGGGCGACCGCAAGACGACACGTTGCCACAACTGGCGGCCAGACTTCCGGTCGAAGCAGAGCAAAATGCGCTCGTTGGCTTCCTCGTCGCAGGTGACCACGAAGATGCGATCGTCCCAGACGATGGGCGAGGCGTGCCCACGGCCGGGAATCTCGACCTGCCAGGTGATGTTCTCGTTGGCGCTCCAGCGGGTGGGCACGTGCTGCTCGTGGCTGGTGCCGTCGCCGCGCGGTCCGCGCCAGCCGGGCCAGTTTTCGCCCTGGGCCGGCAGCGCGAACATCCCCCCGATCACCAGGGTCAAACAGGCGGTAGCAGCGAGGGAGACTAGCCGTCGCAGGGCGAGGAATTTCAACATGCGTGTTTGCAGGTGGGGTGGCGGGCGGGACTGCGCAGCGGGCGGTGAGCGCCTCGATTCTAGCACGGGTGGCGATGGTTTCGCACTGGAAATGGGCCTTTGTTGACGGAGATCCGCTCTAGGCGTGGTTTTCGACGCAAGTTATTATTCCCAGCGATTCCAGGACGGCTTCACCGCGCCGAATTCCGCCCTCTGGCGCGGCCCGTCACGCTGCTTGCTCGCGCACCATCTCCTCGGCTGGCGGTATTTACCGCAGCGGCTGCATCATGCCCTGGTTCAACTTCAATTGGCAAAACAGCATCATCACGCCCGCCCAATTCACGCTGGGCATCGTGGGGCTGGTGTTCGGGCTGTTGATATTCAGCCAGGTGACGCCGGACGTGATTCTGATCGGCGCGGTGGTGCTGTTGCTGGTCACCGGTATCCTCACGCCCCCGCAGGCGCTGGAGGGTATGTCGAACGAGGGCATGTTGACCGTGGGCGTGCTGTTCGTGGTGGGCGCGGCGGTCCGCGAGACCGGCGGCGTCGACTATATCTCCGGCTGGCTGCTGGGCCGCTCGAAGACGCCGCTGCGCGCCGTGACGCGGATGACGTTTCCCACGATGGCCTTAAGCGCGTTCATGAACAACACGCCGCTGGTGGCGATGATGATTCCGGCCGTGACCGATTGGGCCCGGCAGAACCGTTTTCCGGTCTCCAAGTTCCTCATTCCGCTGAGCTATGCCGCCATCCTGGGTGGAACGTGTACGCTGATCGGCACCAGCACCAACCTGGTCGTGTCGGGAATGCTGTTCAAGGAAACCAACGGCGCGCACAGCCTGGGCATGTTCGAGATCTCCTGGGTCGGAGTGCCGGCGGCATTGTTGGGTGGGACGTTCTTGATTCTGACGTCGCGCTGGCTGTTGCCCAATCGCGCCGCCGCGCTCTCCACCGCCACCGATCCGCGCGAATACACGGTGGAGATGCAAGTCGCGGCGGATAGCCCGCTGGTGGGCAAGACGATCGAGGCCGCCGGCTTGCGACATCTGCCCGGCGTGTACCTGGCCGAGATCGATCGCGACGGCAGCGCTTTGCCCGCCGTCTCGCCGCAGGAAACGCTGCGCGCCAACGACCGGTTGCTGTTCGTGGGCATTATCGAGTCGGTCGTCGATTTGCAGCGCATTCGCGGCCTGGTGCCGGCGACCGACCAGGTGCAAAAGCTCAGCGCCCGCGCACGCAACGCTGCCTGATCGAAGCCGTGGTTTCGAACTCCTGCCCGCTGGTGGGCAAGACGATTCGCGACGGCCGTTTTCGCACGGTCTACAACGCCGTGGTGGTGGCCGTGGCGCGCAACGGCGAACGACTGCACAAAAAGATCGGCGACATCGTGCTGCGCCGGCGACACGTTGCTGGTCGAGGCCCATCCTTCGTTCGCCGATCAGCAGCGAGATTCGCGCGACTTTTTCCTGGTGAGCCGTTTACCGGATTCAAATCCGCCACGCCACGATCGTGCCCTATTGGCGGTGGGCATTCTGGTCGCGATGGTGCTGCTGGTCAGTTTTGAGTGGATGTCGATGATCAAGGCCTCGATGCTGGCGGCCGGCGCGATGATTCTCACGCGCTGCATTTCGGTCGAGACGGCCCGCCGCAGCGTCGACTGGCAAGTGCTGCTGGCGATTGCCGCCTCGATCGCCGTGGGCACGGCGCTGGAAACCACGAATGCGGCCAACGACATTGCCAGCGGAATGGTCGAACTGGGCGGCGGCAATCCCTGGATCGCTTTGGCGATCGTCTACGGCGTGACGCTGATCGTCACCGAGTTGATCACCAACAACGCGGCGGCGGCGCTGATGTTTCCCTTTGCCATCAGCACGGCCAACGGGCTGGGCGTCAACTACATGCCGTTCGTGATCGCCGTGATGATGGGCGCCAGCGCCGGCTTCGCCACGCCCATCGGCTATCAAACGAACCTGATGGTGTATGGTCCCGGCGGCTATCGCTTCAGCGACTACGTGAAGATCGGCGTGCCAATGGACTTGTTGATCTGGGGCGTAACGGTAGCGCTGGCGCCGATCATCTGGCCGTTCTAAAAGCCGCTCGAAAACCGTCCAGCGCGAGCGTACGCTAGCGGCCTGGCAACGCAAAACGGTCAACGGCAACTGGCGTTGCTCGCGCGGCTATCCCATGCCGAACCAAGCGGCGACGCTGGGGCTGTTGGAGTTGTTGCGTCCAGCAGCGGATCCAGTCAATGAACTCGCTGTGGGAAGGCAAGATCCCGCCGAGCCGATGTGAGAATCGACCACAACGACACGATGACGAATTGGATTTTGGGTTTTCGATTTTGGATTTACGGGGCGGATTTGCGCGAGGTCGTTGGCAGTTGCCCTGATGTCTCTGCGATCCTCTGCGTCCTTGGCGGTTGGTACCGTTTGCACAATCCAGTCATTTCTCTTCGTCGCGCGGTCGCTCGGATTCTTTTGCTTCGGCGCTAGGCTCGGCTGCGTATGGATTCTCATCTTGCTGCAACGATGACCTGCCCTCGAAGTCTAGTGGTCCGACGGGGCCCTTTCCATTCGGGCCATGGAATTCGTTCTGATAAGGAGGCGAGATGTTCGGCTGCGAATCGGAGCCCGGCGGCGCACTATAGGGCTGCGAAGCGGGTGATGAAGCTTTCGCGCTTTCGTGCGTGCGAATGGTCGCTTTCAGTTTTGTGATCTCCTGTTGCAACGCTTCGACGTGCGAGGCTTCCTCGCCGGATTCCGGAATGATCGGCAACCCGAAGCTGGGCGGCACGTTCGTGGCGTCGGCATGGGTGATCTGGACTTCGGGGTCGCGATAGCTTTTGCCGACGATGTCTTTGACGAGCGCCTCGGCGTCGGAGAGGGAGAGGCCCGCGACCTTGACGCGGCCGAACGTGACGCCCAGGGCCAGCATGCCGTCGGCTTCCACTACCGACAGCGTCTTTATCAGCTTGTTGGCTTCCTCCGGTAACACTTCGATGTGCAGGGCGTCGCCTGGCTGGATGGTTGCGTGCTGCGTGGACGGCGATTGTTGAATCGTATGCACGTAAGGCTCGACGGTTGGAGTGCCCGTGACAGGTGCCGGGTATGTTTGCACCCGCGGCCAGTTGCTGGGGTTGGAATAGCGATCGATTTGCACTTTCACGCCGGGACCGAACTCCGAGAGCTTCTTGATGAGCGCTTGTTCGGCTTCTTCCACCGTGAGGCCGCCGAGCTTGCAGCGGCCGTACTCGGCCCCCATCGCAATTAGTCCGTCGGGATCCACGGTGTATGACTGAACGAGGAAACGCCGGGAGTTTCCCACGGGCTCGAATCGTGCTTCGACCGACACGCGATCGCCGGGCTGAATGCGCGTGCTCAAAGTTGAGACGGGCGGCGGCGCCGGCTGCGAGTAGGTGACAACTCCGGGTTTTATATTCGAGACTTTTGGGGAACTCTCTGATGTGCGTGGATAGACCGAGATGCTCACTTTTGCCGCCATCTTCTCGGCTTCCTCGATCGCACGGGCAAAGTGCTGCTCCAGTGCCTCCGCAGTGTAGCCGACGACGATGCAAGGCTCATATTTGGCTCCCGCCGGAGAAGGAGAAATCGTGCCGTTGGGCTGCACGAGTAGCACGTAGGCGGCGTCTCGCCAAGTGCCGTTGTTATTGAGCTTGATGGTGATATGCAACCGATCGCCCGACTCGATGCGCCGCGTGCGATCCGCCGCAGGCGCCTGCGGCGGGACCGGCGCGGGTGCAATGCTAATTGGTGTTGCCGCCGGCTTCGCGGGCAGGAATGTTTGCGACGGTACGTACGGCACATACGGCGCGTTGGTATTGACGAAGCTCAGGCGGACGTTGATTTCGAGGTTGTTGCGCGTGTATTCAGGGTCGCCATAAACGGTGGATGACTGACGGGCGCGAGCTATCCGCAGTTTGACAAGGCTTGTAAGTTGGTCGGCGATTCCACGTTCGGCATCGCGTAACGTTTTTCCCTCGACGTCGACCTCGCCGTAGGAACTGCCCAAGGACAGTCGTCCGTCAGCATCTACAGCGGCGGTTGTTCCCGATCGCAACAACAACTTCAGGCCCCGAAAGTTCAGGCTTTCAATGTTGTCCTGTACTTCGATTGTCAACATGTCGCCGGGTTGAATCTTGCGGGGGCTGGTTGGCTGTCTGGCGATCGGAGCAGACGGAGCCTTCACCGGGCGGGCGGGTTTGACTTCCTGGTCGCCAGCCTTTTTGGTTTCGGTCACAACGGCAGGCTGTGCGGCTGGCGCCGGCGTTGCCACGACCGGCGCTGTTGTTGGCTCGGCAGCTTCTGCCGGCGCCGTAGACTCAACTGGCGCGGATGACTCTTCCGCTGGCTCCGCCGCGCTGCCCTGCCCTGCTTCCTCTGGCCTCCCGTCTCCGGCCTCCAGCCTGTTGCCGCTCGGCGCAAGCGAAGCGGCTAGCGCCACCAGCAGAATCGCGATCGGCATCATGGCCAGATTCCAGACGCGGGGGCTTTTGTTCTCCAACGGTCGATGGCGTTCCACTAGCATGATGACTCTCCTGCGCAGGTCGGAAATGCGTCCGCCGATGCCCAGTCCAGCGGCCAGCGTGGGACGGGTAAAGCTCGACGTGGTGAGAAACTCGGCGTAGTCCTCGGGCATTTCGCCCCAGCGGGCCGCCGCCGCGTCGGCCACGAAGTCCTGGCAAAGCTGCAACTGCCCACGCAGCCACCAGACGAGCGGTTGATAGAAGTAGAACCAGCGCAACAGGCCGCTGACGTTCCATGCGACCAGATCGCGGCGCTCGACGTGCGACCACTCGTGCGCCAGCGCCCAGCGCAAGGCTTGCGGATCGGCCTGGGCGACTAGAGCCGAGTCCACCAAGGATTGGGGCAATACGATCGTGGTGCGCCGCCACCGCAGGGCGCACGGTTGCTGCACGCGCGGCGAAACTACCAAGGCCACGCGATCACTGCGTGGTCCGCCCAAGGAGCGCAACAGTACGCGGCATTCCAGCGGCGCCTCGCGCGCGCTGCGCATCAATCGCCAAACGGCGAGCAAACCGAGATAGGACCACGCGACCATGGCCAGCACGCCGGTGCCATACGCGGCGAGAAGCCAGGCGCGATAGTCCTGCGGCAGCCACGGCGAGTTGGGCTGGTGCGATTCGACGATTGGCACGGATTCCTTGGCGAGGGCGAGCGGTTCGGTCGTCGTGTACGAATCGATCGTCTCCGGCGCTGTAGCGACGTGGATCGGTTCCACGAGCACCCGCGGCTGTGGCGCAACCACTTGCTCATCGGTGGGTGCTTCGTCGACTAGCCACTCGATCGGCGCCGGCTGCGGCACCCATGGCGCCGGCTCGAACTCGGTCGGCTCAATGGGCATTTCGAGGAACTGCTCCGCGGGGAGCGTGGGCGGAAGCACATCGGAACTGGGTGGAGCAGGTTCGGCTTCGCTCTGCTCCGTGTCGCGCTCATTCTGCAAAACGTCCGCCAACCGCGGCAGGATCGCCAGCCGTGGATAGCTGGGCAGCGCGACCAACAGCGGCAGCACGACCAGTCCGGCCAGCGTCCATTGGATGACGCGGATGCGCCGGGCCGGCTGGCGAATCACCAGCACGGCGGCCGATGCGACGGCCAGCAACAAGAAGCTTCCCAGGGCGACTCGCAACCAGGCATCGAACAGCGCGACGGCGACCGACATGGCAATCTCTCCGCAACGGAAAAGTGTCTCAGGAGCTCCGCGTGCGACTGGTTTGTTTCTTGCGCGCCTCGGCGATGATCCGCTCGAGCTGCTTCAGCTCGGCGGCGCTGGCGTTCTTGGTTTTCAGCAGGCTGACGACGAATTGATCGAGGGCCCCGTCGAACACCTTGTCCAACAGCCGCGACATTTCGCGCTCGCGGGTGTGGCGGGGCTTGTAGACGAACGTGCGGCCGCGGCGCTGGTGCGTGACCAGCCCCTTTTCGTCCATGATCCGCAACAGCGTTTGCACGGTGTTGTAGGCCAGCTCGCCGTCGGGGCACATCCGCTCGTGTACTTCGCGCACCGAAGCCGGATGGGTGTCCCACAGGATCTTGAGGATCTCGAGTTCGCGGCCCGAGGGAATGCGTTGACTCAACGGGGCACCTCCATGGCGATCGCCACAATACCTAAGAACTTAGGTGATTGTGCCCGCGGTCGGCCGCGGTGTCAAGATCGAGTACCTAAAAACTTAGGTACATCGTCCCCCGGCGGAGCCGGGGGCTGACGTGCGCGGTGATGCAGCCTCCGGCTTTGCCGGGGGATCGGCGGTGCGGATTGGACAATGAATGGTGTCGATCACGACGGCTACTCGGCCGCTGGCATTTCCGTTGCTAGCACGCAGCGCAGGCCGACTGCGTCATCCCGCAGATCGGCCGGCGCGGCTTTGCGAAATGTGGACGTGAGTTGCTCGGCCGGGTCTTTCCAACTGCCGCCGCGCAGCACGCGCCGCGTAGGGTCGCCGTTGGAAGTCCAAGCCGAGCCGTCGGTTGGTGCGCCTTGATAGTGGTCGTGCCAGGGGTCGGCGCACCACTCCCACAAATAACCATGCACGTCATACAGCTTCCACTCGTTGGGCTTGAGTGCTCCCACCGGCGGGTCGTTGCCGGCCGCGTTGTGCGTGCTCCAGCCGTGTTCGTCGAGCGCTGCGGCGTCGTCGCCAAACGAATAGCGCGTCGTCGTGCCGGCCCGGGCGGCGTATTCCCATTCGGCCTCGCTGGGCAGACGCATGACTTGGTTGGCTTCGATCAACCCTGCTTCGCGCAGGCGCGATGTCGCCTGGCGGCAGAACTTGATGCCGTCGTCGTACGAGAGCATCTCGACCGAGTTGCGCGGGCCTTTCCAGCGGCTGGGGTTGCTGCCCATCACGGCCCGCCACAGGTTTTGCGGCACTTCATAGCGGGCGATGGCGAACGGATGCGCGAGTGTGACGCGATGGGCCGGTTGCTCGGCGGCCGGGCCATCGTTGTTGCCCATGGTGAAATCGGCCGGAAAGCCGTTCTTGCCGGGTGTGAGCTCGACGAATTCCGCGCGGAAGGTCTTGAGCAGTGGCAACTCGTCGGGCGATTCGTCGGCCGAGACAGCACTCGGCGTTACGTGGAGCAGCCAACACGCTAGCGCCATCAGTGCGAGTGTCGGACGAGGCATCGTCATTACTTCGCGGCCGGGCCCGACTGGCCGTTGCCCTCGACGGATGGGCCGGCCACGATCAGCCGGCCGCGGCGGAATGCATCGGCCATGGCGCGCGGCACTTCGGCCTCGGCCAACACGACGCCGGCACGATTCTGGGCCACGTTGGCTTTCATCTCCTGCTCGCGGGCGATGGCGTTGGCGCGGCGTTCCTCGGCCTTGGCGCGGGCCACGCGGGTGTCGGCTTCGGCCTGATCGGCTTGCAAGCGGGCGCCGATGTTTTCGCCGACATCGATGTCGGCAATGTCGATCGACACGATCTCGAACGCCGTGTGCGCGTCGAGTCCCCGGTCGAGCACGGCCTTGGAGATGCGGTGCGGGTTTTCCATCACTTCCAAATGGCTGACGGCCGAGCCGATCGAGGTGATGATGCCTTCGCCCACCCGGGCGACGATGGTTTCCTCGGTGGCTCCGCCGATGAGTTGCGACAAGTTGGTGCGGACGGTGACGCGGGCGCGGATTTTCAACTCGACGCCGTTTTTGGCCACGGCGCTTAAGTGCGACTTTTTCGACTTGGTGGGATCGGGGCAGTCGATCACTTTGGGATAGACACTGGTGCGCACCGCTTCCAAAACGTCGCGCCCGGCCAGATCGATGGCCGCCGCGCGGTCGAAGTCCAAGTCGATATCGGCCCGATGCGCGGCGATGATGGCGTTGATCACGCCCGGCACGTTGCCGCCGGCCAGGTAGTGGGCTTCGAGGCGGCGGGTGGTGATGCCGGTGCGCGGATCGCTGCCGACGCCGGCTTGCAGCGCCATGATCTTGCCCTGCAGGATCACGCGGGCGTTCACTTGGCGGAGGCTCATGCCGATCAGGCTGAGCATGCTCACTCGGGCGTTGGACATGTAGGCCTGAAACCACAACTTGCCATAGGCCAACATCATGATCGAGATCATGAAGATGAACAGCACCAGCATGATGGCCAGCGCCACCAGCACCCAGGATCGGTTGCCGATGTCGAGGTTCGGGCCTTGAGCGATGAGCCCCGGGAGCATGGCGTTCATACTGAAGTCCTCGCCTGAAAGAGTCTGTCCGCTGGCGCGTCGCGTGGGCGAATCGAGCCGACCGGGCCGATAAACCAGCATAGCGGACCTGGAGGCACGCGAACAGCCGGAGGAGGAGCGGCCGGGTGGCAACGTTGCATCGTGGCGGTAGCGAATGTTGCGAGGCTTCAGTGTGCGATCATCTGAATTCTTGCGAATTCAGGTACTTGGGAGGGGAACATGCTGCACTCGGATGCCGCGGCTCGGCGGTTATTCAATCCAGCCGCCGCCCAGCACGCGTGGGCCGTCGTAGCAGACGACGGCCTGGCCGGGGGCGATGGCGTGCTGGGGTTGGTCGAAGGCGACGTGCAGCCGGTTGCCGTCGAGCGCCGTGACGCGGGCGGCAACCGGGCGGGCGTTGTAGCGGATCTTTACCGTGCAGGCGCGGGTCGGTCGGCGGAGCGATGTGCCAGTTGGTGCGCTGCGCGGTGAGCTCGGTGCGCAGCAGTTCGTCTTTGGTGCCCAAGACGACGCGGTGCGTGTCGCTTTCCAGCCGGATGACGAAGCGCGGTTCGCCCAGGGCGATGCCCAGTCCCTTGCGCTGGCCGATGGTGAATCGCTCCAAGCCGTCGTGCTGGCCGACGACCTGGCCGTCGCTGGTGACGATCTCGCCGGCCGAGGCCGAAGCGCCGCGCTTGCCGCGGATGAACGCGGCGTGATCGCCTTCGGGCACGAAACAGAATCTCCTGGCTGTCGCGCTTGTCGGCCACGTTGAGGCCGAGGTCGTGCGCGATCGCGCGGATGTCGTCCTTGCGGTAGTCGCCGATCGGCAGCAGCATGCGCGGCAGCAGTTGCCGCTGGATGCCGAACAGCACGTACGACTGATCTTTGTGATCGTCGACACCGCGCCAGGCCCGGCAGCGCGTCGCCATCGGCCGCGGGAATCAGTCGGGCGTAGTGGCCCGTGGCCACGTAGTGGGCGCCCACGCTGTCAGCATAGTCGAACAGCCGGCCGAACTTGATCCAATTGTTGCAGACCACGCAGGGATTGGGCGTGCGGGCGGCGGCGTACTCGTCGATGAAGTACTCGATGATCTGCCGGAAGTCTTCCTGAAAGTCGATGGCGTAGAACGGAATGTCCAGGCGATCGGCCACGCGGCGGGCGTCGTCGGCGTCGGCCGCGCTGCAACATCCCTGCTTGTGGCCTAGCCGGGGCGAAACGATGGGCAAGGCGGAACTCGCCGAAACTCCTTCTGCGGCCGAGCTGGCCGAGGTCGTTGCGCAGCTCGTGGCCACCGGCTCACCGTGCCGCATGAAGACGCCGATGACCTCGTGGCCGGCGGCGCGCAGCAGATGCGCGGCCACACTGCTATCCACCCCGCCCGACATCGCCAAAACCACCCGCGCCACGCCAAGAACCCCCGAGAAACGAACCATCCGAAACCCAACGTCGCCTCAGCATCAAATCTAGCCGTCGCAGGGACTTGGGACAACCGACCGTGGCTCTGCGAACGACGCGGCAAGTGCGCGGACATCGGCCTCGTGGTGCAACGCCAACGCATGACGGACACGCGGCTTATTGAGGCGGGCGGAGCGATGCACCAGCCAGAATTGGCCTTCTGCTAACAATCCCCTAACAATCGGCCTTTATCATCAACGGGCGATGGTGGATCGAGCTGCCCCCGCGGCATCGACTCCGGCCGCCGCGGCGGGCCGGCTAGCGCGGTCATGCGCCGCAGGTCGGGCATGGAGGAACCGCGCCTGCTCGCAACGAACGAACGTGCGCTCGCTCTGCCGGTCCACTGCGGCGCACGGTGCGCCGACGCTTGAGACAGGGTCATGGTCGAAGGGTTCCTCCGACACGGGGGCGTATCGGTCTGCCGAACAAGATTGAGCGATAGCGTGTCGAGACAAAGGACGATAGGCATGTTGTCATTTCGCGGCATCGTTGCCTTGCTGGGCGCAGCAATGATGCCGCTGGCGGTGGGATGTTCGCCGCGCGGCGCCGCCGAAGATTCGTTTGACACCGTGCGCGTCACCGGCTCCGACACGATGGTTAACTTGGCGCAGGCCTGGGCCGAGGAATTCAACAAGGACCACCCCGCCATTTCCATCCCGGTCAAAGGGGGCGGTTCGGGCGTGGGCATTGCCGATTTGTGCGCCGGCAAGATCCAAATCGCCACGGCCAGCCGGGCCATGGAGGCCGACGAAATGGAGCTGGCCAAAAAGAACACCGGCAAGGATCCGCGGCAAACCGTCGTCGGCCGCGACGCGCTGGCGATTTATGTCAACCTGCAAAACCCGATGGACTCGATCTCCATCGGCGAGTTGGCCGAGATCTATGGCGAGGACGGCACGATCACGCGCTGGGAGCAGTTGGGCGTCGACAACACGGCCTGCCCCAGCGGCCAGATCGTGCGCATCAGCCGGCAGAACAGCTCCGGCACCTACGCCTACTTCAAGGAAGCCGTGCTGGGCAAGAAACGCGAATACAAGCAGGGATACACGGCGCAAAGCGGTTCGTCCGACCTCGTGGCGCTGATCTCCAAGACACCGTGCGCGATCGGTTACAGCGGCATGGGCTACCGCAACGAAACGGTCAAGGTGCTGAACGTGGCGAAAGCCAAAGGCGACCCGGGCGTCGAGCCGACGATCGAAACCGCCCAGGAGGGCAGCTACCCGATCGCCCGGCCGCTGTACTTGTACACGCTGGGCGAGCCGTCCGGCGCCGTGCGGGAATTCATTCAATGGATACTTTCCGAGGAAGGCCAGCGCATCGTCGAGTTGCAAGGCTATATCCCTGTATCGAGCACGTCGGCCGCCGCTGGGTCGGCGGCCGGCGACTAGTCCCCGCGAACACCCTATGTCGGCAACCAGCGTGAACGATGTGCCCCCGCCGCCCGCGGCTGCCAGCCGATGGGCGGGCCGCGTCAGCCGATTGCCGGAGTTGGCCATCGAGCTGGTGATTCACTTGTGCGGCTATAGCGCGATCTTCTTCGTGTTCGCGATTTTCTTTTTCGTGTTTCGCGAAGGCGCGCCAATGTTGTTCGGCGAGCTGGGACTGTCGGAATTCTTCACCAGCACGAATTGGAATCCGGTAGGCAAGCCGCCGCACTACGGGATTCTCGCCCTGCTTAGCGGCACGCTGTCGGTGACGCTGTTGTCGATGGCCATTGCCGTGCCGTTGGGGCTGGGCGCCGCGGTGTATGTTTCTGAGTTTTCGTCGCCCCGGCTCAAGGAGGCGCTGAAGATCACGATTGAAATGCTGGCGGCCATTCCGTCGATCGTGTGGGGCTTTATCGCCTACATGACGTTGAATCCCTTGATCATCCGGCTGACCGATGCGCCGATCGGCCTGAACGTGCTCAATGCCAGCATCATTCTGGCGCTAATGAGCGTGCCGGTGATCGTTTCGGTGGGCGAAGACGCGTTGAAGGCCGTGCCGGACTCGTATCGCGAAGCGGCGCTGGCGCTGGGCGCCAGTCGTTGGGAGATCGTCTATCGCGTATTGTTTCCGGCCGCCAAGAACGGGCTGTTGGCCGCCGTGTTGCTGGGCGTGGGGCGCGCCATCGGAGAAACGATGGCCGTGCTGATGGCCAGCGGCCATGCCAATCAGATTCCCCATTCCGTGTTGGCGCCCGTGCAGACGCTCACCGCCACGATTGCCGCCGAACTGGGTGAGACCAACCAGGGGGGCGACCACTATCGGGTGTTGTTCGTAATTGGCATCCTGCTGTTCGTGATCGCCTTCGTCATAAATCTGACTGCCGATCTCGTCGTCAAAGGCATTCGAGGCAAACAGAATGTCTGACACCGGCTTGAAACCAAAGCAGACAACGCCGGCTCGCCGCGGGAGCGTGCCCGTGGCCAATCTCGGCGGGCGGCGCGACACGGGGCCCGCCTCGCGCGCGGCGCATTATCGGTTCTACGTCTCGGCCAACCCCAATGGCTCGGAAGGGGACGGCACGCTGGAGCGTCCCTGGTCGTCGCTGGATGCCGCCTTGCGCGACGTCGAACGGCGGCACGGCGGCGCGACTCCGGCCGACGGCAAGCTGAACGGATATGACCGGGTCGAAATCTGCGCGGTTGCCCGGCCCAGCGACGAGCCGTCTCCTGGCAAGAAACCGCGCTACGAGTTCTTTGTCGATCCGCTGGGCACTAGCGACGAGCGATCGACCGGCGCCGCGACGGCCCCGTGGGCCGATCTGGACGCCGCGCTGGCAGGAGTGACGCTGTTGAAACAGAACGGCAGCTTGCCGCTGGAGCGCGGCGAACATCTGCGGTTGAGCGTGCGCGAGGCGTTTTCGGCCACGCCGGTCGATCGCCGCAAACAACGCGTGGAGGGGCTTGCCAAGGGCGTTTTCCTCGTGATGACGCTCATGCTGGTGGTGCCGCTGGTGTTGATCCTGGTTCACCTGGTAAGCAAGGCCTGGCCGGTGCTGTCCACCGCGTTCGTTTTCGAGAATCCACGCAACAACATGACGGCCGGAGGCATCTGGGCGCCGTTGGTGGGCACGTTCTACCTGGTCTTCTTCTCGCTGCTGGCCGCCGCGCCCGTGGGAGTGCTGGCGGGCGTGTATCTGAACGAATATGCCCGCGACAATTGGTTCACGCGGATCGTGAACATGGCCGTGGTGAATTTGGCGGGCGTGCCCAGCATCGTGCATGCGCTGTTTGGCGTGGGAGCGTTCGTGTTGTTTGCAGGCATGGGCGAGTCGGTGTTGGCCGCGTCGTTTACGTTGGCCGTCATGACGTTGCCGGTAATCATCACCAGCACGAAGGAGGCGCTGGCCAGCGTGCCCATGTCGTTTCGCGAAGCATGTTGGAACATGGGCGCCAGCCGCTGGCAAACGATTCGCACGATCGTCCTGCCGAACTCGCTGAGCGGCATACTCACCGGCGTGATCCTGCAGGTGTCGCGGGCCGCCGGCGAAACGGCGCCCATCCTGTTCACCGGCGCCGCGTTTTTCGTCAGCGTGCCGAACAAGGGACTGGCTTCGTTTTTCCCGTATGCCTTGGACAAGAGCTGCATGGCTCTGTCCTATCACTTGCACGTCATGCTCACGCAGGTCAAAGGCGCCACGCCTGAGCAAATTGCCGACGGTTCGGGGTTGCCGCTGGAGCAATTGCAATACGGCACGGCCGTGGTGCTGATCGGCCTGGTGCTGGCGGTCAACAGCGCGTCGATCGGGTTGCGCCTCTATTTGCGGTCGCACAAGAAATGGTGAGCATGGGCGCGGTTGGCATCGATATCGAACACCTGTCGGTCGCATACGCCGGCCGGCCGGCCTTGCGCGACGTGTCGCTGACGATCCCGCCCAACGAGATCTTTGGCGTCATCGGCCCGGCCAACTCCGGCAAGACCACGCTGTTGAAGTGCATCAATCGCACGATCGATTTTGTCACTTCCGCCACGGTCGATGGCCGCGTGGCGGTCGATGGCCAGGACGTGCGCCAGATGGGCAACGTCTATCAACTGCGGCGTCGCATCGGCATGGTGTTTCCGCTGCCGGTGGGATTGCCGCTGTCGGTCTACGACAACGTGGCATACGGCCCGCGGATGGCGGGCTTGCGGCATCGGGGCGAGCTGGATGCGCTGGTGGAAAAGTGCCTGCGGCAAGCCGCCTTGTGGGACGAAGTGAAAGACCGGCTCGATTTGCTGGGGACCAAGCTTTCGGGCGGGCAGCAGCAGCGGCTCACGCTGGCCCGGGCCCTGTCGCTGCGGCCCGACATTCTGTGCCTCGATGAGTTCTCGATCGCCATCGATCCAGTCACGACGATGAAGATCGAGGAAGTGCTGCTCGAGCTGCGCTCGCAGATGACGATCGTGCTGGTGACCAACCTGGTGCAGCAGGCGCGGCGGCTGGCCAAACGGACCGCTTTCTTGAACGGATCGAATCTGGTCGAAGTTGGCGAGACGAAAGATATCTTCACCAAGCCAGCGCAGCAAATCACTTACGACTACGTGACGGGAAATATCGGCTGATGGTTACCGACAACGCGCCGACGTACAGCATTCGCACGCGGGGATTGAACCTCTGGTACGGCGACTTCCATGCGCTCAAGAGCATCGACATCAACATTCGCCAGTCGTGCGTCACGTCGCTGATCGGCCCCTCGGGCTGCGGCAAAACCAGCCTGCTGCGCTGCTTTAACCGCATCAACGAGCGCTATGGAAACGTAACCACCAACGGCGAAATCTCGATCTTGGACAAAAACGTCTACGACCCGGACGTGTCGCTTTCGGAATTGCGCAAGACGGTGGGCATGGTGTTCCAGCGGCCGAATCCGCTGCCAATTTCGATCTATGAGAACGTGCTGTTTGGCATGCGCGTGCACACCCGCCGCGATGCGTTTGGCCGCGTCAAGCGTGACGCACTGGTCGAACAGGCACTGACGGACGTGTTTCTGTGGAACGACGTCAAAGACCGGCTGCACCAAAAGGCCACGCTGTTGACGCTCGAACAACAGCAGAAGCTGTGCATCGCCAGGCTGTTGCCGCTGAAGCCGCGCGTGATTCTGATGGATGAGCCTTGTTCGGCGCTGGATGCCGAAGGGACGCAGGCCATCGAAACCTTGATCGAGACGTTGCGGGAACGCTTCACGATCGTGATCGTGACGCACAACATGGGGCAAGCCGCCCGGGCCAGCGAAGAGTGCATCTACATGTTGCTGGGCGAGGTGGTGGAGCACGGCCGCACGCAGGACATCTTCCTGCACCCGCAGCGCAAGGAAACCGAGATGTACATCGAGGGGCGGTACGGGTGATATGTCCAGTTTCCCAGCGCCGAGCAGCGCGAGACAAGTCGCCAAGCTCCCGGATGCCCTCCTTGGCTGGCGTGAATATCAGTGATGTCCGGCTCTGTAGAAAACACTCGCTCACACGTCGAAACCGGCAAACAGTCCAGTCAGAAGCCACGCGATTTTCGAGTTCAACGACGTGCTTTCGACCGGTTCGAACATAGCACCCTGGTAGAGTTCTCTACAGAGCCAGTGATGTCCCGTTTTTCTTGGTCCTTGGCTGGTGGCGCCGACAACTTGTTGTCGGTGTTGCGAAGCAACAGGAGGTCTTTGCGCAGCTTCTCTTCGATGTTGGCTCGGGGATTTGTTTGAAGACCCCCGGTTAGTTCCCTAAGCTGACTGCATGGCCAGCCGCAGGGAACTCCGCGCGGCACGAAGAGAGCGACCATTCGTTGGGCTTGATCGAGTCGTCCTCTCGTGGCTGCGCCACCCCGACAACAAGTTGTCGCGGCCACCCGGGAAACCGCTGCGGCGGCTGAGCTTTGCGATGTCGCAGCCTGTCGAATTCTTCAACACGCGGCTAGTTCGGATGCTGTTCCCAGCCGGTTAATTGCTGCTGCACTTCGTCGATGCCAAGCGGCGCTTGCGGCAGTGAGATGCGTTGCGTTGCCGTGGGCGTGAGCCGCGCGCGGCTGCGGCGCTGTTCGTCGACTTCCTGTTCGAGTGCCGCCAGCCAGGGCGGCACGTCCAGGCCCACGCCGGTCGGCTCCTGGGCAAGTTCTTCCGCTTCCTGCTCCAGCAACTCGAATGCCGTCGGATGTTCCGTGGCCGACGGGGATGCACGCTGCGCTTGTTCCATGGCCGGCTTCACGAGCGCGCGCACGCGATCGACGGCCAGCGAGCGCACGAATCGCTCTCCCAGGCGGTCGGCCACCGTGGGCAATCGCATGGCATATTTCGCGCGCAGCTCGTGGTAGCGAGTCTGCAACGTGTCGGCCAGTTCGCCGGTGCGATCGGCCAGAGCCCGGCGCCACGACTCGGCAGCACCGCTGCGCCCTGACGCATCAGAATGGCATGCGCCGCCAGCACGGGCTTGAGATGCCAGGCGACCCGGTCGTAGTGTACGCGCAACCGTAGAAAGTCGAGCAGCGTATAGAGCAGATCGCCCCGGTCCGATTGCGTTGTCGTGCTGTTGTAGTCCCGATACTCGGCGTAGTTTTCGGCAACCGCCTCGATGATCAGGCCCAAGTGCTTGACGGCCTCGGCGCGCGGCAGCTTCGTGTCCAGATCTTCCACCAGCAGCAACCGCTCTTCGCCGTCCGGCTGATTTTCTAGCTGCGCCAGCCAGGCGTCCACACCTTGGTGCGATATCGCGCAGATTCCCCAAGTGCAGGAACCGCTGGGTGAACAGATCGCGGCCGTACCGTTCGATGAACGAGACCAGGGCCCGCCACGCTTTGTCGCTGCTGATGCGCTCCAGCACGCTGAGCCGCAGCGTGCGACTGTGGGCCAGCCATTGTCGCAACAAGGCTTCGGTCACATGTTCGAGCGCTTCGACCAGCAACGTGTCCGCTCTCTCCAGATCGTCCGACCAGCGGCTCGACACTTCGACCAGCGATTCCACGATCGACTCGTAGCCCATGTTGAACAGTCGGTCGTATTCGCTGATCGCTCCGGCGCCGACCGGGTTCGCGGATTCCATGATGCGCGAGGCTTCGATGAGCTGGCACGCTTCGCGCAGCAGTCCCAGCCGAGGCAACCACAACAGCAAATCGCGCAGCGTATGTTGCAACATGCCGCACTTGCGCCAACCGAGTGGGATCGCCGCCTTTGGACAGGGGGACATAGAGGATCGGCTTCGCTTTGACGAACTCGAGAAACGCCGGCCAAAGTTGGCGCACGCCCTGGGCATCCGCCTGGACGACGGCCGCCAGCAGTTGGTCGATCACGTCTCCGTCTGGGCCGACGCCGCGGCCGGTGGCCGATAGCGCGGCGCGTACGCCGCGTGCCGCGCCGGTCGTTTCAACGGCCGTGACGACGATCTTCTCGACCAGCGTTTCCTTGACCGAGCGACGGCGATCGAACTCCAACAGCGATTCTCGACTGGCCGAGGGCGCGGGAATACGGCGCGCGTCGACACTGGCCGACAACTTCACGAGCTGTTTCTCGTTGGTCAAAGCCTGCGCCAGCCATTGCTCCAAGACGTCGTGGGGCACCCAGGCTCCCAAACCAGGTCCGCGTGGAGCCGCCGCGCTTTTCCACAGACTGGCGACGGTGCGCAGAAAAGCCAGACGATCGCTCACGCGCTGGGCTTCGATGTCCAGCTCAAAGTCGGTGGTTGCCGGGCCGCCCGATTCGAGCATGTCGGCGTCGACGCCGTCGGACGTGCTGTCGACGAAAACGACGTCGTCGTACGCGGCGCTATACAAACCGCCTTCCGAGTCCGCTTCCTCGCCGTCCTCCTGTTCTTCGTCATCCGAGTCGCTGGCGCCGCTGTCGACGGGCGCGCCGCCGAGCAGATCCAAGTCGGGCACCTGCCAGAAGTCTTCCGCATTGGCTTCGAGCAGTTCGAAGTAGCGCCGCACGAGCGACTCGCCGTTTTGCGCGGCGAGTTCGGACTGATCTTCGCGTCCCTCGGCCACGAAAACTTCGGCCAGCCACCGCAGCGCGAGCGCGTGAAAGGAATACTCGCCTTGCTTCAGTGGAATCGTGCTGGCCTGGCTGAGCCATTGCATCAGCAAGGCCATGGCGGCCACCAGATCAGGCTTTTCAAATAGCGCTCTCACAACCAGCGCGTAGGCCTTGGGAGAATTGAAGTGCGCGACGCGCTGGCGCCAAAAATTGATGTCGCCCGCCGCGGCGTCTGCCTGGCGAAAGTCGGCCAGCGCCGCGGCCACTTCGCGTGCCGAATCGAATGCTTCCGCGCCGCTGAATGACTCGATGCCCTCGACGCTGGTCGGAGCAAACTGGTCCCACCACTGGGTCAGCTTTTGCATGCCGCGCGACAGCGATTCGGTAAGCGTTCGTTGCTGGCTGGCGGCCGCCTCGCTCCACAGCCGCGCATACAGTGCCATGATCTGCTCCATCAATTCGATCAGTTGATCGATGCGATGGTCGGGCACGCTGTTCTCGGGCGAGGGGAACAGGCTGAACTGACCTTGGAATCCCAAAATGCTCCAGAGATCGGCCAGGGCGCCGCATTCGATCCCCCGGTGCAGAAAGTCTTCGATCTCGACGAGCACGTCGGCCGCGTGCTGGAGTTGGTGTTCGCCGATTGCCCGGTCTCCGGCAGTGAGGCGGCACTGAATTTCGCAAGCGATTCGCGCCGACGGCACGGGCACGACGCGCGCCTGTCGCAGGGCGGCCTCCGGAAAGCCAATGCGCGAAACAGCAGCGCCAGGTGCAAGTGTTCGAGTTGGGCGGCGCGGCGGCGCGCCAGTTGTTGATTGAGGTGCTGCCGCGCGCCGGCCAGCGGCTGTTTGCCGGCGGACGCTTCGGCACGCAACCGCTTGCCGTGTTTGCCGGTTTGCCTGGCGATGAACCATTCGTAGAACGCGTCGCGATAGGCGGCAATGCGCGGCATCAGCGTGCCGAGCGTCACGGTCGAATCGTAAGCGCCGGGGCCGCTGCCACTCGTACCCGAGGCCATCAGCATGGTGCCGGCCAGCACGGCGGCGGCTTCGGACAATAATTCGTTCTTGGACAGTTCACCGGGATGGTCAACCCGCTCGAGCAGCACGTCGAGCGTGACTTGTTGCACGACAAAGCGATCGTAAAAGCCGCGGCCGTCGATGTGATGCGGATCCCATTGGCCAAAGTGGTAGTTGGGCCGCTTGTTGACCGGATGATCGAAGTCGTAGGCCCGGGGATCGAGGGCCAACTCGTCGAGCCGGTCCAGATCGAACTGGGCTTCGCGCAGGATCGCCTCGTCGGTGGCGCGCAAGATATCGAGTGTCCGGCGGATGATCTCGGCATAGCGTCCGACGCTCACCCCCGCGTCGCGGACAACCAGGGGCACGGGGCGCAGCCGCTCGTGGGCGTAGGGCTCGATCCGTTGCGAGGTGCTCAGCACGGCAATGGGGCGATGGCCCACGTAGTCGTTCAGTTGCGCAATCGCGCCGTCAACGATACGGTCGGTTTCGTTCCACGGCGGCCCCTGCGCAAGACGGCCTCGCATGCTCGACCGACAAAAAACGGCCGCCAGATCTCGGCGTCGGTCTCATGAAACAACAGGTCGTGGTGGAACTGGCGGTACCGCTTGGGGAGGTGCTCGAACACCAGCGGCAATACGCCGCGGCATTGCTCCGCGTTTTCGAAGGCGCCCGCCTCGCCGGCCAGTTCGTCCAAGCGGGCTTGCAGCCGCTGTTGGACGATTTGCGGCGTCACCCCGGGGGCCGCGTGCCGTGGCTGTTGGCTCTCGATCGATGCGAACAGCTCGTTGAGATTGCGCAGCAGTCGCGGATCGGGCTTTCCCGACGAAAAATTCAAATAGCCCAGCACTTCTTGCAGAATTGCGGGCTCGTCGGACATGGGTTACTCACTTGACGCAGACTTCCTGTTCCCACTCGACAGCCCCCATGTTAGGAAATGGCAGTGGCGTCGGTCTACCCGCACTGTGTCAAAGCTGCCCGGGCCGCGGGCACGACGGCGGTGAATCGTGATTGAAAATGCCGTGACAGCACGAGCAATTGCCGTCGTGGTCGACTATGATGGACGTTGGCCGCCGCTGGACAGCGGCGTCGGTTGGATGCATGGCGTGATGAGGATATCGAGCACGGGGACAACGGATGATGCGGCGGTTGATCTGGACAGTTCTGATCGTGGTGGCAATGTCCGCGTTGGCAAGCCTGCTGCCCGCGGCGGCACTTGTGTCCCAGTCGGATGCCCGTCGCTGTGGATTGACGCGTGCCTGGTATGCCCAAATCGGCTCGCTCCAGTCGACGGGGCCGGTCAACCACGTTAATTATTCCAATGGCGTGTTGCTGGTGCAAACCACCGCCGGCATGCTGACGGCTCTCGATGCGGAAACCGGGCGGACGTTGTGGGGGCGCAAGTTGGGCCGCGCGGCCGCTGGACCAGCGAAGCAGCCGCCAACAAGGACCACATTGCGGTTGTCGTTGGCTCTCAGCTCTACGTCATGGACCGCAAGGCAGGCACGCTGCTCTGGAAGCGGCAACTTGTTGGCGTGCCTGGCGCGGGGCCCGCGCTGAGCGCAACCTACGCTTTCGTGCCGATGATCAACGGTCAAATCGAGGGCTATGCGCTGGATGGCAGCACGAAGTTCTCGCCCTGGGTCTACAAATCGGCGGGGCACGTGTTGATGTCGCCGATGACCACGCCGCAGACGGTGAGTTGGACGACGCAATTGGGATACTTCTACGTGGCCGGTCCCAACGGAGAGGGCGTCCGCTATCGACTGGAAACGAAGGATGCCATTCACGCCCGTCCCGGTTATTGGACTCCGAATCTGTACGCCGGCAGCATCAACGGATTCGTCTATGCCGTGGACGAGGCCAGCGCCAGAATCAATTGGAAGTATTCGATCGGCGAGCCGATCAACGAGCCGCCGGTCGCCATCGAGGACAAGGTGTTCGTGATTTCGCAATATCGGGGCATGACTTGTCTCGACGCGGCGGAGGCTCGACCGCTGTGGATCGCCTCGGGTGTTTCGCAATTCTTGGCGGCCAGTGCGACGCGACTCTACGTGGTGGACAAAGTCGGACGATTGCAGGTGCTGGATATCGCCACCGGCACGCAGTTGGCGTCGATGCCGCTGATTGACGTGCCCTTGACGGTGACGAATCCGGATTGCGACAGGATCTATCTGGTAGGCGCCACCGGCGCGGTGCAATGTCTGCACGAATTGCGGCAGCAGTCGCCCACCATGCACGTTCCTCCCGCTCCGGAAGTCGAGGCGCTGCCCACGCTGAAAGACCGATCCGAAAAAGCGGACGAAGAGCCGCCTTCGGAAGAGCCGCCGGCCAGCGAGCCGAGTGATTCGCCCTTCATGGAGGAGGAAGGCCCCGCAGCGCCTGCCGGGGCGGATGCGGACGATCCGTTCGCGATTCCCTGAGCGCGGAAAACTTGGACGTTTCACACACTCCGCGCGCTTCCATCCTGCGGGGTGTTGACGCTCTGTGGCGGTTTCTGGAAACTAACAGGCGGCGAGTGGGATCTGGCCCCATACCAGGCAGTCGGTGGCGTGTCGCGCGGCTGCTCCCCTCTGAGTCGCCGACGCGGGATCGAAGTGCTCGGGCGCCGGGTATCGACGCGGCACGGCGGACGTGGACCCGGGACGAACGCCGGCAGAGCTTTGACGTTGGTCCTTCGCCCGCGACACGACCTGGACCTTGGCCGATCAGTCGGAAGGAAAACTCATCCGTGACGTTGCAATCGCCTCCCATCCAACGCGCCTTGATCAGCGTCAGCGACAAGCTGGGCTTGGGCGGTTTCGCCGCCGGACTGGCTGCCGCCGGCGTCGAACTGTATAGCACCGGCGGCACGCGGCGCTTCCTCGAGGCCGAGGGACTCAAGGTCCACGACGTCGCCGAGTACACGGACTTTCCCGAAATGCTCGATGGACGCGTGAAGACGCTCCATCCGCGCATTCACGGCGGCATCCTGGCCCGTCACGATCGGCCCGACGACCTGGCGGCGCTGGCCGAACACGGCATCGTGACGTTCGAACTGGTCGTGGTGAATCTCTATCCGTTCAAAGCGACCGTGGCCCGGCCGGGCGTCAGCTTGGAAGAGGCCATCGAACAGATCGATATTGGCGGGCCGAGTTTGATTCGCGCAGCCGCCAAGAACCAGGCCTTCATCACGGTGGCCACCGATCCTTCACAGTACGGAGAAATTCTGGAGCAGGTGCAAGCTCAGGGCTGCACGACGCTGGAACTGCGGCGCGATTTGGCGCAGGCGCGTTCGGCGCACGGGACGCTACGACGCCGCGATTGCCGACTATCTGTCAGGTCAAACGCAGAGGGAGCCGTTTCCCAAGCACGTGCACTTGTCGCTGCGGCGCATTGACGTGCTGCGCTATGGCGAGAACCCACATCAGCAGGCGGCCCTGTATGCCGAGCCCGACGCTGGCAGTCGAGCCAATTTGGTGGCGTCGCAGCAACTGGCCGGCAAGGAATTGTCGTACAATAACCTGCTCGACCTGGATAGCGCGTTGGCCATTGCCCGCTCGTTTGTCGAACCGGCCGCGGTGGTGATCAAGCACAATAACCCTTGCGGCGCGGCGACGGCCGACACGTTGGCCGCCGCCACCAGCGGGGCGCTGGCCGGCGATCCGCAAAGCGCGTTTGGCTCGGTGATCGGATTCAATCGCGCGGTGGACGTGGCCACGGCCGAGTTGTTGGCGGAGCCGGGGTTGTTTGTCGAAGCCATTGTCGCGCCCGACTTCGAGCCGCAGGCCCTGGAGATTCTCACCACCCGGCCCAAGTGGAAGGCCAACGTGAGGCTGATGAAGGTCGGTCCGCTGGCCGCGCCGCCGGCTCCGCGACAGTTCCGCCAGATCGAGGGCGGAGTGCTCGTGCAGCAAGGCGATCACCAGGTGGATCCGGAAACGGAGTGGAGCGTGGTCACGTCGGTCGAACCGCGACCCGACCAATGGGACGATCTGCGGTTTGCCTGGAATATCGTGCGACACGTCAAATCCAATGCCATCGTGCTGGCTAGCGGTTGCGCCGTGGTGGGCGTGGGCGCCGGGCAAATGAGCCGCGTGGATTCGGTGGACATCGCCATCAAGAAAGCGGGCGAGCGTGCGAAGGGCAGCGTGCTGGCCTCTGACGCGTTTTTCCCGTTTGCCGATTCGATCGACCAGGCTGCGGCCAGGGGCATCGGGGCGATCATCGAGCCGGGCGGATCGCGCCGTGACGAGGAAGTGATCGCCGCTTGCAACGAACACAAGATACCCATGGTCTTCACCGGCCGGCGGCACTTCAAACACTAGTAACCTGGGGACAAAGGCCCGCGGAGAAGGGACGGTCCCGCGTTTCTCCCCAGGCGCCGAAAGATCGGGACAGTCCCCGGCATTTCGTCCTCAGGCTCAGAAACGGCGTGGCGTTCGATGGATACCGTGCTTGACAGGATCGTGGCCACCAAGCGCCAGGAGATCGCCGCCGCCAAAGCTGCGCGACCCGAGCCGTTGGTGCGAGAACAAGCCGCGGCCGCGCCGCCGGTGCGAGATTTCTTCGCGCCGCTGGCTGCCGGCGGACCGATTCGCCTGATTGCGGAGGTCAAGAAGGCCAGCCCTTCGCGCGGCGTGATTCGCGAGCAGTTCGAGCCGGTCGAGATTGCCCACATTTACGAGCAACACGGCGCAAGTTGTTTGAGCGTGCTGACCGACGCGCAGTATTTTCAAGGCCGTCTCGACTATTTGCAGGCGGTGCGTTCGGCCGTGGGGCTGCCCGTGTTGCGGAAGGATTTCATCCTCGACACGTATCAGCTTTACGAAGCCCGGGCCGCCGGCGCGGATGCGGTGCTATTGATCGCCGAATGCCTGGACGACTGCAACCTGCGCAAGCTGCACAACGAAGCGGTCGAGTTGGGAATGAGTCCGCTGGTCGAGCTGTACGAGCCGGAGAATTTGCAGCGAGTGTTCGACGCCGGCGCGACATTGATCGGCATCAACAATCGCGACCTGCGCACTTTCGAAATCGATCTGGACCACACGCTGCGGCTGCGCGACCGCATTGCGGACCAATGCGTGCTGGTGAGCGAAAGCGGCATCCGCACGCGGGCCGACGTCGAGCGGCTGCAGGACGCCGGGGTAGACGCCATCCTGGTAGGCGAGACGCTGATGGCCAGCGAGGATATTGGCGCGGCGGTGGATGCGTTGCTCGGCGGCAGATAGCGGTCAATGGCTGCAAGAATCGGCCCACGTTCCGTGGACGCTGGTTGGTGTCAACTCGGCACAAGCATTTGTGGGATGCGACCCGCGAAAACGTTTTGGCAAGTCTCGCGTGGTTGCGAAGTCTCGTGCTTGCATCGTTTTTTTGCAACGTTTTTTCGCAACCATGCCGCGATTCACAGCGGCGGTAGCCGTGTGGGGTGCAATGGCAGGACGATGGTTCA
>CAVZWY010000009.1:0-120187 GCA_963779015.1 uncultured Planctomycetaceae bacterium | reverse complement strand
TATGTACGTCTACCCTTTTGGTTCAGTTACATATCTACATAGTCTTTCGGCGAGAATTCACGCCCTCGCAGATAAGCGAATGTCGTTTCGTCCGGAGCGATCATGCCGGCTCGCGCCCCGGCTTCGATCGACATATTGCACACGGTCATCCGCTCTTCCATCGACAGGGCACGGATGGCGCTGCCGGTATACTCGATGCAATAGCCGGTGCCGCCGTCGGTCGTAAGCTGGCCAATCAGGTACAGAATCAAATCCTTGGCCGTCACGCCCGGCGGCAAGTTTCCCACCGACGCAGATTTCCATCGTCTTGGGACGTGCCTGCAAAGCGTCTGGGTGGCCAGCACGTGTTCGACTTCGCTGGTGCCGATGCCAAAGGCCAACGCGCCAAATGCGCCATGCGTGGCGGTGTGGCTGTCGCCGCAAACAATCGTCATGCCCGGCTGGGTGAGCCCCATCTCCGGCCCGATGATGTGCACCACGCCCTGGTTGGGATCGTCGAGATCGTACAAGCGAATGCCGAACTGCCGGCAATTTTCGCGGAGCGTGTCGATCTGCTGTTTCGAGATCGGATCGGCAATCGGCAGCAAGCGATCGGTGGTGGGCACATTGTGGTCGGCCGTGGCCACGGTGCGCTCGGGCCGGCGGACCTTGCGCCGGCCAGCCGCAGCCCTTCGAAGGCCTGGGCACTGGTCACTTCGTGTACCAATTGCAGGTCAATGTACAGAATGGCTTGCTTGCCGGGCTCGTCAAAGACGACGTGGTTGTCCCAGATCTTGGCGAACATGGTTCGCGGTTGGTCGGTGGCGGGCATGGTCGCAATCATTTGGTGGGTGAAAGGGCTATCCGGTGGCTCGATGGATCACTAGCTTCAAAACCGAATCTTGGTGCCACTGCTTGCTTGTCAAGCAGTGCAAACCCTGGGCCAAGCACTGCTAGGCGAGCTAGCCGTGGCACGCGACGGACCACTCTCTTTGGTTTTGAAACTGGTACTAGTTAAGTATACCCCTGGCTGCGCCGCAAGCGGATGCCCCGCGCGGCCGCCCGACAAAGGGCCGCGCCGACAGGCTTTGCAGGCATGCCCGCTGGCCTAGAACGCCGACGACGCCAATGCTTCGGCCTGCACATCGGCCGAGCCGTGCGATTGCCACCAACGGGCGGCATCCGTGCTCGTCCAACTGCCTGAGGCGACGCATTCCAATAGCGCCTCGCGCAAGGCCGCGGCCGTCGGATACCGGTCGGCCGGGTCTTTGGCCAGGCAGCGCAGCACCACCGCCTCGACGTCCGCCGGAATGTCCGACCGCAAGTGCGACGGTGGCACCACCGGCTCGTGCGCGTGGGCCAAAATCACCCGCATCGGCTTGTCGCCGTCGAATGGCGGCGAGCCGGTCAGCAGGTAGTAGGCCACGGCGCCCAACGAATAGATGTCGCTGCGCGCATCAGGTTCGCTGTCGCCCAAAGCTTGTTCCGGCGACATGAACAGCGGCGAGCCCGTGATCGAGCCCTCTTGCGTGAGGTGGATCGAGGCCGCATCTTCGGAAATCGGTTTGGCCAGCCCGAAATCGAGCAGTTTGGCCACGTCGTGTACTCCGCCGCGATAGGCCGAAAAGATATTTCCCGGCTTGATGTCCCGGTGGATCAATCCCTGAGCGTGAGCTTCCGACAGGGCGTCGCAGGTTTGGGCCAGCAGATAAATTGCCCGCGATGCCGGCAGCGGCCCGTGCCGCTCGACCAGTTCTGAAAGGCTCATGCCGGGCAGGTATTCCATCACATAGTAGAACGTGCCGTCGTCGCTCCGCCCGTAGTCGAAGATCTCGATCGTGTTCCAGTGCGAAAGCTTGGCGGTGGCGCGCACTTCGCGTTCAAAGCGCGCCATGGCCTGCGGATCGGCCGCCTTGCCGGGGCGGATCAGCTTGATGGCCACGGGGCGCTTCATCAACTGATGTTCGGCCAGATACACTTCGCCCATGCCGCCAGTGCCGATGGGCCGGCAAAGCCGATATTGCCCCAGCAGCTTGGCCTCGAACGCCTCGTTCCGCAGTGTATTGATCGCGTGCGTGCCGTACACGCAACTCACGAACGCCACGCTCATCATGATCACCATGTCGGTCATGATGCCGGGGTGCCGCCTGAGGGCGTCAACGTATTCCGGGTTGATCCAATACAACACGACGGCCAGCACGACAGGCATCGCGCATAACGTGCCCACCACGACCGCCGCGCGGCGCACGTGTTGGGAATGAACATGCCATAGGTGAACACCAGTCCCAGCCAATAGGGCAGGGGGCTGACCAGGATGCCATTCCGTGTCAGTTCCGCGGCACTGTCATACTGTTGCACCAGGAAGTATGCGGCCGGCATGCCGAAAATGACCAGCTCATAGACGCGCAGTATCTTCAAATGAATGGCGCACGTGCGGCACAGCAACACCAACGCAGCGCCTAGAACGACGGTGACGGCGAAATGCGAATAGAACGAAAACGATTCCGCCAGGTTGTCGTTATACGGGTTGGTGAGCCGCCAGACGAAGAACGCTCCGAACGCCAGAAACAGCACGCCCGCCGCTGCCCGCAAACGAGTGCGCAACAAACTGGCCGTTTCGGTCGCAAGTTGCGGCCGGCTTCCCTGCATGAAGCCCACGTGATGGCACGCGCTACCGGCAGCGCTCGACAGCTCGCTAGTCGGCGTGTCCAGGGTTTCGTCGTTGCTGGATAGCTCGCTCTTTTCGGTCATGACAACCGCCGCCGGCAAAGAAGACTTCCTACTGCCAAGCTATTCGGGTAGTACGCGGAATTATTGTACGGGTTCGGGCAATTCGAGGGCAGGGCAACCCCGCGGACGGCGACCTGCGAGATGCCTCCGGCCGCCTGGTACATGTTGAAATCTTGCCAATTCAACCACGCGGGGCCGTGGTAGCGCTTTAGTCGCAAGAATTCAGATCGGGATTGGCTCGATTTCTTCAAATCCAGCCATCTGCGGGACACGGCCGGTGGCCTGCTGGTTCCGTCAGTTCGAGCGAATCGAACGCAGGCTCAGGCCGCGCGGCGACGAGTGCCGTTGGCCAAGAGTTCGATCTCGGCCACCGGCATCAGCCGCAGCGAAGGCTCACCCTCGGCTCGCGAGTCTCCAGAAAAACCTGCGAGCCGGGATGCAGCATGCGCGGCACGTAGAACCAACCGTTGCCCAATGACGCAACTCCCTGTTGCGACGAGATCAGCACCAGGTCCATGTTCGCCAGCGAGTTGGCCGCCCGGGCCAGCGCTGCGCCGCGTCGCCCGGAATCAATTGCACCGCAACTTCGGCCGGAGCCAGCCTGCGGTGCGTTTCCTTGAGCGACAGACCTTTGGGCAACTCGGCGCCGCGCCCTTCGAACAGATCAATTGCCGCATAGCGCACCGACTCGTCTCCGGCCGCCTGCTTGGCCAATTGAACCAAACGCATGGTGCGATCGGCAGAACCGATACCAATCTCCAGAATCCGACGTGCTGGCAGCCGCCGAATCGCCTGATACAAGTCGCGATCGGCCACCGGCTTGGAGAAATGGGCAAGGTATATGTACTTTAGATATGCAAGGCCCACGGGGGGCACCCTCCCTGGCGTCCCGTTCGCGAATCGTACCCAATGTAATTTCGGTTGACGGCAACCGCGAAATGGAGTGGAAATAGGCAGCCGGGATAATCGGTCGCCCGCAATAGCAACAGCGCCGCCACGACGCGTGAAGACCGATCGTGCTTGATCGATGCGTCGAGCGCTTCGCGCCGCGCGACAATCGTAGCCTCAACCGCCGCCGGACGACCTTATTCATGTCGAACTTTGCCCAGGAAGTCGCCGGCGGCCAGCGTTTTGAATTCGGCCGAAACTGGCAGCGGTTTCTGCGGACGCTCGACGAGCAGCGCATCGCCGAAGCCGAACGCAGCCTGCGCGAGATGCTGGGCGTCGACGACTTGGCCGGCACGTCTTTCCTGGACGCCGGCTCAGGCAGCGGATTGTTCAGTCTGGCGGCACGTCGCCTCGGAGCGCACGTCCATTCGTTCGACTACGATCCGCAGTCCGTCGCATGCACGCGGGCCCTGCGCGAGCGATTCTTTCCGAACGACGTGGACTGGACCGTCGAGGAAGCCTCCGTGCTCGATCGCAACTATCTCCAGCAACTGGGCAAGTTCGACCTCGTTTACTCCTGGGGCGTATTGCACCATACGGGCGACTTGTGGCAGGGCCTGGAGAACATCGCGATCCCTGTCGCGCCCGGCGGACGATTGTTCCTGGCCATCTACAACCACCAGCGTTACTGGACGCGTCTCAACACGTTTCTCAAGCGCACCTACGTCGCGCTGCCGCAGTTGCTGCGGTGGCCCATGGCTGCCTGTCTGGTCGGATATCAAGTTGCCAAAGGGCTTGCCCGCGACATCACGCTGCTGCGCAGTCCACTCGCCCGCTATCGCAACTACAAGAGTTCGCGGGGCATGTCGTGGTGGCACGACTGTCTCGATTGGATCGGAGGCTATCCGTTCGAGACGGCCACGCCCGACCGGATCTTCGCGCACTTTCAACCGCGCGGCTTCGTGCTGGAGCGCTTGACCACTTGCGGCGGCGGACCGGGCTGCAACCAATTTGTCTTTCGCAAGGCGCTCGATCGCTGGACCTGGAGCAAGAAGCCGTTTTTGTTGTCGGTCGAACCCGAGGCTCGACGTGACGGGACGTCCTCGTGAAAGCTGAATCGGGTCTACCGCCTGCCGACGAATCCCTGGCCGCGGGACACTTCGCGCGCTCACCAGCGTGGCGATGCTCGGCATCGCGACCATAGTCGTCAAGCTGGCAGCGCTGGCCAAAGACTGGCAAGTGGCCGAGCGGTTTGGCGCCGGCGATGCACTGGACGCCTTCTTGATCGCGTTCATGATACCCTCCTACGGCGTGGCCGTGCTGGGGCACTCGTTTGCCGCGGCGTTCGTTCCAAGCTACCTGCGTGTTTACGAGCAGCAATCGCCGGCCGCCGCCGGCGCCTCGTCGGCAGCATCCTCGTGGCTGGCGTCGTACTGCTGGTGGCCGTTTGCTTGTTATTGGCGCTGGCCGCGCCGCTGCTGCTGCGGCTGGTGGGTTCCAGCTTTGACGATGCCAAACTGGCGTTGGCCGCTCGGCTGCTCTACCTGCTCGTCGGCGTGCTCGCCATCAGCGGCGTGTCGTCGATCCTAGGCGCGATACTCAATGCGCACGAGCGGTTTGTCGCCACGGCCGTCGCTCCCGTGGCGGTGCCGTTGGGCACCCTCTCGGGACTCGTGATCCTGCAACAGTGCTACGGCATTGAAGCGCTGGCCTGGGGTACATTAGGCGGCTTCGGGCTGGAGTGTTGCATCCTCTTGGGGGCGACAGCGCGCGGGGATTGTTGCCATGGCCCGCCTGGCAAGGCGTCGATCCGGGCTGGCCGACGTGGCTCGCCGCTATTGGCCAATTGCGCTGGGCACGCTCCTGTTGAGCGCCGCGGCCGTGGTCGACCAATCGATGGCCGCCAGTCTTGGCACCGGCAGCGTTTCCGTGCTGAACTATGGAAACAAGCTGGTGGCGCTAACTCTGTCGGTCGTGGCCGTCAGCCTGAGCACCGTGCTCTTGCCGCGCTTCTCGCGACTGACCACGGCCGGACGCTGGGACGATCTGGATCGCACGATCCGCGCTTATGCCAAACTGATCGTCGCCGGAACCGTGCCGATCGCGGTCATTTTGGCGCTGGCGGCCGAGCCGATGATTCGCCTGCTGTTCGAACGCGGCGCGTTCACGCCCGAAACCACCGCGGCGGTCGGCCGCGTGCAGGCGTATCTGGCATTGCAGATCCCTTTCTACGTTCTCGTGATGTTAGGATCGCGTTTGCTCAGCGCGTTGGACGGAAACCAAATCGTGTTGCGTATCGGCGCACTTTGTCTGGTGCTCAATATCGTGGCCGATTATGCCTTGATGCAATGGTTCGGCGTCGACGGCATCGCCATGGCCACATCGGTCGTTTACGCGGTCGCTGCGTTGGCGACGCTAGCGGCCATTCGAACCAAGCTGACGGAAGCCAGGGCTGCCGCGTGACGGCGCCGCATCTTGTCGACATCTTACCCCCTGGGCGGCCTTTCGATTCCGCAAGACAAACCCGCTAGCATGTCAACCTTGCGGCCTCTGGCACTCTACGGGTATGATCGGGGGCCTACGCATTGGCGGTTCGGGGATCCTCGAGGCACAAGGCAGTGAAGTACGCGGCAATTGGCCCGATCGCAATCCACCTGCCCGAGCGGGTGGAAACCAACGACGATCTCAGCGCTCAGTTCCCCAAGTGGGACCTGGATCTGATCTACGCGAAGACGGGCATTCGCGCGCGCACATCGCCGCTCCCGATGAGTGCGCCAGCGATCTCGGTGTCGCGGCAGCCGAGAAACTCTTCGCCGAACACGCCATCGACCGCGGCAGCGTCGACTTTCTGCTGCTATGCACGCAGACGCCCGACTATCCGCTGCCCACCACCAGTTGCCTGATGCAGCACCGCCTGGGACTGCCCACCAGCGCCGGAGCGCTCGACTTCAATCTCGGCTGCTCGGGCTTCGTCTATGGCCTGTCGCTGGCCGACGGACTGATTCGCTCGGCGCGGCCCAGCGCATCCTGCTGATTACCGCCGAGACCTACTCGAAATACATCGACGCCGAGGATCGCTCGCTGCGCACCATCTTTGGCGATGGTGCGGCCGCCACGCTGATCGAGGCCGCCGACGTCCCCTCACTGTCGGGCTTTACCTTTGGCACCGACGGCAGCGCCGGCGATGCCTTGATGGTCAACTCCGGCGGCGCTCGCCCCGCGGCCGGCGCGTTGCAGCCACGCACTCGCTGGCGCTGGAAAAGCAAGCTGTACATGGACGGTCCGGGCCTGATCAAGCTGACGATCGACACCGTGCCGCAAACGCTCGAGCAAGTGCTCGGCCGCGCCGAGGTGAACGAGCCGGACGTGGATCTCTACCTCATGCACCAGGCCACGCACAAGCTGCTGGAAAGCTTGCGTCAGGAAATGCGGATGGACGAAGCGCGGATGCCCACCGTGCTGCAGGACTTCGGCAACACCGTCTCCTCCACGTTGCCCATCGTCATCAACGAGCTGCGCAACGACGGTCGGTTGCGCCGTGGCACGCGGTCGCTCTTGGCCGGCTACGGCGTCGGCTTTTCCTGGGCCGGCTGCCTGTGGACCGAGCTGTGGGAAAACAAAGCCGTCAAATCCGCCGATCTGGAAGCAGCGTGAGTAGGCGTAGGCGGTAGGCCGTAGGAAAAGTGCGAGCGCAGTCACTGTTTCTTCTTGCCTCCAGCCTACCGTCTCTCTAAAACACCAGCTTTCCACCGGGTTTCGGCGGGTCGCTAGCCGGCGTGCCCGCCGGACGAGGCTGGGCTAGAAAGTGATCGAGCAGTCGATCCTCGTTCGCGCCCGCTTCGCTGCCGCCGCAAAAAACGGCTCCGATCGTTCTACCTGGCCATCGAAATACAGCATCATGCCCAGCAACATCAATAGATTGCCGTCGAGCGGATTGTCTTCCGCCGCTTTGGCCAGACTCTCGAGATGCGCGGTTTTGGAAATCTGGTCGTCATCGTAAATCTGGTCCAAGCGAAACGGCGAGCCATTCCAGTCGGAACGAATCAACAGACCGCGGTGAAACACTCGCGCCGCACTGTCGTAGTTGCTCATCGCAATGTAAGCGAACCCTTGGCGAACGTACGCGTCGGCCAGATCGGGCGCCATGCGAGACGCGTCCTTGTACCGCTCGGCGGCCGAAAGGTAGCTCTGCTTCTTGAAATTGGCGTCGCCGTAGCCAACGAACTTGCCGGCACGCGCTTTGGTCGCCGCGTTCGTGACGCGGATCTTCGACTTGATCGAATCCAGCGTCGAAAGCGGAACTGCCGGCGCCGGCGCGGGCACGTTGCCTGCGCTGGGCTGCGCCATGGGTTGCTGAATCGGCGACCAAGCGCTCAAAGCAGGATCGATATAGTAGGGCAGCCCCAGGTTGGTATAGCTGGGAAATCTCGGGATGTAACCGACGTTGCCCTGCCATGGATAAACGACCGGTGGCCAGACGAACCACGGCCCAGTGCCACCATGATGCGAATGGTGATGCGATCCGTGGCCATGATCCACGTCTCCACCATTTCCACGACGCCCATCGTCGCCATGCGCATTGCCATCGTTTGCTTCGCCGCCACGCGATGTATCTGCCGGGGACGCGGGCGTCTCCGCGGGACGGTTCACGTGAAACGACGGCAAAGGCCTGGCAACTCCCGTCGACGGCGGATCGGACAGTAGCGGCCGTGGAACGACAAATCCGCCTGAGCTCAACTGAGCCACGGCAAGCTGGCCGGTGAGCATCATCCCGCCCAGGCCGATTGCGCAGAAAAGAATTAAACGTCGCACGGGCCCCTCCTGCCTGGCCAACGACGAAATGCCTGCCGCCATTACTAATTATTCGCTGCCAGCGCGCCCGATTCAAGAGAGACCATACGCGCACAAGCGCTGGAATGCTGCTACTCCATGCTCGCCAGACCGAGAACTTTGCGCAGCGCCGTCATCCCCACTTCGCCGAATTGCAGCGGCGGGATGCGCCAGATCTGGGGGTTCATCAACTCGATCGACACGTAGCCCTCGTAGCCGATCGATCGCAAGTGCGCCACGATCGCCGCGAGCGGCAAGTCGCCGTCGCCGGGCAACACGCGATCGGCGTCGCTGGCCAACTCGCGCGGAATGCCCGCCAGGTCGCACAATTGCACGTGAAACAGGTTGGCGGTCGTGAGGTATCCCAGGTCCTCCGTCTTGCTCGGGCCGGCGCCATAGTGAAACGCGTCCAGGCAGATTCCCAAATGAGGGCTCTCCACTTCGGCCACTAGCGCCGCGGCCGTTTGCAGATTGTTGGCGAATGCCGCCCGCGCTTGAAACTCCAACGCCACCCGCATGCCGTGCCTGCCGGCCAACTCGGCCGCCTGTTTCAGCGAAACCTGCACGCGCTCGATGTCTTGCTGCACCAGCGGACCGGCAATGTCGCCTGCCACGACCAAGGTACCGATGCCCAGTTCACGACATTGTTGCAGCCGGTTCTCGAACGCGTCCCAGTGCTGCTTGCGAAATTCACCCTGGCTGGTGAGCAGTCCGCCCTGAAAGCTGGCCACCGGTGCGGTCACGCCATGCTCCGCGAGCAATGCCCGAAACTGCTCGGCCGAGTGCGATTCCAGGTACGCATCCAATTTGCCGGTCCACAGTTCGATCGCCTCGCACTTGCCGGCCGCATAGTCGGCTACGTCCGCCTGCAACGGCGAATTGAGCGAACAGACCTGGCTAAGTGCGGGCTTCATGGAAACGGAAGTCACGGGCTGTGACCCGTTGTCTCCTGCGCCGTTGCTGGCGGACCATCTCCGCGCAGCCATCAGCGCGAAAACGCCCAGCGACGCAAGTAACAAACCCGACGGCTCGGGAACCAGGTAGTTGGCCAGGAAGTCGATGTTATGTTCCAGCAATGTGCCGCCGCCGAAGTCCGTGGCGAATATCGCTTCGTTGAGCGTGTGGCCCACGCCGGGCGCGACGTAGAACTCGTGATACACGCCCACGTCGGTCATCCGCGCGGCCACGGCCACTTCGCCGGAAAACGGCACTTGGGTATCGACGTCGCCATGATACAGCAATGCCGGCGGGTCGCCCGCTTGAATCGCGTTTTCGGTTCCGTACATGCTGCCCATGAAACTCAGCACGACGGTGGGCGGCACATATCCCGGATTGTTGTAGCCGACCAGCAATGCGGTAATCGCCCCGGCCGAAGCGCCGCCGATGCCGATTCGATCTGGATTGACACCGTAGTCGGCCGCGTGATCGCGCATCCACTGCATGGCCAGCGACGCGTCATCCACGGCGGCGTTGATCGCATTGCCGCCAAGTTGCAAGTCGGGAAACGTATCGTAGCCCGCCGGCGGTGGCGTAAAGTTGTCGGCAGGGCCGGGGGACGAATTTGGCGGCATATCGTAATACATGCGGTAGTTGATCGACGCCACGACATAGCCCAGCGTCGCGTAGGCTTCGGCGAGCGGCGCCATATCCAGTTTGTCGCCGCCCACAAAGCCGCCCCCATGCACCAGCACGATCGCCGGCGTTGAAGTTGGCACGGGCGTAACCGCCATTGTCGGACGGTACAGGTCCAACGTCAGATCCATCGTCGCGGCGCCGTCGTTCGTGGGCCCCGTGCCATAGACAATGTCGGAAGTCTGCTGCACGCCGAATAACATGTCGCGATACAACGTGGTCGCGGACGCTTCTGCCGTCAGGCACCAGAGAATGGCGCAAATCGAGATCGAACGATACATAGGGGGGCTGTTCCTGGGAGGTTGATGGCGTGGATGGTCAGGTTCGAAGCGGGCCAAAGCGAGACACTGTGTCGTTAGACGCCGTGTTTTCGCATTAGCAACCTGAGCCTCTTCCCAAGGACAGCGCAACGTTCATCGCAACGGAGAACTCACGGCAATATGAAGGATTCGACCCTGGCGGTCAAGTAATTCTTCAACACCTATTTGCGCCGATTAGCGAGAAAATCGCCCGAGCGCACATACTCCAGATTCTCCACGGGCCAATTGTAGAGGTATATCCAGGCCAACATTGTCGTGCCATCGGTCGATTGCACCTCAACCATCCGCCGCACGTATTCCGCCGGTTCCGCCGCGGCCGGGCCGCAGCCTTCGTAGTCATCAAGCCGCGACAACACCTCGGCGTCGTGCAGCCGATACACTTCACCGCACACACGATCCGCCACATCGTCCGACTTCACCACGCCAGGATACCACTCGATCAAGTACAACTTGCCCTGGAACGTGGCGTCGCGGACGAACTCCGCGTGCCGGATCAGATAGCGATGCATCTTGCTGTCGATGGCCCGTCGCAGCGTGCCATGGACAAACAGAAGAGCGTCACTGGTCGCAGCCATCAGGTCGACTCGTTCGTTCGGCGAAAATCCGCCGTCACGCCGTATTCACCAATCGCGTGATCTCCTCCACGCAGTCGTCCACCTTCACGCGCCACTGCTTGAGCGAATCGCGGTCGCGGACCGTGACCGTTTGATCGTCGAGCGTCTGGCCGTCGACGGTGATGCAGTACGGCGTGCCGGCTTCATCCTGGCGGCGATAGCGGCGGCCGACCGCCCCCTTCTCGTCGTAGAACACGCTGAATCGCTGCTTCAAGTCTTTGTAGATCCGCTGCGCCACTTCGGGCATGCCGTCCTTCTTCACCAACGGAAACACGGCCGCCTTGATCGGCGCGATGCGCGGATGAAACTTCATGACCGTGCGCGTTTGCATCTTGCCCTTCTCGTCCGGCGCCTCGTCCTCGGTATAGGCCTGGCACAAGAAGGCCAAGGTCGCCCGATCGGCGCCGGCCGAGGGCTCGATCACGTGCGGCGTATAGCGCTCGTTGGTCAAGTCGTCTCGATAGGTCAGGTCCTTGCCGCTGCCCCGGTGCCGCGGCTTGCCCTCGGCGTCGGTTTCCACAACCAGTTCGTCCCCCTTGCGCACCAGCTTGCCCTCCATGTGGCTGCGCAGGTCGAAGTCGCCGCGATGGGCGATGCCCTCCAACTCGCCGAACTCGCCTGGCGGCAGAAACGGAAACGCATATTCGATGTCGGCCGTGCCGCAAGAATAGTGGCTCAATTCGTCCTGCTCGTGGTCGCGCAATCGCAGCCGTTCGCCGGCCAGCCCCAGGTTCAAATACCACTGATAGCGCCGATCGCGCCAGAACTTGTACCACTCGGGCGACGACTTTGGATGGCAGAAAAACTCGATCTCCATCTGCTCGAACTCGCGCGAACGGAACGTGAAGTTGCGCGGCGTGATCTCGTTGCGAAAGCTCTTGCCCATCTGGGCGATGCCGAACGGCACGCGCACCCGGGTGCTGTCGAGCACGTTCTTGAAGTTCACGAAGATGCCCTGCGCCGTTTCGGGACGCAGAAACGCCGCGCCCTCCTCGCCCGACAACGCGCCGACGTATGTCTTGAACATCAGGTTGAATTCGCGCGGCTCGGTGAGCGTGCCCATCTCTTTGGCGTCGGGGCCCAGCACGCGCGAGAAATCCTGCACGGTGGTAAGCGACTGCAACCCGCTGTGCCACTGGAGCGTTTCCGCGTCTTTGCCACGCAAATTGAAGAACTTGAGCGCCCGCTGCTGGGTCTCGGCCAGGCCCTCGTCACCGCCGGACTGCACGGCGACAAAGATGGTTTGTCCCTTGGCCTCTACCCAGCGGCCGCGCACCTGATCGTGCCGATAGCGCTTCTTCGACTCGCGGCAATCCACCATGAAGTCGTGAAACAGGTCGTAATGGCCCGAGCACTTCCAGACCTGCGGGTGCATGATGATCGTGCAGTCGAGGCCGGTCATCTCGAACGCCTCGGGCGCTCCGGGCAACACATCCAGATCGTCGTGCCCCGTGACCATGTCGCGCCACCAGGCCTCCTTGACGTTGCGTTTCAGCTCCACGCCCAACGGGCCATAGTCCCAAAAGCCGTTCAAGCCGCCGTAGATTTCGCTCGACTGAAACAGAAATCCGCGGCGTTTGCACAGAGATACCAGTTTGTCCATGTCCATGGTTTTCGAACGTCCTCGCGACAGACGGCAGCCGTGGAACGAAACGGCCCCCGGCAAATGATCCGGAATGTGGAAACCACAAGTGTAACCCGCGCGGTAGCTTGGGGTCCATGCCAGAGGAGCCCCCGCGCGACTCCTTGCTAGGCGGTGATTTCGCCGTTGGCCGCATCATATCGCGGCACCAGGGTCGAGCGATCGCGCTGGGCCGCCAGTTCGATATCGGCCGCCATGCCGATCTCGATCAGGTTCCGTCCGCCGGGGGCTGCACGCATCGCTGCAACGATCCGCGCGGTTCGCTCATCGCGCGTGCCGTTGGCCGTCATCGCCCGCCAGCCTCGGCGGGTGGCTTCCGCCGCTGTGTTGAGTTGCCACTGGCGCGACTCCGCCAAACGGTCGACCACGGCGCCGGCCAACAGCAGGTCTTCGTTGGTCACCCGTCCGTCGGTGCCGGAGCAAACGATGTCGACGCACACGCAATCGGCCAGTTCGGCCGCCAGCGCCGAAAGGTTCGTAAATGCCCCGATGAGCACCTCATGCGCCGCGCCGCAGTGCAACAGCGCCTTGGTGCCGTTGGTCGTGGTGAGCACGACGGTCTTGCCCGCCACGCGCTGCGCCGTGTACTCCGCCGGCGAGTTGCCCAGGTCGAATCCTTCGATTGGCAGTCCACCACGTTCGCCTCCCAGCACGACTTCAGGGCGGGGCAGGGTGGCCGCGGCCGCTTTGGCGTCCTCAATCGTCAGGCAAGGAATCACGGCCCGCGCGCCCGCTTCAAGCGAATAGACCATCGTCGTCGTCGCACGCAGCACGTCGACGACCACGATCGTGCTGCCGGCCAGAGCATTCCCTCGCACATGATCGGGCACGGAATGGACGTTCAGCGGACGCAAGCGTGATTCCCGTTGGAGTCCAGGCTTTAGCCTGTCGGACGACAATGTGGCTTCTCGGACCGATCCGAGCAAAGCGGACGACTTGAAAGGCGAAGACAGCCTGAAGGCTGTACTCCAACGGATCACTCCGGCAAATGAAAATCGGCGATGAACAACTGGCTCGAATGGTCGTCCGCGCGGTTGCTGGTCCACATCAGTTGCTGGCCGTCGGGCGAGAACACCGGCAGCACGTCGGCCGAAGGATGGTCGGTGATCCGCGTGATCGGCCCCGGCACGATCATGCCGTCTTTCTCGCCGTACTTCATCAGCCAGAGGTCGTAGTTCGGCCGCGCTTTCGGATCGGAATGGTCCGCGCCGGTCCAGATGATATAGGGCTTCGTTGGGTGCCAATAGGGCGCCCAGTTCACGCCCACGTTGTCTGTCAGCGTCACATCGTGCTTGCCGTCGATGCTGATCGCGTGAATCTGCAAGAACTCGGGCTCCTTGCGATCGGTGCGATAGACCACCCATTTGCCGTCGGGCGAAATGAACGGTCCGCCGTCGTAGCCCGGCTCGTTGGTCAACTGCCGCAGGTTGCTGCCGTCGGCATTCATCACGTACAGGTCGGGGTCGCCGTCGCGGTCGCTGCAAAAGGCAATCAGCTTGCCGTCGGGCGAATAGGCCCCTTCGGCGTCGTAGCCCTTGGCCGTGGTGAGCTGCTTCAAGTGTTTGCCGTCGAGATCGCCCTCGAAGATGTCGCAATACGGATCGAAGTCCCAAGAGTAGCGCCGGCGCCGGCCCGATTTGCGGTCTTCTTCCTGCTGGCGGCGTTCCTTCTCCTCGGTCTGGGAGAGTTGCGGATCCAAGTGGCTGGAAGAAAAGATCAGCCGCTGGCCGTCCGGCGAGAAGTAGCTGCACGTTGTTCGACCCCGCCCGGTGCTGATCAGTTGGGGCTCGCCGCCGGCCAGCGGTTGCTTGTAGATTTGATAGAACGGATACGCCTGCGGCACGGCCTGGTAGATGATCGTCTTGCCGTCCGGCGAGAAGTAGCCTTCGCCCGCTTTCACGAATCCGGAGGTCAATTGCCGGACGTTCGACAGGTATTTGCCCTCGATCGATTCGGCGGATTCTTCGGACCAAGCGGCCGAGGTGACTAGCAGCGTCGAACAAAACATGCACAAGCCAATGGCGCGGTTCATCACGGCTCCCAACAAACAATTCCAGCGAGAGATCAACGTCTGTGTCCCACGTCCACGCAAAGAGCCGGCGGACGCGCATTTTACGGCGGGTGACTACGCCGCTATTATATCAAGCACCATGGGCGCCAGCGAGCGCCGCAGTCGCCGGCACGCGGACTTCTCATTTTGCCGACCTACCATCCATGAAAATCTACACCAAGACCGGCGACTCCGGCGACACGGGACTCTTTGGCGGACCCCGGGTACGCAAGAACACCCCGCGCATCGAGGCGTACGGCACGGTCGACGAGCTGAACGGCGTGCTGGGCATCGCCCGCGCACAGCCGCTCGATCCCGAGCTCGACGCGGTGGTGCAGCGCATCCAGAACGAGCTTTTCGAACTTGGCGCACAACTGGCCACGCCCGATCCGGCCGCGCACGGCACGGCCATGATCGGCAAGCGCCACATTGCCGCGCTGGAGTCGACCATCGATCGCTTCGAGGTCGATTTGCCCGAGTTGAAGCAATTCATTCTGCCCGGCGGAACTCCCGCGGCCGCCGCGTTGCATTTCGCCCGCACGGTGTGCCGCCGCGCCGAGCGCCGCGTGATCACGCTGATGGACGACTCGCGGGAACCGGTCGCCGGAGATCCCGTCGTCTATCTCAATCGACTGAGCGATTTGCTGTTCGTCGTCGCGCTGGGCCAACCACAAGGCCGGCACGGTCGACGTTCCCTGGCAAAAGCCGTAGGCCGCGCCGCGCGGAAAATTCCGACAAAACTCTTGCCGCGGATACTTTACGGACCGCACGAACCCCGCTAGTCTGTCTGCATTCCGGGCACGCGGGCGGGCAAACTTGACGGCCACTTCTTGCCGCGTGCCGCGGAGACGAACGGTAGGCTTTAGGCGGACCGACCCAACGTCGTAGGCGGATTCTTTCGGTAATCATCTCGAAAGGGGATGTGCGATGTGTCTTATGAGACTGGCGGTCGCGGTATGCGCGGGATTCGCGGTGATGGGCACTCTCCAGGTCTTGCGCGCGCAGGAAACGGCCGAGCCGGCCGACGAAGCGGTCCAGTCCGCGCCGGCAAACGTCGGAGAAACGGTGGAAGATCTGCCGCTGGTGGATCGAGGCGATAACGCCTGGATGCTCACCTCTTCGGCGCTCGTTCTGATGATGACCGGCCCCGGCCTGGCGCTGTTCTACGGCGGATTGGTGCGCAAGAAAAACGTGCTCAGCGTGATGATGCAGTGCTTCTTTCTGATGGGGCTGATGACCGTCATCTGGGCCTTGTGGGGTTATACGCTGGCCTTCGGCGGCAGCGGAGCCTGGATCGGCGACGGCGAGTATCTGTTCATGCGCGGCGTGCAGGCGGAATGGGTCGACGGCGCCTCGCGCATTCCCATGTACGGCACGATTCCGCTGCTCACGCACATGCTCTTTCAAGGCATGTTCTTCATCATCACGCCGGCGCTGATCTGCGGCGCGTTCGCCGAGCGCATGAAGTTCAGCGCCATGGTCGTGTTCACGATTTTGTGGGGCACGCTGGTCTATTGCCCGCTCTGCCACTGGGTGTGGGACGGCGGCATTCTGGCCTACAACTCCAAAGCGGCCGCGGCCTACTATCCCTGGACGATGGGCGGCGCCTTGGACTTCGCCGGCGGAACCGTCGTGCACATCAGCTCAGGCGTGTCGGCCCTGGTTTGCGCCGTCCTGCTGGGCAAGCGCTTGGGCTACGGCACCGAACCGATGCCCCCGCACAATATGACCTACACCATGATCGGCGCCGCGCTGTTGTGGGTCGGTTGGTTTGGTTTCAACGCCGGCAGCGCCTTGGCCGCCGATGGCATTGCCGCCAGCGCTTTCGCCGCCACGCATTTCTCGGCCGCCGCCGGAGCGTTGAGTTGGGCCGGCATGGAGTGGGTGTTTCGCGGCAAGCCCACCTTGCTGGGCGCTTGCTCCGGCGCGGTGGCCGGATTGGTGTGCATCACGCCGGCCTCCGGTTACGTGACCGCCATGCCCTCGCTGGTCATGGGCGCCGCCGCGGGCATCGCCTGCTATCTGGCCTGCACGTGGCTCAAGCGACGCTTCGGTTACGACGACTCGCTGGACGCTTTCGGCGTACATGGTATCGGCGGCACGTTGGGCGCCGTGTTGACCGGCGTCTTCGCTACCCGGGCCGTGCAAAACGCCAACGACGGCGAGCCGATCGGACTGATCGAAGGCGGGAATCTGCTGGGCGGGCAGATCGCCGGCGTGGTGGCCACCTGGATTCTGGCCATCGTGGTCACGTTCATCCTGCTGAAAGTGCTCGACGCCGTGATGGGCCTGCGAGTTACCACGCAGCAAGAGATCCAGGGCCTCGACCTGACGCAGCACGGCGAGGAGGGTTACATCTATTTTTGAGATTTCAGCCGCCGTGTTGGCGGAGTATAGTTTCAATAGCCCGCAAGAACCTCGTCGCACCGCCAGCCGGCGCGGCGGGGCTCTCCCTTCTACCAGGGGTACGAAGCGATGAAAAAAGTCGAGGCGATCATCCGCATCTTCAAGCTCGAGGACGTGAAGAACGCACTCTCCGCGCAGGGCGTGCACGGCATGACCATTACCGACGTCCGCGGCTTCGGCCGGCAAAAAGGCCACACCGAGATGTACCGCGGCACGGAGTACAAAGTGGAGTTCGTCCCCAAGATCAAGGTCGAAGTGGCCGTGGCCGAATCGCACTTGCAATCCGTGCTCGACACGATCATGCGCACCGCGCAAACGGGCCAAACGGGCGATGGAAAAATCTTCGTCTCGGATCTGGTCGACACCATTCGCATTCGCACAGGTGAAACCGGGGAGCAGGCAATTTGACCATCCGTTGGTGCATCGGCGCCAAGGGCGCCGCCCACCAGGCCGTCAGGCGGCGGCGCCGGGATTCACCGCATCCGCATTTCCATGACCGCCGCGCGTTACCATGCTCAGTAGTCCGCTGTTTCGCAAGTCGTTGATGGCGGCCCGCGCCGCTTGGCCGAAGGGCGACAGGCCATCGAGGCGCAGCATCGTTCCGGCTCGCCCGGCATTCAAGTCTGCGCACCGACTCACCGAACTGGTCGACACCGTCGTGCTCGACCTGTATCGCGCCGCGGTGGCCGATCTGGCGCCGGACAATTCCGAAGAGCTGGATTCGAACGTGGCGCTGGTGGCGCTGGGCGGATACGGACGCCGCGACCTGGCGCCGTATTCCGACGTCGATCTGACCGTCCTGCACGATAGCGGCGCCGAGGGCGTCGTGTTTCCGCTGGCCAGCCGCCTGTTGCACGACCTGTTCGACGTGGGGCTCGACTTGCAACAAAGCGTGCGCACTCCGGCGCAAAGCTGGAAATTCGCCGCGCAAGATCCAATCATCCGCACGTCGCTCATCGAAGCCCGCTTCCTGGCCGGCAACGAGAAACTCTACGACACGTTCTTCGAAAAGTTTCAGCGCCGCACCCGCGCACGCTTCAAGTCGGTCTTCCACACGATCTACGGGGCGCGCAAGGCCGAGCGTCAACAGTATGGCGAAACGGTCTATTTGCTCGAGCCGAATATCAAGCGGTCGCGCGGCGGATTGCGCGACCTGCAACTGGTGCGCTGGCTCGGATTCGCCCGCTATGGCGTGGCCACCGCCGAGGCCTTGCAACTGGCCGGAGGTCTCACCAAGGCCGACCAAAGCGATCTGCGCACCGCCAGCGAGTTTCTGCTGCGACTGCGCAATGAGCTGCACTTTCACGCCGGCAAGTCGAACGACGTGCTCGACAAAACCGAACAAGTGCGACTGGCCGATCTCTACCAGTACCAGGGCACCGAGGGAATCTTGCCGGTCGAACAGTTCATGAGCGAGTACTTTCGCCACACGCGGGCAGTGAGCAGCGTGGTGAGCAACTTCCTGGCCAACAATCGCCCGGGCCAGGTACTCTTCCAAGCGCTCGGCGTTGTCTTCAGCCACCAGGTGGAAGGTGACTATCGGGTGTCGCCCAACGAAGTCCGCGCGACGAAGCGGGGACTCGCCAAGCTTCGCAAGAACTTGAGCGAAGTGCTCAGGCTGTGCGAACTGGCCAATTTGCACGACAAGCGGATCGAAGCCGCCACGTGGGAAACGGTCCGCTCGGCCGTGCCCAAGTTCACCGGAGACGTCAGTCCGCGGATCGCTGGGCAATTCATGGCGTTGATCGCCCGACCGGGCCGGTTGGGCGAGCTGTTGCGCCGCTTGCACGAGTTGGGCGTGTTGGAAAAGATTATCCCCGGCTTCACGCACGCCCGCTGCCTGTTGCAGTTCAACGAGTATCACAAGTACACGGTCGACGAGCACTGCATCCTGGCCGTCCAGCGCTGCACCGAATTCATCTCCGACCCCGGCATCCTCGGCCGTATCTATCTCGGCATCAAGCAAAAGCACATCCTGCACTTGGCGCTGTTGATTCACGATCTGGGCAAAGGTTACGTCGAGGACCACAGCGAAATCGGCCTGCGCATCGCCGAAGAGACGGCCCAGCGCCTGCAACTTCCGCTGCGCGAGGCCGAGACGCTCAAATTCCTGGTTCACAAGCATCTGGTCATGTCGCACCTGGCATTTCGCCGCGACACGCACGATGAGGAGTTGATCCTGCGGTTTGCGGTCGACGTGGGCTCGCCCGAAGTGCTCGACATGTTGTTCGTGCTGACCGCGGCCGATTTCGCCGCCGTGGGCCCTGGCGTGTGGAACAGTTGGAAGGCCGACGTGCTGGTCGGCTTGTATCGCCGCACGATGCGTCATCTGGCCAGCGACTCGCCGGCGGTTGACTCGTACGAACGGCTCAAGCGGCGTCGCGCCGAAGTGCTTGGCCTGTTGGCCGACGAGGCCGACCAGAAATGGTTCTCGCGACAGGTCGAATCGCTGCAAGCGGCTTATGCATACAGCAAGCCGTCGGCGCGCATTGCCGACGAACTTCGCGACCTGCACAAGCTGAAGCCCGGCGACGTTTCCACGCGCGGCCACTATACTCCCGAAACGCGCACGCTCGAATTCGTCGTTGGCACGCACGACAATATCACCCCGGGCCTGTTCCACAAACTGACTGGCGCGCTGGCCAGCCAGGGGCTGGAAATCCTTTCCGCCGAAATCAACACGTTGGCTGACGGCCTGGTGCTCGACCGTTTCTATGTGCTCGACCCCGACTACGCCGAAGAGCCGCCGCGGCACCGTATCGAAGAAGTCGAACAGGCGCTCGTGCAGTCGCTCACCACGCCCGCCGGCGCCGCGCCGACGTTTCGCAAGGTGTGGCGCAGCGCCGCCACGCGCGACCGCGTTGCCCTGGCCATGGTGCCAACCCGGGTGAAAATCGACAACAGCACCTCCGACGGTTGCACGATCGTCGACATTTTCGCTCACGACCGAACGGGCTTGCTGTTCACGATCACCCGCACGATCTTCGAACTGGGGCTATCCGTCTCCGTGGCGAAGATCGGCACCTACCTGGATCAGGTGGTCGACGTTTTCTACGTCACCGATCAGGCCGGCAACAAAATCCGCGACGAAGGACGACTGCAAGAGATCAGCAACAAACTGCTGGAAGCCATCGATCGGGTAGAGGGAGATTGAGCATGCCTGTCAGGCACGGGATGCCTGACCTACGACCGACCTATGACGACCGTCGCATCGCGACGAAGAGGAGCACCGAAGGTGCGTCGCCATATCAGCCCGGCCCAGCGGGCCGGGTTGGCGGCGGAGTTGAAGCGCGTCGGAGGGCTGAAGGCCCGGCACGATTCGCGGGACGAGGTTATGCGGGTCGGATGTAGTTTGGATGTAGCGGGCTTTCAGCCCTTCAAACCATTCCTGGCGATCCCTATTCCCAGGCTGTTCGCCTGGACTGATATGTTGCTGGGCCTTCGGCCCGACCGTTGAAGGTCATACACCCCCGTGAATGACAAGCGCCACCCACGACACCGGGTGATGCACGCGCTGTCCGGCCCCAGGGCGCGTCATGCTGCGCTGCACTTCGCTCGCACTTCTGTCAGGCACGGGGTGCCTGACCTACTGCTTCATTTCCAACATGGCCTTGCGCCAGCGCGGCTCGAACTGGTCGAGCGGCATGCCGACGAGCTTTCCGAACTTCTCGACGGCGCTGGCCGCCGGTTGCTGGGGATCGAGAAATGCCTCGAAGTCGCTGGTGCCCAGCACGCCCTGTTCGAAGGCCAGATAATACGCCAAACCCCACGAGTAGATGTAAACTCGCGATGCGCGGTCGGCGCTGGCGTGGCCTGCCAGAAACGCGTCGCTGCCGGCTTCCAGCAGTTCGGCAAGGCTCAGCGGCTGGCTGCCGGCCAGGTCGCTTTGCAACCGCTCGAGCGCCCCGGTGTTGGGATTGTCGATGCGCAGCGTGTCGGCTTCCAGCAGTCCGGCCTCGAACACTTGGGCCAGCCCTTCGTTGAGCCACTGCGGCACGTCGTAAGTCGTGCGAGGATAGACGAACGTCTCCAAGTAGGCATGAAATGCCTCGTGCCGCAGGCGGCGAAACATCTGGCCCGCCACGATGTCGAACTTTGCCGAATTGCTACGCTCAAGCGCCGCCATCTGGCGTCGCGCCTTGCGCCGCCGATCTTCCCAGTTTTTCTCCTCGGCGGCCACGATCTTTTGCCGCTCGCCCGCGGACACGCCATTTTTGGTCAACGTTTCGAAAAGATCCTTGCTCCGCGACCGGGCCTCTTCGACCATCGCATCCAAACGATCGCGAATTTCATTGTGCCGCCGGTCCACCTCGGCCAGCGCCGCGTCGAATCGGTTTAGATCGCTGCCGGCCAGAATCAAATTGCGGTCCGGCAGATAAACGGCCGGGTTGACGATCGACAAGCCCAGAGCGGCCAGCGCTTGCTGATACTGATCACTGCCGCCGAAGATTCGAATCGTAAGCCGTTGGGGCGATTTCCAGCGCGGCGGCAGCACCTGCCGATACGCGGCAAAGATCTGCTCCAATCGCACGATCGACCGCCGCGACATGGCTTCGCTGGCCGTGCTCTCCAGCGCAAACCAGGGGCCGTCGTATTTCCACAGCAGTTGACCGTCTCGCTTCTCGGCCGCCAGCGACAGATCTTCCATCCGCGCCGCTTCGATCAGCATTCGCTGCATGTGCCGCTCGAGACGGCTGCGAAGCGTCGCCTGGTCTTCAGGACGGAGTCGCTCAAGCTTCTCGATCGAGCGACGATCGATCGGGCGCACGACCAGGAACATCGGCTTGCCGCGAGGGCGGTGTACTTCGACAAACTCGATGCCCGTCGGGCTCTCCGACTTTACCAGGCCCTCATACCGCTTCTGATCCTTGAGCGTGACGTGCTCCAACGGCCAATTTGCCGCATCGACCGGCAACGTTGCCGCGGTATCTTTGCCCCGCGCAACCGCCGTCGAATGGATCATCAGCCCGATCGCCAGCAGGGAAACGATCCACAACAGGTTTTTGGGGATGCTGGTCACGAGATTCGCCCACAGGGCAGTTTGCACGACGCCCGTCTCATTCCAGCCTCATGCGCACGCGCCACGGTGTCAAGTGTGCTGCGCAGGAGAGCCCCCCAGGCATCGCCGCGGGCCGGCTGGCCGCGAATTCCGCGCATTAAAAAACCGGCCTGCCGCACTGCGGAAGGCCGGTGGGTACACACTCGAAATAGCAGACAACCTCAGGCGTTCAGCTTCACGCTGGGGTCGTCGGCCACGTTCACCCACACGTGGACGTGCGGCGAGCCACGATAGTACCAGACGAACGACGGGCCCTCGAGCCGCCAGCAGTCCCACACCTTGTCGCTGCCGATGTCGCCGTCGCTGTAGAACGCCAGGCTGCACGCGTCCAAACCACCTTGCTTGTCCAGCATCGAAGAAGCTTCCTCGCGATCGGTCGCCCGATAGGGCTCGAGCAATTTGCCGAGCACTTCCTTGGTGAGGTCCTTCTGGTCGCTCGTCAGGTCCGCGATGGCAACGCCGGGGAACGTGCCGCCGGTGCCTTGGAAGGCCACGCTCTGCTCGCGCGGCAGCTTTGAAACCAGGGCCTTTTCGCGCTGTTTGCCGTCGAGCATTTCGTATACGCGGTTGGCGGCAATCGCCTGGTGCCAAAAGACGTTGCCCGGGTGATTCGGCTTCTCGTTGAAGCTCTCGGCCGCGTGGCCGTAGAAGATCGGACCGCCAAAGGCAACGTGCTCGCTGCTGTTGCCGTCGCAACGGATGGTCATGTGCCGGCCGGTCATCACGAATTCGAACTTGTCGCCCGGCGTCCCGAACATGGCAATGCTCTGAGCCTCGCCATAGCCGCCGGCATCGTCCTCCAACTGCTTGTAAATGCGTTCGTGCCAGCCGGGCTGAATGATCTCTTCGAAAATGTGCTTGAGCATCGCCTGCTGGTCTTTGTTGTAAAAATCGCCGCCGATCACCGGTTCGGTGACGTTCCAATTGTTGGCAATTCGGGTTCGCAGCAGGCCGCGCTCGGGCTCTTGGTGGTCCCAGGCGAAGCAAACCACTTTCTTCTGCTCCGGCGACAGCGACTCGAAGAGCATCTTGGCGACCGTCTCGCTCGATGCGTCCCGCGGAATCGACACGTCGGCCCGCGCCAACAGCGGCGTAGCGCCCACGGCCACCGCGGCCGCGCCCGCCGTCTTGATGAATTCGCGCCGATTCACCGGCGCAAGGGACTGGCAATCCGAACAAATACGAATGTGCGACATAATGGGCTGCCTCCTGGAAGGACCTGGCACGTCAATCGAGCCGTCGGCAGCCAATTAGACACCAAGGCCACGGCCGTTGCAAATCCGGCGCAATTCAAATCGCCACCGGCCAGATCGGAGTTGCAAGCCGCTGGCAGAGGCTCCCGGCAAACGGGCCAATGTGCCAGCGCCGCCAGAAGTGGCGTTACGTGCCGATGCCCACGACGTCGATCAGTCGGCCACCGCTGATGTACCAGCCCTCGCCGCACGGCCGGCACCAGCCAATCCGCACGCGTAGCCGCACCGAGTGCCCGCGCCGCGAGGGCACGGTCACTTCCACGTCGCTGGCCGGCAGATCCATGTTGTGCAACAGTCCAATGCCGCTGGGCGAAATCTCACGACTGAAGGCCGAAACCCGTTCGCCGTCCACCACCAGGCCGACGGCGCGAAAGAAGGGATAGCGAATCTCCGCACGACGGTCGCGCTTGCCCTCGTCGTACGCTTCCACGACCAACTCGTGAATGGCCATCCCGGCCCGAACGGAATCAGGGGTCAGCAGCGTCATCGTGGCGATCTCCGCCAAAAGAAATGAAGTTGCGATTGCATCAGCACGTGAAGTGTTCTACTGAAACCTTATGTCACTTCGAGCCGATGCGCCGCCCCAACCGACGCAGAATTGTCAAAACCCGCCAGTCGAGGGTGGAAAGGCCCCAGCCTTGGGGCTACCGGATGCGACTGCTAGAAAAAGTCGCGGGAATTCACGATCCCGCAGCCGCCCGTCGTCGCCGCGGTTGGCACGCGGGGCAAAAAAAGGTCGATCGCTGCGCCTGCACAATCCGCCGAATCGTATCCCCGCCGCATTGCCGGCAGGCCTCTTCCGCCCGGTCGTAAACGCGGTGATGGTTTTGATACGAGCCCTGCTGATTCAGCGCGTTGCGATAGGTGCCGTCGCCCAGCGTCGATCCTTCATGGCGAATTGCTTCTTCCAGGACTTCGACCATCGCGTCGCGAATATCCCGCCATTCGTCGGGGCGTAGCCGGTCGCAACGTCTTTGCGGATGCACGCCGGCGCGGTGCAGAATCTCGCTGGCGTACAAGTTGCCCACGCCCGCCACGGCCCGTTGGTCCAATAGCGCCACTTTGATCTCGCGGCGACTTTCGGCAAGGCGTTCTTGCAACTCGTCACACGACAGCGCCAGCGCGTCGGGCCCCAACCGCTGCCGCCCATAAAGGTCTTCGAACTGCCGCGGAGTGACCAGCCGCACGAGGCCCAGACCCCGACGATCCCAAAACAACAGTTCGCGCTGGCCAGCACCGGCAAATCGGATCGCCAGCCGCAGGTGCTCGCGCGTGGGCGGATCGGCCAACAACACCAGCCCCGTCATGCGCGGCTCGAACACGATCGCGTCGGTCGAATCGAGCCGCACGACCAACCGCTTGCCCACGCGATCGACCGCCGTCACTTGCCGCTTTGCAATCCGCCGTCCGAACGTCGCGGGCTTGGGCGCAATCAAGATCGGCCGCTTCCCGCACCGCGGCACGACCAACTCCGACACGCGCCGGCCGACAATCGACAGCACGCCCCGGCGCATCGTTTCCACTTCAGGCAACTCGGGCAAAGGAACAAACTCCTGGCAGATAACTTGCGACATCAACGCAGGCATCCTACCACGGCTCGCGTCGCCTGGCAGGACGGCGGTCGTGCGCGGCGCCGACGTGTGGTAGAGTACCCAAACGCTCACCGACGATCCCGCGAGGTCCGTGCCATGCTGTACCTGAATGTGCTGCTCACCGTCAAAGATCCGGCCGATGTGGAGACCGTCAAGGGGCTGCTCGTCGAGCAGGGCAAGCACTCGCGCGAAGAACCAGGCTGCGCCCGCTTCGAGGTCTATCACTCCACGGCCGACCCGCTCAAGTTCCTACTCATCGAACGCTGGGAGTCGCAGGAAGACGTCGACGCGCATCGCAAAGCGCACGCGTACACCCAGATCTACCAGCCCAAGGTGCTGCCGCTGGTGGTGCGCGAAGGGCACCCTGCGGAACTGCTGTAACACAGCCCCTGTAAAACAAGCGCCCCACAACCTAGCACGCATGCCCGACCTGATGGCAGCGCCGCTAACCGTGGACAGCTATGCGGCAGCGCACCAACACCACGGCCGCAGCCGCCAAAGCCAAGCCGCTCAACAGAAGGCTGCTCGGCTCGGGCACGGCCACGTATTTGGGATAGGCGTATGTGTTCACGAATGTTTCCGACTGGTACTCGCCCCCCAGCCCGGCAAACCCGAGAATCTCCTGGTCGCTCAGCAGCGGGATGTTCGTCCCGTAGCCCTGGTTGATTGCCTCGATGTACAGATTCGTGATCGCTCCGCGGACGATGATGCCCGCATGGAACGGATCCTCGAAAAAGTAGTGCGGATCGGAGTCGTAGCCACTGAGGATCAGGTCCACGCCACCCAGTTGAGCGCTGCCGTTGTCGTACACTTCTTTTTGCAGCGAGTAGAAATCGATGAACGGAATGTCGTTGGCCACGGCAAAATTCGAGACAAGCGTCCGACCATCGGCCAAGGCATTGGCGAGCCGGTCGGCTGCAACCGGATTGGCCAGAATGCCGGCCGACGCGGGCGAGTGCAGAATGTCGGCAAAGCCGCCCAGCACGACGTACGCGCCCTCGGCCCGCACGGCATTCACCGCCGTGGCGATGTTCGCGGCTACCTGAGCCTGGTAGGCCGCCAGCGAGGGACCGGACAAGGCCCCCGTAGCAATGTTCGTCGCTTGATTGATATAGTCGTTGTCCCCGATCGTGATGATGGCCAACGTCACATTGCCAAGTTGAACTTGCGTGACGAGCTGATTGATTTGATTGCCCGGCTCAAGAATCGAAGACGAGCTCGATCCCACGTAGCCCAACGCGTTGGGCAGACCAGCGCCGCCAAAGTTCAATCCGCGATACGTCTGCAACAAGTCCGGATAGTTGTTCGGCGTCGTGCCACTGCTTTCTCCACCAACCGAACCCAGGCCATCGAGAATCCCGGCGCGCGCCGTGCTCGTCGCGACTGCAAAACTGGCCGCGAACAAGATCACCGCCCGAAGTGTCCCAAGAATGGCTCGACTCATTACGCCACCTCGCAGTTCAAACGTCTGTCCAATTCACTTCCCTGGTTGTCGGAGTGTAACGTACCAATGGGGGAGCAACAACCATTCGGGAGGTGGCACTTCGCCGCGGGCATCCAATACAGTGGCGACTCTGGCAATGCCGTGCATCCCTTGGCGGCACTTGCTCCATCGTGCGGACTGGATGAGAATACGACGTTCCCGGCTCGATAGGGCCCCCCCTATCGCGAAGCACGCGGACCGGCACCGCTTAAATCCTTTGCCAATTGCAATCCATGATGACGCCCGCCACCAGCCACGTGCCCGATGCCGCCGGACGATTCGGAGCGTTTGGGGGCCGCTACGTGCCGGAAACCCTCACCCGAGCACTGGACGAACTGGCGGTCGAATACCAAAAGGCCACCCAGGACGCGGCGTTTCAGGCGGAACTCGACGATCTGTTTCGCAACTACGTCGGCCGGCCTTCCCCCCTCTACCACGCGCGACGGTTGAGCGCCGAATGCGGCGGTGCGCAAATCTACCTCAAGCGCGAGGATCTCAACCACACCGGCGCCCACAAGATCAACAACACGCTCGGCCAGGCGTTGCTAACCATGCGCATGAGCAAAAAGCGCGTCATCGCCGAAACCGGCGCCGGCCAGCACGGCGTGGCCACTGCCACCGCTTGTGCCCGCTTCGGACTCGATTGCGTCGTGTACATGGGCGAAGAAGATATCCGCCGCCAGCAACCCAACGTCTTCAGCATGAAGCTGCTGGGGGCCGAAGTGCGCCCGGTCACCACGGGCTCGCGCGACCCTGCGCGACGCGATCAACGAAGCCATGCGCGATTGGATGTCGAGCGTGGAAACCACGCACTATATCCTCGGCTCGGTCGTCGGCCCGCATCCGTTCCCGGTCATCGTGCGCGACTTCCAATCGGTGATCGGCCGCGAAACGATCGAACAATCGAGGCAGCAGCTCGGCCGCTTGCCCGACCTGGTGGTCGCCTGCGTGGGTGGAGGCTCGAACGCCGCCGGGATGTTCTATCCTTTCATCGATCATGCCGAAGTGAAGCTCATTGGCGTGGAAGCCGGCGGCCGCTCGGCCAAGCCGGGCGATCACGCTTCGCCGCTCACCTTCGGCCAGCCCGGCGTCTTGCACGGCAGCTACAGCTATGTGATGCAGGACGAAGACGGGCAGACCTGTGACGTGCATTCCATCTCGGCCGGGCTCGACTATCCTGGCGTCGGGCCGGAACACAGTTATTGGAAAGACACCGGCCGCGTGACATATACCTCGTGCCAGGACGACGATGCCTTGCGTGGGTTCAAGGCCCTGGCCCGCACCGAAGGCATTCTGCCCGCGTTGGAAAGCTCTCACGCAATCTCCAAGGCCATGGAACTGGTCGCCAGCCGACCGAAGAGCGAGATTCTAGTCGTGTGCCTCTCCGGCCGCGGCGACAAAGACGCCGCCGAAATCGCCAGGCTCACTGAGCATGCGTAGTCGAATCAAGAAAAGCCAACCACGACGACACGACGGCACAACGTACGAGTCAGTCTTATGAAATCGTCCTGCGTGCCTTTCATGTCTTCCTGGCTTGATTCAATCTTACTCCTCGTCGTGCCGTCGTGTCGTCGTGGTTAACTCCTCCTCTTCCAAAAAACACATGTCCCGCATCGACGACCTCTTCACCCGGCTTCGCTCCGAAAATAAAAAGGCGCTCATGCCGTTCGTCACGGCCGGCGATCCGGACCTTAAGTTCACGGCCGCCGTGCTGGCCGAGCTGGCCAAGCGTGGCGCCCATCTGTGCGAACTCGGTATTCCCTACAGCGATCCGATTGCCGATGGCCCGGTGATTCAGGCCTCGTACACGCGGGCGCTGAACCACAAGACCAAGCTCGCGCAAATCCTCGAGATGCTCGACGGCGTAGCGCCCAACGTCGCAACGCCGATCGTTACCATGGTCAGCTACGCCATCGTCCTGCGGCATGGCCTGGCACAATACGTCGAGGACGCGCAAAGGGCAGGGGTCGTCGGCGCCATCGTGCCCGACTTGCCCGCCGAAGAAGCGGGAGAACTGTCGAAGATCTGCCAAACGGCCGACTTCAGCCTGATCCAACTGGTCACCCCCACCACACCCCGCGACCGGGCTTTGAAGATCGCCGCCAGCTCGACCGGCTTTCTCTATTACGTTTCGGTGACCGGCATCACGGGCGAGCGGACCGAACTGCCGCAAAGCCTGCTCGACAACGTCGGCTGGATGCGCGAGCAGACGAGCTTGCCCATCTGCATCGGCTTTGGGATCAGCCAGCCCGACCACGTGAAGAAACTGGCCCCGGTTGCCGACGGTCTGATCGTCGGCTCGGCCATCGTCCGCCGCATCGCCGAAGCCCACACCAGGCCCCGCGACGCCGTGCTCCAAGAAGTCGGCCAATACGTGGCAAGCCTGCTGGCGGCGCTCGAAGGCAATTGACGGCTTCCGTCACCCCAATGCGCAAAGAGGGACCGCGCGCGAGTAAGCAGCGTGAGCGTGCAGCCCACGCGAAACCCGACGATCTACTCCACGCCGCTGTCGAGCCGAATGCTGCCAGTCACACCATCACGCTGTCATCGCGCGGGCGTGGATTGAAATCCAGCTCCGCGTCGTCGACGCGGATGAACGCAGTCGCCCGTTCAGCGTCTCCCACTTCCAGCACCCCCGGCGTCATCTTCTCCACGACGATCGCCGCGCCAACACCCATGCTGGTTTCGTTCGCTCCGCCGTCCTGGCTCCGCAGCGTGGCTTGGACTTCGAACAATTCGTAGTTCGGTTTGCCCGCGGCGCACCAACCCGGCTTGAACTCCGTCGTGGCGAACACGCGCTGCTCTCGATGGTCCTTCTTCAAGTCGTGGAAACCGAAAATCAGCAGCCGGCAGACGAAGTGTTTTTGAAACCAATCACGATAGGCTTCGTTGTCCCCCGCGCCGCACGCCTGCACGCGAAGCGTGAACCGCCCGGCCCGCGGATTGCGAACCTCTTGCGACAGCATCGCCCGGGCATGCTCGGCTACTACAATCGTTCCCGCGGCGACCTCATCCTTCCGAATGCCGATCGCCGCGTGCCATCGACCACTGCGCGAATTCTCGGCGTCATCAACCAGCGACACGCCAAAGCCGTCGCCCGCCAAGATCGGCGAAGCCTGCCACATCTTCGTCCGGTGCGGGGCGTCATGTGCAATCAACGGCCGACCGCTTTCAAAATCGGTATCTCGCAACGACCTTTCATCGAAGGGGGGCACTCGGGCAATATCGCCCGTGGGCTGACTGCGCTCACTTGTCGCGGGTGTCGTGCCCAGCACGGTCCACAACGGATCGCCCTTGCTCACCGGCAACGGCCTTCCGGTGCGGTCGCGAAACGTCGCGTCGTGGCCGATACCCAACAGGTGAAACATCGTGGCGGTAAGATCCTGTGGCTCGACGCGGTTCGAGGCCGGATAGCCGCCCGTCTTGTCGCTCGAGCCATACATCTGTCCGCCGCGAATGCCGGCGCCCGCGAGCACGAAGCTAAATACGTGGCCCCAATGGTCGCGACCGCCAAACGGATTGATCTTCGGCGTGCGGCCAAACTCTGCCACGGCCACCACCAAGGTCTCATCCAGCAAGCCGCGCTCGTCGAGATCCTGAATCAAGGCCGAGTAGCCCACGTCGAACATCGGGCAGAGCACGTCCTCCAGCCGGTCGGCGTTTTGCGCGTGCGTGTCCCACATCGGATTGACGATGGCCGTGTCGCCCGGATCGCGCGGCCAGCCCACGTGTACCAGGCGCACTCCGGCCTCGATCAATCGTCGCGCCAACAACACGCACTGGCCCCAGCGGTTCTTGCCGTAGCGCTGGCGCACCTGCTCGGGCTCCTTGCGCACCTCGAACGCCTCGCGCGCCCGGCCCGAGGTGAGCAAGCCGAACGCCGCCTGGCGAATCTCATCGAAGTCATGCACGGCCCGCGAGCCTTCCAGCGCGTCGTAGTGCCGGCCGACTTGTTCCGACAGCGAGACGCGCTGCCGCAGCCGCAGCGGCGTGATGCCGTCCTGCAGACCGAGACCTTCCACGTGGTAGTTCTCGGCCGACGGATCGCCGATGAACCGATCGGGATCCCACTGCGATCCGAGGAAGCCGGCCGTTTGTCCGGCCGGTTGCACGTTGTCGTTCAGCCGCATGATGTCCGGCAGCCATACGCTCGACAGCGCCGGCACGCGCTCGCTGGGCTTGAGCATCTTCACCAGCGAGCCAAAATACGGCCAATCGGCCGGGCGAATCTCCCGCGCGTTGGGCCCCACGTACTTTTCGCCCGTCAGCACCCAATAAGCGCTGGCGCTGTGAATGTTGTTGTCGGTGGACATCGAGCGCACCACCGCCAACTTGTCGGCGATGGCCGCGGTGCGCGGCAGCAGTTCACAAAAGTGAATGCCCGGCACATTGGTCGAGATGGGGCGAAACGGGCCGCGGATCTCCGACGGCGCCTCCGGCTTCGGATCGAACGTCTCGTGCTGTGGTGGTCCGCCTTGCAGCCACAGATAGATCACGTTCTTGGCCCGGCCGAACGTCGGATCGTGCGCCGCGACGGATCCGCCGGCTTGCGACCGCGATGCCAACAGCGCCGGCAACGAAAGCCCCAGCAGATTGAGCCCGCCAATCCGCATCAGCTCGCGCCGCGAGATTCGGTCGCACAGTGAATAGGGCCGATCCTCCAGCAAGAACATCGGGCGCACCTCTCCCAGGGCCAAAGATGTCCGATAGTATAGCGTGTCGCGCCGCGGGTTTGCAGGCAGTCGACAAAAAGACCAAACAAAAAGACCAACTGAACTACTACCGGCTGAAGCCGGTAGGTTCGAGGAGAATCGTGGCTACGGACTGAAGTCCTGCGCTCACGATTTGGTAATGCGGAAATTGTCGCCGCCATCGTCAGGCTCAGTGCCTTGTTGTTGGCGGATATATTCTTGGATCACCTCGTCAGTCACGTTGCCGCTGGATGCCACAAAGTAGCCGCGGGCCCACAAATGCCGACCCCAGAACTCTTTTTGCAGATGCTTGAACTCCATCAGCAACTTCCGCGAGCTTTTGCCCTTGATGTACTGCATGGCCTTGCTTGGCGACAGATTCGGCGGACAGGACAGCAGCACATGCACATGGTCGCGAGACACCGAGCCCTCCAAAATCTCGATTTCGTTGGTTCTACACACTTCTCGCACCAGTTCCCGCAGCCGCATTCCGACCGCATCGGCCAAAATGGGCTTCCGATACTTGGTGATCCACACAAAATGGTACTTCAGGTCGAAACGGCTATGCGAACTCGTGCGGTACTTTTCCATCCCCAAATTCTAGCAAACGAAGAACCTAAAGGTTTCGCCTGAAGGCGAGGGTTTTAGACCCATCGCAAGGACACTGAACTACTACCGGCTGAAGCCGGTAGGTTCGAGGAGAATCGTGGCTACGGACTGAAGTCCTGCGCTCACGATTTGGTAATGCGGAAATTGTCGCCGCCATCGTCAGGCTCAGTGCCTTGTTGTTGGCGGATATATTCTTGGATCACCTCGTCAGTCACGTTGCCGCTGGATGCCACAAAGTAGCCGCGGGCCCACAAATGCCGACCCCAGAACTCTTTTTGCAGATGCTTGAACTCCATCAGCAACTTCCGCGAGCTTTTGCCCTTGATGTACTGCATGGCCTTGCTTGGCGACAGATTCGGCGGACAGGACAGCAGCACATGCACATGGTCGCGAGACACCGAGCCCTCCAAAATCTCGATTTCGTTGGTTCTACACACTTCTCGCACCAGTTCCCGCAGCCGCATTCCGACCGCATCGGCCAAAATGGGCTTCCGATACTTGGTGATCCACACAAAATGGTACTTCAGGTCGAAACGGCTATGCGAACTCGTGCGGTACTTTTCCATCCCCAAATTCTAGCAAACGAAGAACCTAAAGGTTTCGCCTGAAGGCGAGGGTTTTAGACCCATCGCAAGGACAATAAATGTTTACTGGACAAAGCCATCGTAGACCGATACAGCGGAACAGTGATCGTCTGGAAAGCCTTGGAGCCGAGCATATTCCACGTTCGTCAACCTGCGGTATCGACTGCCGATCTTGTACCGCTCATAGTGCCGACTTGCCGTTGAGGTGAGCGTCGGCGCAATGCCGCTTGTGCCAAACACCGTATACCCCATCCGCGCTCCCCCGCCTTGATTCGACAGGATCTCGACCCCGTGTACGAATCGCTTCACTGGCGTACTTTCCTTCAGGCGTTCGACAGTCGATTCCGTGAAATCGAATTCCTGCGGCGTCTCGCTTTGCAAGATCGAATCAAAGCGTACCGCATGGCTTCGCTTCGGAGAACGTGCTTAGGTCAGCCCCGCGGAAGCGACCGGCAACGGCGAGCCCCCAATTAGGAAACTTGTTTCCATGCGAAGTGATTTCCGGCCATAGGTCAGGCGAATGAAGTAAACCCGCGCGGACCGTTCGGTTCTTTAGATCGTCGGCGCTCGCAAGTCGCACTGAACCGTGACCATTGTTTCCGATTCGAGCGCCAACGATGAAAACTCGTTGCCTGTTTTGCGGCAAGCCGAAGTCGGCAGCGTTCAAGAGTCTCCATTCGATCCGATAGTTCAACTCGGCCAATGACGCCAGAATCGTAGCGAAGTGAACGCCCTTTTCCATCGTCAGCAACCGCTTGACGTTTTCCAAGACAAAGGTTGCCGGCTGGTATTTGCGAAGAACTTCGACAACGACATTGAACAGAGTACCGCGCGGATCCTTGATCCCTTGTTTTTTCCCCGCGCTACTAAATGGCTGGCAGGGGAAGCCCGCCGTCAATAAATCGTGGCTGGGGACGTTGTCGAGCAACTTGGTGATGTCGCCTTGATGTATCGAGTCTGCACCGAATCTGTCTCGATAGACGCGGCAAGCCTTTGGGCAATGATCGTTGGCCCAAATCGTGTTGAAATCGAGGCGGTCGGCCGCCAGGCGAAATCCACCAATCCCAGCGAACAGTTCGACAGTCTTCATCCGGCGCTTCCCAATTCTCGAATCAAGCGGCGCTTTAGCTTTGCCGGTTCCTTTAGTTCGCATTCCCAAACCGTGACAACTCCCCAGCCCTCGGAAGCCAAGCGACGTTCGATTCGCCGATCGCGCTTCCTGTTCGCTCGAAACTTCGCAAGCCAAAACTGCGCATTCGTCTCTGGTGTCGTTGCCTTCGCGCAACCTGAGTGACGATGCCAGAAACAACCGTGAACGAAGATAACCTTGCGCCGACTGGCGAAGACCAAATCGGGCCGACCCGGCAATGATCTTCCATGCAGCCGATAGCGATAGCCCAGTGAATGGATTAGCCGACGCACCGCCACTTCTGGCTTGGTGTTTTTCGCACGAACCAAGCCCATCCTTTGGCTTCGTTCGGCGGGCGTCAGAAAATCCATAATCGAGCCAGCGTACCGGACTTGCGGCGATTTAGCTAGCAGCGCACAAATGTACACAATCAGCCAAAACCGGTCAACGGAAATCGCCCGCCCCGTTACAACCGGACCGGGAAATTGTTCTTGTGCTTCGCAGCGCCACGCCAAGCTCGCGCAATGGACGCGGCCGAATCGCTGAACCAAGGTTGGATGAACAAAGGGGATGGACTAGTCCCGACTTCTCCAGCCTGCGTATTTCCTAACTTGACCCCCGGCCGGGTGCCGACTTAAATAAAAATACAGGCGGTGTGCTGACAGCCCTTACGCCTTGCTCTCGCACAGGTCACGAGGGTCCGGACGGACGGCTGCCAGCGCGAACTCCTTCCCGGAACCGTGGAGGCCGCAAATGACTGCCGATCAACCGCAGATTCCTCTCAAGGACTTCTTCGCCGGCGTCGCCGAATACACCTTCGAAACACGGCTGGGCATCGCCGATCCGCCACTGGTTGACTACGTGACCAACCTGTTGGCGCGGTTCATCCACAACGACGCCTTGTTCGCCGTGCGCGACCTTTCCGGAAATCGTCTGCACGCGGTCGGTGAGATGCTGGCCGAAGCCGAAGCCCGCGTGGGAGAGTCCCGCCGCGAAGTGCACCGGCACATCGGCGACTTTGCCTTGTTTTGGACGGGCGTCTATCCCGAAGCGCTGCGCCATTCCGGCGGAAAAAACGCGCTGACCGAAGACCGCTTCGTCGACTACTGCACCCACGGCAAGCGCGCCTACTACATCGCCAGCACCATCCCCAGCGAGACTTCGCCCGAGCAGCAAAACGTGCTCGAACGGCTCAGCCACCAGTTCGAGCTGTGCGCCTATGGGCTCAACGAAGCCCGCAAGGAATGGGAACGTCGTGACTCGGGCGGCTCGTGGCAGCTCGTGGTCTTTAATTGACCACGTAACCCGCGGGCAGGTGGCCGTTATTGACTAGCAATTCCCCACCGGTCAGAATCGATGTCTGGCCTTCCTGGGGGGGCAATGCCTTGGCGTTGTCTAGGCCCAAGGCTTGCACGTCCTGTCCGCTATGCGCTGGCTCCGCTCTTAAAAGGGTGACGGCGATGGGTTCTACGCCGACTGTTGGATCAACCAAGGGCGATAGTTCGGCCGACGCTTTGATCGACGCTGCGCGGCGAGGTTGTTCGCGCTCTTTGGGAGATTTAGCGCAGCGATATCGGCGCGATTTGTTGATGGTCGCCAACGAGTCGTTGAGTCCGGCGCTGCGCGCGAAGGTCGGTCCGTCCGACCTGGTGCAAGAGACGCTGCTCCATTTTCAAGCGAGATTTCAGCGATTCGAGGGGACGAGCGAAGAGGAACTGCTCTCGTGGTTGCGGCGGATTTTATATTTCCGAGCGATTCAAGTGGCCCGTCGCTACGGTGGAACACAGGCCCGCGACGTGCGCCGCGAGCTGTCGTTGGCCGAACTGCAACTCACGTCGGGCACGCCGCCGGTCATCGACGATGCTCCGACCCCCTTCACCAGCCTGCTGGCCAAAGAGCAGGTCAGCCGGCTCCAACTCGCTATCGCGTTACTGCACGGCGATGCGCGGCAGATGATCCAGTTGCGAAACTTCGAGCGGCGCAGCTTTGCCGAGATGGGAGAGCTTCTCGGCTGTACGAGCGAGGCCGCTCGCAAGCGTTGGGTCCGCGCCATCGCACAACTACGCTCTCGACTCCATGACGACGAATGAAGAATACGACGGCTCGCCAGACGATCGCTCCGGGAATTGGGGAGCCGAGCCGGATGACGATACCTTCGCCGAACTGCTGGAGCAATTCGATACGGCCTGGTCCACCGGCGCCATGCCCTTGCCGTCCGCGCTTGACCGGAAATTGCCCAACGAGTTGCGCGGTCAGTTGGACGAATTGAAAACGTGCATCGCACTGTTGAACCAGGCCGCACGACAAGGAGCGATCACCGTCTTCGACCAGGCAACCGGGGTTGCCGGCGAAACGCCAGGTCACTCGCCAGCCGCCATCGACGACCCGGGATTTGTCGGCGAATGGATTGGCCGCTTTCGGATCGTCCGCGAATTGGGGCGCGGCGGCTACGGGATCGTCTTCTTGGCACACGATGCCGACATGGCGCGCGACGTTGCCCTCAAGCTTCCGCGGCCCGAAGCACTGGTTTCGCGGGAGTTGCAGCGACGATTCCTGCGCAAGGCGCAAGCTGCCGGGCGGCTCAATCACCCACACGTCTTGCCGGTATACGAAGCCGGCGAAGACGGCGGTTTGTGCTATCTGATTTCGCCGTTTTGCCGGGGGCCTTCGTTGGCCAAGTGGCTGGCGGAGCAGCAAGATGCCGTCGATGTTCGCGCGGCGGCCAACATGGTGGCGTCGTTGGCTGAAGGCCTCGACCAGGCGCATCGGTTGGGAGTCTTACATCGCGATATCAAGCCCGCCAATGTACTGCTCGACTTGTCGGCCACCGAGCGAACCGAGACCGAGGCACGCCTGCTGGATCGGCCGCTCATGTCGTTCGTTCCCAAGCTGGCCGATTTCGGTTTGGCCAAACTGCTGGAAGCCGCCGATCAAGACACCCGCACCGGCGCTCAATTGGGAACACCTGCTTACATGGCTCCGGAATTGGCCGCGGGCCTGTCGCACGAGGCGGGCCCTGCCGCCGACATCTATGCACTGGGCGCGGTGCTCTACGAATTGCTGGTGGGCCGGCCGCCTCATCTGGGCACGACCGATGCCGAAACGCTGCGTCGCACAGCCACGACCGAACCGACGCCACCTCGCCGCCTCCGCCCGAAATTGTCGCAAGACTTGGAAGCTGTCATGCTCAAATGTCTGGAAATGTCGCCAGCGGATCGCTATGCAACAGCCGGCGAATTGGCGGCCGATCTGCGCCGATTCGTGGCGGGAGAGCCAACCCACGCGCGTCCGCCCGGGCTCGGTCGTCGCATTTGGAAGTGGACGCGGCAGCGTCCTGCCATCACGGCCCTATTGGGTTTGGCTGGCGTGCTGGCGACCACGATGGCCTTCGGCGGCGCCTGGTATTCGTCGCGATTGGCGCGCGAGCACGCGGACTTGCAACACGGACAGTACGTACATGATGTGCGAGAAGCCATCGCCGCTCGTCGGGAAAATGCGCGTACATCTAGCAGCCACGCTGCTGGCAAAATACGACCAAGGCACCGAAGCAGCGCACTTGCGCGGCTTCGAATGGTATTGGCTAAACGGCGCTCTGCATGACGAGCAAAGGGTCATACCTTCGCGACACGAAGAGGCCTACACGGTAGCCTTTTCGCCCGATGGAAATCGCTTGTATTCCGGCGGAAAAGACGGGGTCATCCGCATCTGGAATCCCCGCACGGGAACGCTCGTTGCGGAGATGCCCGGCCATACGTCCTGCGTGAATCAGATTGCCTTCACGATGGACGGCTCAAAACTGATCAGCGTCGGCTGCGACAACACGGCGCACGTCTGGAGTGTCGCCGACCGCATCCAGATCGGTCTGCCATGGCCGCATTCGCAAGTCGTTTGCTGCCTGGCCGTGGCCCACAACCGTCCCTGGGTGGCCACCGGCGCCAACGACGGACAGGCGCGCGTGTGGAACTACGAAACGGGCGAAGTGATCGCCACGCTGGTTGTCCAATCGGGACAGCACGCGGTCAACGCCATGGCATTTTCCCCCGATGACGAGACTCTTTGCGGATGCGCTTTCGAAACGGTCTTTTGGGATACATCGAAATGGCAGGAGTCCTCACGCCTGGCACTAAATGCCATGACTTTTGCATTCGACCGTGCCGGCAAGCAACTGATCATGGGAACCTCCCGCAGCCAGGTCATCGCATGGGACGGCGCGGCCGGCGCCGGACCTCACCTGCTCCATCAATTTCCTTCCTGGGTTCATGCTGTCGCTGTATCGCCCGTCCAGGACTTCTTCGTTGCCGGCGGCCAAAATGGTTCGTTGCGCGTGTTGGACCTCAACGGTGGGCTGCGGCGCGTGCTCAACGGCGGTACGGCGCACATCCAGTGTCTATCCTTCTCGCCTGACGGACGCTACCTCGCGGCGTCCGACTACGAAGGCATGCTACGCGTCTGGGACCTGAATCGCGACGGCATGCCGATCGCCGTGGCGCCATCCCAATACCACTATGGGATTGTCGTGTCCCGAGAGGGACCGTGGCTGGCAGCCAACGATATCAAGCCCTGCACCAACATCTGCGATCGCCGCACCGGTGAAATTGCCAATCGATACCAGGGCGCCCACTGCGTTCTGCTATCGGCCAAGGGCAATCTGGCTGTCACGCGAGAGCACGGATCGCACGACGTTTGGATCGTGAAAATGCCATCGATGGAACGCGTGTTGTTGCTCGACAAGGGCCATACCGACGGTAAGAGCATCTGCATTTCGCACGACGAACGCACGGCCGCCGTTGCCGATCCATCTGGGAAAGTGCGCGTCGTGGGCATACCCTCGGGAAAGGCGCAATGCGCGGCGCAAATCAACCTTACCTACGGCTCCGAATTTCAGCGAATCGTCCTCTCGCCGGACGGCTCACGACTGATCTGGGCGGACGGGCACCTCATCGGCCGGCAAGCCATTGACACCGAAACGGGAAATCTCGTCCCTTGGCCGGATGATATGCGATTTGTCACATCGGCAGCCTGCTTTCCATACCCGATTGTTTGTTCGCCCGACGCCCGCCAAAGTGCCAACGAGACGGACGACAACGGAGTTGCTGTCATCGAGATTTATGACTCGGGCTCCGGCGAACTGATCCATCGGCTGCGCCACAAGGACGCTCTCAGTGGCGCCGTCACGTGGAGCCCGACCGGCAAGCGAATTGCCGTGCTCACCAAGAATGACGCGCTAGTCCTCTTCGATTCCGCCATCGGGGCCCAGGTAGCCGAACTGGATGGCGGCCTCGAAACTACCATAACCGGTCCAATGTTCGACGCGCAGGGCGAAACAATCACCACTTGGACCGCCGGCAAAAACGGACTGCTTCGCAACGTCTGGCACGCGCCGCGGCACGCTGCCGATGGCCTGGCTAGATGACCAAACCCTTGGTCACCAGCATGAACACGTCTTCCAGCGTCGGGTCCTTCTCGTGAAATGACCGCATGCGCACGCCCGACTGCATCAGCTCGTAGAGCAGCGTCGACACCTGCTGGTCGTCGGCCTCCATCTCCACCACGCACTTGTGATCTTCGATGATCACGTCGCGCGTGTGAGGGCAACTGCGCACGATCGACAGGCCCAGATCCATCCGCTCCACGAACTTGATCTCGATCATGCGGTTGCCGCGAATGCGGCGATACACTTCGTCGATCGGCCCGTGCATCAAGAGCTGCCCGCGCTCGATAATGCCGATCGACGTGCAGCAGTCGGCCAGCTCAGTCAAGATGTGGCTCGATATGAGGATCGTCTTGCCCATTCGCCGCAGTTCCTTGAGCAGCGCTTTGACCTCCAGCCGCGCCCGCGGGTCGAGTCCGCTGGACGGCTCGTCCAGGATCAGCACCGGCGGATCGTGGACCAGCGTTTTGGCCAGGCACAGCCGCTGCTTCATCCCGCGCGAAAGACCGTTGACGAAGTCGTCTCGCTTGTGCATCAAGTCCAACAGTTCGAGCACGTCTGAAATCACGCGCTTCCGCTTGCTGCGCGGCACCTGGTACGCCACGGCGAAGAAATCGAGAAACTCCCAGACCTTCATGCCGTCGTACACGCCAAACGTGTCGGGCATGTAGCCCACGCTACGGCGCACGTTGATCGGGTCCTTGGTCACCGAGTGTCCGTTGACCGTGCCTTCGCCGTGGGTTGCCCGCAGCAGCGTCGCCAGAAAGCGAATCGTGGTGCTCTTGCCGGCGCCGTTGGGTCCGATGAAACCGAACATTTCGCCGGCATCGATCGTCAAGCTCAGCGACTCGACGGCGGTAAAGTCGCCGTAGTCCTTGCCGAAGTCCGTGATTTCGATCATAGGGGTTTCACCGTCCGCCGCACGTTCTATGTTGGCCCTGACCTGGTCGCTACTCTTCGAACGGCTGCGAAACCGCGCGGAGGTTCACATCGGGCATTGCCGGCTTGTCTCCGAAGCGAAGGTTCGCCAGCACCATCGTCTTGCGACGCGCTTGCGGCGCGCTCGGATCGGCTTCCACGCCGGGCAGCCCGGCATCGTACCAGCCCACCAGCCGCACGTCGCCCGGCTGCAAAGCCCCCGGCTCTTCGGCCAGGTCGATCAGCCCGCGCAGGCTAAGTGCTCCGTCCGGCGGTTTCTTGGCCGTCACGGCCGACGTTTCACGACCGGCGTCAATTTCCTCGCGGGCCGTGTCAAAATCCAACCAATCCACTTCCACTTTGTCTCCAGGCGCCAGGTCACCAACCCAAGCCCCTTCGACGATCGACTCCGCGTCGTCCGGCGCGGCGACTTCGCCCGCTTCGGCCGCGCGGCAACGCAACACCGCCACGCCCGACAGACTCAGCCGCGTGCTGTTCTCTAAAGTGGGCGCCGCTTCGGCCGGCTGCCGCCAGTCGAGCGCGCCGTTGAGATTGACCATCTGCTCGCTATGCACCATCTCGGTCGAGTTCGACGAGACCACGAAATCCGTCAGTTGTTGATCCGCCGCGCTGCGCAGCGAAACCGTCGATCGCCCCTCGCCCAACGGCAACGACCGGTCGCGGGCAAACGGTTGCGCCAGCGCCGAGGGATCGGCAAAGTGAACGTCGTAGGTCGTCGACAGCGAGGTATACAGCGCCATATAGCGCGTCAGATGCGCGCGCGGGTAGCCGTTTTGCACTTCCAGCACGGCAACTTCGGTTTCCGCGCGAGCAAAACCAATGTCAAGCTGCGCCAGCCAGACCACGGCCACGCCCCAGCCGATCGCCAAAACCGGCACCGCCAGCCACGCCAATTCCACGCGCCCTACCAGGCGAAACACCAGCCAGTTGATGGGCACGATGATCAACAAGTACAAGCCCACCATCCATATCACGAAGCTCCGATTGGGCACCGAAATGCCGGCCGCGCGCCGCAACAGCCCCCGAGCAACCGTCGAGACCGCGCTGAAGTCGTTCCATCCGCCTACGCCCGATTCGGCTTTCATCCGCTCCAGGCGATCTTGCTCCTCGAAAACGCCGTAGTTGGGTGTTGCGCTGAATTGATTGTTGGCGATGTTCGGATCGGGGCGGGGCGGGGGAGCGGGGGCCTTGGCGTCTTCGTCGAACGCCTCCGCGTCGCGAGAGTAAATGCGAAACGCCGAAATGTACTTGGCGTCAAACGCGTCGCTCAACGCCTGTTTCCCCGGCCCGACGAATTCAAACTCGCCAATCTGTTCATTGAAATGTCGCGGCAAACGGCGCAACAGACACCCATTCACGAAACTTTGATACGAGCGCCAATTCAACAGCTCGCGCTCGGATAGTCGAAACGCCGTGGCGACGATCCGACCGCGGCCCACGCGCCGCTCGACAACCAACTCTCCGGTGCCGGGCAAGAACTCGGCGTCCGGGTGCTTGTCGAACTTGATGCCCGACCACGGTTCCGCCGGCGTCAATTTGGTTTGCTGGCCGGTTCCTCCCGGAACGACCCAGTGCCGGTTCAATTCGGCGAGAGCCTCTGGGCCGATCTCGGTCGTTTCCGCGGACAGGGCCGGTAAGTAGGGCTCGAGAAACGTGCCGCGCATCGAGTCCAATGTGCGCGGGCCACTGATGATCACGCTGCCGCCCCAGTGAAGCCAGTCGAGCATGGCCTGCTGCTGCTCGGGCGAGAGCACGGCCGGCAGCATATCGTCCCACACGACATAGGCGATGCTCGTCCAGGCCAGCGCCCGCGTCGGCAACGCCAACGGGGCTTCGGGACGCGGCGTCAACACGCGGTAGTTGTCCTGCTCATCCGACACCACCAGCGGCATCGCCAAGGGCGGCACCACGCAATCCAATACTTTGAAGTAGCGATAGCGGTTCGAGTCGCGGGCCAACACACACATGTAGTACTGATAGCTCGGCATGTGCCGGAATTGCTCGGCCATGGCCGACCAGGCAATCGTGCCGCGCCGCCGATCGCGCAACTGGTTCGACATCCAGGTCGATTGTCGCGTGTCCGGCAACAATACCCGGGGAACAAAAAACATCGTCTCGAGCGTCTTCTGCTGTTCCTTGGGCAACGCGGCAGGCCGCGAGGTTTGCAGATAGAACCGGCTGCTCTCCAACTCGACAGGCTGCTGCGCCGAGTTCCGCGGCGCCGAGGCCAATTCGCCCACGAAGTCCGCTTCGTTGGCCGTCGTGGTCACCAGCACTCCGGTCCAATGCCCAGGCTTGACGTGCCCCCGCAAGGCCAGGATGTCCTCGTCTTCGCCCACTTCCGGCAAGCCGCTATGATTGGTTTTGCCTTCCTCTTCGTCAACTTCTTCGGTGGGCTTGCGCGGCACGAACGTGCGCTCGTTCGGCTCCGTCACGACTTGCACGGCGTCGAAGGGAGGCTTGGGCTTCTCCTGTTTTTTGAGCTTTTCCAGATCCTTGCGGGCCTGTTTCGACGTCTTCGACCAGCAGCCGGGCGTGCCGACCGCGACCGACAACGCCAACACGCTCACCAGCACGTGAGCCGGCCGCAAGCGCCCAGCGATTCGAAACGCCAAGAAGTGCATACCCTGCCCCGATGGTTCCGCGTCTCCCCCCCACTTTGAATGTAAGCGGTCGGCACAGCGAAGGGAAGAGTTTCAGGTGTCGTCGGCCGGGCGCAATCGCTCGTAATCTTCTGGCGTATCAAGATCTTCGAGCACGGTTCGGGCCTCAGCCTCGATGGTACGCACCCGATAGCGGGCCAAAAGCGCGTTGAGCCCTTCGTGCGCCGCCAGCCGACCGACCTGTGCGGCCAGCGGCCAGGGAAACAACACCGGATGGCCCCGGCGACCGTCCGCCGCAGCCGCCCAAATCACCGGGCCGGTTTCCTCGTGCAAAGCTATTATCCCAACGTGGGCGTCGATCAAGCGATCGATCACTTCGTGGGACAACGTCGGCATGTCCGCCGGCGCCAACAGCCAGGCATCGGACGCCGCCGGCGCAAACCGCTGTGCGATCTCTGCCAGACCCAGACGAATCGACTCCTTCATTTCCGCGGGCGGTGCGTCCGGTTGCACGACCAGCGCGCCGCACTTTTGCGCCAACTCCGCCAGCCGTGTGTCGTCGGGATGCACCACCATCACGGTGTGATCCACCCGGCTCGCCCGCCAAGCCGAGAGCACCCGCTCGATCACGGTGCTCGAACCCCAGGGCAGCAACAGCTTGGGCTGCCCCATCCGTTCGCTTCGACCCGCGGCAGGAATGATTGCAAACGTCTGCATGGTTCCCGCCGCGCGGAATTCCCGATATCGCAACACGACGCTTGCCGACTTAGCCGCGGGAACCGCTAACCCTCGTTCCCACCAGACGCCCCGGCGATCAATCGCTCGCGCGTGTGATTCCCCGCCTGCCCCAAGTTCCGATGCGCCACCAATTCGGCCACGATGCTCACGGCGATCTCCATCACCGTTTGCGAGCCAATGTCGAGGCCTACCGGAGCATGCACGCGGGCCAGCGATTCGCTCGTGACTCCTTCGGCCAGCAGATCGTCGAAAATCAGTTTGATCTTCCGCTTGCTGCCGATCATGCCCACGTAACGAGCACCGCGATCGACCAGATGATACAAGGCCTCTTCGTCGTGGTTGTGGCCGCGCGTGACGATCAGACAATACGTGCTGGGCGTAATTTCCAAGCCTGGCAAAACTTCGCCCATGGTTCCGCTGAGGCGTTTTTCCGCGCGGGGAAAGCGCGCTTCCGAGACGAATTCGGCCCGGTCGTCGATGACCCAGACATCAAAATCCAGCTCCGCCGCCAAATTGCCCACCGCTTGCCCGACATGTCCGCCGCCCACGATCACCAACCGGCAGCGCGGCAACATTGGCAAATAGGCAATGCCGTGCGCCGCACTCGGACGGGGCCGTTTGGCCAACGGCCTCAATCCCTCGCGCACCGCTTTCGGCGCATCGCTGCCTTCGAGCGGCCCGCCAACATGCGCCACGAGCTTATCTTCGGCGTCAAACAAATAGCAGGCGGCTTCGGGCAACCCGCTGGCCTGGGCGTCATACACCACCGCCTCGGTGCCACCTTCTTCCGCCAGCCGGCTCAAGTGCTCGATGTACTCGCGCGTCGCGGCATCAACGACCGGATCGATGGCCACTTGCATCCGTCCGCCGCAGATCAGGCCGTCGTCCCAGCCGTAGTCGTCGTCGAGTTGAAACTCCACGATCCGCGCCGCGCCTTCGCCCAGCGTAGCTAAGGCCTGACGCTTGACATCGGCCTCGACGCATCCGCCGCCGAGCGTGCCTGCCTGCGAGCCATCGGCAAATACCAGCATGGCCGCGCCCGGTTTCTGCGGCGTGCTGCCGCGGGTTTCCACCAGGCGGCAAAATGTCACGCCGCGGCCAGCTCGTACGGCCGCCAGAAGTTGTTCCAAAAGTTCGCGCATGAAACGCACACACCTGCACTATGGTGGGGTTACCTGGAAGTGGGCGTCACGAACCCGATTGGGGACTCGATCGCCCATGGGTTAGCTTATCTGCCGGGCAGGGTAGCGACAACGCGCCGCTCCCACGAACCAGGACGATTGCAAAGTTGAGTTTTGTATAATGCAGGTGCGATCCTAACCGGGTGATGCGGGTTGGCTTTAGGAGAAGGAGCTAGCCATGCAACTACCATCGTATTTTCCGTCTTTGATGGTGGCCTTTTCGGAGGTGGCCGATCCACGTCAGCGGCGTGGTGTTCGTCATCCGTTTTCGGGGATTTTGGGACTGACGCTCGTGGGGCTGGTCTGCCGCTTGAACGATTTTGCCAGCTTGCAGCGGTGGGCAGCCCGGAACTGGCATCTGCTGCGCAGACCTTTGGGCTTTACGCGTCGCAAGCCGCCGCATCCTACCACGTTAAGTCGGACGCTGGCGAAGTTCTCGTTGGAGGAGTTTCAAGCTGCGTTTTCCCAGTGGTTGCAAGAGGTAATGGCGGATCAGGAGGCTCTGGTCGCGGCGGTGGATGGCAAGACGTCGAAGCAAGGCTTCGATCCGCAGGGCGATCCGATTCAGATGCTGAACGTTTTTGTCCAGGATTTGAAAGCGTGTCTTGGGCAATGGCCCCTGTCGGGCGACAAAAGCACCGAGCCGGAAGTGCTCAAAGCGCACCTGAGCGAACTGTTCGAGAAGTATCCGGCGTTGCGTTTGATCACGGGCGATGCCCTCTATGCTCAGCGCAATCTGGCCGAACTGATTCTGACTTCGGGCCATGACTACTTGTTCCAAATCAAAGCCAACCAGCCCGACATCCTGGATGCGGCGCAGACCTGCTTTGCGCAGGCCCAAGACAGCGCGGCGGCCGCTCAGACGCGGGAAAAAAAGGGGGCCGTAGGGAGACTCGTTTTCTTTGGATCGACCTGGCCGACGCCGAATATGTCTGCCAGCGGCTGGGGCTTGCCGGTTGCCGCATGCTCTTGCGAGTCGACCGCGAGACGAAAGACCGAAACGGCAAAACCACGCGCGAAACGCGGTACTTCGTCACCAGCCTCGACCCGGCCACGACTACGCCCAAGCAATTGTTGAAGTACGTACGCGCTCATTGGCAAGTGGAAAACAGCTTGCACTTCGTCAAAGATCGTTGGTGGGACGAAGACCGGCACTGGAGTCGTCGGCCAGGATTGGCCGAACGCCTGGCAAGCCTCACCAACGTAGCCCTGAGCGTGTTGCGACTAACGACCCAAAAATCCAAACAACCGCTTCGAGCCCGAGCCGATGATCTCTGCGCCAATCCCCTCCACGCCCTGAAACTCGTAGGAGCCTTGGATTAACGACTTTGCAATCGTCCTGTCCCACGAACCTTCCACCGGCTTGCGCCACTCTTGGAGCGGAGATCCGCATGAAAACGCAGTTTCGGCTTGAAATCGACGACGACCGCGACGCGATTCGCCGCGTCGTTACAGAAGCCTTTGGCCAGCCGGCCGAGGCCGATCTGGTCGACGCGTTGCGCGACGAAGGGCACGCACGAGTATCGATGATTGCTGAAGTCGATGGTCAGGTCGTGGGACACATCCTGTTTAGCGAGCTGCCGATCAACACGGCCGATGGCGTTGTTCCGGCATTGGCGCTGGCTCCCATGGCCGTCACCCCCGCGCTCCAGCGGCAAGGCGTAGGCTCGCAGTTGCTGCGCCATGCGCTCGTTGCCTGCCGCGACGCGGGGCATCGCATCGTCGTGGTGTTGGGCCATCCGGAGTACTATCCCCGCTTTGGCTTCTCGCCACGGTTGGCGGCTCAGCTTGAATCACCCTATGCCGGACCGGCGTTCATGGCGATTGAACTGGCGCCGGGCGCGCTGGCCGGCGTTCGTGGTCGCGTCGAATATGCGCCGCCCTTCTCGCGATTCTGACCGCGCCAACAGGCATGGGCGAGGCCGGCGGCCAGCGGTAGAATTGAAGGTTCGCCATCTCGCATGCCGCACCCGATCGTTGCCATGAGCCAGACCCATTCCACGCCCTTTCGCCGGCAGCCCGAGCCGCTGCCGCAAAACCTGTCGAGCGTGCAACCCGGCGGCGGCAAGTGCTATCAAGTCGAATTGCTGTGGGGCCGGCTGCGGCGTTGGTGGCTGCGCTCCTTTCGGCGCAGCTATGTCGAGCGCATGCGCGAATTGCGCCACGGTTCGACAGACGGTGCGCCGCACGAGATTCTCGACCCCCGCGATTTGAAATACTGTCGTAATCTGTGTACCTGCGACTGGCACGAGCGCGACGATCCGTTTCGCTGGCGCGAGAAGCTTCCTTTCGCTCGCTGGGGACTGGCCGAGTTGCAGTTGATGGGCTGGCCGCTTGTGGCGGCGATCATCGCCGCCGGTTGGACCTATTGGCCGCTGGCGACCGTGCCCGGGGTGTTGCTGGTCTTCGTGCTATACTTCTTTCGCGATCCACCGCGCACGGTACCCACCGAGCCCGGGCTGCTGGTGTCTCCGGCCGATGGCACCGTGGCCGAGGTAACCGAACTGGCGCACGACGAATTCATCGGCGGCCCGGCCGTGCGCATCGGAATATTTTTGTCCATCTTCAACGTCCACATGAATCGTTCCCCGGCAGAGGCCCGCGTCATTCGCCTGCAATATCATCCCGGCGCCTTCCTCAACGCGCTCGATCCGCTGAGTGCCATTCGCAACGAAAACCTGTGGATCGGCCTCGAAGAGGAACAACCGCCGCACCGGCGATTGGTCGTGCGGCAGATCGCTGGGCTGATCGCCCGCCGCATCGTTTGCAACCTTCGCAGCGGCGAAGTCATCGCCCGGGGACACAAATTCGGTATGATCAAGCTGGGCTCGCGCACGGAATTGATCCTGCCGATCGAAGACCACTTGCAAGTGCTGGCCCGGGTTGGACAAAAAGTCCACGGAGGCAGCACCGTGCTGGCCCGTTACGAGACGAATTGAAGTAACCGTATACAACGACTCGGCCGTCATCGACCTTCGTCCGGGGCCGCGAACCTGGGTATCCGCATGAGCCGCATTCGCACCGTCGCCGTTTTCCCCACGCTGTTTACGCTGGGCAACCTGGTTTGCGGTTTCTTCGCGATCGTGGTTTGCGCCCGGGTCGAGCGCCCCACGTCGATCGAGATTCACCCTTCGGCCGACATCGTGTTCCGCCAGCCGACCAAAGTGCTCAGGCAACTCGACCCGGCCGACGACACGCACAACATCATGCTCAGCGGCTGGCTCATCTTTCTGGCCATGATCTTCGACGCGCTCGATGGCCACGTGGCCCGGCTGTCGCGCTCGACCAGCGACTTCGGCGGACAGCTCGACAGCCTCAGCGACGTGGTGTCGTTTGGCGTTGCGCCGGGGTTCTTGCTAGTGAAAATGTGCCCGTCCTTTACGTTTTCGCACAATCAGGTGTGGATCATTGCCGCTTCGTTTGCCGCCTGTGCCGCATTGCGGCTGGCTCGCTTCAACGTGGAAAACACTTCGGAGGACGACCACCTGCAGTTCAACGGATTGCCCTCGCCGGCGGCCGCCGCGTCAATCGCCGGTTTCGCGCTGTTGTTTTACGAGCTGCGTCGCCAGGGCAACAACCTGCTGTACGCCAACGAAATCGATTCGGCCGTGCAAACCGTGTTGCCGTTCTTCGCATTGCTGGCGGCGGTGCTGATGGTTTCGCGCATCCCCTATCCGCACGTGGTCAACCAGATGTTTCGCGGCCAGCGCAGTTTTGGACACGTCGTGGCGCTGTTGTTCGCCGCCGTGGCGATCATGTCGATTCATGCCTACGCGGTGCCGCTGTTGTGCGTGCTGTTCGTGCTGTGGGGTCCGGCAAACTATCTGTGGCAGCGCGCGTTTCACCGCCACGAAATCGAAGAACCGATTTTCTAACCTGGCCAAACCCCAAAGCATGTTCACCGGCATTATCCAATTCCTGGCCCACGCCGCCGAAGTGCGCAGCGAGCCGCCCGGCAAGCGCTTGCTCATTTCGTGCCCCGAGCTGTGCGGCGACGCCGCCATTGGCGACAGCATCGCCATCAACGGCTGCTGTCTGACCGTGGTCACCAACGACGGCCAGCAACTCGGCTTCGAAGCCGGGCCCGAAACTCTGGCCCGCACCACACTCGGGTCACTCGTGGCCGGCAGCCCGGTGAACCTCGAGCCGTCGCTTCGCATGAGCGATCGGCTGGGCGGTCATTTCGTCACCGGCCACGTCGAAGCGCTTGGCGAACTGATCGAACGTACCGACGAGGGGGACTGGTCGACTTGCTGGTTTCGCTTTCCGCCTGAATTGGGACGCTACATGGTTCCCAAGGGCTCGATCGCCATCGACGGCATCAGCCTGACTTTGGTCGAAGTCGAGCACGATCGCTTCAGCGTGGCGCTCATTCCGCACACGCTGGAAGTGACCACGCTGGGGCGCCGCGCCGTGGGCGACCGGGTGAACTTGGAAACGGATCTGCTCGCCAAGTACGCTCAAAAGCAATTCGCGGACGTTTCCTGAAACGCGGTCGTGCCTCATGCCTGCGCCGGCGCCAAGCAACCAGACCGTCTCCTTCCTCCGCCGCCGCTTTGCCGAAGTGGGCATCGAGCCCCATGCCCGTCACGGCCAGAATTTCCTGATCGATCTGAACCTCGCGCGGCTGATCGTCGAACGGGCCGAGCTCGACGATCGCGACGTCGTGCTCGAAGTCGGCACCGGCACCGGTTCGCTCACCGGCATGATGGCGCCCCACGTGGCCACGGTGGTTACGGTCGAAATCGACGAACGACTCTTTCAATTGGCTCACGAGGAGCTCTTTTCGCTGACCAACGTCGTCATGCTCCAGCAGGACGCACTGCGTAACAAGAGCCACTTCGACGATCGCGTGATTGCCGCCCTGCGCGATCAACTGGCTACTGGCCCGGATCACCGTCTCAAGCTGGTGGCCAATCTGCCCTACAGCGTGGCCACGCCGGTGATCGCCAACCTGCTCGGTGCGCCGATCGTGCCGCACTCGATGACGGTCACCGTGCAGAAAGAACTCGCCGAACGCATCACGGCCCACCCCGGCACCAAGGACTACGGTGCGCTCAGCGTTTGGATTCAAAGCCAGTGCCAGGTCGAATTGGTGCGGACGCTGCCACCAACGGTTTTCTGGCCGCGACCGAAAGTCACTTCGGCCATCGTCCATATTCAGGTCGACGAAGCGCTGCGGACACGGATTCCCGATCGCGAGTTCTTCCACGACTTCGTCCGCGCACTGTTCATGCACCGTCGCAAGTTCTTGCGCGGCGTGCTGCAAGGCTGTTGGAAAGCCGAACTCGGCAAGTCCGGCATCGATCAGGCGCTCACCGAAACGGGACTCAATCCCGAAGCCCGCGCCGAACAGCTCGACATCGAATCCATTCTCAAGCTCTGCGAAACCATCCGGAGGCTTGCTGGCCAACATGGAGAAAGCGAGGACGAAATGCATTGAGCCACAGAGTTCACTGAGGGCACGGAGAATGGACGGAGCACGATGAGCTTACGTTGAACTGAACTACTACCGGCTGAAGCCGGTAGGTTCGAGGAGAATCGTGGCTACGGACTGAAGTCCTGCGCTCACGATTTGGTAATGCGGAAATTGTCGCCGCCATCGTCAGGCTCAGTGCCTTGTTGTTGGCGGATATATTCTTGGATCACCTCGTCAGTCACGTTGCCGCTGGATGCCACAAAGTAGCCGCGGGCCCACAAATGCCGACCCCAGAACTCTTTTTGCAGATGCTTGAACTCCATCAGCAACTTCCGCGAGCTTTTGCCCTTGATGTACTGCATGGCCTTGCTTGGCGACAGATTCGGCGGACAGGACAGCAGCACATGCACATGGTCGCGAGACACCGAGCCCTCCAAAATCTCGATTTCGTTGGTTCTACACACTTCTCGCACCAGTTCCCGCAGCCGCATTCCGACCGCATCGGCCAAAATGGGCTTCCGATACTTGGTGATCCACACAAAATGGTACTTCAGGTCGAAACGGCTATGCGAACTCGTGCGGTACTTTTCCATCCCCAAATTCTAGCAAACGAAGAACCTAAAGGTTTCGCCTGAAGGCGAGGGTTTTAGACCCATCGCAAGGACAATAAAGTCCATCGCCAAGCTGCCCGATGTCGAAATTGCCCAGGTTCCGTCGTAAGCAGCAAACCTAATGCGAGGGCTACTCCTCAACTTTAGAAGCCCACGCATCGTTGACGGAATCAAACGAATCTCTCTGTGATCTCCGTGCCCTCGGTGGCAGATTTGTATTCGTTTGTAATTGCAAGAATTTGCATCGTTGCTTTGCTTGACTCCTCCGGCTCGGCTATGATGATCGGCAGTTGCTTCGTATCACCGAGGTGTGATTTCCCGAGGGTTGTATGCGATTTGTCGAGATGACCGGCGCCACGCTGTTGCAGTTGGCTGACGCGGATCAGGTGGATCAACTCCGCGCTGCCGGCGTTAAAGACGATGTGCGCATTCGCATCAACCCACAAGGGGACGTCGAAATGCAACACGGCACGCATTGGTCGGTCATCGGTGGACTTCTGGGCGATTACGCCAACCGCATCAAGCATCTGACCGGCCAGGACTGGGAATAGCCTGCTTGCCATAGCGCCAGCCGATGCAGCGCATCCACCTTGTTTGCCGCCAGTCGCTGCCACGTCCGTCGCGGGCTATCGGGTCGCGGCACGCACAGCGGACCGTCGGCCGCGGGTCAGGTTCGCCGGGAGACGCGCGATGGTGCGTATTCCGTTCGGTGGTCGAACAAACCCCTGCCCGAGCGGCCCAACGGGTCGCTTAAAACGGCCTGCGCGGCTCGGACCCGATGTTTCTGAAAATCATAGTGCGAAAGATAGGCTATTTACAAAGACCCATACTTGCCTAAATTGTTTGTAGGGCGCCGGCCGTCGTGGTAGCTTGACGGGGTTACGCGGCTGGGTGCGTTAATCTGCCGGGGATGGTTCGAGTCTCCGGGGGAAAACACGGCTGCCGGTGAAGCACAGGAGCCCGCGCGCTGGGCGCGCACAAGTCTTGCGAGCTCCTTTCTTTCCGAACGCCGTCCAGACCGATGGAAAGATAGGTGAAGCCATCCGCGCCGACGCCTGCCCCGCAACCCACCGCCAGTTAAGCCCCAGTTAGGACCGCCGTGCATCTGGATCATCTGCCCGGATCGTTCTTTGGCCCGTCGAACCTGGTCGACCTGCTGCGGCATCGCGCCGCTCATCAGGCGCACGACCGAGCGTTCATCTATCTGGTCGACGGAGAGACTCAGGAAATCCATCTCACCTATCAGGAGTTGGATCGCCAGGCGCGGGCCGTGGCCGCGCGCTTGCAAGCGGCCAACCTGGCAGGCGAACGCGCGGTGTTGTTGTATCCGCCGGGATTGGATTTCATCGCCGCCTTCTTCGGCTGTTTGTATGCCGGCGTGGTGGCCGTGCCGGCGTATCCGCCACGCCGCAATCGTTCGCTGTCGCGCATTCAATCGATCGCCGACGACGCCCAAGCCAAGATCGCGCTCACCACGTTCCCCGTCTGGGAGCGCGTGCAATCGGTGTTGGACCAGAGCCCCAACCTGGAGCGCATCGACTGGCTGTGCACCGACCAATTGCCTGCCGATGCCGAGGACGAATGGCGCACGCCCGACGTCCACGGCGATACGCTCGCCTTTTTGCAATACACCTCCGGCTCGACGGGCATTCCCAAAGGCGTGATGCTGACGCACGCCAACCTGATGCACAACTCGGCGCTCATCTCCTACGCGTTCGAGCACACGCGCAGCGGGTTGGGCGTCTTTTGGCTGCCCAGCTATCACGATATGGGACTGATCGGCGGCATCCTGCAACCGATGTACATCGGCCAGTCCAGCGTGCTGCTCTCCGGCATGTCGTTCCTGCAGAAGCCGTTCCGCTGGCTCAACGCCATCTCGCGCTACAAAGCCACGATCAGCGGCGGCCCCAATTTCTCGTACGATCTGTGCGTCCGAAAAATCACCGATGAACAACACGATCAACTCGACCTGAGCCGCTGGTGCCTGGCGTTCAACGGCGCCGAACCAGTGCGTGCCGACACGATCGACGCATTTTCCAAGGCCTTTGCGCCGTGCGGATTCCGTCGCGAGGCGTTCTATCCCTGCTATGGCATGGCCGAAGCCACGCTGATGGTTTCCGGAGGATTCAAGTCCTCGCTGCCCGTGGTCCGCACGTTCGACGCCCAGGCGCTCGAGAACCATCACGTGGTCGACGCGCTGGCCGATGAGGAAGGCGCCCGCGAACTGGTAGGCAGCGGCGCGGCGCTGCTCGATCAACAAATCGTGATCGCCGATCCCGAAGAAATGACCTCGCTGCCGCCGGACCATGTCGGCGAGATCTGGGTCAGCGGCCCCAGCGTTGCCCAAGGCTATTGGCAGCGCAGCGAGGAGACGGCGCGCACTTTTCATGCATATCTGAAAGATACCGGCGAAGGGCCGTTCTTGCGCACCGGCGACCTCGGCTTTTTGCAGGGCGGCGAACTGTTCATCACCGGCCGGCTCAAAGATCTGATCATCATCCGCGGCCTGAACCACTATCCGCAGGACATCGAACGAACGGTCGCCAAGAGCCACTCCCGCTTGCGCCCCGATAGCGGAGCGGCATTCGCCATCGAAGTAGACGGGGTCGAGCGGTTGGTCGTCGTGCAAGAGATCGAGCGTCGCCAGCAACGCGCATTGGACGACGTGTTCGAAGCCATTCGCCGCGACGTGGCCAGCGAGCACGAACTGCCCGTCGAAGCCATCGCCCTGATCAAAGCCGGCAGCATCCCCAAAACCTCGAGCGGCAAAATCCAGCGCCATGCTTGCCGGCAAGGCTTTTTGGACAACACGCTGGAGATCGTCGCGGACTGGCGTGCCTGGAGCGACCAGCCCTACCAGAGCCCCCGCCGCCGCGTGACCGACGTGGGCGCTGCCTCGGTTGCCCAGCGTCAAATCGATTCGGCGGCCGAGACCCGTGCCGCCGGCCCGTCTTCCAAGGGTCCATCGGACGCCACGATGCATTCGGTAATGGACCACGTGCGGAACATTGCCAAGGAGCGCGCCCGCGACCTGACGCCGGAAACGTCGATCGTCGAGCTGGGTCTCGATTCGCTCGAGCGGATGGAAATCATCGCGGCGTTGGAAGACACGTTCGGCGGGCGCTTTCCCGAGAGCGAACTGCTGCAAATGGAAACCGTCGCCGAAGTGGCTGCCGGCGTGGAAGCCTATCTGGGCAAAGCACCGCGCCCCCGCGGCGATGCCACGACCGCCAGCGAGATCGAGCCGGAGCGCTACAACTTCGAACTGATGCCCGAGTATCTGAGGCTCCGCCAGATCAATGAAGCGCTTACTTCCACCGGCCTGCGGAATCCGTACTTCAAGTGCCACGAGGGTGTGATCGCCGACACCACGCGCATCGACGGCCGCGAGCTGGTGAGCTACGCCAGCTACAACTACGTGGGCATGTCGGGCGATCCGCGCGTGAGCGCCGCGGCCAAACAGGCCATCGAGCGCTTCGGCACCAGCGTCTCGGCCAGCCGGCTGGTCTCGGGCGAAAAGTCCATTCATCGCGAGTTCGAACAGGGCATCGCCGAATTCCTCGGTACCGACGCAGCGGTGGCCTTCGTGGGCGGCCATGCCACGAATGAATCAACCCTCGGCCACTTGTTCGGCCCGGGCGACATGATCCTGCACGACGCGCTGGCGCACAACAGCATCGTGCAAGGCGCGATCATGTCGGGCGCCCGCCGCCGCCCGTTCCCGCACAACGATTGGCAAGCCTGCGACAAGCTGCTCAGCGAACTACGGCACGAGTACCGCCGCGTATTGATCGCCATCGAGGGCGTGTACAGCATGGACGGCGACATCGCGCCGGTGCCCCGTTTCGTCGAACTGCGCAACAAACACAAGGTGTTCCTCTACGTCGATGAAGCCCACTCGCTGGGCGTGCTGGGCGCGCACGGACGCGGCGTGGGCGAGCATTTCAACATTCCCGCCGAGGACGTGGATATCTGGATGGGCACGCTGAGCAAGTCGCTCGGCAGTTGCGGGGGCTACATCGCCGGCAATGCGGCCTTGATCGAATACATCAAGTACACCGCGCCCGGTTTCATCTTCTCGGCCGGCATGCCGCCATCGAACGTGGCCGCGGCGCTGGCATCGCTGCGCGTGTTGCAGGCCGAGCCGGAGCGCCTGGTGAACTTGCACGAGCGTTCGGCCCAGTTTCTCAAACTGGCCCGCGAACGCGGACTCAACGTGGGCATGAGCGAAGGCACGCCCATCGTGCCGATCATCGTCGGCAACTCGCTCGATTGCCTGCGGCTGTCGCAGGCGTTGTTCGACCGGGGCATCAACGTGCAACCGATTCTGCACCCGGCCGTGGAAGAGAAAGCCTCGCGATTGCGGTTCTTCATCACCTCGGAGCACACCGAAAAACAGATTCACGACACGGTCGCCGCGGTGGCCGAAGAACTCCAACGCATCGGACCGCAATACTTCGAACCGCGCGGCGAGCTCAACGGCCATCATGCCGCGCCGATCGAGGCCGCGCCCACCGCCGGCGGCGTTCACACGTAGCCGTTGGCACGAAACCAGTCCCAGGCGTCGGCCGCCGAGGCGGCCAGCGGACGCGATCGATAGCCCAACTCGGCTTGCGCTCGCGCGCTGGAGAAGTTGCGCCACTGGGCGCTGATGGCCGCAGCCGCGGAATTCACGTCCGGCTCGCGACCGGTCAGCCAGCGCAGCGCATCGCCGAACAATCCCGCTCCCTTGCGCCAGCGGCCCCACCGGCAAAAGTGGCGGCGTGGCGCCGGTCACTTTGGCAAAAATTCGCCAGGCTTGAAAGTACGACATCACTTCGCCGGCGAGCACATACCGCCGCCCGAATTGCCCGCGGTCGAGCGCCGCGACAATGCCTGCCGCGACGTCGCGCACGTCGCAATAGCTATTGGCGCCCAGGGGTGCGAACAATCCCCACCCCTTGGCGACTTGCAGCAACATGCGGCCCGACGAAGGTTTCCAATCGAACGGACCGATCATGAACCCGGGATTTACGATTACCGCCTGCAAGCCACGCTCGACTTCCGCCAGCACGGTCGCTTCGGCTTCCCGCTTGGTGACGACATACGGACAGAGCACGCCGCCGGTGGCTGGCGTCTCTTCATCCGCCGCGTGCTGGCGGCTGGCCAAACCCAGCGCATCGATCGACGAAACGTGTACCATCCGCGCACCTTCGCGGCAGGCGGCTTGGGCAACGTGGCGGGTTCCTTCCACGTTGACGGCCCTGGCGGTCGCCATCCCTTGCCAGCCGATGTGGACATAGGCCGCCGCATGCACGACGGCCGAAAGCGCCCCGCATGGCCCGATCCACCGCATCGGCATCGCGGACGTCGCCTCGGGCAATCTCGACGTCGAGACCATCCAGCGGCCTTGAGTCGGCGTTGTCGCGCACCATCACCCGCACGCCGCGTCCCTGCTCCAACAGCATGCGCACCACGTTGTTGCCCACCAGTCCGGTGGCGCCGGTAACCAGCGTGACCATGCAAAGATCCAAAAAGCCGCCGAAATCGGCAAAGTCAGCCCAACATTGGGAAAATCAGGAACTGCGCACTGCCGCAACTCAGCTTGGCAGAGCTAGGCAAAAATGACAACCCAGCGTAGAATTAGCTGTGTCGTCGCTGGGTGGTCTCGTGGTTTTTGGTTGGAGAATGCGTGTGCTTACCGAGCAGGAAGTGACTCGAAGTTGGGCCCGTCTGATCAAGGGGGAGCTCAACGAGCAAACCTTCGCCAAGGCCGAAGCGCTATTGGACGAATTGCGTCCGGAGAGTCCGCTTCGTCACCGGCTAGGTTGTGAATTGGACGAGTTGCGCGAACAAAGCTTGCAGAACAGCTAGCCTGCGCACCACGTAGCTGAATTGGCAAGAATTCAGCCGCGTCAAAGACGCGCTAGCGCGAAGTGGTGATGTCCGCTTCCGCGGCAGCGCGTTTATTTGTGCGCTTTTGGCAATCTTTCCAGTCGCTGCGCCGTTCCAACCGAATCGTCGCCGTCGCTGAATTCGCAAGAATTCAGCGCGTGCTTACCGGCGCCTGCGGTGGGTCTCAAAAACGGCCGAATTCTGCGAGTTGTACGTGTCTAGTCCGCTGGCATGACGAACAACGTGTCGAGCACCGGACTCGCCATCGCGCGAGGGCTCTGACGGGGCCAAAGCCGATAGCCCATGGCGCAGCCATGGGTCTGCGAAGCGAGCAAGAATCCCTGCTTGAGGCCCAACGGGCCGGAACTCCAATCTCATTGTGCGATGCCTCAATCACTTTCCAATGTATTGCTCCACGTCGTGTTTAGCACAAAGCGCCGTCAACCTTTCCTGAGAAGGGCCGACGTGCGCGGCACGATGACCGGGTATCTTATTGGAACGTTGCGGAACATGGAGTGCCCTTCCTTGATTGTCGGTGTTGTTGAAGACCACGTGCACATACTGCGTGGCCCCGCTTCCCCTGGACTGCGCCCAGGGCTGTCGGGTGAGGGGCCCTTGGCCCCGCCCAATCCAAGTCATGCTAGCGGGCTAAACAGCGGCGCAGCTCGCAAGAATCTAGCACGATCGAACGTCGCTGAATTCGCAAGAATTCAGCGCGTGCTTACCGGCGCCCGCGGTGGGTCTCAAAAACGGCCGAACTCTTGCGGGTCCGGCTACGCGCGGTTGCGCGGCAACCGCCGGCCTATCGGTTGATTTCCACGCCGAAGTTAAGACCGTTGACAAAGAAAATCTCGTTGTTGCTCTTGGGGGTGATGCCCACGATGTTCGGGCTGTTGTAGTCCACGCGGTTGCTGGCCCGCGAAACGTTGCCGACGATGATACCGTCGTAACCCACCTTCAGGTTGATGTTCCGCGTGGCGGCGTAGGCGAGGCCCACTCGCAATTCGCCCAGCGGAGAGAACGTCGTGTTATAGACGTGCGTGTTGGTTGCCAGACCGACGAAGCCAGCGGTCGCGTTGGCGAAACTGGCGATACTAGTCTGTGACAGGCTTCCTAGGATTGCCCTCTGATTCACATTCTGAAAGTTGGCCGCCGCCATGAAGCGTGTTTCCACTGACGTCGTCCAGTGACCTCGTTGCGCAAACCAGCGCAGTCCGATCTGCGGCCCGACCAGATTGTTTTGGACCGTCGTTCCCCAGTAGCTGGCGTTCAGGATGTTGTATGGGACTATGGAATTGCCAATCGCAACGCTCGAGGTCGAAAAGAAATTGTTGTATGCCCAGGTTTCGAAGCCATCGACCATCTGGAACCAGCGAACGCCGTACATCACTTCGAAATAGCCGTTGTTGTGCAAGCGAGGCGCGCGATACGTCCGCATGGCCTCCACGCCGTTGAGCGTGGTGATATTCCGCATCAGTATCGTGTCGAACGCACCGGGCAACTGACCAAGGTCACTGACAACGACGCCGCCGAGAGTTCCGTATGCGTGCAATAGGCCGTCCGGGTCGCCGAACGTGATGAAAGGATGGCCGGCGCCTAAGAAATTGTTGACAAGACTGCCAAACGGGGTCGACTTGGTGTCGTACTGCCCCTGACTGACGTGATCGAGAACGCTGACCAGAAAACCGTGGTTGGTGTCGTCCATGTAGCCGAATTCCCAACGGTTACCCCAGCCAATCACCGCGCGAATGAAGCTGTTGTCGATCGTCAGCGCGTTGGCCGGCACCAAGGGGTTGGTGCCGAAAGCCGGCACCGTGCCGATTGGGTGGGCCCCGAGATAAGACGTATCCGGCCGCGACAGCGACCACGCCAGCCGCTGGTAGCCGAAAAACCAGCCCTCGTTCGCTCGCTGGCCGTTGCCGTATTCGCTGGTTTGCGCGGGGCCAAATGGCTGCGCATAGGAGCCCACGTGGCCCGGTGTCACTGGAAACGCTCCGTGCGTCCACGACGTCGGTTCGCCTGCCGCGAACGGCGCACCACCCAATTCATAGGACTGCCCCGGTCCCGGATAGTCGGCGCCCGAGTCGGCCGGTATCTGGGCCAGTGCCCCGCTGGTGGCCAGGACCACCGCGACGCAAGTGAACAGCCATATTGCCGTGCGTTTACTCAACATCATTCGCTACCACCTTGGCTCCCACTCTTGGTCCCGCGCAGCCTCTCCACGACGGAAAGCCCGTGCATCAGGTGTGACGGTAATATCGGCCGCGCCTGTGACGGGAATTAAGTAAGAGTGGCAAGGTCTTCCGAAAAAGCCGGTCGTACGGCAGACCCGGCGGAAACTGGGAGGCCATGGCAAGAACGGCTAGCCAAGATGGCATTTCCGACGACCAAATAGGCGCTCATCCGGTGCTGGCAGCCGGCAGATTTCTATCTTTTTCGTTGGCCTTCCAGCCGCCGACTGCTGCGGAAGTGCCGCGAGTTTGCCCCGCATCCAAGGGGCCCACACCTCCGGCGAATAGCCCATAGTGATCGTGTCAAAGACGGATACGGCCACCGGGGGGCCGTTTGTCGGGTCTGTTGGCGACACGTATACTTGAGATGCACGCGCCTCGGCCAGCCTCTCACGTGAACATGGAACTTGTGAAAATGAAACGACATCCGATCGCGAAGCTAGCTGGGCTCGTTTATTTGCTGGCACATGCCCTCAGCACTCCCTCGTTGGCCGCCGAACCGAGCGTCGCCGACGAACAGGATTCAAAGTTCATTCGCATCGAGCGCGACGAGGCCGGCAAGCCCCTCACCCTGCAGACGGCGATCGTCCACTTCACTTCCCCAGATTCCCAACACGACGGCTTGGCCGTCGACCTGGTGGGCGCGGTCCACGTAGGTGAAAAAGACTACTACGAGCAACTCAACCAGCGATTCGAGAAGTACGACGTCGTGCTCTATGAGCTGGTTGCGCCGAAGGGACTCGGGTTCCCAAGGGAGGGCGCTCCAGCGGCCATCCCGTGGCCCTGCTGCAAAACGGCCTCAAAGACATGCTCGGCCTGGAGCATCAAATGCAGCACGTCGACTATACCAAGGAAAACTTGCTGCACGCCGACATGTCGCCCGACGATTTTGCCAAGTCGATGAGCGACCGGGGCGAGAGTTGGGCGTCGACGTTTTTCCGCATGATGGGCGCCGGCATTGCCCAGCAGTCGAAATTGCAGGCCCAGGGCAAGTCGATGGAAGTCGATATGCTGGCGGCCTTCTTCAGCGGCGACCGCGAAGAAGCACTCAAACGCCTCATGGCCGAACAGTTTGAGGACGTCGAGGGCATGATGGCCGCTCTTGATGGTCCGCAGGGTTCGACGCTGATCACCGAGCGCAACAAGGTGGCCCTGAAAAAGCTCTCCGAACAAATCGCGGCGGGCAAGAAAAAGATCGCCATCTTCTATGGCGCAGGCCACCTGGCCGACATGCAGCAGCGGCTGATCGACGAATTCCATCTCGATCGGGCCGGCGACGAATGGCTCACGGCCTGGCACCTCGCGGCGCTGGACGTGCCGTCCTCGAAGCCCGCTGGCGTCCGGGCCGGCAGTGCTAGCGAGTAGCGCGCAACCGCGGACGGTTTTGCGCGACTCCCCCGTTCGGATTGCACGGACTCTCATCTTTGCGGACCATGGTGCCCATCCGCGCGCCGTGCGAGTGCCAGCATCTTGCGCAATCACCAGCTTTGCTTTACAGGCCGGGACGGTTTTTTCATACTAGGGGGCCCACCGAGGGGCGGCCGACGACACGACGATCGGAAACCTGACACGACCGAGGGGTGCGGAGTCTGCAAGATGGCAGGACTTTCGATCAACGAGGTGACGACGTATCGCTGGACCTTCGAGGAGGACGTAGCGCATCTGCGTGCTTGCGGCATCGGCGCCATCGGCGTGTGGCGGCCGAAGCTGGCCGACTTCGGAGAAGCCAAGGGAGTCGAACTGCTGGCCGAGGCGGGACTCAGCGTATCCAACCTTCTCTGGGCGGGCGGCTTCACCGGCAGCGACGGCCATTCCTACCAGGAGAGCATGGCCGACGCGCGCGATGCATTGCGATTGGCGGCCGCGCTGCGCACCCGTCAACTCGTCGTCTACAGCGGGTCGCGCAACGGACACACGCAAAACCATGCCCGCCGCATTTTCTCCGGCGCGCTGGCCGACCTGCTGCCGCTGGCCGCCGATTTGGACGTCACGCTGGCGATCGAGCCGATGCACGCCGGTTGTGCCGACGAGTGGACGTTTTTGACCGACCTGGACGAGGCCCTGGAGTTGGTGCGAGAGTTCGACAATCCTTACCTGAAGCTCGCGTTCGACACCTATCACTGGGGCCACGAGCCGGACATCGCCGCGCGCGTCGGCGGCATGGCCGAACATATCGGCATCGTGCACCTGGGAGACAGTTTGTGCGCGCCCGACTCCGAGCAGGACCGACACCCGTTGGGCAACGGCACCGTGCCGCTGCCCTGTATCGTCAAGGCGCTGCGCCAGGCCGGCTACGACGGCTATTACGACGTGGAGCTGTTCGGCGAAGCCATCGAGAACAGCGACTACCGCCAGTTGCTCGAGTGCTCGAAACGCGCGTACGAACGCTTGTTGGCATCCTAGCGAACGTCGCGCGTGGGTCAGCCCTCGGCTTTGCCGAGGGATCGGCATTCTCTGCCACGCGTGCAAATCATCGATCAAGAATATTCCCCGGCCGGAGCCGAGGGCTGATTGACGCGTTCGGCCGGCACCTCAAAACACGCGGTTCAACCCGTTCAGCGCTGCCACGCGGTAGGCCTCGGCCATGGTGGGGTAGTTGAACGTCGTGTTGGTGAAGTAGCACAACGAATTGTGCGGGGGCGGCTGCAGCATGATCGCCTGGCCGATGTGGATGATCTCGGCCGCGCTCTGTCCAAAGCAATGGATGCCCAGCAGTTCCAGCGTCTCACGGTGAAACAAGAGCTTCAGCATGCCCACGGTTTGTCCCGTGATTTGCGCCCGGGCCAGGTGCTTGAACATCGCCTTGCCCACTTCGTACGGCACGCGCTCTTCGGTCAATTCGCGCTCGGTTTTTCCGATCGAGGAAATCTCGGGACTGGTGTAAATTCCCGTGGGAATGTCCTGCACTAGCCGATGGTTCGGGTCGCCGCAAAAATGGCTGGCGGCGAAGCGCCCCTGATCGTACGACGCGCTGGCCAGCGACGGATAGCCCACCACGTCCCCCACCGCGTAAATGTGCGGCTGCGACGTCTGATAGTGTTCGTTCACGTCGATCTGGCCGCGCCGATTGGGTGTGATTTCGACGTTCTCCAGTTGCAGGCTGTCGGTATTGCCGCTGCGTCCGTTGGCCCACAGCAACACGTCGGAGCGCAACTTCTTTCCGCTTTTCAGATGGAGTATCACGCCGTTGTCCGTCGGCTCCACGCTCTCGTAGTCCTCATTGTGCAGAATGCGCACGCCGTTTTCCGACAGGTGGTAGCTTAGCGCGTCGATGATCTCCTCGTCCAAAAAGCTCAGCAGCTTGTCGCGCGTGTTGACCAGCGTCACGCGCACCTGCATGTTGCGCATCATCGAGGCGTACTCGCATCCCACCACACCAGCGCCATAGATCGTGATGCTCGCTGGCGTGCGATCCAAACATAGCAGCGTGTCGCTGTCGACGATCCGCGGATGCGTGAAGTCGACGTCGTGCGGGCGATAGGGCGCGACCCGGTGGCAATCACGAATCCCTCGGCCCGAAAGTGTTTCGGAGCGTGTTCCGGGTGCAACACTTCGATCGTGTGCGGGTCGACGAAATGCGCTTCGCCTGGCACCAGAGTCACGTCGTTGCGGTCGTAAAACCCTTGCCGCAGCGAAACCTGCTGCGCGATGACCGAGTTGGCCGAGGCCACCAGTTCCGGCAGCGAAAAGTGCGGGGCCACCCCCATCTGCTTGTAGATCGGGCTTTGGCCGCACACGTTGACGTGATAGATCGCCTGCCGCAGCGCCTTCGAGGGGATCGTGCCCCAGTGCGTGCACCCGCCACCCACTTCGAAATAGCGCTCCACGGCAGCCACGCCGCGGCGGCACTTCGACGCCGCCATCGTCGCGCCTTCCCCGCCGGGGCCGGTGCCGATCACGATTACATCGAAGTTCTGCGTATCGACGTTCACCGTTTTCCTCCTCTGACGCACACCCGGTGCGTCTGCTGCTCGGCGCCGCCACGCCAACTTCCGAAGAATACCTTACTGCGTCGCGTCGCGCGGCCGGCTGCCGGGAATCAATTCCAAGCACACCAGTCGATCTGTCCCGCGCACGTACAACAGCCCGTGCGACAGGATCGGCGCCGCCCACGCCGGGTATTTGAGCAATCTCGGCGGCCCCAAGTCGAACCCATCGTTGCCGCCTTTCTCCGCCCGCAACACCACCTCGCTCACGGGTTCGTACTTCCGCGGGTTCACTTTCAGCAGCCGCAACGTGCCATCCTCGCCCAGGCAGACAAAATGCCCGTCGACGTACAACAGCGAAGTGCGCGTCAGGTTGGGCACGCTCCACATCACCTTGCCGGTTTCGAGTTCGACGCAGCGCAACTCCGCGTTCTCGGTGTGCCGGCCGCTGCAACCGTACAAGTATCCGTCCAGTTCGATCGCCGTGTTCCAGTGCGTCTGCATCGACTTGTCGCGCCGCCGTTCGGCATCCGACCACACGACCCGCGCACTGCCCTGCCGCACGCGCAACAGCGCGCTGCCCGGCCCGTAGGTCTCCGAGATGAACACCAGGTCGTTCTTCACGACCGGATCGCTGGCATTGACGCTTTCGAGGATGCCCGCCCGCCAGGGAAATTCGAAATCAACCTTGCCGCTGGCCGGCTCGAACCCGACCAATCCGCCGCGGGCAAATACGAAGCACCAGCGGCGGCCGGCAATCGTCGCCAGCTTGGGCGTCGAATAGCTGGCCAACGCGTCGGTGATTTGATAGCGCACGGTTCCGGTCTTCTTGTCGAAGGCCATGATGCCCGAGCCGTTGCCTTCGACCAGGTTCAACCGACCCGGCGGCACACGCTTGCTTTCCTCCGGACTGCCGCCGATCTGCACGATCAGCAACTCGCCTTCGACAACGGGGGTGCTGCCCACGCCAAAAAAATTCTGAATCACGCCGAACCGCTCGGCCGTGTCGATCTTCCAGAGGAGCTTGCCGTGGGCCGCATCCAAGCAGTGCAACATGCCCTCGGCGCCAAAAATGTAAACGCGACCTTCGTTCACCACCGGCGAGCTGCGCGGACCATTGTCGTAGCCATACAGGTCCTGAAAATCGCTGGGATATTCGAACGTCCACAACAGCGTTGCGCTGCGGACATCGAGTGCGCAACCGGGCGGAGCCCTCGACCCGGTCGAACTGGAACAATCGCCCGTTGGAAATCGTGGGCATGCAGTATCCCGCGCCAAGCTCGAGCTGCCACACCAGCGGCGGTCCGGCCGCCGGCCAAGGGGTCAGAATGCCGCGCTCCGGCGACTTGCTGTCGGCCGTGGGCCCCAAAAAGCTGGGCCAATCGCTCCCCGCACTGGCATTGGCCGCGGCAGGCGTCTGCGCACGCCGAGGCCCCCACCACACCAAACATCGCGATGACCAGTGCGACCAGCCGCATCGGATCCAAATCAGACAATGAAACTGCAATCCACAACCTTGCGCTGCGACTACTATAATTCATGCGTCGCCGGGCCGTCAGGGGGCCTGCGCCGCGAACAAGCGGACAATCTCATGCTGGTCGTCAACTCACGCCTTCGCATTCCCGACTCGGAATTCGCGTTCAGCTACGTGCGCAGCTCGGGCCCTGGCGGCCAGAATGTCAACAAAGTGAGCAGCAAGGCGGTGCTGCGCTGGAGCCCCACGACCAGCCCTTCGCTGCCGGACGACGTGCGCCGGCGTTTCCTGGCGAAGTACCGCAGCCGCCTCACGACCGAAGGCGAATTGATCCTCAGCAGCCAGCGCTATCGCGACCAGCCGCGCAACACGGCCGATGTGAAAGAGAAATTGCGCGCCATGCTGGCTTCGGTAGCCACGCCCCCCAAAAAACGGAAACCCACGCGCCCCACGAAGGGTTCCGTCGAACGCCGCATCAAGAGCAAGCAAACCGTGTCGCGCAAAAAGCAATTGCGTCGCGGCATAACCGAGGAATAGCCTGCTGGCACTCGCTGGCAGCCGACTTCGCGCAAATCGGCACTAGCGTTCGCCTGCCAGCACCGACCTGGCCGCCTGCGCAAATGTTTCCGCTGCGCACTCTGCTAACGTGTGCGAAAGAAACCGCAAACGAGAAAAGTCGCGGTTGTGACGTGTCCGATGAATCTATCAGTCGCGCGGCCGCATTGCCTGGCGGCTCCCCTCATGTCATCTCTCCCCTCCCGTCGCTCCAGCCATCGAGGTTTCTCCCAATGCGATTGATTCTCTATAGCGCATTCGTCTTCACCCTCTGCCTGGAAAGCGCCGCCTTTGGCGGCGATTGTTGCGTGCACTGTGGCTGCCAAACATCGTGCTGCAAAGTGTGCCGCCTGGTGCCGGTCGTGAAGAAAGTCACCGAACCGGTCTTCGACTGCGAGTGCTACGATTACTGCCTGCCTGGCAAGAGCGACTGCTGCGTCGGCTGCGACGAGTGTGGTCGTCGCAAACTGATCTACACGCCGACTTGCGGCTGCGTGCGCACGGGAGTGAGGCTGGTCAAGAAACACGAGACCAAGGAGATCAAGACGTTCGAGTGCCAGCTAGTGGACCTGTGCGCACTGCGCCGAGGAATGTGGCGCCGCGCCCGCCGAAGAAGCTCCCACCCCGCCGCCCCCGATGCGCAGGCGCCGCGGTCGACAATGACAAGTCGGAATCGTGGGCCGTGCGTGCCGTGCAGAGCCTGTCGCCGCGGAAGAGAGAACCGTCGATCGACGTTGCAACACTGCCGGCAGCCGCGCCGCGGGCCGGCGCAATCGCGGTTCCGAGCGATACGGCGCAGCCGGCCAATCCCATTGCCCGCTTGCTAAAGCCGCTCGTGAATCGCAAATAATTGTCCCGCGCCCGCCTGCCGTGCGCCGCGGTGGCCCCTCTGAGCGTTCCAAGATATAATACAGGCAACCTTGGCCCGTATTGATCGTCTCAGACGAAACGTTATGGCGCGGCGACACGACATCGATCGCATTTTGAAAGAATGGCCCTACGAACCGGGCGAGATCAGCGCCCGCGTGGTTCGCGCTACCGACGGCCGTGAAGTGCTGCAAATGCGCGTGGAAATGGGCGTGCTGCAGCTCGAGATCGAGGGCCGGCCCGACGGGCAACGCCCCAGCGGCGCCGAAACGTACTACGACTATCTGCAATCCGTGGCGCTCAAAGCCGGCGACGACTTCGAACTGAACCCCCAGCAGTGCCTCGAGGCCGACCGGGAGTTCGTGCAGTTCTATCACCGCCGCGTGTGCTGGCTGGCGTTGCGGGAGTTTCGCCGCGCCACGAGCGACGCCGATCATACTTTGGCGTTCATGGATTTCGTGCGCGAGCACTCCCCCAACGAGGAATGGACCCTGTCGCACGAGCAATACCGGCCGTTCGTGCTGTTTCACCGCGTGCAGGCCAGCACGCTGGCTCAGTTGGAAGAGCAGGGCCCCGAAGACGCCGTCCTGGAACTGGATCGCGGCATGCGGCAATTCGAAAGCCTGTTCGAGGATTTCGAGGACGACGATGACTTCGAGGACGATGAACTCGTGCGCCGGCTCGTCGAGTTGCGCGACACGCTCCGCGAGCAGTACGATCTGAAACCCAGCTTGAACGAGCAACTGGCCAAAGCGGTCGAAACCGAGCAGTACGAGTTGGCCGCGCATCTGCGCGACGAAATCACCCGCCGCGAAACCAAACGGCACTAGCGCGGCACGCTTTGCCCGCGTTCGCGTCTGTCCGCAACGTGGCAATTGCCTTTGGGCGAACCCTTGGCCACGATTAGTCACCTGGCTTGTGAATCGTCCATTCCCAGACGCAGCCGCGATTCTTGTCATCGCGTCCAGTCAAGACGAGCCGTTTGCCGTCGGGCGAGAACGCCAGGCCAAAAATGTCCGGCGCCTCGGTCTCCAATTGCATCAGCAAACGGGCCGTACGCGAATCCCAGAGGCTGACGGTGACCGGCTGGACAATCCCCATTGCCAGGGTGTTTCCATCCGGTGAGAAGGCCACGCAGGATACCTTACCGCCCGCGTTCACAAACTTTCTCGTGCGATAATCCGACTTCGTATCGACAAGTGAGACACTCGCGCCACGAATTGCCGCGAGAAATCTTCCACCAGCGGAAGCAGCCAGGCCACCGTTATGCGCGCCAGGCAATGTAAATACTCGTTGCTCGGTTTCCACGTCCCAGACATTTACGGTTTGGCTGACTGTAACTAACTGTCGACCATCGGGCATGAATAAAACATCTTTCACGTCTGTCGCGTGTCGAAAGTTGTGCGTCATGATCCCCGAATCGATGTCGATGAACCTGACCGTCTTGCTGTCTGTCGTTGCTGCCAGGCGTCGCCCGCTGGGGGCCCAGGCGATCGGTGGAAGGAAATCATGCGTGGCCGGTCGCGAATAGACCTCGCGAAAGGTATTTCGCGACCAGACTGAAATGGCGCCTTTTTCGTCACGCGTAGCAATCAGGGAGTCGTCAGGCGAGAGGTGCAATTGATCGATATGCACATCGTGTGTCGGGAACTCCTTGACGAGCGATCTGGTCGCGGGGTTCCAGAACTGAATACCCCCGTTTTCGGCGCTCGTGATTAGTAAACTGCCGTCGTGCAAGAAAGCGGCATCGAGCACGCGTCCGCTCACTGTAGAACGATATTGCTCGATCACGTTGCGAGCCAAATCCCAGACCCTCGCCGTGCCATCGGCACTTGCGCTGGCCAGCCGAGTACCATCGGGCGACCAAGCCAGTGACCACACGCGTTTCTTGTGTCCCAAGAGCGCCGCGCCGGCGTCGTGTTTCGCGGCTCCCAAAGCTGGATCACCCCGTCTCGTCCACCCGAGGCGAGCGTATCGTCAATGGGCGAATACGCGAGTGCCTGAATCCATTCGCTGTGCCCGCCTGCGCCAAAGGTAGTCGCGTGAGCTTGTTGCCGCTTACAGCCCAAGTGTGAATCTCTCGGCGCCTGCCGGCGGCGGAAAGCAGCGACCCATTGCGCGACACGGCCAAGCTGAAAAGCCGCTCCCCAGGGAACACCTCGCGCACCGTGCGGCGCCAGTCCGACGTTTGCCAGGCGTGCAAGCAGTCGTCCTCGTCGGCGGCAAACAGCATATCTCCTGAAGGAGAGAAATCCACGGCCCGAATCACATCCATCTCGTCGTCAATCGCGACAACGGTCTCGCTGCTTGCCAGGTCCCAAATTCGCACGGTCGTGTCTCGGCTGCCGCTGGCGATCTGTCGCCCGTCGGGCGAGAACGCGACGGCCATTACGTGGTCCGCGTGGCCAACCAACACGCCTTGCTCCGCGCCACTGTCGGAATTCCAAAGGCGGATGGTTGTATCTTCGCTGCCGCTTGCAATTGTTTTGCCATCCGGAGAGAAGGCGACGCTCGTGACTTCCGTCGTGTGGCCGCGGAGAATGTGCAACAGCGTGCCCGTCTCCGCTTCCCAAATCCGCACGGTGCCGTCCTTGCCAGCAGTGGCCAACCGTTGTCCGTCCGGTGAATACGCGATCGAAAATACGTCCCCGTCATGCCCCGTCAGCGTCAGCGTCGGTGGGTCGCACTGCTGGCGCACGTAGTACCACGCGAACTCGCGGAGGTCCTCCTGCCCCGGGCGTGGAATTTGTCGGTCGAGCACCTGGCTCGCCTGGACGACGTTGTTGGCTTTCAAGGTTTCGTAAGCCAATCGCACGTCGGCCGTGTAGAGCAGCCGGCGGCTGGACTCCGCTTCGCGCTGGGCGACATCGCGTGCCAGATCGGCGCGGGTTGCCTCGTTGCTCAGCCGTGCATTGTAGGCGACAACTACTCCCAACAGCGCGGCGGCCCCCACCGCGACGACGCTCCACAGGGCCGCCATGGCCGGACGGCGGCGGGCCCACTTCCAAGCGCGCTCGGCCGTGCCGATGGGCCGCGCTTCGGTTGGCTTTCCCGCCAGGAAACGCCCCAAATCGTCTGCCAGACCCTGTGCCTTCGCATAGCGCGCATCGCGCGCTTTGGCCAGGCACTTCAGGCAAATCGCTTCCAAATCGCGTGGGATTTCGCGCCGCAACTTGGTAAGAGCTACCGGCTCTTCGAACAGCACGTGCCGCAACGCGTCGACGTCCGATTCGGTCTCGAACACTCGCCGTCCGGTGAGAACCTCGTATAGAATCGCGCCCAAGGCATACACGTCGGCCCGCGCATCGATGTCGCGCACGCTCCCTCGAGCCTGTTCGGGCGCCATGTAGGCAGGCGTGCCGATAAGCGCTCCACTACACGTCTCGTCGCCATCGCGCTCCAATAGCTTGGCCATGCCGAAATCGGTCAGTTTGGGGCACAACTCTTCAACGCCGAAAATTTTGGCGGCACGGTCGGCCACCGCGTCCATCCGCCCGCCTTCTCCTGCTTCCTCCGGCCTCCCATCTCCGGCCTGCGGCCTGCTCATCAGCACGTTGCTCGGCTTGATGTCGCGATGGAGCACCCCATGGCCATGGGCGTGCTGGACTGCTTCCGCGAGTTGCTGGACGATCCGCGCTGCCGTGGGGATCGGCACGGCCTCGTGGCGCGATTTGAGCCACGAGGCCAGCGTGTCCCCAGGGCAGAATTCAGCGGCGATATAGCAAATGCCGCCTTCCTCGCCCGCATCGTGAATCGTGACCAAATGAAGATGGTTGAGCCGCGCAGCCGCTTCGGCCTCGCGCAAGAACCGGCGCCGCAAGTCGCTGCTCACCAGCGACTCGACGCGCGGAACCTTGAGTGCCACCTGCCGGCGAAGCTTCGGATCGTAAGCCAGGTAAACGATCCCCAATCCGCCGTGCCCCAGCTCGCGCAGGATACGAAAACGCCCTAGCGTCGTGTGGGACTCGTCGTCGTGCGTTGCGACGGCTGCTTGTGCGGGCCGAGGCGTTTCTCCTTCGGCGCTATCCGGCGACCACACGCGCCGTACGCGGTATAGCACTTCCAGACACCGGCGATCGGCTTCCCATTCGGCCGCCAATTGGGCATCGCCGGCGACGGCCGAAGTGTCCAACGCACCGCCCACGGTCCCGTGGGCAAGTTGCTCCTCGAACTGCGTCAGCAATTCGACCAGCACTGCGTCCTGTTCTGGATCGTCGGCCGCCATACTTGGGCTCACTCGATCTGTGCCATCGCTTCCCGTACCTTGCGGACCGCGCGGGCCCACAGCTTTCGCGCCGCTTCGGCGGTGCATTTCCGCCGCGCGCCGATCTCCGCAAACGTGGCGCCCTGCCAGGTCCGTTCCACCAGCACCGAGCGCCACGGCTCGTCCACGCGCTCGAGTGCCAGTCGCACGCGCCGCTGGTCGTCGGCCAGCAGGAACGTGGCGCCGGGGGTGGCAGCCTCATCACACAGTTTGCCCAGGGCCACCTCGGCGACTTCCAACGGCAATTCGCGGTCGACGTCCCGTTGTTGCGTCTGCCGGTAGTGACGCACGGTGTTGGCAAGCCGATGGGCCAATATGCCCCTCAGCCAGCCGTAAAACTCTTGCTCCGTGGCGCCATGGAATTGGCCGAAATTGCGCTGCGCCTCGACGCACGTATCTTGCACCAAATCCGACGCGCCAACTTTGGCCTTCAGTCGCTCATCCAGGGCCCGGTTGGCCACCATCATCAGGTACTTGCGACCCGCTTCCAGCGCCCGGCCCAACGCCGATGGCGAGCCGTCGCGGGCCTCGCGCAGCCGTTGATCCACGGAAACGGGAACAGCGGACGGCTCTTCCGGGCGATGGGACGGCGACGCCTCGTTCATCGTCGAGCGCTCTCCATAAGAATAGGAACGAAGCTGGCAAAAACCGGACGAGGCAATTGGAAGTGATGGGCCGAATCGACGTGCATCGCGGCCGGCAACTGCGCCCCCAGCATTGCCACCATAACCCACCGACGGGGTGACGTCGACCACCAACGGCATGCCAGCGATCAGCACTCGACGTCCGCTGGCGTAATTCGCGGAAAACCGGCGGATCTGGCCGGTGCTTCTTCGTGGTTCCCGCTGGCGCGGCATACCGGCAACACTGCGTCGGTACGACCGTCAGCCGGACCCCCGCGCGGTGTCATGAAGTTGCGCAACTTACTCAGGTTTTCGGTGCTGGCGCGGTTGTTTGTAAGTTCGTTTTGTAAATCTGTACACTAAGCCCGTCTGAACGACCAACGGGCGATTTTCCGTAACCGCTCGCCAGCCAACGCCTTGGGCTAGTTCGCTTTTTTCCGCGCTCGTTTGGCACGCGGGCTGCTTTAGCTCGGAGTCGCTGTCACATCTCGTTCACGTCACGTCTGAAGCGACAAAGGAGTGTTCTCATGCTCGTGCTCACGCGAAAATCCAAGCAACAGATTCAAGTCGGCCCCAACATCACCATCACGATTCTGCAAATCAAGGGCCAGGCGGTGCGCGTCGGCATCGAAGCGCCGCAGAACGTGACCGTCCTACGGACCGAACTGGCCCAACGGTTGGCCGACGACTGCGGCGACCCCACAGTGCAGGCCGCCAAGGAAAAAATCGAGCGCGAGCAGGCAATAGCTTCCAGCCCGAAACGCGAACGTAATAGTGGCCGATCTAACCAGTCGGCCCATGGGTCCCTGCGATGCCGGGCTCCTCGCGTTGAGGAAGCACCTCTGGATTCTCCCTACCAGTCGATGGGGCCGGCATCGCTTTTACGCCCGACGCGCCGCAAGCGGCTTTCGGTGCGTTAAGCCCGTGCCCACCGGCAACCGCCCAGCCCAGGGGCATTCCCGCATTCGGTTGTTGAAGTTCCCGCTGACGACTCCCTTCCCCAGGAGCGATGGTCCGCCCAGGCCATCGCTCCTTGCGTTTTGAGTGCCATCGATCGGCGGAGCATGCTAAATTCTAAGCAAGCGGCGCGTGCGCGCCCGCGACTTGGCTCGTCCCTTAGCCCGCTGTCTCGCCGCGCGTTGGCCGATGAATTTGCCCCAGCTCTTGCAAACAGCCTACGAACATCATCAGGCTGGCCGCGCCGATCAGGCCGAACTGCTCTACCGCCAGATCCTCGCCGAGCATCCGCGCCAGGCTGACACGCTGCATTTGCTCGGCGTCCTGTGCATGCAATCGGGCCGCAGCGAACAGGCGGTCGAACTCTTGAGTCAGGCGCTGGCCCTGCGCCCCACGCATGTCGAGACCGCCAATCATTTGGGCGCCGCCTATCGCGCGCTCCAGCGCTACGAGGAAGCCGTCACCGTGCTGCGTCGCGCCGCACAAATGGCGCCCCAGAACGCCACCACGCACTACAACCTGGGCACGGCGCTGCGCAACGCCAATCGTCTGGAAGAATCGATCGTCAGCTTGCGGCATGCCCTGGCCGCCAATCCCAATCTGGCCGAAGCCCACTACAACCTCGCCAACACGCTGCGCGAGCTCAAGCGATTCGAAGAGGGCGAAGCCTGCTATCGCGCCGCCCTGCGGCGCGGCCCAACTACGTTCGCGCCATGATCAACCTCGGCCACTTGCTCCGCGAGCAAAAGCGCTACGACGAAGCCATCGAAGTGCTCGAGCAAGCCATCGCCACCGAGCCCGGTCACGCCGGCGCTTACGCCAATCTCGGCACGACCATCCGTGACACCGGCCGCTACGACGAAGCCATTCCCATCCTCGAGCGATCGATCGAACTCAACCCTCAGTCGGCCGAAGCGCACAACAACCTGGGCACGACGTTCCATGCCCTGGGAATGTCCGAGGACGCGGGCCGCTGCTACGACGAGGCGGTGCGACTCAATCCCGATTTGGCCGACGCCCATCTTTCCCGCGCGACCTGGCGGATGCGCAATGGCGACCTGGCCGGCGGTTTCGAGGAATATGAATGGCGCTGGAAGACCAAGGTCTTCGCGGACCGCGGCTTCGCTCAGCCGCGTTGGACCGGCGAACCACTCGCTGGCCGCACGATCCTGCTCTATGCCGAACAAGGCATGGGCGACACGCTGCACTTTGTCCGATTTGCCGCCGAAGCGCGTCGCCGCGGCGGCCGCGTGATCGTCGAATGCCAAAAGCAGCTCGTCGATTTCCTCGCCGGCTGCTCGCTGGCCGAAGTGGTCATCCCGCTCTACGCGCCGCTGCCGCCGTTCGACGTACACGCCCCGTTGATGAGCTTGCCCGGCATTCTCAAGCTTGCGCCCGAGCAATTTTGGCAAGGCCCTTATCTGAAGGTCGATCCGGGCCGACTCGAAACATGGCGCACGCGTCTGGCGAGTTGTCCCGGCTTTCGCGTCGGCATCTGCTGGCGAGGCAATCGCGAACATATCTTCGACTCGCAGCGCACGCTTCCCCTGGCAGCGTTCGCGTCATTGGCGCGCGTGGCGGGCGTCCGATTGATCAGCCTGCAAAAGGACGCCACCGATGACGAGCTCGCTCAAGCCGGCTTCGAAGTCCTCACGCTCGAATCCGAGGGACAGCGCCCGACCGACACCTTTTCCGACGCTGCCGCCGTGATTCAGCAACTCGACCTGGTCATCACGGTCGACACCTCGGTCGCCCACCTGGCAGGCGGAATGGCTGCGCCGGCCTGGGTCACGGTCTCGTCCAACCCCGACTGGCGTTGGCAGCTCACCGGCGACCGTACGCCCTGGTATCCCACCTTACGGCTGTTCCGCCAGGAGAAGCTCTACGAGTGGGACGACGTAATGCGGCGGATGGCCGACGAACTGGCCGCGATGCAGCGCTAGCCGACAGACGGCTCCCGCTATAATGCCCGCATGCCAGACCCCATTGGAATTGTCGCGTGCAGTGCGCCCGGCGCGGCGCTCTGCTACGAAACCATTTGCGCCGAAGCCCAGGAATTGCTCGGGCAGCACGAGCACCCCGAGATCTCGATGCATGCCTTCAGCTTCGGCACGCACGTGCGACTATTGCAAGGCGGCGACTGGAACAGGATCGGGCAGTTGCTGCTGGAGTCGGTCAACAAGCTCGCATCCATCGGCGCAAAGTTCGCCATCTGCCCGGACAACACGGTGCATCAAGCGCTGCCATTTGTCGAAAGCAAGTCGCCCATCCCCTGGCTGCACATTGCCGACGCGGTCGCCGCCGAGGCGCAACGCATCGGCGCCAAACGCCTGGCCGTGCTCGGCACGCGCTATCTCATGGAGGGCCCGGTCTACGCCGAGAAGCTCGACGCCGCCGGCATCGAATGGCGCATCCCACCGGCAGCCCAGCGCGATCGAGTCAACGCGATCATCTTCGAAGAACTCGTGGCCAGCCGTGTCAGGCCCGCATCCCAAGCGGCATTGGCCGACATCATCACGCAGCTTCACCAATCGGAAGCGTGCGACGCAGTCGTGCTTGGCTGCACCGAATTGCCGTTGGCGGTCACCGAGGGCGTCTCTCCCATTCCCACCCTCGATTCGACGCGACTCTTGGCCCGCGCCGCCATTCGTCGTAGCGTCGGCGGCTAGGCAACTCGTTCCGCTGCCGCCATCCCCTCGTCGGCGTACAGCTATGCGGCAAGAAACTCTGGCACGTAGATTAATTCGCAAGAATTCAGCCAGTGCCTGAAGTCTGGCGACTTCAGCTACCCATGCCATAAAGCGTTGCCGCACACGCGCACAGCGTGTGTGGCAAATATGTCTGGCGCGATGGCTGGGGAGTATGTACAACTTGGGAAAGCGTCGAAGGGATTTTCTTTTCCAAGGAGGCCGTGATGGGATTGCCGAAAGTGGATCGCGCGAAGCTTCGCGAGCGATTGTTGACCGAGTTCGAGCGGACGGTGGACGAGGTGGCCGAGGCGGTGGATGCGGCCCCGGCGGGGCGAGTGATTCGCGATAGCGAGGAGCCGGCGCGGGATGCGTTGGATCGTTTCAGGCAAGTCGTCTACGAAGAGGTCTTGCAGGCCAAAGTGGACGCGTCGGAAGCCGCTTTTCCCCCCTCCGACCAGCGCGGCCAGCGGCAAGCCGAAACGTCATAAGGGGCGTCAAGCTTTCAGCCTGCTGTCGATCAACGGTCGCATCCAATTGCGTCGCGTGCGTTGGCACTGCCCGCGGGAAGGGAGCGAGACGACGATCGACCGGCTGTTGGACGACGCCGAATCGACGATCAGCCAAGGCGTGCGTGAGATGGCCTGCCGGGTGAATCAAGGTGCCTCGAGCTTTGCCAGAGCGGCCGAAATCCTCGGCCGCACGGCGCACTTCAACGTCAGCAAGGAAACCTTGCGGCAGTTGATCGAAGAGGAAGGTCTTACGGTGTTGCGGGGGATGCAACGGGGGGAATTGGCTCCCGACTGGTCGAGCGCCGACTGCACGACCGAAGAGCAGACCCGGCGAATTTACCTCGGCTGCGACGGCGTGAAAGTGCCGCTGGTGACCGACGCGGAGAAGAAGAAGCGGCGGCAAGCGATTCGCGCCAAGCGTGCTCGCCGGGGGGCGCAAGTGCAAGCCGCTGCCACGCGCCAAACCGGGTTCCGATAACGCCTACAAGGAGTTCAAGGTCGGCTATCTGTACGACGAGAAGAAGGCCCATCGGTTGGTGGGAGCGACCGCCGGCAACCACGAAACGGCCGGACGGATGCTGCAGCGGATGGGCGCTCAGGTGGGGCTTATCGAGGCCGACGAGCGTGTTGCCTTGATCGACGGGGCGCCGTGGATTCGCAACCAGATCGAGTTTCACGGCTTGACCAGCGACATCGGCTTGGACTTTTATCACTTGCAAGACTACGCCCAGAAGACGCGTCGGGCCGTGTTCGGCGAGGCGTCCGAGGAGGGCCGGCGGTGGCTCGGTGATTTGATGCACACGTTCAAGCACGACGGTTACAACGCGGGCTACGACAAGCTGACCGCGTGGCGCACCAGGCTGCGAGGCGCCAAGCGTGCGGCGGCCAACAGCTTGATGCAATACGCGGCCGAGCGACACGACATGATTCGGTATCCGCAGTTCCGCATGAAAGGCTGGCAAATCGGCAGCGGGCCGACCGAAGCCGAGTGCAAGACCACCACCGATCGCGTCAAGGGACACGGTCGCCGTTGGGATTCGGCCAACGCCGAAGCCATGATGGCCCTGGCCGCACTCCACGACAGCCAATTGTGGACACAACACTGGACAACCCTCGATCCACAAAGAAATTAACGACGCCATAGAATCTGGCCAGACACCGCACAGCGCACAGCAGGACGATTGCAAAGTCGTTAATCCAAGGCTCCTACGAGTTTCAGGGCGTGGAGGGGATTGGCGCAGAGATCATCGGCTCGGGCTCGAAGCGGTTGTTTGGATTTTTGGGTCGTTAGTCGCAACACGCTCAGGGCTACGTTGGTGAGGCTTGCCAGGCGTTCGGCCAATCCTGGCCGACGACTCCAGTGCCGGTCTTCGTCCCACCAACGATCTTTGACGAAGTGCAAGCTGTTTTCCACTTGCCAATGAGCGCGTACGTACTTCAACAATTGCTTGGGCGTAGTCGTGGCCGGGTCGAGGCTGGTGACGAAGTACCGCGTTTCGCGCGTGGTTTTGCCGTTTCGGTCTTTCGTCTCGCGGTCGACTCGCAAGAGCATGCGGCAACCGGCAAGCCCCAGCCGCTGGCAGACATATTCGGCGTCGGCCAGGTCGATCCAAAGAAAACGAGTCTCCCTACGGCCCCCTTTTTTTCCCGCGTCTGAGCGGCCGCCGCGCTGTCTTGGGCCTGCGCAAAGCAGGTCTGCGCCGCATCCAGGATGTCGGGCTGGTTGGCTTTGATTTGGAACAAGTAGTCATGGCCCGAAGTCAGAATCAGTTCGGCCAGATTGCGCTGAGCATAGAGGGCATCGCCCGTGATCAAACGCAACGCCGGATACTTCTCGAACAGTTCGCTCAGGTGCGCTTTGAGCACTTCCGGCTCGGTGCTTTTGTCGCCCGACAGGGGCCATTGCCCAAGACACGCTTTCAAATCCTGGACAAAAACGTTCAGCATCTGAATCGGATCGCCCTGCGGATCGAAGCCTTGCTTCGACGTCTTGCCATCCACCGCCGCGACCAGAGCCTCCTGATCCGCCATTACCTCTTGCAACCACTGGGAAAACGCAGCTTGAAACTCCTCCAACGAGAACTTCGCCAGCGTCCGACTTAACGTGGTAGGATGCGGCGGCTTGCGACGCGTAAAGCCCAAAGGTCTGCGCAGCAGATGCCAGTTCCGGGCTGCCCACCGCTGCAAGCTGGCAAAATCGTTCAAGCGGCAGACCAGCCCCACGAGCGTCAGTCCCAAAATCCCCGAAAACGGATGACGAACACCACGCCGCTGACGTGGATCGGCCACCTCCGAAAAGGCCACCATCAAAGACGGAAAATACGATGGTAGTTGCATGGCTAGCTCCTTCTCCTAAAGCCAACCCGCATCACCCGGTTAGGATCGCACCTGCATTATACAAAACTCAACTTTGCAATCGTCCTGCGGCGCACAGCCAAAACGTTGACGCTCCCTCGCCATTCGGGGTATACTGACGCCGTCTCACCCCGCCGATTCCTCCCCCCGAACCGCGAGTGATACCATGGGTTGCCGCACTCGCCCTGCGCATCAAATCGGATCAATCTGCCGCATCCTCCGGCTGGCATTGTTGCTCGCAGGCGCCGGTTCGATCGGCATGGCTGCTGCCGGAAGCGCCGAAGAGGCGCACGCGGCCGGCGAGTACGTCGCCCCGGCCGCGCAGCCTATCACCACGCACCAGCTCGACGGACTGATCGTACGCCTGGCCCCTACGGCCATGAGCGGCGCGGAACTTTCCGACGAAGAATATCTCCGCCGCGCGAGTTTCGATCTGATCGGCCGGCAGCCCACGCTCGACGAGCAGCGAGCTTTTGCCACCGACACGTCGCCCACCAAGCGCCAAGACCTTATCGACCGGCTGCTGGCGAGCGAAGCGTTCGGCCAAAACTGGGCCAACTACTGGAGCGACACGATTGCCTTTCACGTGCCGCCGCCGGAATTGACCTATCTTGACTATCGCCCGCTCAAACATTGGCTTGCCGGCGGCTTGAACTCGAATGCCGGCTGGGACGAGCTCGTGCGTGAGATGATCACCGCCACCGGCAAAGTGGCCGACGCGCCGGCCGCCACCTTCGTCGGCTATCACCAGGCCAACGCCACGAATCTGGCCGCCGAAACCAGTCGCATCTTCCTGGGCCAGCAAATCCTCTGCGCCCAGTGCCACGATCATCCGTTCGATCATTGGAAGCGCACCGAGTTCCACGCCTTGGCCGCGTTCTTTGCCCGCAGCAAAGCCAAGCTCCCCTGGAACGATGGCCCGGGCACGATCGTCTCGGCCGCCGAAAAAGGCGAGCACGTCATGCCCGATACCGACGACCCCGCCAAGCCGGGCAACAAGATGAAACCCGAGTTCCTGATTCACGACGAGTCCGACCCCCGCATCGGCAAAGACGACGCCGAGCGCCGCGGGCGGCTGGCCGCTTGGGTCACGTCGCGTGAAAACCCCTGGTTCGCCCGCGCCTACACCAACCGCATCTGGTCGCGCCTGATGGGCCGTGGCTTCTACGAGCCGGTCGACGACTTGGGCGATTCGCAAGTGGCGCAGTGGCCCGAACTCCACGAAGCGCTCTCCGGCCACTTCCGCGCCAGCGCCTACGACGTCAAGGATCTTTTCCGCCTCATCATGAAGAGCGACGCCTATGCGCGGGGACTCCGCATGGACACGGCCACCTCGAGCGAGCCGGCCGGCAACGAACCGTTGCGGATGCGCGGCGACGAAGTCTTCGCGGCACTGACCGTGGGCCTCGACTTGCCGAACGTCACGCCGCCCGCCGTGGCGCCGACCAAGGAAATCCGCTTTCCGCCGCCGCCGGCCAGCACCCGCGACCTGGTGAACGCGGCCTTCGGCACCGATCCGTCGCTTTCGCCGCTCGACGCGCCGCGCACCATGGGCCAGGCGCTATGGATGATGAACAACGAGCAACTGCAAGAGCAGATCAACACCGCGCCCGAGGGCGGCACCATGCTGGCCCAACTACTGGCCGAGGAACCCGACGACCGTGCCGCGTGCCGCCTGCTGTACGCCCGCGTGCTGGCCCGCGATCCCTCGGCCGAAGAACTGGCAATCGCGCTGGCGCACGTCGAGAAACTGGACGATCGCCGCGCGGCCTTCGAAGATCTGCTGTGGAGCCTGGTCAACTCCGCCGAGTTCACCACGCGCAAGTAATCCCTGACGAACAAAATCCCAGGCAAAGCTTTCATGGCTCGCTTACATCCGATTCTCGACGTCGACGTCGACGTCAACGCCGAGGGCGTGGTCAGCCGCCGCGGCTTTCTGCGCGGCGCGTTGGTCGCCGGCGCAGGCTTGGCTTCGCTCGGCTGGCACGACCTGCTCGTGGCCAAGGCGGCCGAGCTGCGCAAAGCCGGCAAGTCGATGATCCTGCTGTGGATGGACGGCGGACCCAGCCAGTACGAAACGTTCAATCCCAAGCCCGGCTCGAAGTACCAGGGCCCGGCCGTGGCCATCAACACCACGGTTCCCGGCGTGCAGTTCGCCGAGTTCTGGCCGCAAACCGCCCAAGCGCTCGACCGCATCGCGCTGGTTCGTTCGATGGTCTCCAGCGAGCGCGAGCACGATCGGGCAATCGCGCTGGCCCGCACCGGCTATCTGCTCAACCCGGCCGTGCGTTATCCGGCCTGGGGCTCGCTGGTGGCCCGCGACCGCGAGCAGTTCGAAAGCGATTTGCCGTCGTTCGTGCGGATCGGCAAGCCGCGCATCACCACGCGCGACGTCGATGCCGGCGTGCTGGGCGTGCGTTACAATCCGTTCAAGATCGACGCCGCCGGTCAGATGCCGCCCAACGTCACGCCAGCGGTCGAGCCCGAGGTGGTCCGCCGGCGCTGGCGCTCACCCAGCAGCTCGACGGCGCCTTCGCCCGCGCCGGCGGCGCCGCGGCCGTGGCCGAGAAGCAGCAAGTTTACGATCGCACGGCGCGGCTGGTGCTCAGTCCGCGCGTGGGCGCGTTCGATCTATCGAGTGAGCCCGACCCCCTGCGCGACGCGTACGGCCGCACCAACTTCGGCCAGGGCTGCCTGCTCGCGCGCGGCTGGTGGAGCAGGGGGTCAGCTTCGTCGAAGTGCTCAGCACCGGCGAGATCAGCGACCAGGGTTGGGACACGCACAAGCTGGGCTTCGAGCAAACGCCGCATCTCTGCAACGAAGTCGATCCGGCCTATCCCACGCTCTTGTCCGACCTGGCCGACCGCGGCATGCTCGACAACACGCTGGTGGTGTGGATGGGCGAGTTCTGCCGCACGCCCAAGCTCAAGAGCGACGGCGGCCGCGAGCACTATTCCGAAGGCTGGCTGGTCGGCCTCTCCGGCGCCGGCGTGCGCGGCGGGCAAATCATCGGCGCCACCGACCGAGACGGCGTCAGCGTCACCGATCGCCCGGTGAGCGTGCAGGACCTGTTCCAAACGTTCTGCCAGGTGCTCGAAATCGATCCGCACGAAGAATACCTGACCACCGACCGCCGCCCCATCAAAATCGTCGAAGGCGGCGAGGTCATCCACGAGCTGTTTGCATAGCATCCCTCCGCCACAACGCGAGAGGGACCGCTTGCATAAGAATGCAAGAATGCAGAGTGAGGGGCCGCCGCGCAAGAGACGTCTCGCCACGACGCAACCGCCCGACGGCCAAGTTCGTCGGCTCCACGACCGCCGCTGTGTCAATCAGCGTCGCGGCGGCGGGTCGTACGGCATCAAGACCACCACCACCACCATCCATAGCCCCAATACTGCGGCTGCGCCGGCGTGGTGACGGTCACCCAAGCCGAGTCGGCGATGACGTTGCCGCTGAAAGCCTCGACCATCAGGTTGGCCGTCTCGCCGCCGGAGAATCCCGTCACCAGAACGGAGTTCGTCGTCGCGCCCACGGTGCCCAACAACACTTGCTGGCTGCCGTTCATCCAATAAATGCGATAACCCTCTGCGCCGGCGACGCTCCCCCAGGAAAGTTGCGCACTGTTGTACGACAACGCCGTGGCAACCGCCTGCGGCGTGTCGAGCGCCGTTTGCGAGGGCATGGTCACGCTCACGGCACTCGAGTCGGCCACCACCGTCCCGCTATATGCCTCGACCTTGAACGATTCGTTCGCCCCTGGCGTCAACCCCGTGACCGTGGCCGACTTGGCCGACGCGCCCACGGAAGCGACCAGCGTCGACTGTCCTCCATTCACCAGGTAAACGCGATACCCACTGGCCCCGGTTACGCCCGTCCACGTAATCGTCGCCTGGGTCGACGAGTTGGCCGTGGCATTGACGTTCTGCGGGGCCGTAAGCGAGGTCGGCGTCGGACTCGATGTCGTGGGCGCGATAACCTGATCGTACTTGTTCACCACGTCCTGCACCAAATAGCCGTTCAGCACCGTGGTTCTGCTGGTCAGGTCGCCGATTTCGCCGTTGCGCTGATAGTCGTACCACCCCAAGGTCTTGTAGTTGACGTTCGGATCGGTCACCGCTTCGGCCAGTTCGTGCGAAGTGACGTCGGTCAACTGATCGAAGGTGCTCGCGAATCCCTGCGAATTGGCGCTGGGGTTCGGACTGCCCGGATAGGGAACGACAGCATAGTGAATGTCGACCCGATTGCCCGCGGCATCCGTGCCGGCGAACGCTGAGTGATAGCCCAGAAACGAGCTTTGACTGGTCGAGTTGCCATCTCTGACCACGACCCCCGGTTCGACATACACGACATACAACCGGTTGGCATCCGGCGCAGCGACTTGCCCGGATCGAATCCCGGACTCCAAATCGGCCTGAATCTGCGCGTCGGTGATAGCCGTCGACTTGTTGATGCTCAGGTTCAGATCGCTTCCCGCCGTCGCGGAACCGCGGCCAACGTTGTAGCCGGCCTGGGTGAGCATATCCATGTAAGGACTTTGCACCAGATAGCCCATGAACTGATCGATGGCGGCCGTCTGGTTTTGCAGCGTCGAATTCGTGGCCCAATCCGAGCCAAGATAAACTGCCTCCGCTTCCACGTTCGCCAGAAGTTGGCCACCGTGATAGGTGACCGTGAGCATCTCTCGGGATTCCAGCGATTCGAACGACCGTACGCATGCCCGCGAATGCCCCGCGGACGGCCGACGCATGGCGTTTCGTGATCCTATCCGAGACCCGCGGCGCTGCGCCGCCAGTTCAAACCATCGTGTTTCGTCCAACATGGGAGTAACGCCTCGCGAAATCCTGCGACCCCGTGGCTCCCTGGAAGCGTGGTTCCAAGACGCCTATCGGTTCCAAGGGCTGTTCGTCCTGGCCCTACTTCGTACCGAGCGAGCCCCTTGAAATGAGACAAGCTCGCCCAGCACTCATCCATCCTTATAGGGCGAAATTCGCATGGCATCGCCACAAGCTTTCAATATTGCAAGGTTGCAAGGCTACAACGCCACCCGATGAGCCGGTCGTTGAGTTTCTGAAAGCAGTTTCGAAACCGTCGGGGAATGTCCCACTTCCGGCCGCCATTTTTGAAACAGCTTCTCGGCAATCTCTCCATGCGCGCAACAATCCGTCGCGCAAAAAAAGTCCCCGGTCATCGACCGGGGACTAATGTGTCGCTGCTGTTTTTCGTGTCCGTCGCTTTGCCGCTTACTTCGGCGGCGTCGGCGACACGTACTTGTGTGGCAACTCGTCGGGCGTCACTTTCACTTGCGTGGTGAATTTCAACGGCGGCCCGGCGGGGTTCGGATACGTCAGTTCGACCATGAAGGCCGTCCAGCCTTTTTCCGGCTTGGGCATCTTGGCGATGTACGTGCCGTCTCCCTCTTCGCTCAAGGGCTCGCTCTTCCACACCTTGCCGATCGTGTCCACGCGGAAGTCGCGCCCTTGGGATTCGTGGCGTGCCACACTTTCACGCCCGTCGGCTTGCCTTCGATCAGCTTCACGTGGATCGATTCGTCCTCTTCCACCGTCCAGGTGAACTCCGGCAACGGCACGTCGTTCAATATGGCCGTGTAGTAGGCCAGCAGCGAAAACGCCGCGTCGGTGCCGTCCAACCCGTGGTCGCCGTTGGGCACATAACGCAGGAATTTCGGCTCGGGCAACTCGTCGAAGTAAAACTGCGAGCTGTCCGGCAGAAAGAACTGATCGCCCGTGGCGTTCACGATGAACTTCGGCATCGTCAGCCGGTCGCGATACTCGAACGGCTCGACGATCTTCATCAGCTTCTTGTACTCGGGCGAGTCGTTCCACGACATGATGTCCATCGCCACGTAGTCGCCCACCGCCGGGGCCCAGAAGCCATAGGCCTCCCAGTGGTGGATGAACGACGGCCGCACGTTGAGCATGTCGATCACGAACGGCACGATGGCCACCACCCGCTCGTCCACGCAGGCCGTGGTCCAGGTGGTCCAGCCGCGCTTCGATCCGCCGGCCACCATGAACGTGTCGACCTTCACCTTGCCGCCTTGTTCGCTGGCGCAGAAGTCGGTCACCGTGTCCATCGCCCGCACGGCCGCCTTGGTCATTGGCAGCCGGGCCGGCCACTTCGGGTCGCCGGTGCGCAGGAACTTGTCCCAGGTATAGGCGATCATCGAGTCTTCCTTCCGCCCGTGCTTCTCGCCTTCGAACACCACCGGCTGATTGGGAATCATCTTCAACTCGGTCACCACGCCGCCGCTGCGCTTGGCGATCGCCAGCATCATGCCGTCGGCCTTCGTGGGCGGGTCGCCGCCGTTGCTGCCGCCCGAAATGTACAACAACCCGGTCGAGCTTTTCACCTCATCCGGCACGCACACGATCATCCAGTGCTTCCAGATCGGGTCTTTCACTTCGGCCGTGGTGAGCCATTGCTGCGACGTCATGTCGATCACGTACGTCGTCACGCCATCGGCCTCGGTCGAGCTGACCAGCTCGTACTTGTAATTCGGATCCGGCTTGGCGATGTACTCGTCCAACGGCGTCCGCTGCTCGCCGGCCGCCAGGGCCAGCGTCGCCGAACAACCAACCACCACAGCCACCAGCGCCACACGGCGCGACCAAACAATCAAACGGGAATTCATCACAGCCAAGGCTCCTTTCGAGCAATTTCGCCAAGTGGGACCCAAACAGCAGGCGAGCAACCATCGAATGTAAACAGGATAGGGGCGGGAAAACAGGGGAGCTGGTGATTTTGGATTTGCGATTTTGGATTTTGGACCCAACCCCAACCCCCGCCCTGCGCCCGACCGAGCGCTCCAGGCTCCACCAGCCGCTCCCCACCCAATGGCCGTAACTCGCGCACCTCCAAAATCCAAGATCGAAAATCCAAAATGCCTTCCAGCCACTACCCCCCTCTTCCTTGACTTCCCCGCTTCGGTGGGTCTAGAATCACGATCGAATCAAGACGCTTGGATGCGTCCTCTCCAAATTCCTCGATCCTCGCGGGGTACCAACATGTTCAGGATTCACGCCGGCCACAGCGGTCCCTATTGCGACGGCATGGCCCGCCGCAGCTTCGTCCAACTCGGTCTGGCGGGCATGGCCTCGGTCGGGCTGCCGCAAATCTTGCGGGCCAAAGAAGAATCGCAGGCCCTGGGCCGCACCAAGAAAGACACCTCGGTCATCATGCTGTGGCTCGACGGCGGGCCCAGCCACATAGACCTCTACGACTTGAAGCCCGAGGCTCCGGCCGAATATCGCGGCCTGTGGAACCCCATCCGCACCAACGTGCCGGGCATGGAAATCAGCGAGCTCTTCCCACGCCAGGCCAAAGTCGCCGACAAGTTCTCCATCATTCGCTCGCTGCACCACGACACGGGCGACCACTTTACCGGCGGGCATTTCATGCTCACCTCGCGCGGCGGGGCCAACGGCGCCAACAATGCCGGCCGCAATCCCTCGATCGGCTCGATCACCAGCAAAGTCCGCGGCGCGCGCCGTCCCGGCATGCCCGCCTATGTTTCCGTGCCGGTCGCCTCCAGCATCGGCCTGCGGCCCGGCTACTTCGGCGCCAACTATCTGGGCATGTCGCACAACCCGTTCGAAACCAACGGCGACCCGAACAATCCCAATTTCAAAGTCGACAACATCCAGCTCGCCAATGCCATGACCATCGAGCGGCTGGAAGACCGCCGCGGCCTGCTGGCCCACTTCGACCGCATGCGGCGCGAGCTGGACAACTCGGGCACGATGGAATCGATGGACCGCTTCGAGCACGCGGCATACGACATGGTCGTCGGCGGAAAGGCCCGCGAGGCGTTCGACCTGTCGAACGAAGACCCCGCCACGCGCGACCGCTACGGCCGCACGAACTGGGGCCAGAGCACGCTGCTCGCCCGGCGGCTGGTCGAAGCCGGCAGCACGTTCGTCACCATCCACATGGGCGGCTGGGACCATCACTGGGATCTGAAGAAGGGCATGGAGAACTACCTGCCGCAAGTGGACATGGCCTTCTCCAGCCTGATCGCCGACCTGGCCGATCGCGGCCTGTTGGACAGCACGCTGGTGATGATCTGCGGCGAGTTCAGCCGCACGCCGCGCATGAACAACGGCGGCAACGGCGGCCCCCCGGGCAGCATGGGCACGCCCGGCCGCGACCACTGGGGCAATGCCATGTTCACGGTGCTGGGCGGAGGGGGCATCCAAGGCGGCCGCATCGTCGGCAGCACCAATGCCAAAGGCGAATCCCCCGTCGATCGCCCCCTCGAACCCTGCGACCTCCACGCCACGATGTACCACGTCCTAGGCATCGACCCCACCATCCACTTCCTCGATCACGCCGGAAGACCGACACCGGCGATCGATCGGGGCGAGGTGATTGGGGAGTTGTTGTAGGAACCCCCGTAGGTCATTCACCCCGTGCACGACGGATCGCGAAACGAGCCGCGCCAACACCAACCCGACGGGCCAGCGAGGGAGCATCGACAACACCGATAAAAAAGAGAATGAAACCGCCGAGTACGCGGAGGAACGCCGAGGACGAGGATCGGAATGAAGAGGATCTGACCACGATGCAGCGATTTTTTTGATTTGTTGGCGCCGTGACCTTGGCCGTTCCGTCATTTCTCTTCCTCCGCGTTCATCCGCGCTCTCGGCGGTTGGCATTTTTTCATCGTTGCCAGCAATGCCGTCAGGCCCGTAGGTCACCGACGGGAGTGCATGAAAATCATCCAGCGAGCGTTGAGGCACGCAGTGACATGACCCTGCATGGGCTTCGCGACGCTGAGCGAGGCTCGCGCCGCCACGGCGCAACCTTGTCAGGCACGGGAGTGCCTGACCTACTAGACTGTTTCCAGAGGCGGAAATCACGGAATACGAGCCCAGCGAGTAACCGGTATGGTCGGCCAGATCATCCTTGCGACGTGTGCCCTGGCGCTACCCGCCTTGATGTTGGTGATGATTTTGGTCGTCGGTCGCCGCCATCCTTTTCAATTCAGTCTGCAAACGACGTTATTGTGGGTCGTTCCGTTCGTGGCATTGCTGGCGTGGGTTGCGTCAGGTGACGAGCCATTTGTTTCCAGCCGGCGCGTCGTCACCCATAAAATAGGCATGCTCGGCACGCAGCTGAACGCGGCCTGCGTGGTTGCCGCATGGCGAACGGGCTGGTTCCGATGGCAAGCGGCGCTCGTGTTTATCGTGTTGTTCGCCCTGTTGTTCGGCACGTTCGCTTGGAAGCGGCATCAAGCCGCCGCGAGACGAAGTGTGACCAATGAACTCCCAGAAACGCCGCCGCTGGTTTCGGGTTTCGCTGCGGACACTCTTCGTCGTGATGACGGTGCTTGCATGTTGGTTGGGTTATCAAATGAATTGGATTCGACAGCGACATAAGGTGATCAGCGACCCGCAAGTCCGAAACTGGAGGTCTCACCTGCACACATCGGTAGACGCAAAGACTGGTCGGCTTAAAATCCGACGGGAATACTCCGTTGCACCCCTACCACTACGCTGGCTGGGCGAGCCAGGGTATTGGGTCATCGGCCTGCCCAAGGCGACATCAGACGGTGAAATCGCGCGAGTGCGACGACTATTTCCCGAGGCAGAAGCCTTCGTATTGGACGAGCGAAGTGAGGGAACGCAGTAGCAGAAAAAGTCGAAACTCAGTGCTGCAGTCAGCCCCGTAGGTCATGCACCCCGTGCATGACAATCGTGGGCCGGCCGTTGAGGCGCCTGCCAACGTGAGGCCATGCATGCGCTTCGCGGCATTGAGCGTGGCTCGCGGTGCTGGCACGCACCCTTGACAGACACTATAACTGGTCGTCACGCGTAGCGAGGGTTCGTCCAACGGAACCCTCCTCACCGCCGGAGACCAACCCATGGGCACTTGGGGCGTTGGCAGTTTTGGCAACGACAATGCGGCGGATTGGATTTGGGAGTTGGAAGAGTCGGACGACTTGAGCGTGGTCGAGGCCGCGATCTTGCGCGTACTCGATTGTGGCGACGAACTGGTCGAATCGCCCGACGCTCAGGAAGCGATCGCCGCAGCCGAAGTGCTGGCCCGGCTCCAGGGCAAGCCGGGCGTGCAAGACGCCTATAGCGAAGGCGCCGACAACTGGGTGGCGGCTCATCCCATCAAACCGCCGCCCACGCTTGTCCAACAAACACTGAAGGCCCTCGACCGCATCCTCCGCCAGCCCTCCGAGCTACTCGACTGCTGGCAAGACTCCGACGACCTCGACGCATGGACCGCCGCCGTGAACGATCTGCCAAACCGCCTGCGAGCGTGACGAACCAGAATCGCCAGGAGCAACTCCTCATGGCAAACCACCATCGCCGCGGTCGCGCGTTGTCGATCATGCTACTGCTCGCCAGCGCCCAGCTTGCTCGCGGAGATGACGAGCAGCCAACGCCCCCGGCGCTGTTGAAAGGCGTGGAGGCCGCGCGAATGAAGCACGACCGGCCGCAGGCTCGCGTGACGCTCCAAAATCCAAAATCCAAACTGAACTACTACCGGCTGAAGCCGGTAGGTTCGAGGAGAATCGTGGCTACGGACTGAAGTCCTGCGCTCACGATTTGGTAATGCGGAAATTGTCGCCGCCATCGTCAGGCTCAGTGCCTTGTTGTTGGCGGATATATTCTTGGATCACCTCGTCAGTCACGTTGCCGCTGGATGCCACAAAGTAGCCGCGGGCCCACAAATGCCGACCCCAGAACTCTTTTTGCAGATGCTTGAACTCCATCAGCAACTTCCGCGAGCTTTTGCCCTTGATGTACTGCATGGCCTTGCTTGGCGACAGATTCGGCGGACAGGACAGCAGCACATGCACATGGTCGCGAGACACCGAGCCCTCCAAAATCTCGATTTCGTTGGTTCTACACACTTCTCGCACCAGTTCCCGCAGCCGCATTCCGACCGCATCGGCCAAAATGGGCTTCCGATACTTGGTGATCCACACAAAATGGTACTTCAGGTCGAAACGGCTATGCGAACTCGTGCGGTACTTTTCCATCCCCAAATTCTAGCAAACGAAGAACCTAAAGGTTTCGCCTGAAGGCGAGGGTTTTAGACCCATCGCAAGGACAATCAAAAATCAAAAAACCGCCTCACGCTGGCGCTTTTCTGATTTTTGATTGGCTGCCGCCGGCGTCGACTTCTTCTCGGTCGATGCTGTCCGTGCGGGCGGCTGCCGGTGGCGAGGTGGCGGCGGGCAGCGTCATCTCGAAACGGCTGCCCTGGTCGATCTGGCTGGTGACTTTGATGTCGCCGCCGTGCTCTTTGAAGATCTTTTGGCTCACGGGCAGGCCCAGCCCGGTGCCGCGGCCGCCCTTGTGCGAGACGAAGATCGTGAAGATCTTGCCGATCTGTTCTTCCTCGATGCCGCAGCCGTTGTCTTCCACGATGATGCGGGCCAGCGATTCGCGCGGGGCCAGTTCGGTGCTGATGGTGACCTGGCCCTCGGGCCGGTCCTCGCAGGCGTCGATGGCGTTGGTGAGCACGTTGAGCACGGCGCGGTGGATGCCTTCGGGATCGAACGTGACCGTGGGCATTTCATCGGCCGGTTCAAACACCAGCTTCACCTTCAACTCGTCGGCCCGCGACTGCATCAACTCGACCACCTCGGCCACCACGTGGTTCAAGTCGCCGGGTACGGGATCGGGCTCACGGTCCTTGCTGAAGGTGAGCATGTCCATCACCAGCGACGAGATGCGCCCCTGGTTGCGATCGACCATGTTCCAGCCTTTGCGCACCACGTCTTCGTCGTGCCCTTCGAGCCCCTTCTCGATCAGGTAGCTGCCGCCACGGATGCCTTGCAGGATGTTTTTGATGTGGTGCGAGAGCATGGCGATGGTCTGGCCCACGGCGGCCAGGCGTTCGGCCTGCATCATCGCCGAATAGTAACGCGTGTCTTCCACGGCCAGCGCGGCTTGGTGGGCGATGGCGATCATCAGCTTCAGGTGCTCGTCGGTGAACTTGTTTTGCTGGCCGTGCGCCTGGATGATGCGGGCCGGGCTGATCGAGGTGTCGATGTAGATCACGCCCACCACGTGGTAGCGCCCTTGCATGGGAACGCAGATCGCCTCGCGCACGCCGGTTTGCACGATACTGGCGGCGCTGTCCCAACGGTCGTCCTGGCGGGCGTCGCTGGTGAGCACGCCTTCGCTGTTTGCCATGACGTAGTCGAGAATGGTCTTGCTGATGGCCAGTTTTTCGGCCGAGCCGACGCCGTGGCGGTTGTGCCGCACCTTGGGCACCAGTTCCTTGTTTTGATCGTCGAGGATCATGATGCAGCCGCGGTCGGCTTCGACCCACTCGAAGATCAACTGCATGATGCGGTTGAGCAGTTGATCGATATCGAGCGTGTGGCTCACCGCCAGGGCCGTGCGGTACATGATCTGCAAGTTGCTCTTGCGCGGGCCAGCCAGGGACTGGCGCCGCCGTCGGGAGCGAAGATGCTGCTGCCCTCGTTCTGGCTCATCGAGCGGACGATGTGCGAGCGCTCGTCGCCGCCTGAACCGCGACCGACGATGTCGATCTTGTCGGCCAGATCTTCCGGCGGGTTTTCGGCCGGATCGGTGAACAGCATCAGCGTGCCGCCGACCTGCACTTTATCGCTGCTGGAAAGGCGGCAGGGGCTCTTGATGCGTTGCCCGTTGACGAACGTGCCGTTGGAGCTTTCCAAGTCGGCAACGGTGCAGGTGGCGCCGTCGTAGTGGAACTCGGCATGTTTGCGCGAGACTTCGTGGTCGTGGACCTGGATGGCGTTGGCCGCGTCGCGACCGATGCCTTGGCTACCCTCTTCGAGTTCGAAAAGCGCGCCTTGATCCGGACCCTGATAGACAAACAACGACGGCACGATAGGGACTAGGGGATCGGGTATAGGGGCCAGTGATGTTGCACAACGACTTTTGGTGCTCGCAACGGCAACTTTTGATTCTAAGGGGGTTGGGCGGGCAATGATAGAGTTTTGTTGGTTTGGAGTGCGTCGTGGCAGATGAAACTGGCTTGACGGGGCCCGTTGTACAGCGAAGAATTTGGTGTACTTCCTAATCCCTCCGGTTGACCCAGAGCGCATCTTCGGTGCGTGCCGCAGCCCATCGCTCGGTTTGGCGAAAGCGCTGGCATCTTGTCGGTGCAGGGGTTGAGGCTTTTTGCTCGCGAGCACTGGCGAGACGCCAGTGCCACCCGCCGCGAACTCGTGCTCCAGGCATGCCGGTTTCTCTTGTTCATAAGGTTGCCATGAAATCCTCGATAGATGATGTGACCGCGATGCGAATGGGTGGCACGGGCGTCTTGCCAGTGCGGAAGTTGGAGCCTGTTGGTCACAAACACTGGCGAGACGCCAGTGCCACCCGCAGGATATTGCTGGCCTCTCTTGCCGTTTCGCTACTCTTGAGCCCGCGAGCATCGGCGCTGGCCGCAGAAGATGCCGCTACGGTCGAGAATCGCTTGCGGTCGACAGTCGAGTATCTATCGAGCGACGACCGGGAAGGGCGCGGCGTGGGCACCAAGGGGCTCGACCAGGCCGCCGACTTCATTGCCAACGAGTTTCGCCAGCTCGGGCTCAAGGCCGACGTGGTCGACGGCGGACCGTTTCAAAAGTTCTCGATGACCACCGGCGCCACGCTGGGCGAGAACAATCGGCTGGTGCTCGTCGGACCGTCCAAGAGCGATGGCGGCCAGCCGCGGCGAATCGAACTGAAGCTGAGTGAAGACTACAACCCATTGGCCATCGGCGGCTCGGGTTCGTTCGCCTTGCCGCTGGTGTTCGTGGGTTACGGCATTACCGGCAAGGACGAAAACTACGACGACTACGCCGGCGTGGACGTTGACGGCAAGGCCGTGGTGATCCTGCGGCACGAACCGCAGCAGGACAACCCGCATAGCTTGTTCGATGGCACCAGCAACTCGCGTCATGCGCCGTTTCGCCGCAAGGTGTCGAACGCCTACGAACACGGCGCGGCGGCCGTGGTCTTCGTGAACGACGAGTTCGACGTGCGGAAAAACATCGACGCCTTGCGCAATCGCTGGCAAGCGGCGGTGGACGACATGTCGGCCGAAAACACGCAGTTCAAATCGATCGAGAAACCCTCGCGCGAGGATTGGAAGAAGCACGAAGAGCGGGTGGGCCAACTGGCCGGCGACATTCAGAAGTACGCGGGTCAACTGGAGGCGGCGCAGGATCCGCTGTTGCCGTTCGAAGGCGCCGGCTCTGACGACGGCGAGGGGCGCGATTTTCCGGTGCTGGCGTGCCGGCGGGCGGCGCTCGACCAAGTGGTCACCGCGGCGCTGGGCAAATCGCTGGCCGAATTGGAAGCCGAAATCGACAAGGGACCGACGCCCCAGAGCGCGTCGCTGGCCGGCTGGCGGATCGAGGGCGAGGCGAGCGTGAACCGCGATCAGACGGAAGTGAAAAACGTCATCGCCGTGCTGGAAGGCGCTGGGCCGCACGCCGATGAGACGGTCGTGGTCGGCGCGCACTACGATCACTTGGGTTGGGGCGGCGCCGGATCGGCGGCGCCCGGCGTCAAGGAGATTCACAACGGCGCCGACGACAACGGCTCGGGCACGACCGTGTTGCTCGAAGTTGCGCGGCAATTGGCGGTGCGCGAAAAACCGCTGGCGCGGCGGATCGTGTTCATCGCCTTCACCGGCGAAGAACGCGGGCTGGTCGGCAGCGCGCGCTACGTCCACAATCCGCTGTTCCCGCTGGACAAGACCGTGGCGATGGTCAATCTCGACATGGTCGGCCGATTGAACGACGAAAAGCTGATCGTCCACGGCACGGGCACGGCCGAGGAATTCGACGCGCTGGTCGATCGATTGACCGGTGACGCCGGCTTTGACGTCACGAAAAATCCGGGCGGATTCGGGCCGAGCGATCACTCGTCGTTCTACGGGCGCGGATTCCCGTGCTGTTCTTCTTTACCGGCAGCCACAAGGACTATCACCGGCCAAGCGACGACGCCGACAAGTTGAACATCGCGGGCATGCGTCGCGTGGGCGACCTGGTGACCGAGACGGTGGTTGCCCTGGCCGATGCCCAAACGCGGCCGCACTATATCGAAGTCAAAGAAAGCTCGACGCTGGGGGGCGGCGGCGATCGGCCCTATTTTGGCAGCATTCCCGATTTTGCCCAGGAGGATCCGGGCTATGCCCTGAGCGGCGTCACCAAGGGGGGCCCGGCCGATCGAGCGGGCATCAAGCCGGGCGACAACATCATCCAGCTTGGCGACAGCAAGATCGGCAATCTAGAGGATTTTGATAGCGCCCTGCGGAAGTACAAGGCGGGCGACAAGGTGCCGGTGGTTTTGCAGCGCGATGGCAAGGACGTGACGGTTGAGGTGACGCTCGATCCGCCGCGGTAGGAACAGGCGGGAGGCTGGAGACGGCAGGCAGGAGGCAGTCAAGCCGTGCTCGGGTCACTTTGCGCGTGGTGTCGTTGCGTGCTTCTCGCTCGGCAAATCCCGTCGATTCGCTGCTTGTTCTCTCCCTCCGGCCTCCGGTCTCCAGCCTCTGGTCTGACATCGTTTTTTTGGCCTTTACGAATTTCGGGGTTCTCGACAGAATACCGCCCCCAATACGAACCCCCTGCTGGCTTGAACCGTGTTGCAGGGAACTGCCCCTTGGCAGCGAAGGTCATGGATGACCAACCGACTAACGCAAGGAGCGCTTGAATCGTGAAAACGAAACTCATCTCGGCCGTCTGCGCGGCCATGGCATTGGCCGCTTTCGCCTCTATCTCTGCGCACGCCCAGCAACCGGTGCAACCGCCGCGGCAACCGGGCAGTGCGGCCAGCCAGCACGGCATTGCGGTCATCGACATTACTTACATCCTGGAAAACTATGCGCGACTGAAGCAGGCCACCGAACAGTTCAAGGCCGACGTGGAGAACACCGGCAAGCAGTTCAAGGCCGAGCAAGAGTCGATCGTCAAGAGCGCCGAGCGGTTGAACACCTTGAAGTCCGGCTCGCCCGACTACAAGAAGCTCGAGGAAGAGCTGGCGCAGAAACAAAGCGATCTGAAGGTGAAAGCCTCGCTCGAGGAGAAAGACTTCGCCGAGCGCGAATCGCAAATGTATCTGGCAGCCTACCGCGAGGTGTCGAACGTGGTGCGGGTGTATGCCGAGCGCAACGCGATCTCGCTGGTGCTGCGGTTCAATGGCAAACCGGTCGATCCGAACAACCGCGACGCGATTCGGGCCGAGTTGTTCAAGACCGTGCTGTACAACTCGCCCACCATCGACATCACGGATGCGATCCTGGCGGAGTTGAATCGCGGCGCGGCGGCGGCCCCGCCGACGGCGACGCGACCTGTCGCTCCGGGCCGCCGGTAACGCGCAACCATGCGCCACGGCGATGGACGCCGTGGCGCGGCAGTTTGCACGCTGACGGTTCCAAGCGGGATCTCTCTGGCATGCTTCACCACGACGACTCGGCGATCTGACAATTCATGCACGCACTTCGACAGCAACGCACGATTGGGCAACCGGCAACGGTGCATGGCTTTGGATTCTGGAGCGGCCAGGACGTGACGTTGGAGTTTCGCCCGGCCCCGCCCGATGCGGGCATCGTCTTCGTGCGGCGCGACCTGACGCCGGCGGCGCGGATTGCCGCCGTGGTGGCCAACCGCATCGAAACCCCGCGCCGCACGACACTCGCCGGCGGCGGCGCCCAAGTCGAGATGATCGAACATGTGATGGCGGCGCTGGCCGGCTTGCGGATCGACAACTGCGAAGTGTGGGTCGACGAACCGGAAATGCCCGGCTGCGACGGCTCGGCCTTGCCGTTTGTCGAGGCGCTGATCGCGGCGGGCGTGGTCGAACAGCCGGAGCAGCGAGCGCGGCTGACCGTCAAGAACATCACGCGGCTGGGAAACGACGAAAGCTGGGTCGAGGCCCGGCCGAGCGCCGACGGCGCCATGACCGTGAAGTTTCGGCTGGACTACGGCAGCGGCAATGCGATTGGACGGCAAACGCTGCAGTTGGTGGTCACGCCCGAGTCGTTTTGCGCGGAGTTGGCCCCCTGCCGCACCTTCGTCCTGAAACAGGAAGCCGACTGGCTGGTGTCGCGTGGGTTGGGCAAGCGGGCCACATATCAGAACGTGCTGGTGTTTGACCATCACGGGCCGGTGGAGAATGAATTGCGTTTTCGCGACGAGTGCGTGCGTCACAAGGCGCTCGACCTGGTGGGCGACCTGGCCATGGCCGGGTGCGACCTGAGCGGACATTTTATCGCCCACCGCAGCGGACACCGTCTGAATGCGGAGCTGGTGCGAGCGCTACTGAACGAAGAAGAAATCGTACAAAGCCGCCGTCGCTCGGCCTGAGCTGAATCGAGCCATGCTCACGCGCACGTGAGCATGCCCGGCAGTGACGATCGGCAAGGAGTCATGGCGGCAATAGTTGAGCGTCAACGGAGGCATGATCACCCATCGCTCGCGCGAAGTGTGAACATGGCACCCAAGAAAATAGTATCGTTCGCCACGAGGTTTCATGGATGAAACCGCAGCGAAGCCAAACGGTCACGGAGCGACTTTCATGGCAACTTACGTCGCCGAACATGCCGCGGTACATCCTCGGGCTGAGATCGATATGGACGTCGAGATCGGCCCGTACTGCGTGATTGGCCCGAATGTCCGCATCAGTCGCGGCACGCGGCTGGAAAACAACGTCACCCTGATGGGCCGAGTCGCCATCGGCCAGCACAACCACATCTTTCCGGGCGTGGTCATTGGCGGCGAGCCGCAGGACATCAGTTATCGCGGCAGCGATACGCAGGTGATCATCGGCGACCACAACATCATCCGCGAATGTGTGACCATCAATCGCGGCACCGAAAAAGAAGACGGCGTGACGACCATCGGCAGCCACAACTTTCTGATGGCCTGCTGCCACATCGCCCACGACTGCCGCCTGGGCAGCCATATCGTGATTGCCAATGGCACATTGCTGGGCGGACACGTCCATGTACACGACCATGCCTCGCTGTCGGGCGCCGTGGCCGTGCACCACTATGCTTCGATCGGCAGCTACAGCTTCACCGGCGGGTGCAGCCGGGTGTTGCACGACGTGCCGCCGTTCATGTTGGTCGAGGGGCATCCGGCCCGGGCAAGGTGCATCAACGTGGTGTCGCTCAAACGAAACGAGTTTCCGCCCGACGTGATCAATTGTCTGGCCGAAGCGCATCGGCTGCTATATCGAGCCAAAGTGGGGCTCGATCATGCCCGCGAAATTCTGCGCGGCAACGACCAATTGGTGCCGCAGGTGAACGAACTGCTGGGCTTCATCCAGTCGCAACAGGAAGGCAAGCACGGCCGGGCCCGCGAACGCAGGAGAGCCGCGTGACAAACCTGAAGGTTGCCGTTGTCGGAGCCGGTCATCTCGGCCGAATTCACGCCAAGCTGCTGGGTGAGGTGCCCGGCGTGGCGCTGGTGGGCATTGCCGACCCGGTTGCGCCGCGCGCGAAAAGGTGGCCACGGATTGCAACACCACGGCCTATGCCGATCATCGCGAGCTGCTCACACGCTGCGATGCGGCCGTGATTGCCACGCCCACCCGGTTTCATCACCACGTGGCGCTTGACTTCTTGCGGCATGGCACTCCGCTATTGATCGAAAAGCCGCTGGCGGCCGATCTGGCCGAGGCCGACGAACTGGTGCGGACCGCGCGGCAGTATGGCGCGACGTTGCAGGTTGGCCACATCGAACGATTCAATCCGGCGTTTACCGTGGCGGCAGCGCGAATTCGCCGCCCGCGGTATGTCGAAGCGGTTCGCGCCAGTACCTACACGGGGCGCTCGACCGATATCGGCGTGGTTTATGACCTGATGATTCACGACATCGATTTGTTGCTATCGCTGGTCGACGCTCCGCTGGCGAGCGTGCAGGCGGTGGGCATGGCGCTGTTGGGCAAGCATGAGGACGTGGCGCAAGCCCGGCTGGAGTTTGCCAACGGCTGCGTGGCAAACCTGAGCGCGTCGCGAGCCAGCTTTGCGCCGGCGCGCGGCGGCAGATGCACATCTGGGGCGAGCAGGGTTTTGCGGCCATCGATTTTGGCACGCGAGCGACGCATTTCGTGTCGCCCTGCAACGAGGTGCTAGAGCGGACGTTCGACTACGAAACGCTCTCGCCCGAGGAGAAGGCCGGCTTCAAGGATCGACTATTCACCGAGATCCTGCGAGTGGAGCCGCTGGAACTGGAATCGCGCAATGCGCTGCTCGACGAGTTGCACGACTTCGTGGGCAGTGTACGCGAAGGGCGGCTCGCCGCGCGTGACCGGAGACGCCGGACGCGAGGCCGTTTCGGTGGCCGAGGCGATTCTGGATTCGATTCGCACGCACCAATGGGAAGGCCGCCCCGGTGGCCCCGTGGGCCCGCTGGCCGTGCCCGAGCCGCCGATTCTGCGCGGACCGCATTGGCATCTGTCGCCCAAGCCGGACGAGGACCATCGCGAAGCGGGCTAGGCGCACGGTTCTTTCGCGTGTGCGGCTCACAATCCCCCGGCGGAGCCGAGGGCTGACCATTCGTAGCGCCCGAAGTATGGCGCCGGCTGTTATGCCAAATCGCGGTCTTCGAACATGGCCAGGCCCAAGAGCATGGCGATGCTGGAGTATAGGGCGCAGTAGATCACGGCCATGCCCAGGTAGCTGAGCGGCACGGGGACACCCTGGGCGACGGCGCCTTGGATGTTGAAGTGGTCGAGCACGGGCAGGATCGTGGCAATGAACTGTCCCACGAACCGCACGATCTCGAACTTGCCCACCGCCGAGTTCACGAGCATCGGCACCAGGTTGCCCAGCACATAGATCGACGCGCAGATGATCAGGTTGGCGAGCATCGGCAAGCGCGTCGACAGGGCCACGCTGATCGAGGTCAGCACGACGGTCTCGAGAAACGCCAGCACCAGCCCCGGCACCGTGCGAACGACCTCCAGGTAGCAAAGTTGCCAGGGCGGCTCGGTCTTGGCGATTTCGCGGGCGTCGTACACGACCTTGTATGACACGGTGACGAGGAACAACAAGCCCAGCACGATAAACATCACGACGACAGGGCCCAACACGCCCAGAAATTTTCCCAGCACGAACTGGCGGCGCTGCACAGGTTTGGACAGCACGGTGAGCGCCGTGCGGCCTTCGACTTCCTCGGACACCGAGACGCTGGCCGACCAGACCGCCACGATCATGGCCAACACCATGATCAACGTCAGGCCCGAATCCTTGAGCATCTTCACGTCCTCGCCGAACGTGTTGTAGGGCACGAAAATAAAGGCCAACAGCGCAAACAATCCGAGCGCCAATACGACATGGAACAGCGGCTGCGACATCGACTCCTTGGCCGTGGTGAGCGCAATGGCGGAGACCTTCGGAGTAGCGAGGCGCAACAACAGGTAGACGCAGACCAGAGCCACCAGCGCCAAGGCCACGCCGGGGACGACTTGCACCTCGGAATATTCGATGTTGGTGACCGCGTGAATCGTGAGCTGTACCCCAGTTGCGTTGCTGTTCGTGACGGTCCATTCGGTGATGGGTTCCTGACGCACGCGCTCCTTTTCCGTCTTGAAGGGCTTGCTCCACTCGTAAGGTGTGCCGGGCGAAAGGCGGAAGGCCACCAAGCGGCCCAGGTTGTACATGATGTTGGTTTGCACCAGCAAAGGCTGGTCGCTCTCGGCCGAAAAGGACGCCAGCTCCGGCATTCTCAACCGAAGGTCGTCGAGCTGGTAGTCGTGCGTCGCGGCGGGAACCTCGAACGTGAAATCACGCGGGCCGACCGAAGTAAGACGCGACACCGAGGCCATCAGGTCGCGATAGGGCAAACCGGGAATGACGATCGGGCCGGCGATCGCCAACGCCGACATGCCGCAGCCGAGATAGAACACCGGCAGCAAGATGCCCTCGCGCACGCTGTCGAAAACCCATTGCGCCGCGGAACGAGAAAGAAGATACAAAATGCCAAAGGCCACGGTCATCACGACCATTGCCAGCGTCACGCCGACACTGATCAGCCAGATCGGCGTGGCCCACGTGACGAACAATCCAACGAGCAGCAGAGGGCTGGACAACATGCTTGCTTGATACCTGGGGCTGGTTCGCGTGTAGAGGTCGACCGATTTTGCCGTGACGTTGTGTCTCGTGCCAGGTTCGCGGCCAAGCTGGACGAGAAACGCTAGTGTCTGATCTCGAAGGCCGAAAACTCGCCACTTGCCGGCCGCACGACCACGTCCGTGGATTCGATATACCTGTCCATTTCGGCGACCACTTGGGCGATCAACGCATCGAGGCTTGCCGCCGTGCCCTCGACAACCAGTCGCACGCTCCCATCGGGCAGGTTTTGCACGTACCCGCGCACGGGATATCGTTGGGCAATCGCCCGCGTGGTGTAGCGAAAACCGACGCCTTGCACGCGACCGGAAAAGTGGACTTCGCGGCGCTCGAGGCCAAAATGGACTTCGCGGCGCTCGTCGGCGGGGTTCACGTTTCGCACACCCTGGGCTAGCAGTTCGCGGACCGCCGTGGCGGCGAACCGACAACGCGCTGCGACGGCCAGACCTTCAGTATACCCGATCGGCCATCGTCCGCCATGCGGCGAGTTTGGCATCTCGCGCCCATGTTTCGGAGCGTTTCATCGAACCGGCGGCCTGCCATACGCGTAATGGCGAACGGGATCGGGGTGCGCGCCGCGTTCGCCTGCGGGCGTCGCCCTTGACGACTCGGGCGGCGGGGGCGTACCCTAAAAACTCGACCGGTCGCACGAGCGCTCGAGTGCCTGCTGCGACACCGCGCCGCCGACGGCGCAGTCGCCCACTGCCCGGTGGTGTAACGGTAGCACGAATGGCTCTGAACCATTTAGTCAAGGTTCGAATCCTTGCTGGGCAGCTAGAAAACCCCGGAAAAACCGGGGTTTATTTTTTGCCCGGGGGATGCGTAAGGCGTCGGTGCTACCAGGTGCTACCATTTCCTGTTTCTCTGGGGAAAGCCGGCAGCACGGCCCAATTCCGGTAGCACCAGCGCCAGAACGGCGTACGAAAACGCCCCGGCCAGACTGGCAACCGGGGCGCGTGCCTTAGTCCACAAAATCTGAGCAGGCCCGCCTTACGCGCGTCTTGGATCGGGCGGAACGAGCGCTTGTCGTCTTGGTACGCCTGAAAGGTGAATTCTCGAATCGTGACATGCCCTGGCAATTCTTCGGAAACCTCTTCAAGCGCCGTTGGCGAAACCGTCAGGTTCAATGCGTTAACATCCGCTTCGGACAACTCTACAACGCGATATTCGTGAGGCGGCTTACCACCGCCACGCTTCACTCGATCTGGTGTAACGCAACTCGCATCGTAAAGCGATAGCCCATCGGCGTCGTTGCTGTTTGGCGTGAACCAACCCCTAGGATGCGGAATTTGACTGATGTGCATGCGGCGATATAGACGGCGAGGATTGGCAGCCACATGATGCCCCGCTCAATAAGTACGGTGCGGATCATGCAATTGATTGAAAGAACGAACTAGTCGAGATGCCGGGCGCGGAAACGATGTACTCGATTGCGCCGTCCGAAACCTCAACTTCCAATACAATCTCGTCGTCTCGTGCCCATTCGAACGAAATGCATCCGTCGGGTGTAGACCGCAAGTACGTTGGTTGATGCCAATTTGATTGGCGGATAGCGACTGCAAAATCATGCGCTAGCTCAACGATGCTGCCCGCTACGCAATTGGCGCCCTGCCCGTCCCAATCATCCGTCAATTGCGCTATCTGGTCGATAGCATTAGAAACGTCTGTCCACGTCATCGGATGCAAGTTCTCTGCGGATGCGAGCGCATCCCTCGTGATTCCAAGGGGGCAGAATCTGCTGCCATTGTCGTTGGTTCGCGTGTGTCAGTTGCCATTTTGCTTTCCCCATAGTTCATGTGCGGCGCCAGAAGTAATTTGGTCAAACGCTGTGACAATGGTGTCGTGACCAAGTTGAAGACCGCCTACTAGCCCATCAACAATAGGACCGCGGGCAGTTAGCGTTAAAGAGAGTGCCTTCTCATCCGCGCGAGCCCTGTACTGAGCGTTGATGTGAAGTCGGCCGCGTTTATCTGGTATTTCACTTGTCCATTCTCCCGTCATCTGTTCAAAGCGAGTATGCCCGTAACTGCCAACCTGTAACAAGAGTCCTGGAATTACGTTTGGCCATTCGGCTGGTTCGCTCCACAATGGACCCGCGGGGACCTTATTGACATAGGTCACCTCCCACTGGTTTGGCTTGAGTTCTCCGAGACGCTCGGATCGTGCGAAGTCGGCAAATGAATCAAGTTGCCCGAGAAACTCAGCGGAGATGGCCTCGTACCGTGGATACTCCGCACCAACCCGAACCCAATTCTCAATGAAGCGAGTGTCTTGGAGTTGGATTATTCGATCACCGTTGACCGTGCGAACCCGAAAGCGGTTGGGTGGCGCGCTGGCGCGTCGCTCAAATTGAATGTTTGGAACGTCTATCGCACCGTGCTTGCCAAATGTTTCAAACTGGTCTGGTAGCGACGGGGCCTCATTCGGGCTGCCCCACGGATCGCCGAGACGCGACTTCCAGAACCAGCCGAGATGGCCGCTCGTCAAAGCGAGAGGCTCGAATTGGACGCAGAGTACCCGCTCTACGACGGGCGGGTTCGCGAAGCTGACGATGCTCTGGCTCATGCGTTCCTTCGTCATGGGGTCAGGTGTGCAAGACTGTAGTCGGCTGGCGTGCCCATGACAAGCCTGCGCCCATAATAGCATGCCCAATTGCCGAAATATTGGAAATTCTAAGCCTCTGTCGCGTTCTTTCGGCTGGGGGAATCCCCCAACTGAACTACTACCGGCTGAAGCCGGTAGTAGTTCAGTTGGGGAATAATGCCGCAGTGAACTTGATTGATGTCCCCGAGCCCTCCGGCATCGCGATAGTCGCGATGGGAATTATTGGACTCGTGGTCGGCGTCTTGCGTCGCCGCTTCACTTCCGCTTGACCTTTACGCTCCCGGCTCGCTGCAGCGCCAAGTCGAACGACGCGCGTCGACGCACCAGCCAACACTTCGGGATCTGCACATCGTAGTACCGTCCGCGCTTGTCTTCCGAGACAGGCGGGTCGATACCGTAGTTCTGAAACGCTTCGCGGAGCGCTTTGTCGGTGGGGCTGTTGGCGGACGCGTAGACCTTGGGCATGGGTAGGGCTCGCGGGGATGCGTTCAAAACTCAACCCCGAGCCGGCCGATTGGAGGTCTGCCGACCCGGGGCGTTTTCCGGCGGGCCGAGGCCGCCAGAAGAACGCCTGAGTTATAGCCGCCCGATTCACTTGACGCTATTCACAGCTCGCTACAATCAGACTTGTGCGGCCCGGTTTGTCACCCGACCCGCACGCCCTTTGCTTCCCTAACCGCCAGGGATGGCCGGTGGATTCCCGCCGGCCTTTTTGTTGCCATTTCACGTCCGGCCGACTCGCCGTGCTAGTGATCGTCTCATCACTGCCGGAATAGGCCGCACCGTCACACTTGGAGCACCCGCACGCCTACCCATGACCGCCCCCAGTGCGACCCTTTACAAGCATGGACCACGAAATCAGATTGAATCGCTGCTTTGTTTTTCTGCGCGTTGCAGACCACATTGCCCTCGAGAGATAGGCCGCCCATGGACAACAACCAAACCAGCGTGTCCGAACCACGATTGATTGACCTTCGCAACTTCGAGGATCTCAATTATTGGGCCCAGCGCCTCGGCGTTTCGCGAGAGAGAATTATTCGCGCCGTGCACACGGTTGGGCCGATGTGCTGGGACGTGCAGCGTGAGGTTGCCGAAACAGACTGATACCGGCAACGTTCATCGAATTGCGTGAAATTCCCGGTTCGCCACGCTGGCTTCCAACTCTATTTGCAGAGTTCCCAGTGACGTTATGCGGGGCCGTGGCGATTCTTCTCGATCGGATGTTTCACGATGTTCGTGGCCAATCCCAGGCGCTCAAGAATCCGAATGGTGAGATAGGTCACGTCGAATTCCCACCAGCGATGGCCATGGGCCGCGCAGTGCTGAAACGCATGATGGTTGTTGTGCCAGCCGTCGCCGTTGCTGATGAGCGCGAACAGCATGTTATTGCGGCTCGAATCCCCCGTTGCGTAGTTCTGATATCCGAACACGTGTCCCAATGAGTTGACGGTCCACGTAATGTGCCACACGAGGACCGTGCGGAGGAAAACGCCCCACACGAGTAGACTGGCGGCGAATTGAGCAGCGATCGGCCATTGCGCCGTCATCCACCAGCCGATTGCCAGTCCGACAAGATAGAAAAGGACGGCGTGCGCGAAGTATATCCAGAACCAGCGAAGCTTGCGTTCCATCCAGAAGTAATAAGGATCACGCAGCACGTCTCGGCAGTAGCGTTCGTAGTGCAGCGTATGGTCGTGACTCGTGTTTCGCAAAAAGACCCAACCCACGTGGCCCCAAAACAGACTGACCCACGGGCTATGGGGATCGGACACATCGTCGGAATGCTGATGGTGCAGCCGATGAATGGCAACCCAGCGTGCCGGGGAATCTTGCAGGCAGCACACGGCCAAAGTGGTGACGCAGTATTCGAGCCACTGGGGCAATACGAACGACCGATGCGTCAGCATGCGGTGAAAGCCGAGATTGATGCCCAACGTTCCAAAAACGTACAGCCCCAGCAGGCACGCCGCCAATCCTGTCCAACTAAAAAACCAGGGGAACAGCGCCAGCAACGCGAGCAGGTGAACTAGCGCCACATTGATCGCGTACGGCCAAAAAATCTGCACGGGATTCGTCGAGGCAGGGCGTGGCACAAACTGCCGTGTCGGTTTTCTCGTGGCGATTGACATGCCGAATTCCATTTATTGCAAGGTACTTCCGCCACGTTCGCCGAAAAAGTCGGCATTCCGCGCCTCCCGCGATTGTATCGTATGGGAGCGTCCCCATGGCACCGGCCGTCTCGATTTCTAGTCGCTCGTGCCAATAGCACGCCCGAAACGCCGCGAGATGTGGCTATCATTCCCAGTCGACAAGCGACTCTATGAGCTCACCCGAGACGCGCAAGAGGCTGTGGAACGACGGTTCTCGATGAAAGATCGGCGTCGTATCTGATGTCCGGGATGCCGGCGGTGAGCGCGAATTTGCAAGAGTGCGACCGTCTCCGCTATAACCCATGCGTCCTTCTGGCGGCCTCCTCGGCCCGCCGAAGACGCCCGGGTCGGCAGACTCCAATCGGCCGATCCGGGTTTTTTTGGCAGTCATTTCGGCTTGCCCTCCCGGTTCATGGCTTGCCGCAGCGCCGCGTGCCGTCGTCAGCCGTACCGCTGCCCGTGTTCCTCGGCCAGTCGGATCATGGTCGTCAGGAATTCGGCGGCATTGAGCGATCCGATGTGCCGCGGGTCGGGCGGGTCCAGCGCGTAGCACGCGGTGGGGCTACTTTCCAGGAGGTTGTAGATCGACTCCATCGCCTCGGCCATGAGCATTGAGTCGACTCTCAGTGTGGTTGCACACGATGACTTCAAAAACTCCAGCGCGGATTCCCGCGACGTGAAGAAGGCGGCCACCTTGTTTCCTTTGTCGTCGGGCCACGCAGCCATGCCCACCGACGCATCGTCCGACACGATGACCCACAGCCGGCTAAGTATTGATTCTGGCACGATTCAAACCTTCGTCCTGCTCTTGGCGGCCGCTTTTCCCAAAAGTCACGAGGTTAGGAACACCGCTACAGCGGTACTGTTTCGCTGGGAGTGCCGTTTTGGGGCAAAAATTCTGGGAAACCAGAGGCCGGACGCGTTTTTCGAGCCTGTTGACGGCGCACACTGAGACTCGCGCCGGCTTGCTACGCGGTCGACAAGCACTCGTGCGATTTCCCGCGGGACAACGCTGCCAAACGGAATTGCCTGGCGCGTCGTTCTTTGATTAGTCCGGGCAAATGAATTGCACGGCATGAATCTTCGCGGTCAGCGGAGATTCGCACAGCGTAGCGAGGGCGCCACGGCGCCGACTTGATGGTTGGCCCCGGCGTGGTTGTCAAACGTGAGATACGATTGCGCTGTGGGATAGCCATTGCCGACGTTTTCGTCGCGCGGGGGAGGACGACCCTCGCTTGGTCCGCAAGACTGGGAAAAGCCCGTTAGACTCGGGCCCGCGCGTCCATTTTCCTCTCGCCTTGGGCCCCCATTCATCCCTTTGGGCATTTCTGGGGCGGGCGTACGCACCTCGATCAATGAATCAACGATCGACAACCAGCCCGCGGGCCTGATCGAGCTGCACAAGGCGAAGAGCACGCTGACGAAGACATCGATGCTGTTTCAAAAACGTCGGGGACTATCGCAGTTTTGCATAGCCCGCGGAGCAACATGGAACCGTCCCCTTTGCAGCCGCGGCGTTGACACGCTTTCTGACGGAGCAGCGCGACGCGTCGAGCTTGGCATATTCGACAGCGGCAAAACAAAAAGCTGTCCTCAGGGCTCGTTGGTCGAGCGACCGGAGGACAGCTTTATTTGCTTCGTAGCATGCGATCCGCTCAAGGAGCGACCGCATGCGTTCTTGCTTCGTCGCCTGATTTAGACGAGTGCCTTGAGCGGCTTCAGGGCTTGCAGCTTGACGACCTTGCGGGCGGGCTTGGCCTTGAAGACGGTCTCTTGCTTGGTGAACGGGTTGATGCCCGTGCGCTCCGGCGTGCCGGGCTTGTGGGCGACCTTGATCTTGAGCAGACCGGGCATCGTGAAGACGCCGGGGCCCTCGCCGCTGATGTTCTTCTTGATCAACAGGGTCAGCGCGTCGAAGAATTCCGACACCTGGGCTTTGGACATGCCGGTGCTCTCGGCGAGCGCGGCGTATACTTCGGTCTTGCTCAGACCCTTGGCAGCTTTGGAACTGGTATTGGTGGTCATGGAGTTGGCCCCCCTAGTTAGAAGTCATTAGGAATCGGCTCGGCGCGCGCCGCTGGCATTTTCGCCGCGTTTGATGGCGTCGTACACTTCCTGGCGGTGAACCGGAACGTCCTTCGGAGCGTCGATTCCGAGTCGCACCTTGTCGCCGCGAATGTCGACTACCGTAATCACGATGTTGTCGTTGATGATGATGGTCTCGTTGATCTTCCGGGATAAGACAAGCATGCGTGTGCCCCTCCTTTTTTTGGGCTGCACTCGTTCGTATGGGCGCCCGTCTCGCCGCTTCCACATCCCCACGGACTGGCCGCTAGTGGCCGGCGCCGCGGCGCGGGAAACGACCGATGACGGGCGGACGTTCAATTCACTATGAACATGCTAGGTCACGCCTCGCGGCGGTCGCTTTCCGCCGAGAAAAAATGCACGTCCCGAACACCCGAATAGGACAACCGAAACGAATGCTCGGATCGCGCGGCGCGATGGGAATGAGCGTAGCAAACAGGACAGGACCATCGGGGGCTTGCCTGACAGCCGATCGGGCCGGCTCGGCACCCCGCTTTTGCCGGAGTTTTCGGACCCAAGGGGCCCGAATAGCGGCGAAAACCGGTCGCCAAGCGCGCTCGATGGGCTGCGTCGATATGTGAATTACGCAAAACCCGGGCGTTTTGTTCGGGCGCCGCGGCGCCCGAATCGCCCTGCCAAACCGCTAGCGTACGGGTAGGTGGGCGGCTGGTAAGAAGGGAGTTGCGCCGGTTATTGGTACAGCCGGCCGATCCACTCGGCCACCAGGGCGGGCTTGTCCGTGTTCTCGACGTCGACGTTGATTTGCCAGGTCACTTGCACCCCGCCGCTGAAGTCGTCAACGGCCAGGACCTTGCTGCGCGTGCGGATCCGGGAATTCACCTTCACCGGGCTGACGAACCGCACGCGGTTGAGCCCATAGTTGATTGCCATCGTTCCGCCCGAGACGCGGACCGTTTTGCGGTGCAGATAGCTGAGTAGCGACAGCGTGAGAAAACCGTGGGCAATGGTCGTGCCGAAGGGGGATTCCTTGGCGCAGCGCTCGGTGTCGGTGTGGATCCACTGGTCGTCGAGCGTAACCGCGGCGAAGCCGTCAATCATTTTCTGGGTCACCGTCAGCCAGTCGCTCACGCCCACTTCCTGGCCAATGAGTGACCGCAATTCGTCGACGTTTTCGATGGTTCGTGCCGTCATGGTGGCTGGGCCTCGCGCTCGATTGCCTGGAGTGGATTGTCGCCTGAATTTTAACCGATTTGACCAAGCGCGTAACCCGGGAAGTCGTGCTCGCCGCCCCAGTGGTCACGTGGCTCCGTGGGGGAAGAGTTTGCGATATGCGGCCAGCGCATTGTGGATGATGGGCAGCGCGGCCGGAGCTCCTTGGAACTCGTCGACGTGAACTTCCTTCTGTTCCAGTTGCTTGTAGTCCTGGAAAAAGCGGCGGAGCATGGCCAGCCGATGGTGCGGCAGCTCGTTGAGATCCCTCAAAGGGGCGAACTCCGGATCATCGAGCGCCACGGCCACGATCTTGTGGTCGGGCTTGCCGGTGTCGACCATCGTCATCAGGCCGATGGCCCTGGCGGCCACCAAAGTGAGTGGTGCGACGGGTTCCTGGCACAAAACCAGCACATCGAGCGGATCGTCATCTTCCGCGAAGGTTTGCGGAATGAATCCGTAATTGGCCGGATAGTAGACTGCCGAATATAGAATACGGTCGACGCGCAACAGGCCGGTTTTCTTGTCCAGCTCGTATTTGACGTTGGAGCCCATCGAAATCTCTATCACGGCGGTAAAGTCGCGCGGCAGATTTTCGCCAGGCTGCACGTCGTGCCAGGGATGTGTCATTGCGGGCTCTGGGGTGAGTTCGTGGGAAACTAAGCGACATCAACCGAGGGCCACGTTTTGCCGCTCGCCGGGCGCCAACGTCAAGACCGATTTATTCGTCCGCTGGCAGCATGATATCATTGCCACGGCCGGCAAAAAATGGCCGCGCAATCGCGAAAAACTTCGTATTCATCAAAAGACGACGGGCGAGTACACTTTCACGCCGATCGCATTTGGCAGGATGCCAAACTAACGCAGCAAGGAGGTTGCACGCGATGACCGTCTCCCCCGATCCCGATCAAATCCGCACCATCGTGTTCCGCACGTTTCTGGAACTCGACATCTGCGAAGAAATCCTCGACGACCTCGACGAGCGACTGCTGCTGGACGAAGGCCGCTACGTGGCCCGCAGCTATCGACTCGACGACTACCTGGCGATGTGGATGATCGACGTGGGACTGATCCAGTTCTACGACGCCGAAGGCAACATGCTGCGCACGGTCAACGTGTTCGAGGAAATCGAACCGCAGAGGATGGCGGCGTAGTGTGTCCTATTGTCCCTCGCCCCACCGTGGGAGAGGAATGATTTGTGAGCGGCGGGGCGTTCAATTCGCGCGGGGATCGTCCGGCGCGTGCTTGATGCCCAGACGCGAGCGCCACGCGGCGTCGGCTACGAACCGCTGGCTGCGCAGCCACAGCTCTTCTTCGAACGCGAAGACGTGTTCGACCTTGGCCGGCATGACCGACCAGGAGCCGCGGGCGATCTCCTGTTCCAACTGACCAGGGCTCCAACCCGAGTAGCCGGCGAAGAACTTCACCGGGTCGTTGTCCTGGCGGGCGGCGAGCGTTTCGAGCTTCTCTTTGCCGGCACAAAAGTAGAGGCCATTCAGGACCTCCATTTCCAGCAAGAACTCGTCGGTGTGCAGCGCCACCAGCGGGCCTTCGCAGGGACCGCCTAGAAAGATCGACTCCGTGCGATGGCAGGGAAGGTCGCTCACCTCGCTCCAAGTCTCGTCGAGCCGGGCCGTGGTGCGGCGGTTGAGAATCAGGCCCAGCGCGCCGTCGGCATTGTGACGCACGATCAATACGACCGCTTGGTGAAACGGTTCGGGCAGTTGGGGCACGGCAATCAACAAATGCGCTTGAAGGGATCTCACGGCACCCAATCCCAGGAAAACCGATGTCTTTGGTTATGACTGCAGCGGTCATTCATCCTAAATTCTGGCAGCGGTAAATCAAAGATCGTCCCTGACGCCGTATTTCTGGCTGAGCAACAACCATGCGGTGGGCGCCATGACAAGCACCATGCCCACCAGCGTGATGATGCGGAACGGGTGATTCCAAAACAGGCGGTCGAGGATGACGGCGAAGACCACCTGCGCCAATGCGACGACCGACACCTTGGCCGGAGGCCCGGCGGCGAACGCCTTGGTGAGGAAAATCTGCCCTGCCGTGGCGGAGACGCCCACGCCCAACAACATCGGCAACGACGCCTGGTTGAAATGCGTCGAGGCCACGGCCTGGTTGGGCACCAACAGCAGCGAGCCCAGGCAGACCATCAGCGCAACGCCGGAAAAATGCGCCACGATTGCCCGCGGATCGACCGCTTGCAAGCGGTGCAGTCCGAGCATGGCGATGGCCGTGGTAAACGAAGCGGTCAGTGCCGCGATGGCCGGCAGCATGGCACTCGGCTGCTCCGCGGAAAAGTGTGGCTGCTGGACCAGGATCACGCCGGTGATGCCGATGGCGATGGCGAACCACGAGGCTTTGGACGGCACTTCGCCCAGCAGGGGCCAAGACAACAGCGCCACCCACACCGGAAAGACATTGGTGAGCGTGAGCACGTCGGCCACCGGCAGCCGCGGCAGCGCATAGAAGGTACACACCAGGCTGACGCTGCCGGCGATGCTCCGCATCCATAACGTGGCCGGTTGAAAGAAGACCAACTGCGCGCCGGCCGCCAGCGTCAAGCCGACCGAGAAGACCAGTGCCAACACGGCGCGGCTGAGGGCGACAATCTGCCAATCGCACGTGGCGCCCAGCGCGTGGGCCAAGGTGCCCATCGTGGCAAACGCCACCGCGCCGGAGAGCATCCACAGATACGGCAAAATCGGGTTTCCGGACAAAAGGGCTTTCGGCCGACGGACGCCGCGACCGGTTGATTATCTTGTGGGAAAGGAACGTCTTACCCAGACCGGCCTCATCGTATCCCAAGCCGCGGCGGATCAAAAGGGCGGGCGCCCGGCGCGGGCCAACCACTGGCCGTGCGCCGTTTTGGGTGTCATACTCGTGGAACGGCCGTTGGATGGACAGCGCATCAGCCCGACGGGGTTCGCACCATCACATTTTCTTCTTGTTAGGAGGTTCGCGCGTGCCGACGTCCCCCTTGCCCAAGCCGCTGCGCGGCATCATTCCGCCCATGATCACGCCGCTTTCGGACCGCGACACACTGGATGTCGACGGCGTGGAACGGCTGGTCGAGCATCTCGTGGCTGGCGGCGTGCACGGTTTGTTCATTCTGGGTACGACCGGCGAGGCGCCCAGCCTGAGCTATCGCTTGCGGCGCGAGTTGATCGATTTGGTCTGCCGTCAGGCGGCCGGTCGGTTGCCGGTGTTGGTGGGAGTGACGGACACGGCATTTGTAGAAACGGTCAACCTGGCGAACCACGCGGCCGATGCCGGCGCGGCGGCGGTCGTGCTGGCGCCTCCCTACTACTTCCCTGCGGGACAGACCGAGTTGCAGGAGTACGTGGAAGACATCGTGAGCGAATTGCCGCTGCCGGTGTTTCTCTACAACATGCCCAGCCACACCAAGCTGGTGTTCCAGCCCGAGACGATCAAAATGGCGCTGGACTTGAAGAACGTGGTGGGGTTGAAAGACAGCTCGGCACAGATGATCTATTTCCACAAGGTGCGGACGCTGGCTGCCAGTCGTCCCGACTTTTCACTGCTGGTGGGACCCGAAGAGTTGCTGGCAGAGTCGGTGATGTCGGGCGCGCATGGCGGCGTCAACGGCGGCGCAAATCTGTTTCCGCGTCTGTACGTCGACTTATACGAAGCGGCGGTTGCGGCCGATTTGGAACGCATTCGCGCACTGCACGCCCGCGTGATGCGGCTGCACGGCACCATCTATGCGGTCGGACAGCACGGCTCGGCGTTCATCAAGGGACTGAAGTGCTCGCTATCGTGCCTGGGCGTTTGCGACGACGCCATGGCCGAGCCGTTCCAGCGTTTCCGGCCGGCCGAGCGGGCGAAGATCGAGGCCTATCTGACCGAACTGGGCGCCACGGCCGGCGGGCCGTCTCTGCACAAAGCACGGTAAGCCGATCCGTGCCCGGTTTCTGCTAGCACGCCGGGGGGAATTGCGATCTTGATGTTGCGCCGACGTCATTCGCCGGCGCAATCCCCGTAGTACCGAGAAATGAGCGGGGCTGGGTGCTATCGCAATACGGCGCCGTGTTGACGCGCTGGCAAGGTCCGACTACCATTCGCGGCCCTCATTTCGACGCGGTCGACGCTGGGGCGATAGCACCCTACGGGGTGCATGGCACGAAGGAACGATGCATGCGTCCCCGACCTCTCGTCGTGTGGTTGGCCATAGCGCCCATCTGCGGGCTGGCGTTCGTCGAAAGCTCTCGCGCGCAGTCTCCGCTGCTCGATCAGGTCATGGCGTCGACCGCGGAACAGCGCCCCAGCGCCCAAACCCGACCCGGTGGCCGAGGTGGAAGCCAAGCGGGCGGAGATCTCCGAGCGACTGGAGGTTGCGCGGCGTTCGCAAGAAGCGAACGTGACCCCGGCCGAGAACGCTGCCGAAGCAGCCGCTCCGGCCGCGGATGAGGTCGAGCTTCTCAAACGGCTCGACGTGCTGGTGGCGCAGCAAAAGACGGCACTGGAGCGCCAGGCCGAGCTGGAAAACGTGGCACGCATTGCCACCGAGAAACTGGAGTCGCAACGGGCCACGGGTTTCGATGAACCGCCGCCGTACTCGTTTTTCTTGCTCGACAAACTGCGGGCCGACCTGGCGACGGCCGAGCAACGTCGCGACTCGGCCACGGGCGTGGTCAAAAGCGCCACCGATTCGTTGCAACGCGCCAATGACGCAGTGGACGAAGCGCACCGCAAGCGCCGGCAGGCATCAGGCGGGACCGGCAGGCCGGCGACCGGCGACCGTTCCACGAACATTCGGCCAAGCAAGCTGTTGGACCTGGAAGCGCAAATCGCCGACGAGCAACTGAAGCTGCGCAGAATCGAACTGCAAAACGAGAAGCTCACGCAGCAAGCGCTGGTGGCGCAGGCCGCCATGCTGGCCGAACAAGTCGAGCAAGTGCGGCCGCAGGTGGTCCTCACCGACGACGAGCGGCAACAACAATTGGTGGATCTGGACAAACAAGAAAGCGACCTGAAGCGCATGCTCGACGTGGCTGAGGTGCGGCTGCGCGTAGTGTCCGAGCGGCTGTCGGATTTCGAACGTTCGACCGAATCGGTCGCGGAACGCAAGCAGGCGCGGGCGGCCGAATTGGCGGCGCGGGTAGCGGACCGCGAATCGCTCCAGCAATACGTCACGATGCTGAACCAACAGCTTCAGCGCCTGGCCGATCGTCGCGAGGCCTGGCTGCGGCGCTTCGCGGCGCACAGCGGCAACGTGTCGGACCCCCAGTTAGACGAATGGATCGCCCAAGCCACCGATGCCTGCGAACAACTGGCGCGAGAACGACGCTTGCAAGAGCTGCGGCTGGACGAGATTCGCGGCGAGCGCGCCGATGTCGAGAAGGGCTTGCAGGCAACCGTCGCCGAGCAAACGGACATCATCAAATGGCTGAACGAACAGAGCCGCGCCCAGCTCGAGCTGATCGCCCACTATGGGCATAACATTACCGACATCGAATTGTCGCGGCGAGTCCACGAGGGATTGCTGTCGGAAATCGAGTCGGACCGGGGCGCCTGGCGCGAATGGCTCTCGGCGATTTGGGGCGGCGTGGCCGGCGTCTGGGGGTATGAGATCTGGTCCAGCGAAACCGAGAGCGTCACGGTTAGCAAGGCCATCTGGGGCATCATTCTCTTGGTGTTCGGGCTGCTGGGTTCGCGCTATGCGAGCCGGGCGGTCGGCACGCGGTTGTTGCCGCGGCTGGGCGTGCACGCCGGCGCCGCGGCGGCGATGGAGTCGATCAGCTTTTACAGCATGGTGCTCTTGGCGACGCTGTTGGCTCTGCGGCTGGTAAACGTGCCGCTGACATTGTTCACGTTTCTGGGAGGCGCCGTGGCCATCGGCGTGGGCTTTGGCAGCCAGAACCTGATCAACAACTTCATGAGTGGGCTGATTCTGTTCGCCGAGCGACCCGTCCGCGTGGGCGACATGATCGAGTTGGATGAACTGTGCGGCGCCGTGGAACACATCGGCGCCCGCAGCACGCGCATCCGTACGGCCACGAACTTCGAGATCATCGTGCCCAACAGCACGTTGTTGCAGCAGAACGTGGTGAACTGGACGCTTTCAGACAAGCGGCTGCGCTGCTGCGTTCCGGTTGGACTGGCATACGGCTCACCGACGCGCGAGGTGGCTCGCTGGTTGCGCAAAGCGGCCGAGGAACACGGCCAGGTGTTGGAACGTCCCGAGCCGTTCGTGTGGTTCGTCGGTTTTGGCGACAACGCGCTGGAGTTCGAATTGCACTTTTGGATTCAAATTCGGCAGCTTTCCGAACGACGGCGCATCGAAAGCGACTTGCGGTTCATCATCGACCAATATTTCCGCGACGCCGGCCTGGTGATCGCGTTTCCGCAGCGCGACCTGCACATTTCCAGCGATCAACCGCTGCGCGTGCAGTTGCTCGAAGCGCAGCCGCCGGACAACGAGGAGTTTGGCAAGCAGGCCGCCGCATAGCCGGTGCGTGCCACCGGGCTTTTTTCCGCATCGGCCTGGCGCATTGCCATGGCGCGGCGCTTTGAAGGTACGCGCGGTTAAAAAGAAGCGGCCGATCGCACCCGGGGGAAAGGTGGGTACGATCGACCGCGAGGGCGACCAGCGGCATCACCAGGCAGAAGTGTGACCGGGTCCGCGCGCCTTGCGCTGGCGGCATTTGGTGCGTAGGCTGAAATGGGCGTGAGATGATTGCGAGCGCCCGGTTCGCATCCATTGCGGATTGGATGAGCGAAGCGTTAGCAGCGGCCCAGAAACTCATCTTGCTGGCCAACCCTTCAACACGGAAACTCGGTGCTGGCTGGCGGTTTGAGGCCGCCGCGGGTTGCGGCGCCATGGACCTGGGGGGAGAACCTGGCATTGTTAATCGACACGGGAACGTTGTTGCTGTTGGTGCTGGCCGGCGCCGGCACCGGGGTGCTGGGAGCCTTGTTGGGCACCGGAGGCGGCGTGTTTTTGGTTCCGATCCTGGTGTTGGGCCTCGGACTGCCCATGCACCACGCCGTCGCCACCAGCATCGTCTCGGTCATTGCCACTAGCAGCGCCGTGGCCAGCGCGAATGTGCAACGGGGCGTGGCCAATATGCCGTTGGGCATGACGCTCGAGATCGCCACCTCCCTGGGAGCGATTGCCGGAGGCCTGACCGCCGCCTGGGTTTCTCCCGAGGTGCTGGAGGAGCTATTCGCCGTGACGTTGTTGCCCACCGCGGTGATGATGTGGCGTCGCGGCGCGATCCGTCCGGTTCCCTTGCCCGCCATGCAGAAAACCGCGCCGCCGAACACCACGGCGGTGGTCGACGGCGCCTCCGGAACCGCGAGCCGGCTGGGCGGACAATACCATGACACCGCGACGCGGAAGGATGTTGCCTACTGTCCCCAACGCATGTGGGCCGGCATGCTCATCGCGCTGGTGGCCGGCAACCTCTCGGGCCTGTTGGGCATCGGCGGCGGCGTCTTCAAGGTGCCGGCGCTGCACCTGGTTTGCGCCGTGCCGATGAAGGCTGCGACGGCAACTTCGAACTTCATGATCGGTGTGACGGCCACGGCCAGCGCGTTTCTGTATTTTGGTCGCGGCGAGGTGCGGCCAACGGTTACCGCCTCGGTAGTGCTCGGCGTATTGCTGGGATCGACCGCGGGCTACTCGCTGAATCGGTTCGTGCAGGGAACGTTTCTCCGGCGATTGTTCGCCGTGCTCTTGTTGGGCGTGGCGGTGCAGATGCTCGCGCGGACGTTGATGGAAAGATAAAGATCGCATGACTCGCAACGACACACTGGCGGCAAAGCTGGGCCGGATGGTTCACTGCTCGCTGCTAACGGGCGTGCTGATAAGCGGCACGCTGATGGTTTTGGGATTGGTCCTGGCCATTGGTCAGCAACCGCCCAGACACGAAGCCGTGGCCGACTGGCGACTGTTGGCCACACAAGCCACGGCCGGCGACGGCCGCTCGTTGATCAGCCTGGGACTGATCGTGTTGATGCTGACGCCGGTGGTGCGTGTATTGGTGCTGGCCGTCGGCTGGAGCGTCGGGCGACAATGGTGGATGGCCGGCGTGGCAACCATCGTAGCGGCGCTATTGGCCGTGAGCATGTTGTTGGGCGTCGGCTGAAGGCCAATCCTCTGGGCCAGCCGCGCCCCAAGAACTTCAACACCAAGATGTACACCGGCCACACGCTGATCGTGTGGGTACGGGAAGTGAAGCGACGGGGCTTACTCTGCCACCGTTTCTTCGTCCGCCGTCGGCCCGTTCACCGGGTTGATGCGCGCAGGCGCTTGATTGGGGAACTCGACCACGTAGCCGCTTTCGGCGTCGGCTTCGCCGCTGGGAAAGTCGGTGCTGAGGATGTGGGCGCCGCTGGCGAAGGCGGCGTCGCGGCGCGCCGGTTGGCCGGAACCGGGAACCTTCACGTTGGAGTCGGCGCGCGTGCGTATGAAGTAGCCCGCCTTGGTCAGCCGCGGAATGTCGGGATCGCGCGGGTTGTCAAGCACCAGCGTGGCGCCGTCGTCCCGCGTTTCGTCGGAGCGGACGAACATCACGCGGCCAGCCAGCGAAGGATGTTCGTCGGTGTAAAGATCGCGCTGGGCGGCGTTGTCGTGCAGGATGAACAGCACCTTGCCGCGACAATCGTCCAGCATGGGCCAGCCGTCCGTGGTGATGGCGTCGCGCAGCGTGTCATGCTCGCCGCGGACGACGTCGGGCGTGATGATCTGGCCGGTGGCAAAGCCGGCTTGCAGCACCGCATCGAGCTGGTCGAAGCCCTCGGCGTCGATGTGTTTGATGCGGCGGTCCAGCCCGGGCCCTTCTTTCTTCAGCTCGAAGAGAAACGAGACGGGCACGTGCCGGGGATGGGCCTCGGACCAGCGGCGCACGGTGGCCAGCGCATCGGTCAGCTTGCGGCAGGTGGTGCCTTCGTCCAAGAGCGGCACGTGAAACACTTCGAACTCGCCGTTCTTGTAGTGCAGGTCGAGCTCGAAGGAACGGACGCCCCGATCCAACTGCACGTCCAGCGGCGGATGGCTGTAGTTCCAGTCGTCCACGTTGCGCTTCGCCTTGCCGGCGTCGCGGACGTGATAGCTGTTGTGCGTGCCGATGGTTTGGATCTGGTTCATCCGCAGCGGTTCGTCGGCGCCGGCCAGCGGGGCCGCGTACGACGATAGCAAAAGGCCGACCAACAACGGCAGGCGGGTGACCGCTTGCCCAAATGGTGAAGATTCCGCAAGCATCAAACCGTTCCTTTGTGCGAATCGCTCGTAGGGTGCGTGTCGAATATCCGACGTCGCTCGATGATAACCGCGGATGCGGCACATTGCGAATGGGCGTTGGCGCGCTCTGCGCGGGCGCGAATTCTTGCGATCTCGTCAGACAAACGACGCTGCGCGGCAGAGCGTTAAAACTCCGTAAGCATGGGCATGATCCTGTCGATCCAAATGGTTTCCACCGCCGTAGGCGCTACATAGGAACGGACTTAACGCTTGCTTGCGCAAATTCAGCTGCGCTTTGTCCGAGCTTGTTCGTTTATTACATTTGGGACTAGACTGCGCGGTGAACCGGTGGGGCATGGTGACAACGAGGAACGCTCTCGCCCGACAAAATCCGGAGCCTGGCGGCCCAAGAGCCCGCAGGGAAACGCGGTGTTCGTGGAAATGTGTTTCGTTGGTTTTCAAGTGAGGTACTTTGATGTCCAGGCTTCCAATTCTGATCGTTGACGATGAACCCTTGGCTTGCGGCATGTTGGCCCGGCTGCTGTCCGCATACGGCCATCAGGTGGATACCGCCCAGGACGGCGCTACGGCGCTGGAACTGGTCGAGCAAAACTCCTATGGTTTGGCGGTCATCGACTACAACATGCCCGGCATGAACGGCGTGGAGTTGTTCCGCCGGCTGCGCGCTTGCGCCCGGAGTTGAACGGAGTATTTCTCACCGGCTATACGACCATTGATGTCGTCTATCCGGCCATCGAAGCCGGCATTCTGCACGTGTTGCCGAAACCGGCCGACTTTCGCGAGTTGATCGCCATCGTCGAGGAGCAAGTCGGCTCGGCCGTGTAACGGACTTACGACGGAAAGGCGACGATGACCGCTTCGCGCAAACGGCAGGGATATCTGCTGGCCGTTGGCATTTCAGCGGCGGTGCTGACGCTGCGCTACGTGCTCAGCGAACCGCTGGGCGAACAGGCGCTGCTATTGCCGTGCGTGCTGGCGGTGATCGTGGCGGCCGGTCGCGGCGGCTTGGGGCCGGGCCTGCTGGCTACGGCGCTGTGTACGGTGTTCGGGATGTTCATCCTGGTGCCGCCACGGTTTTCGTTCACCGTCACGGTGCTCGAGCACGGTGCGATCGTGGTGATGTTCGTCGTCATCGGGGTCACGATCAGTCTCTTGTGCGAGGCGCTGCACGCTGCCCAAAGGCGCGAGACCGAAGCCCAGTTTCGTACGCTGGCCGACTGCATTCCTCAGTTGGTCTGGATGGCGCGACCCGACGGATATCGCTTTTGGTTCAACCGCCAGTGGTATGAGTTCACCGGCGCGAAGCCGGGCGAATCCGAAGGAAACGGCTGGCACAGCGCACTCGCCCGAGTTGTTGCCCCACGTGCTGGCCAGTTGGAAGCGGGCTGTGGAAACGGGCGAAGCCTGGGAAGACACGCATCCTCTGCTGCGCAAAGACGGCCAATTCCGCTGGTTCTTGTCGCGCGCCGTGCCAATCCGCGATGAACAGGGTGATATCACGTGTTGGTTCGGCACCAACACCGACATCGGCGTTCGGATGGAAGCCGAAGAGGCCCTGCGCGAAGCCGATCGTCGCAAAGACGACTTTCTGGCAATGCTGGCACATGAATTGCGCAATCCGCTGGCGCCAATTGCATACGGGTTGGAACTCTGGCCGGCGCTGCGCGACAAACCCGACGAACTCGAACGCCTGCGGACGACCATGCTGCGACAGGTTCGCCAACTCGGTCGCTTGATCGACGATTTGCTCGACGTGTCGCGGATCGCCAACGGAAAGATTCGGCTGGTGCGCAGGTGATTGACCTGCGCGATGCGTTGGAACGCGCGATCGAAGAGAACCAATTGTTGATCGACGCCAGACGCCAACAACTGATCGTCGACTCCGCCGCCGAGCCCATCGCCGTGCACGGCGACCTGGCTCGCCTGACGCAGGTGTTCGCCAATCTGCTCAACAATGCGGCGAAGTACACGCCGCCCGAAGGCACGATCGTCGTGACCGCCCGCGGCGGACCCTCCTGGGCCGTTGTCCGCGTGCGCGACAATGGGCCAGGCATTCCAGGCGCGGATGCTGTCGCAAGTCTTTCAGATGTTCGAGCAGGTCGACGACACGCTCGAACGGTCGCACGGCGGCTTGGGCATCGGCCTGACGCTGGTCAGGCAATTGGTCGAATTGCACGGCGGCAGCGTGGAAGCCAGTAGTCCTGGACCGGGACTGGGAAGCGAGTTTACGGTGAGAATTCCGGCGTCCGATGGGGAGCTCGACATACTTCGCGTGCCCGGTTCGCGCCCGGGACGTGGTGCCGACGAGTCCCCGCGACGCCGGATACTGATTGTCGATGACCAGGAAGTGACAGCCGAGACCCTGGCCGAGGTTTGTCGATTTCTGGGACACGACGTCTCGTGCGTCATCAACCCGTCGCAGGCCCTGGCGGCCATCGAGCGCGATCGGCCCGACGTGGCGTTGCTCGACATCTCGATGCCGGGCATGAGCGGCTATGAATTGGCACGGCGCATTCGCCAGCGCCAGGGGCTGGCGGACCTGCGGCTCGTGGCCTTGACCGGATATGGCAGCCAGGAAGACCGTCAGCGGGCTTTGCAGGCGGGCTTCGACGCCCATCTGGTCAAGCCGGCCAGCATCGATGCGTTGCAACATTTGCTGGCGACGTTGCCGTCGCAGCCGGCGCGCTCCCCTGCGGCCGTCAAATCCTGAGCCGTTCGATGGCCGGCGCGGGGTGTGGCTACGTTCTCTGGCAGGTAGCTGAATTCTCAAGAATTCAGCCGAATCGCAAACCGCCGTTTTTGCGGCTTCAGCTACCGCCGGCCTGAAACGGCGCCAGCCCCACGAGTGGCCGTGGTTTGCAGCGCTGAAGGTCGCACGTCAGAATAGCTGCGATGCGAATCTTCCATCCATGGAACGCCGTCGTATTGGTCGTGGTGCTCGTGGCGAGCGCGGCCCGCGCTTCCGAATTGCCTGCATTTCCCGGCGCGGAAGGCGAGGGCGCTTGACCGTGGGCGGACGCGGAGGCGACGTGGTTCACGTGACCACGCTGGCGGATGCCGGCGCCGGTTCGCTGCGGCACGGCCTGGAGTCGATGAATGGGCCGCGGACCATTGTGTTCGACGTCGCTGGCGCGATCGCGTTGGAACGGGGTTTGCGCATTCGCCACGGCCGCGTGACCATTGCCGGCGAAACGGCCCCGGGCCAAGGCATCGCGATCGTGAACTACGGACTGAGCATCGGTGCGCCGCAGGTGATCGTGCGCCATCTGCGCGTGCGGCCCGGCGACGCGCGGATGGGACGCTCGGACGACGGCGGCTTCGACGGCGACGCGATTTCGATCGGCGCCTCCGATGTCATTCTCGATCACGTTTCGAGCTCGTGGGCCATCGACGAGAACCTGAGCGTCTCGGGCAAGGACTGCGCAACGCATCACCGTGCAGTACGCCACGATTTCGGAGTGCCTGGCGCAAACCGGGCTGTGGCACGGCCAGGACAATGCGGAGTACGCCAAGGGCGGTTCGAAGCGGCACTCGATGGGCAGCCTGATCAAGCCCGGCGAGGGAGACGGCCGCCTGTCGTTCCACCACAACCTGTGGAGCAACAACGGCAACCGCAATCCGGCTGTGGGCAACTATCGCCGCGAGTTCGGCATGCAGGCCGACCTGCGGGATAACGTCATTTACAACAATATCTCCAATGGCTATTCCAGTGGCGAAAGCCGCCGCGTCGAGTTGAACTACGTCGGCAACACCGTGATCGCGGGCCCGGATACCTCGAAGAAAAACGCGGCGATTGGCTTTCGCGCAAACGCCGCCAATCGCGTACACATCTATCAATCCGACAATCGCATCGACGCCAACCGCAACGGCGTGCTCGACGGCCGGGACGTTGGCTTCGAAATCATCGCCGGCAACTACGAGCGAGCGGACGCGCCCTTTGTCATGCAACCGGTTTCCACGGCAACGGCGGCAGCGGCGTATGAAGATGTGCTGTCCTCGGCCGGCGCGTTTCCGTGGAATCGCGATGCGGTAGACCGCCGCCTGGTGGACGAAGTGCGCCGGCAGCGCGGCCGGATCATCGATTCACAGAACGAAGTCGGCGGCTACCCCGAATTGCCCGAGGTGCACCGCGAGAAAGATTGGGACACCGACGGCGACGGCATGCCGAACCAATGGGAAGCAGCCCACGGACTCGATCCCAACGCGGCCGATCACAACGGCGACGCCGACAGCGACGGGTATACGAACCTGGAGGAGTATCTGCACACCGCGGCGCGGGGACCATAGCGAATGTCTCGCGGGAGCGACGATGGCCGGATGAGCAGGCGACGCACACCTTTGCTTCGTTGCCGACAATGTTTGTGTCCGCTTTATTTAAGTCAGGCATCATTCGCCGTAAATCATTCGCCGTAACTGAACTACTACCGGCTGAAGCCGGTAGGTTCGAGGAGAATCGTGGCTACGGACTGAAGTCCTGCGCTCACGATTTGGTAATGCGGAAATTGTCGCCGCCATCGTCAGGCTCAGTGCCTTGTTGTTGGCGGATATATTCTTGGATCACCTCGTCAGTCACGTTGCCGCTGGATGCCACAAAGTAGCCGCGGGCCCACAAATGCCGACCCCAGAACTCTTTTTGCAGATGCTTGAACTCCATCAGCAACTTCCGCGAGCTTTTGCCCTTGATGTACTGCATGGCCTTGCTTGGCGACAGATTCGGCGGACAGGACAGCAGCACATGCACATGGTCGCGAGACACCGAGCCCTCCAAAATCTCGATTTCGTTGGTTCTACACACTTCTCGCACCAGTTCCCGCAGCCGCATTCCGACCGCATCGGCCAAAATGGGCTTCCGATACTTGGTGATCCACACAAAATGGTACTTCAGGTCGAAACGGCTATGCGAACTCGTGCGGTACTTTTCCATCCCCAAATTCTAGCAAACGAAGAACCTAAAGGTTTCGCCTGAAGGCGAGGGTTTTAGACCCATCGCAAGGACAATAAACTCTTTAACTTGCCCGGCCTTCGATATCCGTAGGAAATAGTGCCCCCCCGGCGTCTTTGGAAGCCTCCAGACCATGACGTGCCAGA
>CAVZWY010000008.1:0-9678 GCA_963779015.1 uncultured Planctomycetaceae bacterium | reverse complement strand
TGTAACGCGTTCCGATAGCTGTCGCAACTCACCTAGAAGCCACTGTTCACTGATGGGAAGCATCCAGGGAACCACCGGGCCGGGTTGATAGTCTCGCAGATTTAGTAGTGCAAATCTCGCAGCATTCCACAACTTGTTGCAAAAACTGCGCCCCAAGTCGAAACGCTCGCTGATTACCGCCCCCTTCTTTAGCGCCAAGTCCTGGGGCGTGCGCGCCCATTGCGTGGAGAACGCCTTCCCGCACTTCTTGCACTCGATGCGCGCCAAGACGCGGTTCTTCTTCGTCTGCTCGATGCGGGCCTGGCAGTGCGGACACTCGAACTCCACCGGCATTCGCACGTCCTGCGTCTCGGTGGTGAGATACGCCAGGCTGAAGCGCAGCGAATCGGCCCCCACGTTGTCGATGACGTCCAGCGGATCGACGCCGTTGCCCTTCGATTTCGACATCCCTTCGCCATAGCCGTCCAAAATCTTCGGGTGGATGTAGACCTCGCGAAACGGCACGTCGCCGACGTTGAACAAACCGGTGAGCACCATCCGCGCGACCCACAGCGTGATGATGTCGCGATTCGTGACGAGCGTGCTGGTCGGGTAGTAATAGTTAAGCTCCGGCGTCTTGTCGGGCCAGCCCAACGTGGAGTGCGGCCACAGCGCCGAGCTGAACCACGTATCGAGCACGTCCTCTTCGCGCCGGATCGTGTGTCCGGGAATGGCGTCCTCGGCCAAATCGACTTCCTGCGCAGATGAGCCACTGGCCCTGTTCGTCCTGGTGCCAGACGACGTCGTCGCGGCCCGCGAACGCTTTCTTCAAATCGGCTTCGCTGGCGGTCGGCGCGTACCAGATCGGAATCTGGTGCCCCCACCACAACTGCCGGCTGACCGGCCAATCGCGCTTCTCGCTCAGCCAATCGTGATATCCCCGCGCATAGCGCGCAGGAACGATCTTCACGCGGCCGTCGCTCACCGCGTCCATCGCCGATTGCGCCAGCCGGTCCATCTTTACGAACCATTGATCGGCCAAATACGGCTCGATCGGCGTCTTCGAGCGGTCGGAGTGCGCCAGGTCGATCTCGCGATCCTCGATCTGATCGACCAGCTCGAGCTTTTCCAGATCTTCGACAACCCTCTGGCGGGCTTGCTTGACGTACAAACCCTGGTACGGCCCCGCATTTTCGTTCAGCGTGCCGTCGGGATTCAAGATGTTGATCATCGGCAGGTTTTGCCGCCCGGCGACTTCATAGTCGTTGGGGTCGTGCGCCGGCGTGATCTTGACGCAACCGCTGCCCAGCTCGGGCTTGGCCCACACGTCGGCCACCAGCCGAATCTCGCGATCCAACAGCGGCAGGCGCACCTTCCGCCCGGCCAGCGCCATGTCGCGCAGTTGGCGCAACAGCGGCAAGTGGGTCGAGCGTCGCTCTGCCAACGCGTCGAGCTGTTTCCGCACCGCTTCCTTTTCCTTGGCCGGCGTCTCGGCGAGCTTTTGCTTCAGCTCCCCCTCGGCCTTGTCCAGCGCGGCGTCGGGATCGGGATGAACGGCCACGGCCGTATCGCCCAGCATCGTTTCGGGCCGCGTGGTCGCAATGCAGACGAATTCCGGCTCGTCCGGCTGGGGGTCGATGATCGGATAGCGCAAGTGCCAGAAATGCCCGGCGACCGCCTCGTGGAAGACTTCGTCGTCGCTGACCGCGGTCTGCAGGTGCGTGTCCCAGTTGACCAGCCGCTTGCCGCGATAGATGAGCTTTTCCTTGAACAGGCCAAAGAACGTGTGCCGCACGGCCCGCGCGCACGTGTCGTCCAGCGTGAACCGCGTGCGCTCCCAGTCGCAGCTACAGCCCAGTTGGGCAAGCTGTCCGAGAATGCGAGCTTCGTATTCGTTCTTCCACTCCCAGATGCGCTCGACCAGCGCCTGCCGCCCCAGGTCGCGGCGCGTTTTCTTTTCTTCCTCGAACAAGCGGCGCTCGACCACGGCTTGCGTGGCGATGCCCGCGTGATCGGTGCCGGGCATCCACAACGTGTTGTAGCCCTGCATCCGCCGCCAGCGAATGAGAATATCCTGTAGCGAGTTGTTCAGCGCGTGCCCCAGGTGCAACGCCCCGGTGACGTTGGGGGGCGGCATGACGATTGTATAGGGCCTACGCTCAGGGTCCGGGTCGCTGTGAAAGTAGCCGCCCTCTTTCCAGAATGCGTACCAGCGCTCCTGCGCGGCCCGATGATCGAATTGCGTTGGCAGTTCTTCTGTTTCCAGCGGCGTGCTCATGAGATGGTCATCTGACGGTTGGGGAGACAATCCGAAACGAACGCGACCAGACCGCGCTGGGCACGACTGCGTGAAAGCACGATTTTACCGACCGGAGGCCATCGGCCAAAGGCAGGTTCGCGCCGCGAGTGCTTTTAGTTCGTCGCAGCCACGGCTTTGGGGCTGCTTTTGCCCGCCCGGGCCGCTTCGTCCTTGGTCAGCTTGAACTCGAAGCTGTCGACCAGGGCCAGCCAACTGGCTTCGATCACGTTCTCGCTCACGCCCACGGTGCCCCACACATCGCCGTCGTCGCGGCTCTCGATCACCACCCGCACGCCGGCCGCGGTGCCGGCCTCGGAGTTGATCACCCGCACCTTATAGTCGACCAGGTGCATCTCGCAGAGGTTCGGGAAATGATGATCCAGGGCCTTTCGCAGGGCGGCGTCCAGCGCGTTGACCGGGCCATCTCCCTCGGCCACTTCGTGCCGGACCGCCTCACCGATGCGCAACTTGACCGTGGCCTCGGTTACCAGCGTGCCGTGCTGATCGGCCTCGACGTTCACGTGAAAGTTCAGCCGCTCGAAATGCGGGCGGTACGTCCCGGCGCACTTCTTGACCAGCAGATCGAACGATCCCTGCGCGGCCTCGAACTGGTAGCCCTGGCTCTCCAATTCCACCACGCGCTTGAGCACCTGGTCCATCAGCTTCGAGTCCTCGGCCGTGGCCTTGTCTCCCACCACGGCCTTGATGTTCGACCGCCCAGACAACTCGCTCACCAATACGCGGCGCACATTGCCGACCACCTCCGGCGCGATGTGCTCGTAGCTGGCGCTGGCCCGGGCAATGGCCGAGACGTGCATGCCTCCTTTGTGTGCAAAGGCGCTTTGACCGACAAACGGCTGGCCGTCGGGCATGCGCAAGTTGGCCGTCTCATAGACAAATCGCGACAGCTCGGTCAAATGCTCGATGCTCTCGGGCACCAGCACGCTGTAGCCCTTCTTCTTCACCGCCAGATTGGCAATCACCGAGACCAAATCGACGTTGCCGCAGCGCTCGCCCAGGCCGTTGATCGTGCCCTGCACTTGCACGGCGCCGGCGTCGACCGATGCCAGCGAGTTGGCCACGGCCAGTTCGCAATCGTTGTGGCAATGGATGCCCACCGGCACGCTCAACTTCGAAATCACCTCGCGCGTCAGCTCGGCGATTTCCTCAGGCATGGTGCCGCCGTTGGTGTCGCACATCACGACCATCGAAGCGCCCGCTTCGGCCGCGGCGCACACCGTGGACAGGGCATACTCGGGATTCGACTTCCAGCCGTCGAAGAAATGTTCGGCGTCGTAGATCACCTCGCGTCCGGCTTCCACCAGGTGCCGCACGCTGTCGGCGATCATGGCCAGGTTTTCTTCCAGTGTGGTTTGCAGCACTTCCTTGACGTGAAAGTCGGATGTCTTGCCCACCAGCGTGATCACGGGCGTTTCGGCCTCCAGCAGCGCGCGGAGGCCGGGATCACTGTCGGCCGAGACACCGCGGCGGCGCGTCATGCCGAAGGCACAGACCTTGATGTGCCGCAGGTCCAACTCGGCGACGCGCTGGAAGTACTTGGCGTCCTTTTCGTTCGAGGCCGGGAAGCCCCCTTCGATGTAGTCGAAGCCCAGGCTGTCGAGCCGCTCGGTGATGAGCAGCTTGTCCTGGAGTGAAAAGTTCACGCCTTCGCCCTGGCTGCCGTCGCGCAGGGTCGTGTCATACATCTGGATGCGCCGCATGGCCGTTTTCCTCGAAATCGTTTGTGGACTTGTGCCCGCTGGTGATGGTTCTCGACGGCCGTTTGAGTAGTCCAGACAAGATGCCAGTCGGGTGCCACTGCTAGCTCGCCTAGCAGTGCCTTGGCCCGCCAATTCTCACTGCTTGGCAAACAAACAGTGGCACCCAGTTTGGTTTGAAACGGGCCCTCGAATTTGCACGTTGAAGTTAGCGAATCAATCGTTCGTTGCGCCAACAAAAAAACCCCGGAGCCTCGCGGCCCCAGGGCTGTTTTGAATCGGTGAAGTCACCGGTCCGCCCTTCAAGGCCGCACCTCCGGGATAATAATCACAATCGCGCCGCAGCCGGTGGATGTCACGTCAGAGATGCGAACGCAGTGGGCAAACATCGGAGTTCTCAAGCTTTCCAAGCGTCAAGCCTTCACGCGCTCAAGCATAAGTCGGTCCAAGCTGGGTGTCAACAAGGCGGTAGTGCCGGTTGTGTCTCAGTTTGAAATTGGTTTTTCGGAAATTGGCGGTGCAAATCTTGCAAAATCCGATGCCCGCGCTTGCGCGTGCTGAATCCCTTCCACGTCAGAAATCCGACCAGCGTCAGAATGGGCCATATCGTCCGAGCAGGGCTGAGCATGATCTTCCATTCATCTCCATCCAGGCGTCCCTGCGGCGAACAAACGATTCGATCTATCGTTCCGCCAATTGCATCGTCGTCTCGGTTCCACAGGAGGCTTGCCGACCAGTGGGCATATCCGCCGTGAATGACGAATGAGTTGTGCGATGGAGTAAGTACAGGCCGCATCGCTGCCACACATCCGATTCAGCGCTATTAGGATGAGCAGCGTTCGGATTCTGAAATGGAATCGGCGTTTGCCTTCGCTCATGGGACCAGTATATCCGAAACGGCCCTGATAGCGCAGTCAGGTAGGTCAGGCCTAGATGCGGTCATGGGGTCGCGCTTGGTCGCAACAGAAACAAGTAGGTCGGAATGGCGGCAAGAACCACGATCAGGAGCCAGCGGATCATAGGCCGATCGACCAGGAGGGGGCGATCGGTGTCCGGGGTCCAGCCTTTCGTCAAACAGACCGTCAACACCAGGGCCACGCAACAGATGAACAACTGGCATTGGGCATAGCTGAACCGGAAGACGCTCATGAGCCAGGTCATGGCTCCCCACGTGTGTCCCAGCGTCACCGTCAGGCTGGTGAACATCGCCATGAAGCGCGGCAACAACAGGATCAACGTGGAAAGCAGCGCCCCTTCCACCACAAGTCCCCCGACAAGCGCTGCGGGGTGAAGCCGCAACAGATCGTTGAAAGTCAGTGACCATTCTCTCACGCGATCGTACGATCCGCTCCAGTACTCGGCCGATTGACCAGCCAAAGTCAGGCCCCCATCCGCCGCCATCACAAGCAAGAATGGCACGCAGAGACCAACGAAACGTCGGACACTAGCAGAGCGACTATGCATCATTGGCATGCCGAAGGGCCCTACGCGGGTGGCAGGTAGCACCGACAACTCGTTGTCGGTGTTGCGAAGCAACAAGAGGCCATCGCCAATCAGCGCGTCGACAGCCAACGCGGCAGTCAGTTTGCTCGAGGTAATTCTAATCGGCAACCAAATAGTGTGGCGCACGCCGATAAGTCTGGCAAACCGGTGAGCACGCCGGCAGGATCGAGTAGTCCTCGTGTGGCTGCGCCACCCCGACAACTCGTTGTCGCGGCCACCCGCGATACGAGTGCAAAACGTGCGGCAGACGCTACTTGCCGATCGAGTTCGACGCGTTGTTGAACGCGCGGTTGGCCTGGCAGCCTAAGGTTTGCACGGGGCCCAGGCAGAGGCAAACGATCAGCGCCAGCATGACTGCGTACTCGGAGAGGGACAGGCCCTCCTCCGAGCGCACCAGCTTGCGAATGATTCTGATGATTCCCGGCACGATCGGTACCTCAGGTCGCCACACGGGCAACGCCGCCCGCGCGTGCGAGCGACGCGAGGACCGTTCGCCTGCCGTGCGGTCCGCTATTCTTTGGGCCCGAAAAATGGGCTTCAAGAAATCCTAGCACAGCGCTAGCGATACGTCCGGCAACCGCCGTTTTGCCGCTGGAAAAGGCGCATCGTGCCGGCCGCAGGCGCTATTGCTCCGGTGGCGATTGACCGTCTGTGCCGTTCCTGCCGGTCAGAGCGGTTCGAGCACGAGCGGGTTGCGCGCAAGAACTCCTCGGTCTCGGCCCGCGTGAACACGCCATCGGTGGCGCTGACCGATCGCACGCAACTGGCGCCCACGGCACTCCCCCAGCGCAGCGCCCCGGCCAGGTCCTCGCCGGCCAAGAGTCCCGCGATGGCGCCCGCCACGAACGCGTCGCCCGCGCCGGTGCCCCCCTGGTACGGCATCGCATACGCGCCGGCCCGCAAGCGAGTGGCGCCGGCAACCATCACGCTCCCCGCGTCGCCGCAAGTGATCACCACGGCGCCGACGCCGGCGGCCGCGAATCGTTCGGCTTGCTGCACGGGATCGTCCAAGCCGGTGAGCAGCGCTGCTTCGTCGGTATTGGGCAAGAACAAATCCGTCTCGGCCAGCACGGGCGCCAGTTTCGCCATGTGATCGCCAGGGCCGGGCAACACGATGTCGAGCACCGTCTTGACGCCGGCGGCACGCGCCGCGCGAAACAACTCGGCCAGCGGCTCGCCTTCGAGCGCCGGCATCAGCAAGTAGCCGCCCACGTAGAGCACCTTGGCCGCTTTCACCTGCGCCAGCGGAATGTCGGCAACGGCCAGTTGCGCGTTGGCGCCCACGCAGTGTACGAAGCGCCGGTCCTCGCCGCGCACGTTGAGGATCAACGTGCCGGAAGTTTCCACGTCGGCCAGCGTGCGAATGCCCCAAGTATCGACGCCGGCCGACGCGAGCGATTCGATCAGGAAGCGTCCGAAATGATCGGCCCCCACGCAGCCGACCACGCCGACACGGACGCCCAGCTTGGCCAGGTCGATCGCCACGTTCGACGCGCAGCCTCCCACGGCCAGCGGCAGCCGCGACGACAGCACCAGTTCGCCGGCACGGGGCAAATGGTCGATCGGGTCGCACAGGTGGTCGGCCACCAGGATGCCCACGCTCAAACAGTCGACGCTCTTGCCAGCTACTTGCTGCATCGTGATATCACCGGGGCGATTCTCGTGTTGACCGCCCGAGGGGGCTTTCCTACCGTACCGGGCCAGGCAAACCGACCGGGGTTGCTGCGTCCGGCTAGAATACACGCCGCGCCCGCGTTTGCCCATGCCCACCGTTTGAGCAGCCCACAGGTTGCACAGCCCAGGCAGGATGCCGCACGGCTTTCCGATAGCGCGACTTTAGATGTGGGGGGAGTTCCATGGATGGAACGTATGGCCCGCGGCGCGGCTGCGCACGCTGGATGCGGCGCATCGCTTGCTTGCTGCTGTTCGCCGGACCGCACGCCTGGGCCGACGATCCACCGGCGCCTCCGACCGAACCGCGTGTGGCCCGGCTGATTCGCGACCTGGGTTCGCCCGAATATGCCAAACGCGCCCGCGCTACTGCGCAGCTTTCCGAGTTCGGCGAAGAAACGCGCGAAGAGTTGGAACAAGCGCTGCGGCACGACGATCTGGAAGTGCGCCTGCGGGCCGAACGGCTGCTCGACGATTTGAAAGTCGACCAACTGTGCGCGCGCGTCGACCGTCGAGTTCGACGCCCAAGGCAAACCCGCCTCCGTGGCGCTGGCAGCCCTGGCCACGCAAAGCGGCAACCACATCCACATCGGCGACCCCTACGGCAACTTTGCCGACGGCGCGCTCGATGTCGCGATCGGCCCGTCCTCCTACTGGCAGGCCGTCGACCAGATCTGCGACTGCGTCGGCAACCGCATCCGACCTCACTACGACATGCACACCCCGGGCATCGTGGTCAGCGCCGGAGCGCCGCCCCAATATCCCCGCGCTTACGGCGGACCGGTGCGTGGCGAGCTCACCGGCGCCCGCCGCGTGTTCATCGAGGAACTCAACTACGAAGAACAAAAAGCCGAGCTCACGCACAGCTTTCAGGTCAACCTGAAGTTCAGTTGGGAGGACCGCTTCCAGATCGTCGGCTACGCCAGCCAGCCGGAACTGGTCGAAGCCGTGACCGACAACCACGTGGTGTGTTCCGCGTCCCAGCCCTCGGGCAGCGCCTGGAACGCCACCACGCGCGGGCTGCGGCAAGTGACGGCCAATCTGAAGCTCAACCCCGTGCCCATCTCGGCCAAGTCGTTCGAAGTGTTCACGGTACGTTGGGGCCTGATCGCGGTGGGCGAGCCGGCGGTGCTCGAGATCGACGAGTTTGATTCCGAGCGCACGTTCGCTCAAGACGACCTGGCCGCCACGGTTCTGTCGGTCGATCGCCAGCAGTCGTCGAAGTTCGTCGTGACGGTCAACGTGACGCGCGACCTGTCGATGCCCGACCCGCGCGAAGTCATCTTTCAGGAATACACCGTCGACGTGTTGGACGGCGACGGGCGAAAGTTTCGCGTGCAAAGCCAGTCGCCGTCACTATCGGACGACGGCGTGCAGCTCAAACTTTCCCTGGCCGGCGAATCGCCCGACAGCGAGCCCAAGCTGCTGAAGCTGCACTATCCAAGGCTGCGTTCGCCGCAACGTCGAACTGACATTTCGCGACGTGCCCCTGCCGACCGGCAAGCCGGAATAGCGGCAGTGCAACGGCACACAGGTCAGCCAATTCCGCCCAGCCGCACGAATCGGCCCCCGCTGATATACCAGCCGTCGCCACAGAAGCGGCACCAGATGATCTCGGTGACGACGCTAATCAGAAATCCGTCGCGCGAGACGATGCTCAGCTCGACTTCGCCGGGTTCCAAGTCGAAGCCGTGAATGAACCCGGCGCCGTTGGCGCTGATCTCGCGCGTGAAAGCGCGATGCCGCTGCCCGGCGGACGTGCGGATCCACACCGGCCGAAAAAATGGGAACCGCGGCGCCGAGCGGCGTTCCTCGCCCGCCTTGTGTTCCCGTTCGGCCTCGACGATGAGCTCGAACAGAGCCTTGCCGGGGCACAGGTCGTCGAGTGCAGCAATAGCCATGGGCCATTTGTCCCTAATCAAGCCGGCGATACCTGCCACGTGCTGCCCCACACGACTGTAGCACCCAGTAGCCGCAACCCGGGGGCGTAATTATCGCCGTGCGATGGCGCACAGCGTCGAACCGCTTCCATGCGAATTGCCCATACGATCGCGCTATCCCGCCTGCCGGCCGTATCGTTTGCAACGGCCACAGGGCGCGTCGTACGAGACTACGAAACCCACGGATCGTACGTCCCCACGCTCCACACGTGGCCTTCGAGGTCGCGGCAGGTAAATCCTCGCCCGCCATAATCCTGGTCTACAATGTCGAGCACGATCTCCCCGCCGGCTTGCTTCACGCGGGCATGGACGGCATCCGCATCGTCGACAACCAGATAGGCCGATTGCGTCTCAAAGCCGCCGATCTCGCTAGGGTGCTTGATCAGCTTTCCGTACTCGTTGTCGCGATGCGATCCCAGCATGACCATGCCCTCTCCGAGTCGAAGCTGAGCGTGGGCGATTTTTCCATCGGCCTCGGGCACCACCAGTTGCTGCTCAAATCCAAACGTCTCGCACAGCCAGCGAATCGCCGCCGGTGCATCGCGGTAGCGGAGACAAGGAATAGCGG
>CAVZWY010000007.1:0-26033 GCA_963779015.1 uncultured Planctomycetaceae bacterium | reverse complement strand
GAATGGCAACCATGACGTTCTCCTTGGCGCTAGTCTGCGCAGATAGTTTACGTGTCAAGTAATTGAGAAAAAAGAGAAGCAAGCTCGCTAGCCATCTTCGTCCGGCAACGCGGAGCGAATTTTCTCCAGCGTGGCGTTCAATGTCCGCAGTTCCGCGTGCGACAGTTTGCTCATCACGCGCCGGTGCAGGTCGACCAGCGGTCGGTCGATCTTGGTCAGAGTTTTTGTCGCTTTGTCGGTCAGGGCGACGTACACCACGCGGCGATCATTCGGGCACCGCTCTCGGCGGCACGAAGCCGGCTTCCTCCAGCCGATCGATCAAGCCGGTGATGCCCGGCACGACGGTAATGGTGCGGCTGGCAATCTCCAAGATCGGCAGCGGCTGGCCTTCGCCCCGCAGGATCCGCAGCACGTTGTACTGCGAGGGGGTCAGCCCAAACTCGCGAAACAATCGCGCAAAGCGGATTTGCAACTGGTCGTTGGTGCGCAGCAGGTTCAAAGAGGCCTTCTGTTCTAGCGACTCGAAGGGGCGCCTTTTCTTGAGCTCGCGTTGTAGCCTGGAAGCGGTCATCGTTGGGCTCGCCGTGGGATAGTTGTCACGTAATTAGTTTACACGTAAACTATATTCCTGTCAAGAGGCTGCGATGGAGACGATGCGAAATTCCGCCGCCGCCAGCCGCCAGCCGCCGGCACGGGCGGCGAGACGCCAGCAACCCCGGCACGACGCGTCGCAAAGGGATGCCGTTGCGTGGCTTGCGCAGCGGCAGCGGGCACCTTCCTGGCGAGAAAGTGCCACTCGTATCCTTACCTGTATTGTGCCGACTAGTTGCCCAACGGGTTGTTCGGCAGTGGCGGAGCGGGAGTGGCCACGCGGCGCGGCTCACCGCCGCCGCCCACCGCGAAGGGCGCATTGTTCGTGACCACGCGGAGAAAGGGCGTCAGCTTGCCCAACTCGGCGGCGCTGGTGGCCAGCACGTCGCTGGCGGATTGTTCGGCGTAGTAGATGATATTCGCGTCCCCCTGGTCGACGACGTAGGCGCCGTAATCCTGGAGCGCGCGTGCAATGGCCAGCCCTTGTCCAGACATCTTCAACGATTCCAGGTTCACTTCAGGAGGAATCGCCAGCAACGAGCCCATGTATAGATTGCCGGTCGTGCCGTAGTCGCCGCCGTCGCCGCCGTCGCCGCCGTCGCCGCCGTCGCCGCCGTCGGCATGGCTGGCGGGCCAGACGAATGCGCTACCGCCGGGCGCATTGCGGTTCATGGCGCTGCCGTCGACGGCCACGGCCAGCGCGTGCGGAATCTTGTGGTGGACCAGTTCGTCGCGACGAATCATCCCGCCGAGGGCCGACATGCCGCCGGCACGCGTGCCCTGATAGTCCTGGTAGAAGCCGGTGCCGCGCAGGTTGTGCTTCACCGTGACCGAACCGTCCCAATCCCCATTGGGGCGACGTTTCGCCTGCCACATTTCCACGTCGGCATCGTGGCTTTCATTGATGATGATGAGCGAGCCATCGCCTTTCCGATCCGCCTGGGCATTGTCGGGCGTCCGCATGCGGGCGATCAATTCGTTGCTGTCGCGCCAGTAGAAGTTGCGCACGGGATCCGCCTCCGTGGCAATGAACACGGGATAAGACCACGTCGCGCAATTGAGATTCGCCCCGCCATCGGCGGAGAAGTCCGGCGACACGATCTGCTCGTAGTTGGCGTTCGCGCCGAGTGAGGTGTTCCAGGGGCTGCTGGACGAGAACGGCCAGTAGGCGGCGTCGCGCGTCGCCGCGGCGGTTGTCAGATGGGTTTGTTGGGGCGAATCGGCCGCCGCAAGTTGTGCGGTGGCGACGAATATGGGCAGGAGCCACGCGAGACACGGGCAGGGTTTTAATCGGAAGACCATGGGATATTTGCTCCGGGGCCGGCAAGTGATGCCGGGCAATATGGCGCGCAATAGTTGATTTTGGTATAACCGGCTCTTCGCTAGTCTAGCATTCGAATCTTACGGTCTTGGCGGGCAAATGTCCCGCGAAACTCGGCCGGTTCGCGGCTTGGAGCCGGGGCGGACATAATTCGCTAACCATCGAGGGCTATGCTGGCCCGTGGGACGGAATTCGGCGGCTGATCATTCACGGGAGACGCGGTCATGCGACCTCATGAACTCGCTCGGATTTCTGCAATCGGCACGTTGTTGGCGGCGGGTGTTTTGGCCTGTGGCAAAGGGATACCCGCCGTCGAAGTGACACGATTGGCCGAAGTGATCTGGGACGACGCCGTGCCACGGGGCAAAGAAGTTGATGCGATCCATGGCGACTGGGTGCTGAGAAACGACCACCTGGTGGCCGTCATCGCCGACGCGATCGAGGGGCGAAATGCCAACATGACGGTGCGCAACGTGGGCGGGTCGGTCATCGATCTGACAGAGTGCGCGAAGCAAAGCGATCAGCTCAGCGCTTACTATCCGGTCGGAACCGGCTACATGTTGAGCGGGCCGGTCGCCGATGGCGATCCAATCACGCGGAAGGGAGCGCACGCCAAATTGACGTTTCGCGGCCCAGCGCTCGACGAGCGCTCGCAGGCGGAAGTCGTTTACGATCTGGCCGACGGGGCGCGGTGGTTGAAAATCACGACGCGGATCACCAATACAGTCCAGGAGCCCCTGGAGCTGAAGCGGCTCGACGCGATACGAGCCGACGGCGAATTCGAGTTCGGCGCCGACGACGTGCTGGGACTGGTCTGGGCGTATGACTCCTACTGGCGCCAGGCGTACGGCACGTTGTTCGACACCGCGGACATGCGATTGGTAGCCGCCGGAGATCGCGGTCGCCGCAGCGCGGACCTGTTGCTGGAAGCCAAGGATCCCAAGAAGCTCACTCTGCCGGCCGGCGAGACGCTGGAACTGGTGCGCTATCTGTTCCCCACAGCCGACAATGTGGAAGTGCAGGCGTTGGCCCGGCAATTGCGCGGTGAATCGCCAGTGAGCGTGAAGCTCAGTGTGAGCGATCCGGCCGGAGCGGTCGATGGCGCGGACGTGCGTATCCGGCAGGACGGCCAGGACTACGGCCATGGCGTCACCGACGACGACGGTCGACTCACGCTGCGACTTCCGGCCGGAAGCTATCAAACCGAAGTTTCCGCGCAAGGGCGCGGCTCCAAGTCGCTCGATTTGAAAGTCGACAAGGATCAGTCGGCGGAAGTGGCCCTGCCCGCTGCCGGCTACGTGGTTGCCAAGATCACGGACCTCGACGGCAAGCCGATCGCCTGCAAGGTGCAATTCAGCGGCCGCGAAGGGACGCCCAGCCCCAATTACGGTCCCGACAGCGCCATTCACGGCGTGCGCAATCTGTACTACACCGAGAATGGCTCGTTCCGCGCTCCGCTGGCGCCGGGAGCGTACGACGTGATCGTCAGTCACGGCCCGGAATACGATGCGGTGTTTGCGACGCTCAAGGTTACCGGCGGCAAAGATGCGGCGCTGCAGGCGAAGCTCAAGCGAACCGTCGACACGCGCGGCTGGCTGAGTGCCGACTTTCATAGTCATTCGACTCCCTCGGGCGACAACACGTCGAGCCAGCGCGGCCGGGTGTTGAATCTGTTGACCGAGCACATCGAGTTCGCGCCGTGCACGGAGCACAACCGCGTGACGGTTTACGATCCGCACCTGGAGCACTTTCAGGCATTCGACCGCATGCTGACGTGCCCTGGCATGGAACTCACCGGTCGCCCGTTGCCGATCAACCATCAGAACGCATTTCCGTTGCAGCCCAAGCCGCGCACGCAGGATGGAGGCGGTCCCACGCCGGATGTCGATCCGGTCGTGCAGATCGAGCGGCTGGCCATGTGGGACGGTGGTTCGGAAAAGCTGGTGCAGATCAATCATCCCAACATACCGCAGATGGCCGGCGACCGGGACACCAACGGCTCGCCCGACGGCGGCTTCGAGAAGATGTTCAGCTTCATGGACGTGATCGAACTCCACCCGTTGGACAACATCTTCAAGAGACCCGAGGCGCTGCCGAACGAGCGCGAGCAGGGCAACGCCATCTTTCACTGGCTGCAGCTATTGAATCTGGGCTATCGCATGCCGGGCGTGGTGAACACCGACGCGCATTGGAATTTTCACGGCTCGGGCGGGTTGCGCAACTTCATCAAGTGTCCCATGGAAGATCCGACCAAGGCCTCCGTGTCCGATCTGGTTCACACTTGCAAACATGGCAACATCGTAATGACCAACGGTCCGTTCCTGGAAGTGACCGCCAAGGCCGACAAGGACGGCGATACGGCGGAAGTGGGCGATGATCTGCAAGCCCCCGGCGGCAAGCTGGCGCTGAAGGTTCGCGTGCAATGCCCGAATTGGCTGGAAGTGAATCGCGTGCAGGTGTTCGTCAACGGCCAGCCTTCGCCCGAGGCGAACTTCACGGCGCGCACGCATCCGCAAAAGTTTCACCGGGAAACGGTAGTGTTTGACGAAACGGTTCCGTTGACGCTCGAGCGCGACGCCCACGTGGTGGTCGCGTGCATTGGCGAAGGGAAGCAGCTTGGGGCCGTGATGGGGCCAGACGGCGGCAAGGCCGTGCCCTGCGCCGTGGGCAACCCGATCTTTGTCGACGTCAATGGCAACGGATTCGAGCCGAACGGAGACATGCTGGGGCTGCCACTGGTTTTGGAGCCAGGGCACAAGCCCTCGAAGGGGCATGGGCACACGCACCCGCACTAACGTGAGGGGCGCTGCCACACCACGTTGCCGCCGACGATGGTCATGTCGACCTTCACGTCGCGCAAATCCTCTGGCGCTGTGGCAAACAGATCGCGGTCGAGCAGGATGATATCCGCCAGCTTGCCGACGGTCAGCGAGCCTTTTTCTCTCTCTTGGAATTCGGCGTAGGCCGAGCCGAGGGTAACATCAGCAGGACAAGCATCGCGAGCGAAGGTAGAACTTCGGACATGGCTTTCGTCTCGACTTCGACATGTCGGCGAATCCGGCGTCGGGCATCGACGCGAAAGGCGCCGTTGCGGCAATTGTATCAAGGGGGCGGCCGAATTCGCTGTTTGCCGCCCGCAATCGAGCAGCAAAGAACTTTGTGTCGGACGCAAATAGAAACCGGACCACAACCGACTGCCGCGTTGACTCGCGCGGGCGGCGTGCTGACAATGTGAGCTAGCCGAAGTCGCTCTCGCAAGCCGTCAACGGCCGTCCAGCGCAGCCCGGATTCGCAGTCCATGGCCATTCCCAGGAAAATCCGCCGTCGCCCACCGATCGGTTTCACCCTCGTGGAACTGCTGGTGGTGATTGCGATCGTGGGCGTGTTGGTGGCGCTGTTGCTGCCGGCGATTCAGTCGGCGCGTGAATCGAGCCGGCGCAGTAGTTGCATGAACAACCTGCGGCAGTTCGGCGTGGCGCTGCAAAACTTTCACGATTCGCACCGCAAGTTTCCCGCGGGACGGGGTAGTCCGCCGCCGAAGATCTTCTCGGCGCTGGCGTTTCTGTTGCCCTACGTCGAAGAGCAGGCGCTGGAGGGCATGATCGACTTCACGCAGGCGCCGGTGTTCGTCGTGATCGGCGGCGTGGCGTATTCGGGTGATGCGAACAATTTCGCCGCGACCACGCCGTTGCCGCTGTTGCAGTGTCCCAGCGACATCGTGCACGAGCGCGTGCCGGGTTCGGACTTTGCCGCGACGAACTACGCGGCCTGCGCCGGCAGCGGCGTGCCGGACTCGGGCACGATCAGCCCGGGCGACGGAGTGATGTTCTACGGATCCGAGATCTCGTTTCGCCACATCACGGATGGTTCGTCGCACACCGTGGCGTTCGGCGAGCGCACGCTGGGCCCGGGAGATACCGTGTCCGCCCCGGCGCCGGGACTCGCAGGCGACTTTATTCTGGAGGTCAACAACGGCATCACGATCGACCCGACGAATTGCGCCAATCCGGCCTCAGGCGGATATTACGGCGAACGCGGCGCCAAGTGGATCCTGGGCAACTACGGCAATACGATCTATAACCACTTCTACGCTCCCAACGCCACGAACTGGGACTGCATGAACCTGCCGCAGCAGAAGGGACTATTCACGGCGCGCAGCCGACATCCCAACGGCGCCAATATCTTGTTCTGCGACAGCAGCGTCCGATTCGTATTCGATGCGATCGATTTGGCCCTGTGGCGTGCGGCCGCAACCCGGGCAGGTGCGGAGCCCAACGGCGGGTTTTGAGGGCGCAAGCCAATTCTGTCGCAGCATCGTATCGCCCCGTGACCTGTCGACCATGACTACCGACCCGATCGTATGCGAGTTCGACGCCGCTCTCACGTCGCGGGAGCGCGAATTGATCGCGCGGGGCGTCGCGTTTGGCCAGCGCGTTATCGCTCCGAACGCTGCCCGCTGGGAAGCAGAGCGGCGCGTGCCGCTGGAAGCGTTGCGCGAAGCGTGCGCCGCGGGACTGGCTGCCGTGGAACTGCCAGCTTCGCACGGTGGTCTGGGTTTGCGCTTCTCGGCGAAGCTGCGGTTGGTCGAAGAGCTCGCCAAAGTCGACTTTGCTTTTCCGTTTGCGCTCGTGAACCATCACAATGCCTTGGTGCGCATCGCGCGCCGCGGCAGCGTGCCGGCCCAAGCACTGGTGCCGCGGATGCTGGCCGGGGAATTGATCGGTTGTTCGGCGTACACCGAACCGGAGCACGGCAGCGACCTGTCGGGCATCGACACCCTCGCAAAGAAAAGCAGCGACGGCTGGATACTCGATGGCGTGAAGAGTTGGATCACCAATGCCGCGGTGGCCGATGTGTTCGTGACACTGGCCCAGACCGACGGGGCGGTGCGTGGTCGCGGCATGGCGTCGTTTCTGGTGGAAGCTGATCGCCCAGGGTTTGTTCGCGCCCCGGCGATTGCCATGGACGGTTGCCACGCAATTGGCGCCGGTGGATTTCATCTGCGGGACTACTTTGTTGCCGACGACCGTTTGCTCGATCCGCCGGGAGAAGCGTTTCGACACGCAATGGTGGGCATCAACGGCGCCCGCACCTACGTGGCGGCCATGTGCGCGGCCATGCTGGAATCGGCAATCGAGTTGGCCGTGGGGTACGGCGTCAGGCGGCAAGCGTTCGGCAAGAGCCTGCTGGAGTTTCAAGGGCTGCGGTGGTCGCTGGTTGACGCGGAGACCGATCTGGCGGCGCTGCGTCTGCTCGTTTATCGCGCCGCGCGTCGGATCGACGCCGGCGAAGATGCCGAAGCCGACGCGGCGCGAGCAAAGAAGTTCGCCGGCCAGCGGACGCTTGGGCACCTGGCAGCGTGCGTGCAGGCGATGGGCGCCAATGGGCTGCGGGCCGAACATCCGCTCGTGCGGCACATGATGGCGGCAAAGGTTGCCTGTTTTACCGATGGTGCCACCGAGATCATGAACGAACGGTTAGGCAAGCTAATCGCGTCGCGCCACCAACGCGCGCCATCCGATCGAAGCTAAGTCCGCGCGGCGACGTGACGTGTCCTGGTCCAAGAATTCGACTGCGGCACGCTCAAGTGCCGGGTACGGCGACGCTTTCGTGCCGCGTGATGCGTCTTGCGCAAACGCCTTTGCCGGCATGGATTTGCCACTCGCGAACTGTGGGCCATAATTAAGCTCACGGGACTCTCGCCCGGCGCTTGCCGGACACACCGAAGGAATGCCTATGTCCGCACCGTACAAACGTCCGCTAGCGCCAGCGTCGATGGCGCTGGCATTGTCGTTGTCCTGGCCCGCTGGCGCCGCGCTGGCGGAACAATCATTGCCGGGGCAGGAAGCAGCGACAACTCCCACCGTGCGGACGTCGAATCGTCCCCTGGCCCCCGATTGGTCGAAGGTGGCCGCGGGGCATGCGCTGGTGCCGGTGATCGACTACGCGCGCAAGGAACAAGCCTACTTGCGCAGCACGATCCGCGATTTCACCTGCCGGCTGACCAAGCGCGAGCGAATCGGTGGCATCCTGCAGGATTTCAACTACATCGACATATGGGTTCGTGAAGAGCAGCGCACCGAACAGGGCGTCGTTGTGCCGCTGTCGATCTACATGCAGTTTCTGGCGCCCAAGCGCGTGGCTGGCCGCCGCGTGCTGTTTGTCGATGGCCGCAACGACAACAAGCTATTGGTGCGCAACGGGGGCAAGCACTTCGACTATGTGGTGGTCGAACTCGATCCTTACGGTGACACCGCAATGGACGAAAGCCTGGTGCCGGTGACCCAGAGCGGATTCAACCAGATTCTGGCCCAGATGATCGCGGTGCTGGGGCGGCACGTGGCAGTCGATCCCGGCGGCACGAATACGCAGGTCGAACAGATCAAGGGCGCCAAGCTCAATGATCGCACGTGCAGCGTGATTCGCATCACGCATCCCGAGAGCCAACAGGGATTGGAGTTCCATCGGGCCAATGTCTTCGTGGACGACGAGTTGCACGTGCCGGTGCGGGTAGACTATACCGATTGGCCGCGCCACAGCGGCGGCGAGGCGCCGCTGATTGCCGAGTACACCTACACCGATTTGAAGGTGAACGTCGGCTTGCCTGACGGCACGTTCAATTCACACCGGCTGCGCGGCGCCGCGCCGAAGTAGACGCCAGCAGCGCGGCAAAGAGCACGCGGATTGCCAGGTTTCTCAATTGAAGCCCAAGTGTCATGTCCCGCCGCGATCGACGGAAAAGCATGCGGTTGTCCCGGTGGGTATGCCCCACAAAACGGGTGGACGAATCGCCGGGGTCGCTCCGATAGAAAGTAATATGCCGGCCATGCCCGGCCCCACCGCGCCCGTTTTGCGCGCCGCCCCCCACTGATATCGCGACGGAATGCGAGGTTCTCATGCGTCGATTTCCCTGCCTGTCTCCTGCTTCGCCCGGACGACGATTGCTGGCGTCATGTACGCTGGCTGCCGCTGTCGTCTGCGTACCCTTGTCGCTGTCGGCCCAAATCCTGGTACCCGGCACCGGCCAGAAACTAACGCAAGTTGGCGATGACTTCGAAGACGAGAAATGGGACTACGTGTACAACCTGCCCAAGAGCAGCGAAGAAAATGACGACCGCCAGCGGTTGCCGGGCGGATACGCCACCAACGGCCGTTGGTTCGAAGGCGCTGAGCGCGGCCAGCCCGACCAGATCTCGCGCGTTCCGACGCCACCCGATGGAATACCGGGAAGTGAAGGCGCCATGCTGATGCGTTCGAAGCAGACCGGCGTCCCGGGATACTACACGGGCAAGTTCGAGCAGGACGACTTTATTTGCAATGTCACCTCGCGCCTACGCGGAGGGATTCCGATCGGCGCAATCCCAGTGTCGTGGTGCGCGTGAGCGTGCCGCCGTTCGAGCACTGGGAACGGCGCTATGGACCGTCGTTTGGCTTTCGCACGGCGTGCCAAACCTACAAGACCGAAACCAAGAAACGCGGCAAGTTCGGCGGCGTGAGCCGCAACACCAAGCAAGAGACCTACTGGCCCGGCTTCTTCATCCACTTCGTTCCCGGCGACGGCAAAGAGAAACCGGATTCGGCGTACTTCACCATTCGCGCCGGATCGTACGGCCAGGACTTGCGCGGACCGAAAATCACCGAGCCTGGCTGGTGGACGCTGGGCATGTCGTTCACTGGCGACGGCCGCGTGCACTATTTCGCGCACCAGGGTGTCGAGCCGCTGACTGCGGCCGACCATCTGACGACGCAGTACCCCTACGGCTACAACTGCGTGCGGATGGATACGCTGTTCTTCAACGTCGTCAGTGGCAACAATGGCAACTGGTCGACGCCCTGGATCGTGGACGACGCCGAACTGTTCATCGCGCGTGAGGGATCAGGGCGGAAACCGGCGGGATATTAAAACGTCGCGATGGCCGTCGGCGCGTCTTTGTGGATCTCGAACAGCTTGTCGAGCCGCGTGATCTTGAAGACTTCCAGCGGATTGGGAGCGATTCCGCAGAACTTCAACTTGATCTTGTCGGCTTTGCAGCGTTTGTGAAGCTGCACGATCTTGCCGAGCATGGCCGACGACATGAACTCCACGTCGCGAAAGTCCACCAGCAACTTGCGGCTGCTGGATGCTTCGAGCCCCGCCTGGCCCAGCTCCTGGCCGATCTGATCGATGATCGCCTGGTCCAATATCGACGCCTGTTTGAACGTCACCACCAGCACTTCGCCGGCGTCCTTCAAATCGAGGTAGGTGTATTTCATCGTTTTGGCCATGACGGTAGTCTTGAGGCGTAGGAAGTGCGGGCGATCGCTGGCAAAGGCACGATTCTACGGCGTGCCGCGACAACTCGCAATTATGCGATTCGAATCGTTTGCCTATTCCCACCGAAAAACGCTTGCTTCGGGCCCTGTCAGGGCGGAGAATCGCCGGCTGGCGGCGATAGCGAACGGACTGTTTGGCGAGGGTTACGATAATGCGCGACGGACGTCGATACTCAACGATTGCGGCGGCATTGACTTGCGTTTTGGTTAGCGTTTCGTTGGCTCGCGCGGCAGTCGAGCCGACCGACGGCACGTTCACCGCCTCGGACGGCGTGAAAATCCACTATCTCGAAGTCGGCGAGGGCTCGCCCGTGGTGCTCGTGCATGGGTACACCGGCACGGCGCACGGCAACTGGTTTCCCAATGGCATTGCCGACGCGCTGGCCAAGAACCATCGGGTGATCGCCTTGGACTGCCGCGGACACGGCCAAAGCGACAAGCCGCACGATCCTGCGAAGTATGGCGCAGATGGCCAAAGACGTATTGGAGTTGATGGATCATTTGAAAATTGAAAAGGCCCACGTGCATGGCTACTCGATGGGCGGATTCATCGTGACGCAACTGCTGGCCATGGCGCCCGAGCGATTCATCACTGCGTCGTACGGCGGATCGGGCGTGCCCGAAGTGGATGAGAAACACAAGGCCGAGGTGCCGGCCGACGAGCCGGGACCCGATCCGCGGGAGGCCGAAGCGCGGTCGACGCTCGCCGGTTTGCCCAACGATCGCGAGGCGCTGGCCGCCATCCGTGAAGGCTGGGCATCGATCGGCCGCGGCGAGATCGATCTGACGACGATCAAGATTCCCGTGCTGGCCATCAATAACCAGTTCGATGGACCCAATGCCAAGACCCATCGCATGCAGCGCGAACTGGCCAACTTCAGGGCGGTCGTGCTGCCCGGCAAGTCGCACCTGACGGCGATCATGGCCGGCTACATGCCGCCAGAGTATCTCGAGGAGTTGGTGGCGTTCATCGACGCCAACGACGCGACGAAAAGCGGCGAATAGGAGGACAAGTTGTGTATGAGCGCCTTTCCATGATTGGAGTCTTTGGATCGATTGCCGTCGCGATTGGGCTAACTTGCGACGTAGTTGCCCAGCAGAATCCAAGTGAGGCGACAGCGAGGAAAGTCGACGCTGCCGCCAGTACGCCGGTCGAATTGCCCGACGATATCCAGGGGCTGCTCGAGCACGTCAAAGGCGTACACGGCTACCGCACGGACAAACCCAAGACGCCGTCAAAGATCGTCAGAAACTACCGCAGCGTGGAAGCAGCGCTGGAGAAGATTCATGCCATTGCCACCGATGGGGACAAGCAACTGCCGGCGTACCAAGACGCGATGGATCTCCGTCTGGTTTTCCGCACGATCGCGTTTTCCGAAGGCCCGCGGCGTGGCACGCCACAAGAGCGGGCGGAGTTGATCGAAGAGATCATAGCGCGGTTGGGGACATCGCCAAATCCTTCAAAAGACGCCATGGCTGCCGCCCGCAAGGTCGCCGGCGCGCTGGACTTTAGCGGCGATCCGCAGGCTGCCGCTCAGTACAATCGCCGGGTTGCTCGCATCCTCATGTCCAAGTCCAGCAAAGAGGCCGCGGATCTGGGCGACCATTTGCTGGCCGCCGCTCGGCGTTTGGATTCGGTGGGCAAGCCGTTGGAACTGACCGGCACGCTGATGGACGGTGGGCCGATCGATTGGGCCAGCTACCGGGGCAAGGTCGTGCTCATCGAAATCTGGGCGACCTGGTGCACTCCCTGCATTCACGAGCTGAATCACGTGGAGCAACTCTACGAGCAGTATCACCCGCGCGGATTCGAAGTTGTCGGCATCAGCGTCGACGAAAATCGCCAAGTGCTGGAAGGCTTTTTGGAGAAGCATCCCTTGCCTTGGGCAACGTTGAACGACGGCGGGCCGGCGGACAATCCGTTCACGACGCGCTACGGCATCACGGGAGCTTCGGCCGCGATCCTGGTCGGACGCGATGGCAGCGTGGTGAACATCCGCGCGCGAGACAAACAGCTCGACCGCTTGCTCGAAGAGTTGCTCGGTCCGCCATCCGGCGCCACGCGGGAGAAATAGCCCCGCGTCGCAGCCCGGCGTCGTGCCGCCAGCGGACGGGGAGGGATTCGAACCCCCGGTACGGTTTCCCGTACAGCGGTTTTCAAGACCGCCGCCTTAGACCACTCGGCCACCCGTCCGGTTTTGCCGCCGGACGCTTGCGCGGACATTGCCGGCGGACGCTCTATTGTACGAAGCCATGGCACGGGCGGAAGCGCGGAACCGGCCTTGTATCGGCCAGTTGCCACTTGGTCACGAGCCCATCGGTCTTGCAGGGCCGCAATCCCGTTGGGAATCTTTTTGCTTCGCAAAGTCCGGACCGAAGACGACCCGGTTTACTTTCCGTGAGGGTTTGGCTGGGGATGATGGCGGCCCCGGCGGATCTGGGCGGAATTGCGGCACGGGTGGATCGACTATACTTCGCACTATGCAGTTTGGCTTGCGAGCTTTGTTCGTCCTGACCACCGTCGCGGCGCTGACGGTGTGGATCGTCGCGTGGTATCCGACGGCCGCAGCCTACATTGTCATGGTTGCGGTGCTGGCCGCACTGTTGAACATCCTGGTCGTGGCGCCCTGGATGGGCCTGGGCGCGTTTGCGCAATGGATGTTCCGACTGCTGCGGGGGAAAAAGCGGTCACGCTAGGCGGCATACTGCAATCGCCTGTGCCGTTGCTCGACATCCAATGCTGCGGGGGTCCCAATGAGATTTGCTTGCATCCTGGCGGTTGTTTTCTCCGTGACGCGCGCGATCGTTGCCGTCGACATTGCCGCGGCCGACGACATCACGGTCGAGCACGTGATCGGTCCGGAGTTTCCCGGCCCGTACAAACACCCGGCGACAATCGCCGAACTGGCCAACGGCGATCTCTACATTGCCTACTACAGCGGTGCGGGAGAGTACGAGGGGGATACGGCCGTGTATGGCATGCGGCTGGCCAAGGGGAGCGCGAAATGGTCGCAGCCCGAGATCATTGCCGACACGCCGAATCGCTCGGAAGGCAACGCGGCCGCCTGGCAAGCGCCCGATGGCACGGTGTGGTTGTTCTACGTGACGAACTATGGCCCCACCTGGTCATCGGCGCGCACCAAGTGCAAGATGTCGAAAGACGGCGGGCGTAATTGGGGCGACTCGTACCTGTTGAGCTTCGAGGAAGGCACGATGTGTCGCAGCCGGCCGATCCTGCTCAACGACGGCGACTACCTGCTGCCGCTGTACCACGAGACGGGCGAGGATCGCGAAGGCACGCCGCCGGATACGTGCAGCTATTTCCTGCGTTACGACCCCAAGCAAAAGACCTGGACGCCCACGAATCGCATTCACTCTGAAATGGGCAATCTGCAGGCCTCGCCGGTGCAAATCAATGACGACTATCTGATCGCCTACATCCGCCGCGGCGGACGCTTTGGGCCGTTGCCCACGGGAGTGCTCTATCGGTCGGAATCGCGCGACGGCGGCCGCACCTGGAGCGAGGGCAAGCCCAGCGAGTTTCGCAATCCCAACTCGGCGGCCGATTTCATCAAGCTGGCCAACGGGCATCTGCTGCTGGTTTACAACGACAACAACGAAGGAGAGCGGATGCCGCTCGCCGTGGCCATCTCGACCGACAACGACAAGTCGTATCCGCATCGCCGCAACATTGTCGATCGACCGGGAGACACGGCCGCGTATCCCTCGGCCATCCAGTCCGCCGACGGCAAGATCCACGTGGTTTACACCTCCGGCAACCGCACGATCATCAACCACGCGGTGTTCGACGAGGCGGCGATTTTAGAACAGTAGAGCAAGCACGGATGGAGGCCGGTTGGATTCCGCAGTATCGCGCTGGACAATTTGTGCGTTGTCGCGTTGAGCTAAGTGAGACGCGTCGAGGGCGTGAGCACCAAGGGTGCGCTTTCATATCAGCCCAGTCCAGCGGACTGGGATGATGTGGTGCATAGCGTTCCGCCGGAGGGCTGAAGGCACGACCGATCACGCCCATACACATAGGGTCGGCCTTTCAGCCCTTCCCGACCGTGGCGGGGCTTTTTTCACAGGGCCGCTTGCCTGGGCTGGAACTGGTCTCGGGCCTTCAGCCCCGTGCGTGCCGCCCTGGACGAACGATGCTTTCATGACCGGTCACAAACGCACTCGAACACTGCCCGACTCGGGCAATGCGATGCCACGAAGCGTCACCCGGCTCTGCGTTGACCCCTGCGGTGCTTCGTGCTAAGAATGAGCACTTCCGGTGCGGCTGGTTTGGGCCGCCCGGGCGGTTTCTTTCCATCGGAGACTCTGCACGTGGCTGGGATTAGCGAACGCGGCAAAGAGATCAAGCGGCGTCGGCATCGGCGCAAGAAGTTGGCGCAATTGAACAAGCGGCTAGAGAAGGCCAACGTCTCGGAAAAGGGCATCATCGCGGCCAAGCTCCGCCGCCTCACCCCGGGCGCCGAAGTGCTGATCGACCGCTATGAACTGCGCGAGCTCGATCGGTAAGCGAACAGGCTGCCGGCTGCCAGAAAACGCAGCGCTCGCACGTGCGCGGCCTCATCGTGCCATCGCAAAATGGCGACTTTCCAAGGCAAGCACCGCAGAGCAGAGCGAGAGGGCATCGCACGCGGGTTTGTCGCTTTTGCGCCGTCGTCCACGTCATGAACACCGCGACACGAGCACCGAAGGTGCGCCGCCATACCAGGGGCAGGCCAACGGCCTGGGGAACCGAAACACGATACCAATTCCCTTGAGGGCTGAAGGCCCGATCCAATCAACTCGGAAAAGACGCGCATCGTCAATATGCTCGAAACGAATTTCGACTTTCTGGGCTACGAATTCCTGAAGCACCGACGCTTTCCTCGGAAGAAAAGCCTGACCAAGTTTCGCGACGCGATTCGAGCCAAGACGCCACGCACATCCGGACACAGCTTGTCATGGATCATCGCCGACGTGAACCGCACCTTGCGCGGGTGGTTTGAATACTTCGAACACAGCTCGCCTTCCACGTTCCCTCAACTCGACGGCTGGGTTCGTATGCGTCTGCGAAGCATCTTTCGCCGACGTAGGGGACTTCGCGGCCGAGGACGCGGTAACGATCATCATCGCTGGCCCAATGCGTTCTTTGCCAATCACGGGCTCATCAGCTTGAAAGCCGCCCATGACCTGGCCGTTCAACCCTCTCGGAGGTAAACCATCAACCGGAGAGCCGGATGCGGGAGAACTGCACGTCCGGTTCGGGAGTTATTGTCAAAAGTTGTGGACGGGAGATTCAGGCGGCGGCTTCTTGGGGTTTGATTCCGTCGATAAATGGAGTTCCTTGAATCACATCGGGTAGCAGCTCGGAGCCGTTGAGCAGCCGCCAACGTTTTTGGGCGGATTGCATCAGCTTGAAGACCATGGTGAGGCACGCTTGTCGCGTGCCATTTCCTTTGGTGCGGCGATGCCGCAGGCGGACTGTGGCGAACGTGCTCTCGATGGGGTTGGTCGTGCGCAGGTGACGCCAGTGCTCGGCCGGGAAGTCATAGAACGAGAGCAGCACGTCGCGATCCTTCGACAGACAAGCGGTGGCTTTATCGTACTTGGCCTGGTAGGTGGCCACGAACAGATCGAATGCCGCCTCGGCGTCTGCTTTGGTCGACGCCATCCAAATCGCGTGCAACTTCTCCTTGGCCTCGGCCTGCAAGCGTTTGGGCAGCTTGTCGAGCACATTGGCCGTCTTGTGCACCCAGCAGCGTTGCTCGCGCGTCGTGGGGTAGACCTGCGGCAAGGCCTTCCAAAAGCCCAAGGCGCCGTCGCCGATCGCCAGCTTCGGATCGATCGCTAGGCCGCGCGCCTTCACGTCCAACAGCAGCGCCTTCCACGACTGCTCGCTCTCGCGATAGCCATCGGCCACGGCGATCAGTTCCTTGCGCCCATCCGCGGTCGCACCCATTAAAACCAGGATGCACTGGCGATCTTCCTCCAGGCGGATGTTGAAGTGCACGCCGTCGACCCACAGGTACACGTACTGCTTGCCCTCCAAGGATCGTTTCGTCCACTCTTCGAATTCATCCTGCCAGACCGCTTTGAGACGCGTGATCGTGGTGGCCGACAGGCCCGCGGCCGATGGACCCACCAGCGCAGACAATGCCTCGCTGAAGTCGCCCGTGCTGATGCCCTTGAGGTATAGCCAGGGAATCAGTTCCTCTAGGCTCTTGGTCTTGCGCAAATACGGCGGAAGAATCCGGGAGGAGAAGGGTTCCGCTTCGTTCTTGGATCGCCGGTCGAGCACGCGCGGCTGCTCGACTTCGATCGGGCCGACGCCGGAGAGGATCGTGCGTTTGGGCAGGCGGCCATTGCGGACCACTTGGCGATGGCCGGCGGCGTCGCGCAGCTCGCGATGCGCTTCGATCCACTCGGCGACTTCGACGTCAATGGCCTGGGCCAGCATCCGCTGCGCACCTTCGCGAAGAATGCCCGTCAACACGTCCTGAGAACTTGTGGCTGGCAAAGCCAGCGTCGAATCGTTACGCTCTCGCATGGTGGCGTACTCCTGGGAGAATTGGGTCGCTGAATAACCAAATTCAAACCCAAGTACGCCGCCCTTTTCAACTCACCTCATCCACAACTTTCGGTTATAGCTCCCGGTTCGGAGGGGAGGGAGACCGGCAATCAACCCGGTCTTCCTTACCCCTATCGGGTCTGGGTGTCCGCCGTGCTGGGCCTGGCGCTGGTGCTGCTGGTCCCGCTAATGAAGCGCTCGGTGGCGGAGAAAGAAGCGCACGTCGGCGCGGAGTAAGAATCCGCAAGCGGGATGAAGACCTATTGCGCCCGATGGGACGAATGTCTGGCCCCAACGTTCGATCCCGGCCCTAGCTCCCCAACGGACCGTAATCTCCATACAGAAGGCTTGGCTAGTACGTCAGTAGAAGGCGATCGGAAACTAACTCAGACTCGAGAGTTTGACCGCTCATCTGAAAACGTCGCAGCATGGATCGGCCGCAATTGACGAATGCTTCCCGCTCGAACAACCCAACGGGAATTGGCAGGTCACAGACTCGGTCTCCAGATTTCTTCGTGCCGTCGATGCTTAGTGCAACGTAAACACCACGCGCTTTGCAGTCCGCAATTGTGGCAAGCAGGTCTTTCAGGCTGAAGGACTGCGCTCCGTATAAGATCGCTTGGCTATCGTTATATGGCGGATCGCAATAGACTAGATCGCCTTCGCGCGCACTCGCCATCGCGTGTTGATAGTCGAGCAAAACGAACTCGGCTCCCTTCGTTCTTCGATGCCACTCATCGACGCGCCGCGCAAATGATTCCGGAGTAATGGGCTGGTGAATGCCGCATGGCGTGGACATGTAGCCGTCTTTCTGGCGAAACCGAACAACCCCACCGTAGCAGGACCGGCAAAGAAAGAGGAGGTCAGACCCATTCGGCGTCGCGTTGTAGTTGGCTTTGATATTCTCGAACTCGGCAACTTTTTCGCCAGCCATCATTTGCCGCCACCGTTGGGCGTACCATTCCTTCAACTTCGTAGGGGAACTATGCAACGTCTGCCATATATCGACTAGCGGCGCAAAACAGTCCGAAGCCATCGCGGACTTGGGTGCGAGAGTTGCGAGCACTGCGCCGCTTCCAAGAAACGGCTCAAAGTACGTCCCATACCGAAGAGGAAAATAGCTGACAATCTCGTGTGCAAATCGCTGCTTGTTTCCGATCCACTTCAACAATTGTGACTTGAACGGCGTAACAGCGGCGAAGTCGAAGAGAGCTTCCTGCATTGTGCTACCTCGAAGGACATCGGGCCTAGTTCCGCCACGAAGATTAACCGATTTTGGGTTGAACTGCAATTGCCTCGTCAAATGCACAGTTTGCAGTTACCAACCAAGCTGGGCAAGAGGATCGGGCATGAAGCCGGATGCACGCTTTGTCAAACAGCCCAAACACTTCTGGGCCAACGTTCGCTCGATTAGCCAGCGGGCCGGCTATACGAACCGAAAAACAAAACAAATCAAAGTTTACTCAATTGCAGCAATGTGCAACGCACTCGCCAAGTGCAACCTCATCGCGAGCCATATTCTTGGCAGTGACAGCGAGCCAACAGAACTTGGCCAGACTCTCGTTGACTATTTTGAGTACCGTGCCGACGTGCTCAACAACTATGTTGAGCCACGACTTATGAACGCCAAACAGGCGAAGGCAGCATTTGCAAAGCCGCGCCGGCGACTGCCAAAAGCATCGTGCCCCCTGCCGATGAACAAACAGAAGTCTGCCAAGAGAGCGCCGGCCTATCTGACCTGCATGATCAACATGCTGATTGAGGAGAACGCTGGCGAATTTCCTTGCAACTATGACCCGAAGGCTTTGACGACCGCCACTCTTGGTGACATGCCGCTGCGGACTCTCGCCCGTCGCGTCGATGGCGCCTTTCCGAGTTCCGTCAACCCGGTTGCAATATGGGAAATCAAGGAATATTACTACACGACCACTTTCGGCAGCCGTGTCGCCGATGGCGTGTACGAGACACTTTTGGACGGCATGGAACTCGAAGAGTTACGAGAGCAAGAGAAAATTGACATTCGACACTACTTGATGGTTGATGCCCACTATACTTGGTGGGAATGCGGTCGATCCTATCTTTGCCGAATCCTGGACATGCTTCATATGGGCTACATTGATGAAGCGCTTTTCGGTGGCGAAGTACTAGAGCAACTTCCGCGACTTGTCAAAGAATGGGTTGCTGAAGCAAAACAACGCAAAACCTAGCCTGCTTCAATTTTCTTCAGGACTTTGTATGGGTCGACCCCCAGGGCGCGAGAGACTTCCAGGAATTCGACGACATCAAGTCGCCGCTCGCCCCGTTCGTACTTGCTCACGAAGGTCTGCAGGCGCCCAAGTTTTTCAGCAAGCGCGGCTTGCGATAGCTTTCGGGATCCCCGAGCTTCGACAAGCAGTTCGCGGAGCCGTTGGTAGCGGCTTGTGTAGACCGATTGAGTCATAAGGTGGGAAGCATAAACCCGTATTGGGTTTAACCCAAATTGGGTTGTCTGCGGCGGCCACCGATAAACTGCTATTCGTGGTGCGAAGCAATTCAAAGGGGTTCCACAAATATGACGGCGTCAATCAAATATGACGGCGTCAATCGCCGGTCTGCGCGACGGTTGCGGCCATGATACAAACGCACTTTTTGCCGGTGCCACCTCGACAATGAATGGAGTTGTCAGGAAGGTGATGGCGATTTCGACGGGCTGCTCACGCTTCCGCCGGCTCGGGCGTTTCTTGTTCCAGGCGATCGAAGGTGAAGTGGTCTTCTTGGTAGTCGATGCGGATGGTGGCGCCTTCGCCGAAGTGGCCTTTGAGGATCTCGCTGGCTAGCGGGTTTTGGACTTGCTGCTGGATCACGCGCTTCAGCGGCCGTGCGCCGTAGCTGGGATCGTAGCCCTCGTTGGTGATCATGTTCATTGCCGCTTCGGTCACTTCCAGTTGCATGCCGTGCTGCTCCAACTGCGCGGCCAGATGGCGCACTTGCAGCACCACGATCTTGCGAATCTGCTCGCGATCGAGCGGATGGAAGATGATCGTTTCGTCGATGCGGTTCAAGAACTCGGGCAGGAACTGCGTTTGCAGCGCGCCACGCACGGCTTCGGCGACTTCCTCCTGCGTGCCCCCTTCTTGCGAGATCTGCTGGATCATCTGGCTGCCGATGTTCGAGGTCATCACGATGATCGTGTTGGTGAAGTCGACGGTGCGGCCGTGGCTGTCGGTGAGCCGGCCGTCGTCGAGCACCTGCAACAGCACGTTGAACACGTCGCGGTGTGCCTTCTCGATTTCGTCCAAGAGCACCACGCAATAGGGCCGGCGGCGCACCGCTTCGGTGAGGCGACCACCCTCTTCGTAGCCGATGTAGCCGGGAGGGGCGCCGATCAGGCGGCTGACGGTATGGCGTTCCATGAACTCGCTCATGTCCACCCGGACCATGGCGTTCTCGTCGTCGAAGAGGACTTGGGCCAGCGCCTTGCACAGTTCGGTCTTGCCGACGCCGGTGGGGCCCAGGAAGATGAACGAGCCGATGGGGCGATTGGGATCCTGCAAGCCCGAGCGATTGCGGCGCACCGCATTGGAGACGGCTTCCACGGCTTCGTCCTGGCCGATCACGCGCTGGTGCAGCCGCTCTTCCAGCACGAGCAGCTTGGCCCGTTCGGTTTCCATCATGCGGGTGACGGGAATGCCGGTCCAGGCGCTGACCACTTCGGCGATTTCTTCCGGACCGACTTCCTGGCGCAGCAGGCGGCGGCCGCTCTTGGTTTCGGCGACGGGCTCTTCCTTCTCGGCGCTTTCGGCTTCGACGGCTTGCACCATTTTTCGGCGCTGGGTGTCGAGCTCGAAGAGCTGTTGGTATTCGGATTCGGCGATGGGCGCACCGGCGGCTTGTTTGTCCTTGATGGCCGCTTCGAGGTGCGCAAACTCGGTTTCGATCCGCTGCAACTGCTGGCGGGTTTGCTGCACGTTGCCCAGGCCGAGTTTTTCGCCTTCCCACTGCTCGCGCAGGCTGGCCAGCTTGTGCCGCAGGCCGGCGATTTGTTCTTGGATTTCTTCGCGGCGTTCGACGGTGTGCTCTTCGGTTTCTTCGGCCAACTGCCGGTCGGCCAGTTCGAGCTGGGTGATGCGGCGCTGGATCTCGTCGATCTCGGCCGGCACGCTTTCCAGCTCCATCGCCACGCGGCTCATGGCCTCGTCGACCAGGTCGATGGCCTTATCGGGCAGGAAGCGGTCGGTGATGTAGCGCTGCGAGAGCTTGGCCGCCGCGACCAGCGCCGAGTCCTTGATGCGCACGTTGTGGTGCGCCTCGTAGCGGGGCTTCAGCCCGCGGAGGATGGCGATGGTGTCCTCGACGCTGGGCTCGTTGACGTAGACCGGCTGGAAGCGGCGCTCGAGCGCGGCGTCTTTTTCGATGTGCTTGCGATATTCGTCGAGCGTGGTGGCGCCGATGCAGCGCAGCTCGCCGCGGGCCAAGGCCGGCTTGAGCAGGTTAGCCGCGTCGCTGCCCCCTTCGGCCGCGCCGGCGCCGATCACGGTGTGCAGCTCGTCGATGAACAGGACGACGTTGCCCTCGGACGATTGCACCTCCTTCAACACAGCCTTGAGGCGCTCCTCGAACTCGCCGCGGAACTTGGTGCCGGCGATCAGCGCGCCCAGGTCGAGCGCGATGACGCGCTTGTTCTTGAGGCTTTGCGGCACGTCGTTTTGCACGATCCGCAGGGCCAGGCCTTCGGCAATGGCCGTTTTGCCGACGCCCGGCTCGCCGATGAGCACGGGATTGTTCTTGGTGCGGCGCGAAAGCACCTGGATGACGCGGCGGATTTCCTGGTCGCGGCCGATGACCGGGTCGAGCTTGCCCTGGCTGGCGCGTTCGACCAGGTCGATGCCGTATTTTTGCAGGGCCTGGAATTTTTCCTCGGGGTTTTGATCGGTGACTCGCGCACTGCCGCGGACGGCTTGCAGGGCTTTGAGCAGTTGCGCCTCGTCGATGGCGTTCAGCTTGAGCACGTTCTTGCACTTGGGGTCGACTTGCGCCAGCGAGAGCAGCAGGTGCTCGGTCGAGACGAACTCGTCCTTCATCGTTTCGGCTTGTTTTTGCGCGGCCTCGATCACTTTCACGAGGCTGTCGCCCATCTGCGGCATGGCGCCGCCGGAGACCTTGGGCAGATGGTCGATCTCGGCGTCGAGAATCTTTTCGAGCTGCGCGGTTGACGCCGATCTTATCGAGGATCGGCCGGATGACGCCCTCGGTTTCGGCCACCAGGGCGGACAACAGGTGCAGCGCCTCGATTTGCGGATTGCCGTGGTCGGCGGCCAGCGACTGGGCGCGCTGCAGTGCTTCCTGGGCCTTGATCGTCAGTTTGTCGAAACGGATGGCCATCGCGCGGCTTGCTCCTGAGATGGGACGCGATTTCAGCTACGAATTCGGGCAGCAATCGGGTGTTGGAAGTAGGAGCCTCTTCCGCGTTCCAACACCACGATTGCCTCTCCCGAACCGTCCACTTGTTTCGTGCGCCTGCGCCGCGAAGCGACATGGCACGACGCGTCGCGCGAACGCCCGCGGCGCGCCGCTTATTCCTTCACCTCGAACTCGGCGTCGACCACTTCGTCGTCGCCGGGCGACTTGCCCTCGGGCGCGGCGGCGCCGTCGGCGCCGCTGCGCCGCCGGCCGTTTGCTGCGTTTCGTACAGCGTCTTGCTGAGGGCGTGCGAGGCCTGTTCCAGCTCGCTGATCGCGCTTTGGATGGCGTCGGCGTTTTCCGTCTTGGCCGCCTCGCGCGCTTTGGCAATGGCTGCTTCCAACGGCGCCTTGTCGCCTTCCTTGAGCTTCTCGGAGTTCTCCTTGATGAGCTTTTCGACCTGGTAGCACAAGGAGTCGGCCTGGTTGCGCAGTTCGGCCAGTTTGCGGCGCTTCTTGTCCTCTTCGGCGTGCTCCTCGGCGTCGCGCTGCATCTTCTTGATTTCGGCCTCGTTCAGACCGCTCGATTGTTCGATGCGCACGCTCTGCTCTTTGCTCGTGCCCAGGTCCTTGGCCGAGACGTTCAAGATGCCGTTGGCGTCGATGTCGAACTTGACTTCGATCTGCGGAATCCCGCGCGGAGCCGGCGGCAAGCCTTCGAGGTTGAACTGACCGAGCAGCCGGTTGTCGGTGGCCATCTCGCGCTCGCCTTGGAATACACGAATGGTCACGGCGGTCTGGTTGTCGGCCGCGGTGCTGAAGGTTTGCTTGCGCTCGGCGGGGATCGTGGTGTTGCGATCGACCAGCCGCGTCATCACGCCGCCTTCGGTTTCGATGCCGAGGCTGAGCGGGGTGACGTCCAACAGCAGCACGTCCTGCACTTCGCCGGCCAGCACGCCGCCCTGAATCGCGGCGCCGATGGCCACGACTTCATCGGGGTTGACGCCCTTGTGCGGCTCTTTGCCGAACAGCTTGGTGACCATCTCCTGCACCTTGGGAATGCGGGTCGAACCGCCGACCAGCACGACTTCGTCGATCTCTTTCGGATCGAGCTTCGCGTCCTTGAGCGCCTGATTGAGCGGACCGGCGCAACGTTCGATCAGGTGATCGACCAGTTGCTCGAACTTGCTGCGGGTGATGCTTATTTGCAAGTGCTTTGGACCGTTGGCATCGGCCGTGATGAACGGCAGGTTGATATCGGTCGAGCTGGCCGAGCTGAGCTCCTTCTTGGCCTTTTCGCAGGCTTCCTGCAAACGCTGCAGCGCCATCGTGTCCTTGCGCAGATCGATGCCGTTTTCTTTCTTGAATTCGTCGGCGACGTAGTTGATCAACACTTCGTCGAAGTCGTCGCCGCCGAGGTGCGTATCGCCATTGGTGCTGATGACGCGAAACACGCCGTCGGCCACTTCCAGCACCGACACGTCGAACGTGCCGCCGCCGAGATCGAACACGACAATCTTCTCCTGCGCCTTCTTGTCCAGACCGTAGGCCAGGGCTGCGGCCGTCGGCTCGTTGATGATGCGGGCGACTTCCAAACCGGCGATCTGGCCGGCGTCTTTCGTGGCTTGCCGCTGGGCGTCGTTGAAGTAGGCCGGCACGGTGATGACGGCCTTGTTGACCTTGTGCCCCAGATAGCTTTCGGCGGCTTCCTTCAACTTGCGGAGGATGTGCGCGGAGATTTCCGGAGGCGTGTATTCCTTGTCGCCGATCTTCACCTTCACGTAGTCGTCCGATCCGCCGACGACGCCGTAGGGGACCATCTTCTCTTCGGTTTGTACTTCGCTGTGGCGGCGGCCCATGAAGCGCTTGATCGAGTAGACGGTGCGCGTGGGGTTGGTGACCGCCTGGCGGCGCGCCAAATCGCCCACCAGCACGTCTCCCTTGTCCGTGAATGCGACGACGCTGGGTGTGAGCCGGTTGCCTTCCTGGTTGGGAATGACTTTGCCTTCGTTGCCTTCCATGACCGCGACTACCGAGTTGGTGGTACCCAAGTCGATGCCGATGATTTTTTCTCCACCTCGAGCCATGCCGAGCTCCTTTCTATACCGGTGTCATTCGGCGCGGCGCCGTGCCTGAAGATCCTTCGCCGCGCCGCAGTTTATCTATATGGTTCCGGGAAATGATAGGCTTGCCTGGTCCAGCGCGAATGCTTTGATGCGCACCACCTGACCAGAAGGCCGCGACCATGTCGCGACTCGTCTCAAGGTAATAGCAAAGAATATGCCGCTGGCGACTCGCCGGTCGTTGGTCGTCGTAAGCATTTATATGCCAATATGTTGCACTGACGCCTTGGCTGGTGTTTCTTCACCCGGCGAGAAACCGGTGTGCGGTTTCTGCCGTTTTGGCACGATGGAAATCACCCGCGAAGGCCTCCTGCCACAATGGCAGCTCGGTGAATTCCGGTCGGCGCGGCCGTCATTCGTAGCCCCCAGTGCCCGTGGAAGATCTGGCATGAGGCGTGTTTTTGGGGCCACGAATCGTCGCCTATACTTATCAGGCCAGGTCGCTTGACACCCCCAATTGACCCAAGTACAAGGTGTGGCAAGGCTTTACTGCTTGGTGCTGTCGCTCTGCTGGCGATAGCTGCGCGCCCCCAGGATCACGTCGCGCTTTAGCGGATCGGCAATCTTATGACCAAGGAGAAGGCGGGCAAAAAACGGGCCGGGACCGGCTCGAAATCTCCCACGCTCGAAGCGCTGCGGGCCAAGATCGACCGGCTTGACCAGCAGTTGCTCAAGGTCATGAACCAGCGGGCCAAGATCGCGCTGGAAATCGGCAAGTTCAAGGATGCCAACGGCATTTCCGCCTATGCCCCGGCCCGCGAGGGCGAAGTGCTCCGCCGCGTATCCGCATTGAACGAGGGCCCGCTGTCCGAGCGTTGCATCCGGGCGATCTACCGGGAACTGATCAGCGGTTCGCGCTCCTTGGAAAAGCAGTTGCGCATTGCCTATCTGGGACCGGCGTACACCTACAGCCACCTGGCCGCGATCCATCGCTTCGGCCAGAGCGTGGAGATGGTGCCCGTGGCCACGATTGCGGCCGTGTTCGAGGAGATCAATGGTGGGCAGGCCGACCATGGCATCGTGCCGATCGAGAACTCCACGGACGGCCGGGTGGCGGACACTTTGGACATGTTTGCCCGGCTGCCGGTGCGAATTTGCGGCGAAGTGCAATTGCGCATCCATCACAATCTGCTGGGCAAATGCTCGCGTGCGGACGTGAAGGAAGTTTACAGCAAGCCGCAAGCGCTATCGCAGTGTCGCAATTGGATGGCGCGGCACCTGCCCACCGCCCGCACGATCGAAGTGACCAGCACGACCACGGCGGCCCAGTTGCGCAAGAGAAGCCGGGCGCCGCGGCGATCGCCAGCTTGCAGGCCGGCGTGCAATACGGACTGGACGTATTGGCCGCCGACATCGAGGACAATCCCGGCAACTTGACGCGTTTTGCCGTCATTGGCGACGAGACCGGCCCGCGAACCGGCAACGACAAGTGCGCGCTGATGTTCGAGGTGGCCCACCAGCCGGGCGCCTTGGCCGACGCCATGAACGTGTTCAAGCGCAGCCGGCTGAATCTCACCTGGATCGAGTCGTTCCCGATCGCTCGGCCCGAGGGGGGCTATTTGTTCTTCGTCGAGCTGGAAGGCCACGAAAACGACGCCAAGGTGCGCAAATCGATTCGATCGCTCGAGAAGAAGACCATTCGCTTGGAAGTGCTGGGCTCGTACGCGAAAATGGCTCTGGTGGAGTAGGGGACGCGGCCCGTTCGCACACAAACTACGGGAGAACACTAATCAATAGGGTGT
>CAVZWY010000006.1:0-7218 GCA_963779015.1 uncultured Planctomycetaceae bacterium | reverse complement strand
TGGAATGTGTCTGTTTCGTGGGGCTCATGGCGGGGCTCATGGTGCGGCTCCTGCTATCGTGGGAAATCTGCCATTGCGAACGGTTCCAGCCCCCGCAGAATATCCGCGCGCGGGATCCCCGTCTTGTAAAAAAAGGCCGCCAAAGCTAGTCGTCCAACGGCACGTGCCGGGCGAACGGTCCGCGTCGCGCCGAGTACTCGGTCGGAGTGAATCCGGAGAACTCGCGAAACTCGTGAGCCAGGTGGGCCTGATCGTAGTACCCGTGCTCAAGCACAAGTTCGCCCACGAAATGTCGCCGGCTGGCTCGACCGATTCGATCAGGCGTTCGAATCGCCTCACGCGAGAAAACAACTTTGGCGCCATGCCAATTTCGTCATTGAATCGGCGCACGAGTTGTTTGCCGCTGACGTTCAACTGATCCGCCGCGGAGCGGACCGGCATGTGTTCCAGCAACGACAACGCGTTGGCCACGATCGGCCGCGGTCGAAATGCCGTGTTGATCCTGTCGACCAGCCACGTTTCCATCAGCGCAAACCGGGCCGCCGCGTTGGGCGCGGCCACAAGTTGCTCGTGCAGCCGCGTGGCGTCGCGTCCTGAAATGTCCTCGCACGATACGTGCGTCCGCGTCAGCTCGCTGGCGGCTACACGCAACAAGGTCGCCGCACCACCAAGCTTGAACTCGACGCCCATGATGAATCGCTGTTGCGCGGTGTCGATTTCAAACGCCGCAGGCTGCGGCCCGCACAAGCCAATGCCGCGCATCTGCCGCAGCGGCCCGCCCACGCTCCGCCAACGCAACGCGTCGTCCTGCAAATTGACGAGCAACGTCACGCCGCACGAAGGCATCAATCGCTCCCAACGATGCGGCAGGACGTACGCCTGGTAGTGCCAGATCTGGTCGACGAAGTCGCCCAAGGGCGGACCGGGTGAATAAGTAGCAATGCGCATGGGGTCATTCTACGCAAAGACAGCCGACAATCGAGCCCGCGGGAGACGACCAGCTATCGCTCGACCAGCCGCTCTTCGATCACCGCGAAGATGCCTCGGGCCACGTCCTCTTTCGGTCCGGCCAGGGTCGAGAGCACGTTGCCTTGCCGATCGAGAATCTCCACGTGATTCTCCAGCGCGTGCATCGCCTCGGGGCCGTTGAGGACCATCAGGTCGCAGGCCTTTTTCTCGGCTTTGGCCAACGCGCGCAAGCGATGGTCTTCGGTCTCCAGCGCGAAGCCGACCAGCCATTGCTTCGTCTTGGTGGCGCCCAGCGTGGCCACGACGTCGGCCGTTTCCACCAATTGCAGCGTAAGCGGATCGCCCGTCTTGGCGATCTTGTTGACTTCGACCTCGACCGGCCGATAGTCGCTGGGCGCGGCCACACCGATCAGGCCGTCGCAATTCGGAAAAATGCGCTGGCAAGCGGCCAGCATTTCCTCGGTCGAGATGACCGGGATCACTTCCGCGGCGGCGGGATAGGTGATATCCACCGGTCCGCTGACGATCACGACGTCATGTCCCAGAGCCAGCGCCGCTTCGGCCAGCGCCTTGCCCATCCGCCCGCTCGAGGCGTTGGTCAAATAGCGCACCGGATCGATGTACTGCCGCGTCGGACCGGAAGTGATAAGAATGCGTGCCACGTTTGCAGCGACAAGTAAAAGTGAAGGGTGCCGCTGGGGTGCCACTTTACGCCGTTAATCCTGAAGAACAATCCGCAGATTGCACAGATTTCGCAGAGAAAAAGGATAATTCAGACTGGTGGGCTCTCAGCCGAGCGCGCGATGTCGAATTCTGAACTCATATTTCTGCGAAATCTGTGTAATCTGCGGATCGAGGATCAGAAGGAACGGCTAACGGCGTTGGGTGCCACTGCTTGCTGGTCAAGCAGTGCGAATCCTCGGGAAGGCGCTGCTAGACAAGCTAGCAGTGGCACCCGAATCAGGTTTTGAAACTGCTTCTTGTCACCGAATCACACCACGCGCGGCTGGTCGAGCAGTCGATCGATGGCGGCCAGGATCTTCTCCGGCGCGGCCATCCGCCCCACGCCCCGCTTGCGACAACTGAGCCAACCCTCCTCCGGATCGACGAAGCGAACACCGTCTTCGCGCAACTGCGCCACGTTGCGTTGCACCGATTGTTTTTCCCACATCTCGCAGTTCATGGCCGGCGCCAAAAGCACCGGTCCGGTGAAACTCAACAGCAGCGTGCTCAGCAGATCGTCGGCCATGCCGTGGGCCGCTTTGGCCAGCACGTTGGCCGTGGCCGGCGCGATGCAGAACAAGTCGGCCCGCTCGGCCAATTCGATGTGCGCGCCCAACGGGTGACGCTGATTGTCGAAGACGTGTTCGTAAACGGGCCGGCCGGTTAGCGCGGCAAACGTCGCCGCTCCGATGAATTCGCGCGCACTGGCCGTCAGCACGACCGAGACGCCGGCGCCCGACTGAACCAGTTGGCTCACCAGCCCGGCCGTCTTATAGGCGGCAATGCCGCCGCTCACGCCGACGATCACCTCGCGGGGACTCATAGGCAGGCCGGGGCTCGGAGATTGGCCCCGTCTCATGGATTGGCCCAGCCCTACAAATTGGCCAGGTCGAGTTCAGGCGGTCCGCCACCGGCCTCTTCGCCGGTGATCTGCAACTGCTTCGAGGAGTCGAGATAAATCTTGTCCTGCTTGATCTCTTGGATCGCGATGGCCAACTTGTCGTCGGTCTGCAAATCGACCAAAGGGCGACTGCCCGCATTCAAGGCGACCAGCCGCTTCTGGATGAGCGTCGACAGCTTGAATCGCCCGCCGACCTTGTTGACGATCTCCTCTTCGCGCAAATCGTCGATCATAAGTTCATACCTCGTGGGATCGTAGAATCTCGTATATCTCTTGGACGGCCCGGTCGACGTCGTCGTTGACCACCTGGTATTGATAATCGCCCGCCCGCTCCAATTCGCGACGCGCCACTTCCAGCCGCCGGGCAATCGATTGTTCGCTATCGGTGCCACGCCCCCGCAGGCGGCGTTCCAACTCGGCGGCGTCCCCCGGGCGCACGAAGATCGTAATCGCATCGGGGTGTGTCGCCAGCACGGCCATGGCGCCTTGAACGTCAATCTCTAAGACTACCGATTTACCCGCCGCGAGACTAGGGGATACCTCGCTCGCCAGGGTGCCGTACCAGTAGCCGCGGCCAAAAACCTCGCAGCATTCCAGGAATTCGCCCGCTTCCCGCCTGCGAGCAAACTCCTGGGGCGTCAAAAAGTGATAGTCCACGCCGTCGCGCTCGCCCGGCCTGGGGGAGCGGGTGGTGGCCGAAACGCTCGGCTTGAGCTGTAGACAACGCTCCAGCAACTTCGCCAACAGCGTCGTCTTGCCAGCCCCCGACGGCCCCGAAATGACGATCAATTTGCCGCGGCCGGGTGAGTTCATTGTCGATTGAGCGGAACGAGAGGGCATCGTTGCAGGCGACGCCTTACACGCTTCGTGCCCTGCCCTACTCCACGTTCTGGATCATCTCGCGAATGCGCTCGATCGCCGCCTTGATCTCGATGACGTGCCGCGATATCTCCACGTCGTTCGATTTCGAGCCAATGGTGTTGGTCTCGCGAAACATCTCTTGCGTGAGAAACTCGAGCTTGCGGCCAGCGCTTTCGGAGAGTTCGAGCGTGGCCGCGAATTGCTCCAGGTGACTGCGCAGCCGCACGATCTCCTCGGAGATGTCGCTGCGCTCGGCGTAGATGCTGATTTCGCGAATCAAGTCGCCCGGCTGCAGCGTGATTTCGTATTCGGCCAGCGTCTTGGTGAGCCGCTCGGTAAGCCGGGCACGATAGCCTTCGGCAACCAGCGGAGCGCGGCTGTCGATCGCGTCGAGCCCGCCGGCAATCGCGGCGGCATTGGCGGCCAGATCGGTCGCCATGGCCCGTCCCTCGTCGGACCGCATCCGTGTCATGCGATCCATGGCCTCTTCGAGCGTGTCGCGCGCGATCGGCCACTCGGCCGCCACGTCCACCGGCTCGCGCGCGTTGGAATCGACAACGCCCGGCAGCGCCAACAGCGCCTCGACTGCGACCGGCCGATCGATTTTCCATTTCTTGGCAAGCTGTTCCAATTGTTTCAAATAACCTTCCAGCACGGCCGGCTGCAATTGATAGTCGCTCGCCTGCGCCCGATCGACGCGCAAGTTGACTTGCACGGTGCCCCGCTTGATGTGCTGGCGCACCAGCGCTTCGACCAAGGGCTCGAACGCGGAGTAGCCCTCGCCGCACCGAATCACGAGCTTGAAGTACCGGCTATTGATGGTGCGCACTTCGGCTGCCACCGAAAGTGAAGCGTCCTTGCGGTGCGCCTCTCCAAAGCCGGTCATGCTCAGCAACACGCAGGGATACTCCTCGTGCGGACGGATGGTACCGTCGAAATTGCGGGAGAACTATTCGTCCTTGGGCACCGCGCCTTCCGCCGACGGCGCGGCCTCGGGAGCATCGGCAGAGGACGATTCCGCGGCCGGTGCCGCCGCACCCGCAGCCGGCGGTTCCGCCCCAGATTCGTCAGGCGTTGCGTCATCCGTCGCCGCAGCCGCGCCCGGCGCTTTCTCGGATCCGCTTGCGCCGGTGCCCAAGGGCTCGGCCTGTTTGCCGGTGGCGGCTCCCGCTCCGGTTGTTTCCGGCGCGGTCGCGGCGCTCTTTCCCAGCCCCGAGTTGATGATCGCGCTACTGCCGCCGCTAAACCATTTGACCGAGAACGCACAGAGGATGATCCAGAACGCGGCGGTGAAAATCGTGATGCGGGTGAACAAGTCGCCGGCCTTGGTGCCAAAGGCGCTTTGGCCTCCCATGCCGCCGAAGGCGCCGGCCAGCCCCCCGCCGCGACCGCGCTGAATCAGCACCAGCAGGATCAGGAACACCGAGGTAAGAAACAGCAGCACCGTCAATAGGCCGTTAATCATCGTTCACTCCGTCGACAGGATACGCCTGGGCAGTTCGCTTTTTTGCGCGTTCGCACGGCTAGCGGGCGGCTGCCACAATTCCCAGAAATTCGTCCGCCTTGAGACTCGCGCCCCCCACCAGCGCGCCGTCCACGTTTGGCTGGGCCAAAAGTTCGGCTGCGTTGCTGGCTTTGACGCTGCCGCCGTATTGAATCCGGACCCCCTCGGCAACTGCGGTATTGTAGCGGCGAGCCAGCAGATTGCGAAGGTCCATATGAACTTCCTCGGCCTGCTGGGGCGTGGCCACTTTTCCCGTACCAATCGCCCACACCGGCTCGTACGCCAGCACGACGGTGGCCATTTGCTCGGCCGACAGTCCGGCCAGGGACCCATCGACCTGGCTTTCAATCACCTTGGCCGTTTGCCCAGCCTCGCGCTCGCTCAACAACTCGCCGACGCAGACGATCGGCGCCAGTCCGGCCGCCAGCGCCATGTGGACTTTCTTGTTCACGTCCTCGTTGGTCTCACTCAGAATGTGGCGCCGCTCGCTGTGGCCCAGAATTACGTAACGACAACCCAAGTCGGTGAGCATCGCGGCGCTCGTTTCGCCGGTGAACGCGCCGTTGGGCTCGAAGTACATGTTCTGGGCGCCCGGCGCCAACTTCGACCCGGCCACGACCTGGCCGACCGCGTCCAGATAGACGCTCGGCGGACATACGGCCACATCGGCGCCCTCGGCGCCCTGGCGCCGGCGACGCCCACGGCCACGGCCTTGGCCAGCGCCACCGCTTCAGCCCTGTTGAGATTCATCTTCCAATTGCCGGCAATAAACGGACGTCTCATGGCTTTTCACACTCACGCGGGATAAAGGATTCAAAGGGTCGTTCGTCACAGGCCCGCGCGCCGGATGTCTTGTTCCGGCCACTTTCGGTCCACGGCCGGCGTCGCACGGGCCGGCTCGGTTCGCGGTCCAGTGTTCGGTGATATCGCTTCCGTGTTATCGCGCCGCCCGCGCGGGAGAAATCGTTTTGCCCAACACCTCGGCCAAAGAGCGAATCTGCTGGGCCACTTCGGCGTATTGTTCCGGCAACAGTGCCTGGGCCCCATCGGAAAGCGCCTCTTCCGGGCAATTGTGTACTTCGATGTGTACGCCGTCGGCGCCGGCCGCCACGCCCGCCAAAGCACAGGCCGGAATCAAGTCGGGCCGGCCGGTGGCGTGGCTGGGATCAACGATGATCGGCAAGTGCGACAACGTCTTGCACAACGGCACCGCCGCCACGTCGAACAGGTTGCGGGTCATGGTGTCGAATCCCTTGATCCCGCGCTCGCACAACACCACGTTTGAATTGCCTTGCGAAAGGATGTACTCGGCGCTCATCAGCAGATCGACGATGGTGGCGCTCATCCCGCGCTTCAGCAGCACGGGCTTGCGCGTCCGTCCCACCTCGGTCAGCAGCACGAAGTTTTGCATGTTGTGCGCACCGATTTGGATCATGTCGGTGTAGCGTTCGACCACCTCGACACGGCGCAGATCCATCACTTCGGTGACGATCGGCAACCCGTGCTTGTCGCCCACCTCGCGCAGAATCTTGAGCCCTTCCTCCCCCATGCCCTGATAGGCATAGGGACTGGTGCGCGGCTTGTACGCTCCGCCGCGCAGAATATTGGCGCCGGCCGCTCGCACGGCGCCGGCAATGGCGTCCATCCGGTCGGGACTCTCGACCGAACAAGGTCCGGCGATCATGCCCAGGCTTCCGCCGCCGATTTTCACGCCCCCCACGTCCACCACGCTGGGCAGGGGATGGGCGTCGATGCTGGCCAGCTTGTAGGGCGGCAGCACGCGAATCACTTCCACCACGCCCGGCAGCACTTGAAACTGCTCGGGCTGATACTGCGACTCGTCGCCAATGACGCCAATGATCGTGCGATACGTGCCGCGGCTGAGATGGGCTTTCAGCCCGAGTGCCTCGACGCGCTTCACCACGTGGTCGACTTGTTCGTCGGTACTGCCCGACTTGAGGATGATGATCACGGTAAGGTTCGCCCGTTGCTACCCGAGTAAAGTGGTTAAATGCCGGCCATTCACGCGGAACGACGCGAGTTCGGAACAGGCCCCCAGTTTAGCGTCCGAGGGTCGCCGGCGGCAGGCCCAATCGTGGCGCCGAATCGTGGCGCCGGGATCAGGTACCAATCTTCGCGATTGAATGATCAGTTGAACGATCGGCGGGAGTCGGTGTCGATTAGCGTTCTCCTGGGCCTTAAGGAACACTAATCGTCGCTAGTCTTCGCGAATGAGAAGATTAGTGGCAATTCCTATTGA
>CAVZWY010000005.1:0-13097 GCA_963779015.1 uncultured Planctomycetaceae bacterium | reverse complement strand
CGAAAAACAGCGCCCCCCACCGACTGGTTGCGCCGACCATGAGACCCCGATACGGAGGAGCTAGACATGCAGCCCCCTAATCTTCACGGCAGCGTGCGCGAGTGGCTTGCGTTTCGTCCAGGCCTTTCAAGGGTATTCGCCAAATACGGCATCGATCTATGCCAGGACGCCGATCAGAGCGTGGAGGATGTGTGCGCCGCGCAACGCCTCGACACTCGGTTGGTGCTTCTGGACCTCGCCGCGGTGGCGCAACCTACTCGCTGCGAAATGGGCGCCGATTGGCCCACCGCGCCGCTGCGCGAGCTACTCCTGCACATCGAGACCGTCCACCATGCATTCCATGAACGCGAGCTACCCAGACTTGATGAACTGTTGGCGAAAGTGGTCGCCATTTACGGGAAGGTTGATCCCGAGGTGCGCCAGCTAAAACAGGCATTCGATAACTTCCGACGACTTTTTGAACGGCACCTGTCGCGGGAAAAACAGGAACTGTTCCCCGCTATTCGGCGGCTCGACAGTGCCCCACCGCAGGTACCGTCGGTCACCAGCATCGCGCATTTGATCAATTCCCTGGAACAGGACCATGACGTGGCGAACACGGAATTGAATCGAATCCGCGAGCTGACTCACGGTTTTGTCGCGCCGAGCGACGCTTGCCAAACGTATCACGCGATGCTCGATGGCTTCTGGGACCTCGAAATGAATTTGCACCAGAACGTCTACGAGGAAGATGAATTTCTGTTTCCGCGAGCCGTCCGCCGTGAAGCCATGACGAGCGGCCAACACGGCAAAACGTGATCTACTGGAGTTTGAGGCCGTTTCAGGATTAACGCAATAGCGAGTCTTTTCGAGTCAACGACCATGTCGCTCCCGCGAGAGGCCGACGCCTAACAACGAGCGCCTGAATCATGCCATCACGTGCCAACAAACAGCCGATTCGATCCTTCGACGTTCGCGTCCTCCGGCAGAATGAACCCCGGTTGGCGAGCTATTGGGAGCGGTTTCGACTGGAACATGAGCCAGGACTCAACGTCACCAGCGTCCTGCAAAGAATCGCCGCTCAGCCGGTGACGACGGCGGATCGGGCAGTTGCACCCGTGGCCTACGAGGCCAACTGTCTCGAAGAGGTGTGCGGATCCTGCACCATGCTCGTCAACGGCCATGTCCGCCAAGCGTGCTCGGCGCTGGTGGATCGGCTGCTCGCGGAGAGTCCCGGCCTAATTGAGCTGCGGCCGTTATCCAAATTCCCCGTGGTCCGTGATCTCGTCGTCGCGCGAGGAAGGCTATTTCGTGCCCTGGAAAAACTGCATTGCTGGATTGAGGTTGATGGTTATTCTGATCGAGGGCCGGGGCCTCGGCAGTCGCCACACGATCAGGAGCAGGCCTATCCACTGAGCACGTGCATGAGCTGCGCCTGTTGCCTGGAAGCCTGTCCGCAATTCAGCAAAATCGAGGTCACGCGCCATTCCGGTGAGTCCGCCGAAGACTTTGCGGCACGCGAACGCACGGAATTCGACCGGCACTTTATCGGCGCGCATGCGAACAGTCAGGTAGTTCTGATGAACTCGAATCCCATCGGGAGGATGACGGCCTCGCAGCGACTGGATGCCTTGATCGCTCCGGGGGGCATTCAGAACTGCGGCAAAGCAGGGAATTGCCAGACGGTGTGCCCTAAGGAGATACCGCTCATGACCTCGTGGGGGCGGGCCGGTCGGGCGACAACATTGCATGCATTGAAGAAGCTGTTTGATGCCTGAAGCGCTAAAGTGAAATCAGTTGCCCGTTCCCGCAGTATCGGTCAAATAGAAGGTGGCTCATTGCTAAGAAGACTAGACACCATGATTCAGCTCAAACGAGCCTATGAAAAGCCTTCTCGCAAGGATGGCTTGCGCAGTCTTGGTCGACCGGCTCTGGCCACGCGGTCTGACTAAGGAGCGAGCAGCGATTGACCTCTGGTTGAAAGAATTGGCGCCAAGCACCGAGCTGCGCAAGTGGTTCGGCCACGATCCGGACAAATGGAAAGAATTCCAAAGTCGCTATCGAAAGGAGCTGCGCGACAAGACGAGCTTCTACAAGACCTCCGGAGGCGGTCGTCGGAGCACATGGTCACCCTGGTATATGGAGCCCGTGATGAAGAACACAATGAAGCCATCGTGCTGAAAAAGGTCCTTGAATCTGGAAGCAGAAAGAGAGCCTGACGCCTCAGCGTGTGGTGACGCTCGCGCCTGCCAGGGCTTCAGGGTGATCGAGTACGAGGTAGTGGCCGTGATCGGCAGTGAGCAAGACTGCCGCCTGGTCCCAGCCGACGTGCTTCTCGATCCATCGAGTAACGGCCAGAAAGGCCTCGTCGCCGGCCAACACCGCGCCGATGGAATTGTCGATGTTGTTCGAGTGGTTGGCCCAATCAACGTCGCCGGCTTCGACCATCAGCCACATCCGGTCCGAGCGAGCGGACAACACGTCGAGCGCCGTAGTCGCCATTTGTGCGAGGACCGGATTCTCTTCACGATCGGCGGTTGAGTATTGCTCCACAGCCGATTTAATGCTGCCGGTCGGGTTGTAACCGCCATCCGCCGTGGCGTACGGCAAGTGGCCGCCGGAAACGCCAAATAGACCCAGGAGCCTCTGTTTTCGGGAGATGGCATCGTGAGCCGCATCGGCCAGGATGTCATCCCCGTTCTTGGCGGGCGTACGTTCGACGACTACATACTGGCTGCCGCCGCTAGCATCCACACGCTGGTGGTCGGCCTCGGCCAGAAAGCAATTACCGGGCACGTAGTTGTCACCTTGGGCACCATCCTTGTCCTTGTTCTCGCCCCAGCCGGCGCCCAGCAGCACGTCGACACCGGGCAGCGGTGCCGAATGCGCGACGGATGGCAAGCCCAGCAGATCGCGCGCGATATCCTGGTAGTCGTTGCGGTGAACGTTGTTCGTGTAGGCGCAGGCCGGCGTGGCGTGGCTGATTTGAACACTGGTCACGACGCCGAAGGCGATGGTGACTATGGCGCGTTCACGAACTGGCCGTAGTTCGTATTGCGGTCGGCAAAGGATTCGGTGCCCCGCCAGACCACGGCGCACGACTTGCCGTCCTTTTCGTCCTGGTCTCGGATGACGACCGTCGCCTGAATGCTGTGCCAGTTCGCCGGCTGCAGGCTCGTGATGAACTTGATTGGCAGGGCGATTTCCACGTCGTAGCCGTCCTTGGTGCGGCGCGCCGCGGCGATGGTGCCATCGAATCGCTTGCCGCGACGGAAGGCCGTGACTTCGAGTTTGGTGTTGTCTTCGCTGTCGGGCGCGCTCAGGCGGAACATGTAGGACCCACGGCCGAGCCGCGGATCGTTACGTCGCTGGTCGATGAACCGCGCATCGACGCACAACTCCAGAGCGTCGCCCTCGATAATCTGCTCGTCGACGACGTGGGCCGACAGATACAAGAACTTGTCGTCGTGGCCCAGCCCGAACTGAAGCGAAGCGTCCGCAGGTCCCGTCCAAGTCTCAGCGGCTCCGACGAGCAGCGGACGCTCGCTGGTCGATTCGAGGCGCGCAGAGTGCCTCCTCGAGCACGCCGTCGATACTCTTGAGCGTCACCGCCGGACAAGGAAACTTTCGATCGATCACGACCGGAATGGTTCGCTCAGCCGTCAGAGGCGGATCTTCGCCGACAGTGCCAATGCGTGCGGTAAGTAAGGTCTCTGCAAGGTGGGGAAATGCGATGGGCTCCTCGAAGCGAATGCCGACAGACAGATCGGTCGTCTTGCCGGGTGCCGCCGAAAGCTCGAGCTTCGCCGGATCGACCGTCAACCCGCGCAGCGGCAGGCCCTGGATCGTTCCGCGAATCTCAATGGGCCGGTCAAACTCATTGGTGACGCGGATGTCGATTTTTCCTTCCGTCAGACCCTCGCTCTCGCCGATCAGGATCGGGGCGACTTCGATGCGGGTCTTGGCGAGAAACTGTCGAAACCGGGCGATTCCCTTCTCGGTCACGGCGTCGGCCGGTAGGATGCCGTCGAGCAACAAGTTCGCCACGTGCGGCCCGTCGGCTTCCATGGTCAGCCAGGTCACGTGGTCGAACTCGCCGTAGGGGACACCGCGCAATTGCGAGCCGCCGCCGGTGGTCGCCAGGTGATAGTATTTCCGCCCGTTGCGTTCGTATTGGACGTAATGATGCACATGGCCGGCAAAAACGGTGAAGGGGCGGTCGCCCAGCAGTCTCTCGACGTTCTTCCAATTGGTCAAATCCGGATTGCCTGCGGTGGTTGCCGCCTCCGACCGGGTCCACAAGGGTTTGTGCATGAACAACAACGTCCAGCGCACGTCCGAGTACTCTGCCAGGTCCTTTTCGAGCCACGCGAGCTGTTCCGAGCCGATCTGGTCGTCGCTATCTTCCGACGACAGGCAGACGAAATGAACGCCCTGGTAGTCGAAAGAGTACCACTCCGCACCGAAGTGCTCTCGCCAGATCTTGTGCATCGTCGGATTGGATACATCGTGGTTGCCGGCGACGAAGAAAAACTTCATCTCCATCTTGTCGATAAACCCCAAAAACTCTTTCCACATCGCCTCGATCTCGTTGCGGTCGGTGCTGTAGCCTTCGATCAAATCCCCGACCGACACCACGAACTCAGGCCGCATCCAATTCACCCGTTCCACGGCCTTCATCCAGATTCCTGGCCGGTGCCCCCCGGTATTGTCTGTCATGATGGCGATGTGAAAGCGGTTCGGGTCATTCAAGATCGGCTTTTCGGACCACGGTTTGGCTCCATCCAGCGAGGGAAGGATCAGGCCCTGTGGCAATGCTGTTTTCGAGGTCGACGTCGTCTCGTGCGCGTGCTCGGCATGGTCGTGCCGATGGCCAGCGTTGGGCGGGTGCCCGTACGCCAGCGGCGCAGCGCAATATCCGATGACAAATACAATTGAACCGATCCAAACACTTCGCATGCCAGATCCTCGCCTTAGATCACGTTGCCGATTCGAAGTTTGCCCGAGTAGTCAGCCCGATTATGACTGCACGCAAGGCGCCGGTCGAGAGCCTTGTTCGAAGCAGCCAAATAGACCTACCGGTAGCGCATCGGACGCCATACTGGCCGAGCAAGAGGAACATTGCTGGGCGACGCCGATCAGCGTCGCGATGTGGGTTTGGCGTCAAATCGAAGGCGGCTACTTGCCGGGCGGCAAGACTTGCTCGATTGCCGGCCCTGAATCTGCAACTGCGGCATGGTAGTCTTCGCCCAGAAGCGCGGCCAGCGTGGCGGCAATCTGACTTTGTGTCACGCGGTCGCAGTCGGTTCGTTCCCCGAGTGGCGGCGTGTCCGGGCCGAGGAACGCCATCCAGATGTTTTCGGCGCCCTCGATGTTCTGGCCATGATTCTTCCAGTTCACCAGTCCCGAGCCGCGACCATGGTCGGTCGAGATGATAAACGTGGTCTGGTCGCGATACTGGTCCATCGATTGCATCAAGTCCCATAGTCGTTGAATGTACTCGTCGACGCCGTGGGCCGAAGTCAACAAATTGTCGTAGCGCCCGGCATGCCCCCAGGCATCGGTTTCAAGAAAACCAACGAACAGCACGCGTGGCTGGTGCCTGAGCAGGTGTTCGCGAGCTGCCTGAAACAGGACGGAATCGATGACTTCGGTGGCATTCGGTCGCGTGGTGTCCGCGATCAACTCATTGAGTAGTTGCTGCCGGGGATTAGGGTCCGGATCGGGGACTGGCTCCCAGCCGCCCATCACCGGAAAGCCACGCCGCTGGCGGTTAATGATGTAGGGAATCACCTCCCACGCGCTGAAAGGCGGCCACCTTGCCGCCAAACCCCGGCTTGCGGTGAAGCCACTCGAGGACGGTGATGTTCTGGTTCGGCTTCTTGGCGTTGCTGTTGATCAACGGATCGGCAAAGCCGGTCAGAATTTCATTGTAGCCGGGGTACGAAAACTTCATGGTGTTCGTGATCTGCGCCGAACTGCCTTTCAGCGCGTTCCCATGGATCTGCCCTTCACGCGCGATCTTGCTCCAGAAGAAAGGGAGCAGAGCCTCGCGGCGCTCTTCCGGTGTCTCGCGCCAGAACCGTTCCTCGATTGCCTTGGCGTTTGCGACGCCGCCATGGTCCTTGTTGATCAGCGCCTTGTCTGCACCGGTAAAGACTTCCTGCCAGCGCAGACCGTCGGTCGTGATCAGGATGACGTTTCGCGTCTTGAGGTCCGCCGCGCCGACCGTAGTCGCGGCCAGTAGCACCACGGCCAGGAGACAGACGGGCATTCTCAAGGATCGAAATACAATGATTGGCATGATCGTTTCCCTGTAGCCATTTGAGATGGGTGTAACTCGCATTCCTCGCGTGGTAGCAGGTGGATTCACAAGGAGTTGCGGCAAGTGCTAGCGTGAAGGTGAAGAAGAGGGCCTCCGCGGGTAGAACGGATTGTGATTGCAGTCCTTCCCACCCATCCAGGAGGCCCGGCCATGATCGTCGCACGGGAGCAAGCGTTTCTCAAGGCGCAACGGCAATTCCAGGCGTTGGAAATGTACGTCGAACGCGCGGCCGACGGCGGCCAGCGGATCGATCAAGTGGAACGTGAACTGTTCGGCCGGCTGCTGGCGCTGGGACACACGCTGCTGTCGGCCTTCGTGGCCGCCGCGGGGGATGGCGACGCGGGCGCGACACTGGAAACCACCCAAGGCCGCACGGTCCGCCGTTTGCAAGGCCGGCACGTGCGCCGCTACCTGTCGATCTTCGGCGAACTGTTGATCGGCCGCTACGTCTACGCGGCGCGGGAAGGGCAGAAAGTCGAGCGGGCGCCCTTGGACGAGCGGCTGGGGCTGCCGGCCGGCGAGTTCTCCTACGTCCTGGAAGACTGGCTCGAGCGGCTGTGCGTCAAGGAGTCGTTTCACGAAGCGGTGTCCGATCTGCACGCGTGGTTGGGTGTCGCGCCGAGTGAACGGGCGGCCGAGCAGATGAACCAGCAGATGGCCCAGCACGTCGAAGCCTTCCAGTTCGAGCGCGCCGCGCCGCCGGCCGACGAAGAGGCCGAGATCCTGGTAGCCACGGCCGACGGCAAAGGGGTGCCGATGCGCCGCCCGCTGGAAGAGCGGGTCCGCCGCGGACCGCGTCGCGGCAAAGGCGAAAAAGCGAACAAGAAACAGATGGCCTACGTGGGCGCGGTGTATACGATCGACCCCTTTCGCCGCACGGCCGACGACGTGCTCGACGAACTGGACCGGAAAGAACGCGCTGCCGAGCGGCCCGCGCCGCAACACAAGCAGGTTTGGGCCGAGATGACCCGCGTGCGGGAAGGAGAATCGTGTACGGGACGCGAACGTCTGTTTGTCGAGATGGCGGTGGCCTGTCACGAGCGCGACCCACAGCGCGCAAGACACTGGTCTGCCTGATGGACGGCGAGAAGGCGCTGTGGGAGGTGCAGCGCGAGTGGCTGCCGCGGGCGGTCTGCATCCTGGACTTGTTCCACGTGCTGGAGCGGTTGTGGCAGGTGGCCCACGTGTTCCACCGCGAAGGCAGCCGTGAGGCGGCTCAGTTTGTCACGCGGCACTTGCGGCTGTTGCTGGAAGGCAAGGTGGGTTATGTCATCGGTCGCTTCAAACGACTCCGCGACGAACACGCGCTACATGGCTCGCGGCGGCGCGTCGTCTCGGCGGCCATCGGCTACTACGCAAACAACCGCCGGCACATGCGCTACGACGAGTACCTGGCGGCCGGCTACCCCATCGGCAGCGGCGTGGCCGAAGGCGCTTGCCGCCACGTGGTCAAGGATCGCCTGGAACAAACCGGCATGCGCTGGACGGTCGCCGGCGCGCAAGCGATGCTCCACCTGCGCGCCACCTACCTCAACGGACAATGGAACGACTTCCTGAACTACCGCATTGAAACTGAACAAACCAAGCTATACCGGCGCTCCGCGGCATAGAGATCTGCGAGTTACACCCTTTTGTGATGCGTGGGCTCACAATCCGCCCCCAGCGCTCGTTCAGCTTCGATAACTATGGAGCCATGGTAACTAGCCGCCCGCGCGGCGACCAGCACGCGCCGAGAACGGCATCGGGCACAAACCACGAATGCCCGTCACAGGGACCGACGCCAAAAGATTCCTGCGTCGATGACCAGCGAGCGGCTCCTGCGCAAGACGGTGCGCGCCCAGAGCGGTCGCGGCGCACTAGCTGGCCTTTAGGCGGCTCTTCTTCGTGGTGACACAGACATCGACCACGCGGCCGGTGTCGGTCAGGGCGACGTGCGAGCGCTGTTCTCCCTCGATGCGATGCACCGAGAGATGATAGGCTTCATGGCTGACGGCCAGGAAGGGCCGCTGCTCCGGAGTGGCCGGACGGCGGAGCTTGCCCCAGGAGCCGTCGCCCAGGTAGAGCACCCCCCGCTTGTCGATGTGGCCGTCGAGCATGGGATGGGTGCGCTTATAGGCGTGGTCGTGGTGCTCGAATACTGCGTCGACGTTGTACCGCTCGAACAGCGGTGCCCAGTGCTTGCGGTTGTCGGCCCCTGTGCCCGCTTCGAGATCATCGAAATTCACGGGCCGGACGGAGGGATAGGTGGGCACGTGGTCGAAGCAGAAAACGGTGGGCATCTGTTCGCGCTGCTTGAGGGTCTGCGAGAGCCAATCGGTCTGTGCGCCGGCGACGGGCGAGTTGTGGTTCGTGTCGAGGAACACCAGCGAGAGATAGTCGCCGAAGTCGAGCGAAGCGTAGCTGGTGTCGGTGAACAGGCCGTCGAAGACCGAATAGAAAAAGGGCGCCGCGTCGCGCCCCTCCTGGTAGCTGCCGTTGACCTCGTGATTGCCGATGCAGGCCAGCAGCGGAATCAGACGATTCTCATGCCGCAGGCCACGGGAATACAGCGAGAGGAACTGATAGAACGTTCCGGGGCTGCGGCCGTTCTCGTAGGCCAGATCGCCGCCGAGGACGACGAACTGCGGAGCCTGGGCGGCCGCCAGACGGTTGGTCGCTTCGGTATGCGAGCCGACACCCGCGTCGCCGCCGGAGACAAAATGAATCGGATTCGTCGCCTTGGCCGGCATCGTGCGGAAGCGCTGCTCGGCCGAATCCGTGCCCACGCGGAAGCGATACTCGGTATCGGGCGCCAGTCCGGTCAGTTCCGTGCGAAAGATCTTCTTGTCGGTCATGGGAAAGTCGCGGACCGAGCCAGCCTGCTGCGCCCAGTCGTCTGCACCCGCGCGCGCAAACCAGATCGGCCGCCGGGCCCCCTCGTCTTCCTTGCCAATCCACTGGATGGTCATGGTAGTGGTCGGATCGCGCTGCCAGGTTAGGAACAGCGCCTGCGGATCGAAGCTGGGTTGCTCGGCAAACTTGGGCGGCTCGGCGGCGAACAGTGTCCGAGAATAGCCCGCGGCCAGGGCAAGCGAGCTCGACTGCAGGAAGCGGCGGCGATCAATGAAGTGCATGGCAGGAACCTCGATATGCTGGGCGTGGGGATGGCGATGCGCGGTTAGCGGGCCAAGGAGAGCCGGTCTATGGGGTTCTATTGTAACCGCCGCGAACGGGTCGCCACAACGCTCCGTAACCGTTCACAACCGTTCACCGTGCTGCCAAAATTGATCAGGAAAACGGTAGAGAATCAGCAAGGCGTGAGCCAAGCCAGGAAAACGCCGACAATCCGGGCGGCGTTCTTTTCGGGCGAACCCTCCTGCGGTCGACTGTCTGCTTGCAACTCGCTCGGCGTCGAGCAATGCAAGACCGTCGCCCGGTTTCGCCAGCGTGTGCCGCATTGCCACTCGCGAGACCTGCCAAGGAACAACAGCGAGCGGGGCTGACACCCGCCACAGACGCAATTTGCGATGCGAATCGTTGAATCAGGCGTGTAGCCAAGTGCCGCATCGCGTCTGGCGGATCTCACCCAGAATGCGATGCGTGATTGCCAGCTCGACGAGCTCCGCCAAGGATCGAGTTTGCAGCTTTTGCATGATCGCGGCTCGTCGCATTTCCACGGCGCGTTCGGAAAGCTGCAGCTTGGAAGCCATCGTCTTGTTGGCAACCCCGGACAGCACAAGCTGCAACGTCTCGAGTTCCCGCTTGGTCAATGAACTGATGCGGTTGTCAATTGCCTTGTACTCGGCATCGCGGGCGCACCAGTTGGCATCCAGCGCCAACGCTTTTTGGATCCGGAGGAGCAGCAGTTCGCGCTCGAACGGTTTCTCCAAAAACTCGATGGCTCCGGTCTTCATGGCGGCCACGGCGGTCGAGACATCGGCGTGCGCGGTGATGAAAATCACGGGCAACCGCTTGCCTTCGCGGATGAGTTGTTCGTATAGCTCCAGTCCGTCCTGCACGGGCATCCTGACGTCGAGCACCAGACACCCCGGCATGGAGGGCTTGTAGTAGCCATGAAAGCTGTGGGCCGACGGAAACGCGCGCGCGGCAAACTTCATGGCGGCAAGCAGCGCCGTCAGGGAGTCGCGCATCTGGCAGTCGTCGTCAACGACAAATACAGTCGGCGGGTGAGCAGGTTTGGGATTCATTCGTAACAACTAGGGGTAAACAGAAACCCACGATGGCACCGCCGGTATCGCGGTTGTGGCCCCACAAACGGCCTTGATAGCGTTCCAGGATCGCACGGCTGATGGCCAGTCCCATGCCCAGTCCTTCCGGTTTGGTGGAGAAAAAAGGAGCGAAAGCGTCTTCAGCAGATTTGCCTGGGAATCCCGGTCCGGTATCGGCGACTTCGACCGTCGCGCTTTCGGATGCGACATAGGTTCGAATATTGATTTCCCGTCGAGCACGCGGACATGCTCCCATCGCCTGCGCTGCATTCTGCACCAAATTGACCAATACCTGTTGGATTTCGAGCGCTTCGGCTTTCACGAAGGTCGTGCCCTCGGCAAGGTCGGTGGACAAACGAACGTCGGCCTGCTCGACCTGCGGGCGACACAGGTCACACACTTCGCGAACCACCTCGTTCAATTCGAGCACAACGCCGTTGCCGCTCGCTGGCCGCATGAAATTGCGCATGCGACGCACGATTCGACCGGCTCGCAAGGCGGCCTGCTTTAGTTGGGCAACGGTCGAACGGGTTTGGCCGACGTCGAGCATGCCGTTGCCGATGGACAATTCGAGCACGTCGGCATAGTTGGTGATTGACGCCAGCGGCTGATTGATTTCGTGCGCCAGACCGGTTGCCAGTTGTCCCAGTGCGGTGACGCGCGATGCATGGGCGAGTTCAACGGAAAGCTCGCGCATCCGTTTCTCGATCTCCTTGCGCTCGGCGATCTCATGCTTCAGTGCCCGGTTCGTAGCGACAAGCTCGCTGGTGCGCTCTTCGACCCGTGCTTCCAACTTGTCCCGCGCATCCGCCAGCAACTCGGCCAGGATGCGGTGCCGAGACTCGCTGTCGGCCAGGCTGCCGATTTGCCGGCGAATAAGATTCAACGCGGGACGCAACACGGCAAAGTACAAACCGACGAGCAGTCCGAATACCGCGAGCATTGCGGCGACTCCGCCCAACCTCAGGTAGTCGACCTGGCGTCCGGCCGACTTTTCGAGCATTCCCACGACGCGTTCCATTCCTGCCAGATACAGCGGCTCTTCGGAGAGCACTGTTTCCAACGCCGCCGCGATCGCCGACGAAGACACTTCGGAGGAATCAGGCGGCGCGGCGATGAGGGTAGCCGCCGATTGGATGGCTTCTTGCTTCGGTTCAAGCATGCGCAGGGCCGCTGCAATCCGAGCGTCCGCGACCGGTTCCAGCCCGAGCGCTGGGCTGCCTTGCAACAGCCCTTGATGGGCGGTAGTCCACTCTTCGATCGCAACAAGGAGTTGTCCGCAGCGAACCCGCGCCTCGTCGTCGCTCGAGCGAGTGGCCAGGGCCAGCACCTGCTTGGTGATGTTCTGACTTAGCATCCGTTGGCGCCCAGCAATGTTGATCGCCGGCGCATAGAAGTTGAGCAGCACCAAACGCGGCTGGATTAACGCCTGATCGACCGTAACCAATAGCGCCACGGCCAGCAGTACGAACAGGTAGCGCCGCGACAGCGAGCGGACTAGCAACAACGGACTGGCCGGAGTTTCCCTGGCGGCCGAGCGCGACGCATCGCGCCAGTTCGACTTCACTGCGTCAAATCCCGCAGTCAGCATTTTCCGAAACGAGCGCATTCCCACGTGCTATACAAACCGCGTTCCACAAGCGCTGTCACACGTTGCCGCCGCCTGTATCGCAGCCCGAAACCCTTTGCCAGACAAGTAGATGCGCACGCCGGTTCAATTCGCGTTGTGCAATCATCGTGCCCATGCATGTGGCAGCCATTGCCTTGTCACTCCGCACTGCCCCCACGGCTCGGTGAGCTTGCGGCCTTGAGTTGCTTCGGATGACCGAAGCCGAGCTTCGGCTTTCCGAAGAATCGCGCGCTATGCGCGAGGATCGGTACGGGCCTTGCTTCGGATGCGTCGCACCTAACCCCGAGACCCAATCCCCGGCGATTCCCAACCCATGAACACGAGCGGCAAGGCCACGCGCATCGATCTGTTTAATTTTTCCACGCCACAGATGCGCGCCTTTCACATGTCGTGGCTGGCGTTCTTTCTGTGCTTCTTCGCCTGGTTCGGCATCGCGCCCTTGATGACCATCGTTCGTGAGGAGATGAGCCTTACCAAGTCGCAGATCGGCTGGTGCGTTATTGGATCGGTGGCGATCACGGTGCTGGCGCGACTGTTTGTCGGCTGGCTGTGCGACCGGATCGGACCGCGGCGGGCATACGCCGGACTGCTGATCGCCGGATCGCTCCCCGTGATGGGCATCGCACTGGCGAATGACTTTGAAACCTTCCTGTTGTTTCGCATTCTCATTGGGGCCATCGGGGCGTCGTTCGTCATTACGCAGTATCACACTTCGAAGATGTTCGCCGGCAATTGCGTCGGCACGGCAAACGCCACGACGGCCGGGTGGGGAAATCTCGGAGGCGGTGTGACGCAGGTCGTCATGCCGCTCATCTTTGCCCTGTTCGTCAGCGTGCTCGGGTTATCCACGACGGCGGGATGGCGGTTGTCGATGGTTGTGGCGGGCGCCGCTTGTGCGATTACCGGCGTCGCCTACTTTTTCGTCACTCAGGACACGCCCGAGGGCGACCTGAAA
>CAVZWY010000004.1:0-10397 GCA_963779015.1 uncultured Planctomycetaceae bacterium | reverse complement strand
CCGGCCGCTGGCGCAGAAGCGGCCGGGCTTCGATCATCTTCCAGGCTGCCAGCACCTTGTCGTGCACCTGGTCGAGACTGGGCACGTAGGCCGCTTGCTCTTCCGTTTTCCAGAGCAAGAACCCGTTGCCCTCGGCGTCTTGCACGATGGCCGGCTTGTACGTGGGGAAACTCTCGCTGAAAGCGAATTCGGGCAACGTCTCGCGACGAAACCCGAACTGCGAATTGCGATCGCGCACGATGCGGGCCACCTTGCCCAATTCTTCGGTGGCGATATCGGTGGCCGTCACGGGCGGCACTTCGGCGGCGTCGATGTCGTACTTCTTCGCCAGTTCGGCAAACGGAAACGGCTTGGGCGCCTTGATCGACGTGTCCGATTTGTCGCGGGTTACATAGATGTCGACTTGCTCGGCGTAGCGACGCATTTCCGATTGCAGCTCGTCAAAAATCTCCTCGATCCGTTCGGCCGCTTTCTGGCCCGCCAGCGTATCGCGAATCTGATCGCTTACCTTTTCCAGCGGCTCATAGCGCGACGCGGCCGGTGTTTCGGCGGACGGCTCCGGCTCGGCATCCGCGGCCGGCGTTTCGGAGTCGGCCGGCTTTTCCGCGCCGGCGGCTGGTTCGCTCTTTTCGGCGGCAGGCTCGTCGGCTGGCTTTTCGCCTGGGGCATCGGCCGGTTTTTCTTCAACTGCGGGTTTTTCGGCGGACGCTTCGGCGGCCGGTTGGGTTGTTTCGTCGGCCGCGGGCTCTTCCTCGGCCTGCGAGTTCAGGCTGACCAGGTGCAACGAGCGGCGATGTCCGCGAGAGGATTGCTCGGGCTCGGGTTTCGTTTCTTCCGAAGGCTTCTCTTCCGTTGTCGGTGCATCGCCATCGGCGGCCTCTGCCGGCGGAGCTTCGTCGGCGTTCGGCTCCTCGGAGGCTTTGGGCTCTTGCGGTGTTGGCTCCGTCGCCGGCTCGTCGCTCGGTTCTTCGTTGGGCTTGTCCGCAGAATCCTTGGTGGGCTCGTCTTCTTTAGCTTCTTCCGGCTTGGCCTCTTCCTCGGCGGGCGTTTCGGCCGCTGGATCTTCGGGCAGCTCCAGCGCTAGAAACTGTGCCTTGTTCTTCTCGTAGTAGTCGCTGATCTCCTCGTCGGTGACCTGCGGCTTTATCTGCTCGGTCAACTTACCGAAGTCGGCTTTGAAGTATTGAAAGGCGGCCCGCGGCGGCTCTTTGAAGCCGGGCTCGGGGGAGGCGGCGTCGGGAAAACGATCTTTGTATTTGTCGAAGAACTTTTGCAGCACCTCGTCGCTGGGGTTTTTCACCTGGCTGGTGAAGTCGACGACCGCCAGCGGCGCCACCTCGGCCTTGGCCTGGCGATTGACTCGGGAGAAGAACTCGAACTTTTGTGCCGGCGGGAAATCGACGGTGCTGACCTGAAACATCAAGCTCAGGTTGGAAGCCAGCATTTCGGTGCGAATCGCCTCGAACAGCCGCGCGGGACTGACACGCTGGCCCGCGCAGATTGCCGATGATCGCCAGCAACTGTTTCTTCGTGAGGGAATCGAAGGTCAGCTCCGCGAGCATGTCGTTGATGGTCTGGTCGCTGACGACCATGCCCAGTTCGCGGGCGCGGTTGGCCAGAATCAAGGTTTCGATCGCCTTGGCTTCAGGACCTTGCGCGGCGCGATGCATCAAGCGCTGGCGCCACTGCATGACCATGTTCTCGGCCATCTGTTGGGCCATGCGGGATCGAATTGTCCGCTGGCGGTCTGCTCCTCGATCGTGGCGCCGATGGCCTGCTGCAAAAAGGCGTCGACCAGCATCCGCGCGTCGAGCACGTTGGCCAGGTCGCTTTCCTTGTAGTTGCCGTACTTGGTCTCGACGACGACGGGGTTTTCCGATCGGCCGCGGCCTTCGCCAAGATATTGAGAGAGCGGGCCCAGAAAGACAAAGGCGAACATCGCGCCAATGCCGACCACGGCCAGCATGATCTTTTGATTGCGCCGAAATAGGGCAAAGGGACTCGCCACGCCAAGGGTTCCTTATCGAGCTTCGTGAGACGAAACGACCGCAGCAGACCAGTGGCAGCCGTGCCGGTCGCGGAATCGACGAAAGTGCCTATGTACAGACACCTTGTGAAGAATTGTAGGCGGGGTGCGAGGATTTGCAATGCCAATCGCACGGTCGCGCCGCGGGAGCTACAGCCGCTGGCCATCGCGCTTACGCAAAGATCTCAATCCCTCGCGCCGCCGGCAATGGGAATTCGGCGTCGCAGATCAGGCATTCCGGCCGATCGATCGGCGCCGGCCGATGGCACTGCCCGCACACCTCGCGCGCGGGCCAGCGGCGGTGCGTCAGGTAGCCGACATATCCGGCCGGTCCCACGAGCAGCGTAAAGATGGCCCAGACAAGCGCGCCCTCGCGGCTAAATCGCAAATGTCTGCGATAGGTAACTACGGCGAGTGCAGCCGATATTGCCATGACGGCCAAGACGGCCGGCCAACTGCGCGCCAGAGAAGCCGCCAGCGCTTGCGGAAAGTCGTCGTAGCGCGCGGCCATGAGTTGGAGACGTGGGTTGGTGAACCCGATTTGAAGGGCCAAGAGTAGCGGCGACGGGAGCGCAGCGCTGCTCAGCCAGGGGGACGGGAAGTCTGTCGCAAAGGCTCCGCCGGCGATCGTAACTTGCTCGTGCCGTTGCACCGCGCCTTCGCCATTCATCCAGAATGCATCGGTGAGCTCGTGGTTCCAATCGGCCATGGCCACCAGGATGACTTCGTCGCCGGTCGTCATGAACACCTGCAGCACGCGATCGGAAGCTTCGGCGAGAATCGGCAATGTCTTCAACAGCTTCCCGGTGTCATCCAGAATTGCGATACGGTCTTCCAGCATGGCGCCGATTTGTACTTTCTGTGCGGTGGTGTCGGAGTCGCTGGTGCGCACCGGCTTGTACAGATTGCCCAACGAGACGACGTTGCCTGCCAGGGGAATCGGCTCGATCGAGCGGTGGCGCAAATCGATGCGCAGCAGTTTTCCATCGCTGTTGAAAAAGACGTACTTGGGCTGCCCTTTCCAGTAGTAGTTCTGGTTGGGCTCTTCGCCATACGAGTAAGTCTGGCCGGCCACCATTCCCCAAGTAATAGCGCCCGACGACGCGATCGAGAACTGCTCGTCGATTGGCGGCAAGTCGCTGCGAAACCCCTTAGTGCCCAGATAGCCTACACGTTGCTTGGTTTTGCCATCAAACCCCACGAAGTAGGCGGGCATTGAGGGAACACCCGGAATGATCAGATACCAATAGTTGGGTGCGCCGCTGGGATCTGGAAAGCCAAGGATCCTCGACGACCAACTGGTTCGATCGCGTTGCAGTGCCTTGCTCATTTTGACGGTCAGAAACCAGCCACCGCCGTTCTGCAACTCGACGTTGTCCAGGCTCTCGATCGGTTCGCCGCCCAACGTGCGGTAGGTCGTGGTCGCGCCGAAACCATAGCGAGACGATTCCACGATGGGCTCGCCCTGTTCGGTGATGACCAACTGTTCGCGAGGGTGTGCGCCTCCCAATACCTGTGTTCCCACGCTGCTGGCCCACACCGAAATCAACTGCCAGAGAAATAGTGCGCCGGCCGCCAGCACCGTGGCGAGTGCCAATGCCTTGGGCAACGTTTGAGCCTTGTTGCGTTTCATCGGAACCTCGATTCAGGAATAGTCGCGGACACGACCCATGTCGAGAATGACCAGGACCAGCCCCGCTTCCAGCGCCAATGACGCGAACAGCGAGGTCCACGGCCAGTCAACGATCGACCGCAACACGAAGACGGCGGCCACGGCGCCCGCCAAGGGCAAGAACCGGCTGCCGAACCATCGCCCCGGCCTTAAGCCACTTAGGAATGCCCCCAAATAGACCAGCAGCATTTGCACGCCCAGGAGCCAGGCCCAGGCCGTCATCGACCATGAGAAGGGGCTGGAATGTGTGCCGGGCGTAGCCGCCCAGAGACCGAAAGCCGCGATCGGCAGCAGCGCCACGGCGAGACACAACGTCGCGCCGACCAACAGTTTCGTGCCAAAAATCGCATTGCGCGTCAGCGGTCGATGCAGCAGGAACTGAAACGTGCCGCGCGAGGATTCGAACATTGTTTGAAATATGCCCAAGGCAAATGCTAGTCCGCCGGAGACATAAAAGAACAGTTGGGTCGTGGAATCGCTGACAAACGGAATGGGGCCCCACCCCCTCTCCTCGAAGAATCCCAGTCGCATGCCGGTAGCCGTGCAGGTCAGATAGAGTTCCAGCGCGACACCCAATAGCGCCAGCGGCAGCAACTCGCGGAGCTCTTTGCGGACCAACGCCTTTAGCATGGCACACTCTCCCGTTCGAACATGGGCAGGGGACGCGTTTCGCCGCGGGTGTAGGCGATGAACGCATCCTCCAGATTCATTTCCAATACTTCCACGCGCACCGCGCCCAGCGACTCGGCCAATGTGGCGTGCTCCTCGCCATAGCCCACGATGATCACTTCCAAGCTGGTGCCAATCTGGCGCTGGCTGACCAGGCCCGGGCAATGGGGGAAGTCGGGCACGGATCCCAGAAACTCGAGCACCACGCGCCGCAGCGAGCCGGTGAACTGATCGGTAGGGCAATCCACGCGCAGCACGCCGTCGACCATCACACCGATGCGATCGGCCACGCGCTCGACGTCGCCCAGGATGTGCGAACTGAAGACGATCGTCCGGCCGCTGCGCTGGATCAGGTAGATCATCGACTCCATGAACTCGCGGCGCACCACGGTGTCGATCGCCAAGGTGGGATCGTCGAGGATCAGCAGTTCCGGATCGGGCGCCAGCGCCAGGGCCAGCGATACCTGAGCCCGCTGCCCGTTCGACAAACGCCCGAATTTGGCGCGCGGGGAAATATTGAAGTGATTGAGAATTTCGCTCAGAAAGCGGTCGTTCCATTGCGGATAGAACGATCGTGTGAAGCGAATTGCCTCGCCGACGCTCATCCAGCGATAGAACGGGTGTCCTTCGGCCAGGTAGGCAACGCGGGCCCGCGTGGTGGGAGTCAGGCTTTGAGTATCTTCGCCCAGCAGGGTCGCGGCGCCGGCGTCCTGACGGACCATGCCCAACAGCATTTTGATCAACGTCGATTTGCCGGCGCCGTTGCGTCCCAGCAATCCGTACACGCAGCCGGCAGGTATCTTGAGGCTCACGTTGTCGACCACGCGGCGCGGGCCATAGTGTTTGGTGAGCCGGTCGATGGTGATTGCGTCGCTCATGATTTGGCTGCCTCGGGTGTCTTGCCAATCAATGTTTGTCGTAAGCCTCGTGTTCACTTGCCGGGCGTGGCGGTGACCGACCAATGAAACTCGGCGGCTCGCTGCTCGACGAGCTCCAGGACTTCCTCGGTCGTGGCCCCCAGCCGCACGGCTTCGACCAGTAGTTGCTCGACCGGCCGGGTGAGCCGCTCGCGGCGCGTCTTCTTGGGCAAGGGGGGCGGCGTCTGGTTGACGAACACTCCCAAGCCGGGACGCGTGTACAACACGCCTTCGCGCTCCAACTCCGTGTAGGCCCGCGCTACCGTATTGGGGTTCACCACCAGGGCTTGCGACAACTCTCGGACCGAGGGCAGGCGGTGGTCGGGTTTCAACCGGCCGCGCGCAATCGAGGCGCAAATCTGGTCGGTGATTTGCTGATAGATGGGCACGCCCGTGGTCGGGCTGATCGAGAATTCCATGGTGCTGCTCCAACTGTATTAGTAGTACCAGTACAGTTGTGCCGCGTCAAGAGGCGTTTCTGGCAATTCGCTCGCCGGCGTTGGGGCGTGAGATCCCGACCCGCGGGTTTTTTCAATCTCGGGCGTGGCGCACGGTTTTGATATGCTCCCTCCTAGGGCATGCACTGGGTGCATGCACTCACTGCCGAGCACGCTGATCGGACAACCAGGATGCAGAGCCGGAAAAATAGGCCTGCGCTGAAGCTATGGAACCGTTTCAATACGATCAACCGCGGGCAACATTCGCGCATTCGGCCGAGGGGCGACGCCGTCGCGCGGGTGCTGTGGACGAGCATGCCAACGATTTGCCGGACGTCTTCGTCGTCGGCGCCGCGAAATCGGGTTCGACCGCGCTGCACCAGTATTTCCGCGCGCACCCGCAGGTGTTCGTGCCGGGCACGATCAAAGAGACGAACTACATGGCGTTCTTTGGCGGCAAACCGCGCTTGGCTGGGCCGCGCGATGCCACGGTGCTCGAGGGCAGTATCACGAGTTTGCCGGCCTATCAGGTACTTTATGCCCAACGTGCCGGCGAACGGGTCGCAGCCGACGTGAGCCCCTCTTACCTGTACTATCCGCAAGCAGCGGGCAAGATTGCCGAATTGTGCCCGAGCGCCAAGATCGTGATGGTCTTGCGCAATCCGGTGGAAGCGGCGTTCTCGATGTATGCCATGATGCGCCGCGATGTCCGCGAGCCGTGCCGGAGTTTCTGGCGGGCCTTTGAGCAAAGCTCGCAACGGATGGCCGCCGGCTGGGAATGGGCTTGGGACTATCAGGGATGTTTTCGCTATGCCAAGCAGGTCGCCCGCTATCAAGAGCGGTTTCCAAACGCACAGCTATTCATCCGTCGGTACGAAGATTTGAAAAACAATCCCGCGGCTTTCTATTCCGACCTGGCGGAGTTTCTGGGCATCGACGTCGTTGATTTGGAGCGGACCAATCGCCCGTGGAACGTGGGGCCACGGCGCGGCGCGAGATGTTGGCCCAAAAGAGTGCGGGGCGCGTGTTGCTGCGGGTGGCTCGCGCTGCCGGGTACATCGCTCCACGGTCCTGGCGGACGCGCTGGCAAGCGGCCCTGGATCGTCCGGCGTTCGTCCTGAGCCCCCACGACCGGCGGCGACTCGTCGATTTTTTTGCCCCTGATATCATGGAGCTCTCCGCGCGGCTTTCGTGGGATATCAGTGCGTGGCTGCGGACGTAAGCGTGCCTGATTGACGCGTCTCGGCGCCTTCATGGCAGAGGTCAAGTCGGTAGCGAAACGGATGGTTTCCGGTGCGCGCGGCCTGCAAACACGGCTTGACAGTCGGCGGCACGGTGGCATCGACGCTCGCCGTGCAGGTGCGCGCGGCCTGCAAACACGGCTTGACAGTCGGCGACCTCGCATGTCCACCATCAAGTCTACGGTGCGCGCGGCCTGCAAACACGGCTTGACAGTCGGTGTGCCACAGTATTAATGAAAGGCCATCCGATGGGCGAGGGGCTAGCCCTGGTGGGGGGTATTGGACGTTTTGTAACTCCAATGCACCCAGCAATTTGCGGCGTATGACGCGGATTTTTCCGCAAATTGCCGGCCGGTTGCGTAGAACTATCGCGGACAGCCTATGCGCCTCGCACTCGTTGTAAGGCGCCAATTTGAAGGGGGCGAGTCGCCGATACGGCTTTGCAGTGAATTCGCCAGGTCGGTCCGCCGAAGTTAACGATCAGTCGCCCCAGTCAACCCAGTTTTACAGCTTTTGTATTGTAAATGGCCAAAAAGACCGCCAAACCTGACGGCAAGTCCTTGGTGATCGTCGAATCGCCGGCCAAGGCGCGGACGATTAGCAAGTTCCTCGGAGGAGGCTTCACCGTCGAGGCGTCCATCGGGCACGTCCGCGATCTGCCGCAAGGGGCCAAACAAATCCCGGCCGAATTCAAGGGCGAGGATTGGGCCTATTTGGGTGTGAACGTCGAAAAGGACTTCGACCCGGTCTACATCATTCCGCCCGGCAAGACCGCGCAAGTTCGCAAGCTCAAGGGGCTGCTCAAGGACGCCAAGGACCTGTACCTGGCCACCGACGAAGACCGCGAGGGCGAAGCGATCAGTTGGCATCTGCAAGAGTTGCTGAAGCCGAAAGTGCCGGTGCACCGCCTGGTGTTTCATGAGATCACGAAAGAGGCGATCAACGAAGCGCTGGCGCATCCGCGCGACGTCAACGAGTCGCTGGTGAAAGCTCAGGAGACGCGGCGGATCGTCGATCGCCTGTTTGGCTACGAGGTCTCGCCGCTGCTGTGGCGGAAAGTGCGTCCGAAATTGTCAGCCGGTCGTGTGCAAAGCGTGGCCGTGCGGTTGATTGTCGAGCGCGAAAAGCAGCGCATGGCGTTTGTCTCGGCCACGTTTTGGGACTTGCTCGCCACGTTCAGCAAGGCCGACCAGCAACAGTTCAAGGCCGAGCTAGTGTCCGTCGAAGGACGCCGCGTTCCGGCCGGAAAGGATTTCGACGCGGCCACCGGCAAGTTGAAAGACCCCGGCATGCTGCTATTGGACGAAGCCGGCGCGGGCCAACTGCTCGAAACGCTGCGCCGCGCCGATTTCAGCGTCACGGCTCTCGACGACAAGCCGTTCACCTCCAAGCCCTATCCTCCCTTCACGACAAGCACCCTGCAGCAGGAGGCCAACCGCAAGCTCGGTTTCACGGCCCGGCGCACGATGCAGGCGGCCCAAAGCTTGTACGAGACAGGGCACATCACCTATATGCGTACCGATTCGACGACGTTGGCCAAAGTGGCGGTCGAAGCGGCACGCGATCTGGTCGAGTCGCAATATGGCCGCGAGTACTTGCCGGCGGAAGCCCGCGTCTACCAAACGAAGGTGAAAAACGCGCAGGAAGCCCACGAAGCCATCCGCCCGGCGGGCCATCCCTTCGCGCTGCCCGAGGACTTGCGCAGCGGCTTGTCGAGCGATGAGTTCCGGCTGTACGACCTGATTTGGAAGCGCACGGTGGCCAGCCAAATGGCCGATGCGCGCGGTCGACGCATTACCATCACGGTCGAAGGGGGCGGCGCCACTTTCAGTGTTGGCGGCAAGACCATCGATTTTCCCGGCTACTTGAGGGCGTACGTCGAAGGCAGCGACGATCCACAAGCTGACCTGGCCGAGCGCGACACCGTGTTGCCACAAGTCGCGGTGGGCGAACGCTTGACCTGCGCCGAGTTGGAGCCGAAGAGCCACACCACGCAACCCCCGGCGCTACAGCGAAGCCTCACTTACCCGTGCGCTGGAAGAAATGGGCATTGGCCGGCCGAGTACGTATGCCTCGATCATCGAAACGATTCAAGCCCGGGAATACGTTTTCAAAAAGGGCAACGCGCTGGTGCCCACCTGGGTGGCGTTCGCCGTGTCGCAACTTTTGTCGGAGCATTTGCCGTACTTGGTGGACTACCAGTTCACCGCCCAGATGGAAGACGATTTGGACGCGATCAGCCGCGGCGAGTCGGAGCACACCGACTATTTGCGCGGCTTTTACTTCGGCAATGGCAAACCGGGATTGAAACAACTACTGGCGGACAAGGCCGAGGCCATCGATGCCCGCGACGTCGGTCGCATTCTTATTGGCACTCCGGACGACGGCGAGCCGATTTACGTGCGCGTGGGTCGTTACGGTCCGTTTCTGGAGCAAGGCGAACGTCGAGCGAGCCTGCGCGACGAAACCGCGCCTGACGAAGTTAGCGTCGAAATGGCTCTGGAACTTTTGGCCCAGGCCGCTCAAGCTGACGAACCATTGGGTCATTGCCCCGAGACGGGCAAGCCCGTGTTTTTGAAAGTCGGCCGCTTCGGTCCGTATGTGCAACGGGGTACGCCCGAGGACGAGGAAAAACCCAAGAATGCGTCGTTGCTCAAGGGCATGCAGCCGGACGACGTGACGCTGGAAGTGGCGCTCAAGCTGCTTTCATTGCCGCGCGATTTGGGCGTGCATCCTGAGAACGGCAATGCCGTGGTGGCGCAGAACGGGCGGTTCGGTCCGTACATCAAATGCGGCGACGAGACGCGCAGCCTGCCAGCCGGCATGTCGCCGATCGATATCACGCTCGAACAGGCGCTCGAATTGTTGGCGCAACCGAAGGCCGCGCGGCGCGGCTTCGGGGCAAAGCGCGAGCCGATCAAGGTGTTTGAAGAATCGCCCGTGACCAAGCAAAAGATCGAACTGCTCGAAGGCCGGTACGGCTTGTACCTGACCGATGGGGAGACGAACGCCTCGTTGCCCAAGGGAGCCGTGGCCGACGAATTGACGCAAGAGCAGGCGCTGGAACTGCTGGCTGCTCGGGCGGCGATGGGGCCTTCGAAAAAGAAGCGGGCCGGTCGTCGCGGTACGGCCAGTTCGACGCCCAAGCGAGCCAAAAAGTCTGCGTCCAGCACGGCGAAGGATGGCTCCAACGGGAAGTCACCCGCGAAGAAGAAGTCGACGGCCAAGCGGAAAACTTCCGCCAAGAAAAGCTGACGGACGCTGGAAACCGCGAATTGCGTCTTCGATCCGTTCGTGCCCGGCGTCATGGACAATCGGTGAACCGTGAGCGTTTCAGGAACCACACCCTATGACTCGGGCGTCACGGGCGGGGATCGATGGTTCAGATCGGCACGGCTGTAAAGCAGCCCAGTCCTCAACTGTCTCAAAAACGGG
>CAVZWY010000003.1:0-40219 GCA_963779015.1 uncultured Planctomycetaceae bacterium | reverse complement strand
CAATCACGGCCAACGACGAACCGATCGTGCATACGCTGGGCACCGGTGAGTTGCGTATCGACGAGCCGCTGCCGCCCAAACCGATGGAAACGGCGGCGGCCCAGCCCGCTCCCATGCCCGAGGCGGCGCCGATGCCGCCGGCCGAGAAACGCTTGAGCCCCTTGGAAAAACTGCGGCTCGAGCGTCAACAAGCCAAACAAGCCCGAGCTGCCGCTAGCGCGGGAGGAGCCCAATAATGCGACGGACAGTCATTGCAATTGCACTTGTGAGCCTGGCAGGCTTGGCCAGCCGCCCGCTGGCGGCGGAAGAGGCCACGCTGAAGCTGGATGTCTATCCACCCGATGTGCTGCTCAACACGAGCCGCGACTCGCAGGCGTTCATCGCCCTGGTAACGCGACCTGACGGCGTCACGCTCGACGTAACGAAACAGGTCAAGTCCACGCTGGCCGATCCGGCGCTGGCGCGGCTGGAAGGCAACACGCTGTTTCCCGCAGCCGATGGCGCGACGACATTGAACGTTGAGTACGAGGGTTTGACGGCGAGCGTGCCGGTCACGGTGAAAGACGCCGCGGTCGATCGCGCGATCAGCTTTCGCTTGGACGTCATGCCCATCTTCATGCGAAGCGGCTGCAACACCGGCAGTTGTCACGGCGCCGTGCGCGGCAAGGACGGCTTCAACCTGTCGCTGTTCGGCTTCGACCCGGCCGGCGATCACCATCGGATCACGCACGAGATTGGCTTTCGCCGGATCAACATGGCGCTGCCGCGTGAGAGCCTGTTGCTGAAAAAGGCCGCCGGCCAGGTGCCCCACACCGGCGGCAAGCGATTCGGCGAAGACAGCCCCTACTATCAAACCATCCTGCGCTGGCTCGAAGCAGGCGTGCCCAACGATCCGCCCGAGGTGGCCACTTGCACCGCCCTGGAGATCTATCCGCCCAAGGCCGTGCTCGAAGGCGAAGGCGCCACGCAGCCGTTCATCGCCCGGGCGAAATACTCCGACGGCACCGACCGCGACGTGACTAGTCTGGCCGTGTTCCTGACGAACAACGACAACTCGGCGCCGATGGACGCCAACGGCCTGGTAACCGCCGGATCGCGGGGCGAAGCGTTCGTGATGGCGCGCTTCGCCACGCACACCGTGGGCAGCCAGGTGCTGGTGCTGCCCAAGGACCTGCAATACTCGCCGCCCGACGAGCCAGCGGTCAACTACGTCGATGAACTGGTCAATGCCAAGCTGCGAAAAATTCGCGTGCTTCCCAGCGGGCTGTGCGATGACGAGACGTTCTTGCGCCGCGTGACGATCGACATTGCCGGCGTGCTGCCGACCGTGGAAGAGTATCAGCAGTTCGTGGCGGACACCGATCCCGGCAAGCGGGCCAACCTCATCGATCGATTGCTGGAGCGCAAGGAGTTTTCGGAGATTTGGGCGCTCAAGTGGGCCAATCTGCTGATGGTCAAGACGTCCAACGACGTCAGCTACAAGTCGATGTTCCTGTATTCGAACTGGCTGACGAATCAGATTCAGAACAACGTGCCGTTGGACAAGATGGTGCAAGACCTGTTGAGCGCCAGTGGCGGCACATTCTCGAACCCCGCGACGAACTACTATCAGATCGAGCGCGATACGCTGAAAACGGCCGAAAACGTGGCGCAGGTGTTCATGGGAATTCGTACGCAGTGCGCCCAGTGCCACAACCACCCGTTCGACCGCTGGACGATGAACGACTATTACGGCTTTGCCGCGTTCTTCGCCCAGATCGGCCGCAAGCAGGGCCAGGACTATCGCGAAACGATCGTGTTCAACTCCGGCGGCGGTGAAGTAAAGCATCCGGTCGGCGGGCAGAACATGGCGCCAAAGTTCCTGGGAGGGATCGAGCCCGACGTCAAAGGCAAGGACCGCCGCGAAGTGCTGGTCAAATGGCTGGCATCGCCCGAGAACCCGTACTTCGCCACCAGCATCGCCAATCGCGTGTGGGCCCACTTCTTTGGCATCGGCATCGTCGAGCCGGTGGACGACATTCGCGTGAGCAATCCGTCCAGCAACCCGGAGTTGTTCGCCGCATTGGGCGGGAAGCTGACCGGCTACAACTACGACTTCAAGCAATTGGTGCGCGATATTTGCAACTCGCACGCGTACCAGCGCTCGACGCAAGCCAACGAAAATAACGCCGAAGACCTGACCAACTTCTCGCACGCCCGCATTCGCCGCATCCCGGCCGAGGGCCTGCTCGATTGCCTCACCCAAGTGACCGGCGTTCCCGACAAGTTCAAGGGGCTGCCTTTGGGTGCCCGGGCAGTGCAAATTGCCGATGGCAACGCCAGCAACTACTTTCTGACGACGTTCGGCCGTTCGCCGCGACTGACGGTCTGCGAGGGGGAAGCCACGACGGAACCGACGTTGTCGCAAGCGCTGCACATGCTCAACGGCGACACGATCTCGCGCAAGATTGGCGAGGGCACGAAGCTGCAACAGATGCTCGATGCGGGAAAAACTCCGGCCGAGATCGTGGAAACCATCTATTTGGCCTGTCTCTCGCGAAAGCCAAGTTCGGAGGAGCTCGCGAAGCTCGAGCCAGTTTTGGCCGCCGCGGCCGACAACCCCCGCGCCGCGGTGGACGACGTTTTGTGGGCGGTGCTGAACTCGCGCGAATATCTTTTCAATCACTAGGAATGCCCAGAGGCGTTGATCGATGAATCGCTCGAAACAACCAAGCCTGTTGCGTGGTATGGCACTCGCTCTTTGCCTGGCGGCGGTTGCCGCCATGGCGCGGGCCGAGGACGAGAAACCAGCGGATCCGGCGCCGATGGCCAAGATCACCTACGACGAGCACGTGCAGCCCATCTTTCGCGAGCATTGTTTTAGCTGCCACAGCCAGGACACCAAGAAAAGCGATCTGTCGTTGGCCAGCTACACCGCCCTGATGACCGGTGGCGCCAGCGGCGCGATTGTCGAGCCGGGCGACATCGACTCGTCGCGGCTGTGGGCGCTGGTGTCGCACGCCGAAGAGCCCAACATGCCGCCCGAGCAGGACAAACTGCCGCAGGCCAAGCTCGAAACCGTCAAGGCCTGGATTCTTGGCGGTTCGCTGGAGAATAACGGTTCGGTGGCCAAGGTGAGCAAGAAGCCGAAGATGCAAATGAGCATGGCCAGCGGTGCCGCCAAGCCGGAGGGCCCTCCGCCCATGCCGGATAAGCTTCCGCGCCAGCCGGTCATCTATACCCCGCGCGCAGCGCCGTGACGGCCCTGGACTGCAGCCCCTGGGCGCCGCTAGCCGCCGTGGCCGGGCAGCAACAAATCAGCTTGTATCACACCGACTCCGGGGCCTTGCTGGGCGTGCTGCCGTTTCCCGAGGGCATTCCGCACATATTGAAATTCAGCCGCAGCGGCACGCTGCTGCTGGCCGGCGGCGGCGTCGGCGCCAAACTTGGCACGGTCGTCGTCTTCGACTTGAAGACCGGCAAGCGCGTGTTCGAAGTGGGCGACGAGTTGGATGTCGTGTTGGCCGCCGACATCAACGAGGATCACACGCGGATCGCGCTGGGCGGCCCCGGCCGCGTGGTGCGCGTTTACTCCACCGAAGACGGGTCGTTGTTGCACGAGATTCGCAAACACACCGAATGGATCTACGCCCTGGAATTCAGCCCCGACGGCGTGTTGTTGGCCACGGCCGACCGCAACGGCGGGCTGTTCGTCTGGGAAGCCGAAACGGCCCGAGAGTTTCAGAACCTGGCAGGGCACAAAGCCGGCGTGACGGACATCAGTTGGCGTGACGACTCCAACGTATTGGCTAGCGCCAGCGAGGACGGCACGATCAAGCTGTGGGAAATCGAAGGGGGCAAGGAAATCAAGAGTTGGGCCGCGCACGGTGGCGGAGCCAGCGCCATCGACTTCGCGCACGACGGCAAGATAGCGTCGGTCGGTCGCGACCGCCTGGCCAAGCTATGGGGCGCCGACGGAGCCGCCATCAGTTCGTTGCCCGCGTTTAACGACCTGGCCATGGAAGTGGCCTTCACGCACGACGGCGCACGCATCGTGGCCGGCGACTGGTTGGGCGAGGTGCGCATGTGGGAGGCAGCCGATGGCAAGCAAGTTGCCGTGCTGGCTCCCAATCCGCCAACCCTGGAGATGGTGGTGCAGGCTCAAACCGAAGTCGCCAACGCGGCCGCCGCCGCCGCGGAAGAGGCAGCCGCGGCCGCCAAAGTGGCAGCCGCCGTCGCCGAAAAGGCCGCCGCCGAACTAGCGGCCGCTCAGGCCGTTGCCGCCGAAAAGGCCAAAGCCGCCGAAGCAGCGTCCGCCGCGGCAGCCGCAGCCAAGGCCAACCTCGACGGCGTCGTCGCCGAGAAGACGGCGTTCGAGCAGGAACAATCGGCACAGGCCTCCGTCGCTCCCTGACGCTGCCGCAAGTGAGCTTGCACGCGTTCGTGGAAGCCCGATATCGAGCCGTCCATCGACCTAACCGAGTCGTGCGCGCAGGCGCAAAGAAAAACACATCGCGCGCCGCAAGGGCACACGATGTGTTTCTTGTTGGTTGTTGAACGTCGCCAGCGCAATTTACTCGCGGGGCCGGACGGCGCCGGTCAAACCGCTGTAATCGGGCCGGTCTTCGGGGTGCCATAGCGGCTCGCCGCGGAGCACGCGCTCGGCCAGCACGTCGAGCTTCTCTCGCGAGCCAGCGGGGGCCTCGGTGGGAAAAAAGTCGTCTTCGGCCGACGGGGCAAAATCCTCGTCATGGCCGTACTTCAGAATTGCCTCGAAAACGTTCCGCATCTGCCGCATCGAATTACTTCCTCCAACCTTGGAAACCTGCCCTTTGCACTGCACGGTGGCTTTGCCATGGCGAGTTTCGCTCGCCTCGGTCTTGGGCCGCGTGTTCTTTCGATCGCGGCTCGACTTCGCCTGACCGCTCTTCGTTTGACTCATGGTTTTGAATACCTCTACTCTCTCTACTCTGTAAAACGATCCCACACAGACCGGCGTCTGGAACGCCAACACCTGAAACGACTGTGAAACGGTCTCTACCGCGGCTTTCCTTCCTGGCCGACGCGAGCGAGAGCGAATTTCTCGGATGCGGTGGGGCGTGGGCGATCCGATTCGGGCGGGTACGAACCTAGCTACTCCGTGTCCGTGTTAAACATACCATTATCCCGAGCCGCGGCCAGATGTCAAGCAATTGCTAGCATTTCATTTCCGTCACATTAACCCCCGCCCAACGCGACGCCGGCCGGCAATCGCTCGCCGGCCCATTGGTAGGGGTGGCCGATCGCCGAGAGATCGAAAGGTATGTCTCACGGCGGCTGTGAGGGCTCGTACGGCGTTGCCGGCTAATGTCTTCCCCCCCCGCGAAATTCCCCGGACGTCCGGCGATGCCCTCGCCCCGCAATGACCAACCTCTGCTAGGCTGGAACATTAGCGCCGGCGTTGCGGCCCCGCCATGATTCCCCTTGCGCGGCAACAAAAACCATGACCTGGTATCAACACACGCTGCAGCTGCCGCCGTTTTGCCGCGGCTTTCATTTGATCACATCGCACGTCGTCGAAGCGTTGCCGGGAATGTCGCGTTTGCAAGTTGGCTTGTTGCACGTCTTTATTCAACACACGTCCGCCTCGCTGGTCATCAACGAAAACGCCGATCCCGACGTGCCGGTCGATCTCGAAGCTTCGTTCAACGCCATCGCGCCCGAGGACTTCGACTACACGCACACGATCGAAGGGCCCGACGACATGCCGGCGCACGTGAAGTCGGCCATGCTCGGCGCCTCGCTGACCATTCCAATCCGTGCGGGCAAGCTGCTGCTGGGAACCTGGCAGGGCATCTATCTTTGCGAGCATCGCAATCGCGCGGGCGGGCGACGACTGGTGCTCACGCTGCACGGCCGGTATGAAAGTTACGCGCCGTTGCCGACGCGATAGAACGGCGCACTCAATCCAGTTGCACGCCAACGGCTCGCCCGCTTTGCTGGATCCGCGCCAAGTCATCGAGCCAGCACTCCACGAGCGTCGCCTGATGGGCATTTCGGTCGATGTGCCCCAACGCGGCGAGTGTCCGCTCGAGGCAGGCGGCAGTTGCTTCGACGTCGCCAGCCGTCGCAGCTAGTGCGCGCTCGACGGCATGCGTCAACTCGGGATCGGCCGCCACCGCGACGCCAGTTTGGGCACGCATCGCCTGGCGGTAAAAGTTGGCGGCAAAGCCAATGACCTGGCGCAGCCGCTCGCGACGCGCCGGCGCTTCCTTTCCCGCCGCGTCGACAAAGGCCATCGTCGATTGGGCCAGCGCAACGCTGGCGAGTTGTGGGCCGGCCAGTGCGGCCAGCAATTCGTGGCGAAAGGTCCACAGGTCATCGTCGGCCAGTTCCACCGCCCGCTGAATACTGCCAGCGGAGAACTCGGCCAATCGCCGAGCCTGCTGGGCGTCGGCCACCAATCCGCGCGCTTGCAGAATGCCGGCGATCGTCTCGGCGTCGAGGGGGCGGAAGCGGACGAGCTGACAGCGCGAGCGAATGGTCGGCAATTGTCGATCCGGGCTGGTGCCGATCAGAATCAATACCGATCGCGGCGGAGGCTCTTCCAAAGTCTTGAGCAGGGCGTTGGCGCCTTCCTCGTTCAGGTGGTCGGCGTCGTCGATGATGGCGACCTTCCGCCCACCCATGAACGGTTTGAGCGCGATGTCGTGGCACAGTCCCTCGCGCATGCGTCGGTCTTTCTCGCCGACCAGCATGTCGAGCGGGATGAAGCTCTTGTCGCGAGGTTTTTCCACGATCATCAGATCGGGATGCGTGCGCGAAGCAACTTGCACGCACGAGTCACAGGCGCCGCAGGGCGCCAGTGCCGTCTGGGGCGCTTGCTGACACAAGAGCGCTTGAGCAAGTTTTTCGGCGAACAGCCGCTTCCCAACGCCTGTCGGCCCGGCAAACAGAAACGTGCTGGCCAGGCGTCCCCGCACCAGCGCGCGGCGAAACTGCTCTGCGACCGCGTCGTGTCCTTCGATGCCTTGCCAGGTCATGGGGAGATCAAGGGCGTGGGTTGGTTGATGGTGATGCGCCGCCAAGCCGCAAGCGGGCATCATAGCGGCGCCGGCTCGATGACGTAACCGCGGGCGGTAGGAGCGCGTGTCAACGGTTCGACAATATCCGCTCGGCGGCGGCGCGGATGTCGGCGTGTACTTCCTCAATTCCGCGGGCTGCGTTGATCAGTACGATGTGCTGGGGATCGCGGGCGGCTTCTGCCAGGAATCCGTCGCGCAGGCGCCGGTCGTAGGCTGCGCCTTGGCTTTCCATCCGGTCGCGGGCCCGATCGATTCGCCCGGCCGCGGTTTCCGGGGGCATGTCGAGCACGAACACCATGTCGGGCATCAAGCCACCGGTGGCCGTTTTGCCGATTTGCCACAGCGTGTCGACGTCGAGCCCGCCGGCATGCCCCTGATAGACGACATTGGCCAGCAGGTAGCGGTCCGAGACCACGGTCTTGCCGTGCGCCAGCGCACTGCGCAACACTTCTTCGACTAGTTGCGCGGGCCGCCATGAACAGCAACATTTCTGCCGTGCGGGACATGGGGGCCTGATGCCCCAACAGGATGGCGCGAATTTGTTCGCCCAGCGGAGTGCTGCCCGGGTCGTGGCAGCGCACGATTTCGTGTCCGCGTTCAGCAAGCCAGGCGCAGAACAACTCGATCTGCGTCGTCTTGCCGACTCCGTCGAGACCGTCGAACGAGAAGAACATGGAACGTTGATCCAGTGGCCAAGAGCTCAAACCTGCGAACGGCCATTATACATTTCGACCATGCGGCCGGCGTGCTCGGCAATCAGCCGCCGCAGGGAGGCCGGTTTGAGCACTTCGGCCTGGTCGCCGTAGCCGAGTATCCACCAGCTAATCTCGTGGAGCCCCGAGACGCGCACTTGAAAATCGAGCGTGCCGTCGTCGCGGCGGGTGAGTTGCTGTGTCTTGTGCCACACGACTTCGGCGACGTTGCGGGCCACCATCGGCGAAAAACGTATCAACACGTCCTAGTCGGGGCCCGCTTCGGGAATCAGATGCCAGGCATTGCCCAGATAGCGATCGATCGAAAAGCTACGTGGCACCAGGAATTGCTCGTCGAGAAGCTCGATATCGCGGATGCGGCCGACGTTGAACGTGCGGGCTTCGCGATGCAGCGACGAGCGACCGATCACATACCAGCTATGACGACTGAACAACAGTCGATAGGGACACAGCTTGATGCGAATGATTCCGCCGTCGCTCAGGCTGTCGTAGGCGATGCGCGCGGCCCGGCGGGCGGCGACGCAACCCAACAGTTGCTTGTAGACCGGCATCTTGTCGTCCAGCCGGCTACCGGGCTGCAGCTTGATATGGACCGCGCCGGTGGAGTCGCGCAGCCGGTCGCGCATGCGCCCCGGCAGGCAACTTTCGAGTTTGAGCGCGGCGCTTGATGCCGCTTCGTAGAACGGCAGGCGGCTGCCACTGCCGAATTCGTAGCGCAAGACCATGACGGCCAGCGCTTCTTCCGCCGTGAAGTTGGTGGGCGGCAAAAAGTAGGCGCCGGGGATGCGGTAGACGCCCGACTCGTCGTCGAACAACAACGGGACGCCCGCTTGCCGCAACACGTCGAGATCGCGAAAGATCGTGCGGCGCGTGACTCCGCAGGACTTGGCCAGCGCGCCGGCGTTATGGCCCTTGCCAGCCTGTAGCAGCCCCAATAGTTGCACCAGCCGGCTGATTCTCGACAGGTTCATGGTCGAACGCTGTTTTCCATTGCTGATGCTTGGCACTTTTCACGCTTCCGTTGGACGAGTTCGTGGCGTTCGTGCCCGGAGGCACCAACCGCGAGGCCGCCGCGCTGGCCGCAGGCAACCGCTTGGCCGGATTCGGCTGAGCCCTGGCCGCCGATTCCTCGGCCAACGAACTCTGCACGGCACTCGCTACCGCATTCGACGATCGAACGTCCGCATCGAGCCCCAACGATCCCCAATCGAAGCCACTGGGACTCGCCGCGACCTCCGGGATGGCCGCCGGGCCGAAGTGCTCGGTGACGCTGTCGGACGGCGAGATGCTCGGCTCTGGCGAAGGCAGCTCGCCGGGGGTCGGTGTCGGCAATTCCTCCGGTTTGGCTTCCGTGGGAACACCGTCGATCGGCGTCTCACCTTGGAGCTTGCCCGTGTAACTATGTCCGTTGGCGCCCTGGTTGATCGGACCCTGGCTCATGACCGACGGCCGCGTGAAGCCGTAGTCGACATACCAGGCCGCGTCGCGAGCACGGGCACGCCGGTGGGCGTCGAACTTGGCTTTGGCCGGCCAGGGACCCTCGTTCAGGTAGATGTTATTGTATTCCAACAACGAGCCTTTGCGGAAGTGAACCATGATAATCGCTCGCTGATAGTCGAGCAGCGTGCGGAAAAAACTCGCCTGGGCTTCGGCGCGTCGCCGCTGGGCATCGAGTAACTGGTCCAGCGTGACCGTTTGAGCGTCAAACGCGGCTTGCACCGCCTCGACCTGGCGCACGGCCGCCAGAGTGCGATTGAAGTTGGTTTGTGTGAGCTCATAGGTGAGCTCAAGATTACGAATCGCGTCGGCCAACTCGTGCGACAGTTCGAGTTCCAAGTCCTGCAATTTGGCGCGCTCTTTGGCCAGTTGCAGTTGGTAGTGCCGCACGGTCGTCAGTTCCTTGCGGAAACCGATAGGCATCGTCATCTGCGCACCCAACGTCCACTCTTGAAACTGGCCGCTTGCCAACGTTTGCAGGGCACTGGATCCGGTGAGTGCCAGCGGATTCGATGGATTGAACTGCGTCTGGTTGGCGCCGAGCAGCGTGTCGCCCAAGCCGACGAAGCGGTACGTGCCGGTGAGATCCAAACGCGGCATCAGCAGATTCTTGGCGGCAATCAGCTCCAACTCGCGCCGCTTGATCTGCCACTTCTGACGCCGCAATGTCAGATTGCGAGCGAGTGTCTCTTCGGTGATCTCGCACCAGTCAAATTCGACCTTGGCCACCGTCGGCGTGTCGATCGGGCGAATCAAACGGCCATCGCTCATGGCCAGGCCCATGACATAGCGCAGCCGGTTCTCGGCGGTCAACAATTCATTCAACAGCGACTGCGTCGTGCTCTTGAACTGGAAGTACTGTTCGCGAGACTGGGCCTCCTGGGCGGCTTCACCACCCTTGGTGCCCACCTGGTACAACAGGTAGGTCTTTTTCCAGGTCTCGCGAGCACTGGACAACGCGGTGTTCGACGTTTCCAGATTGCGCCAGGCGAACGACAGCTCCCAATAGGCTTGTTCCACGTCGCTGATCAAGTTCCGCACGCCGGCTTCGAAATCGGCCAGGCTGATATCCACGTTGATGCGAGCCAGCAATACACCGTCGAAGCCAGGCGTCTGCTGCGTGGCCCCGGTAATGTTCAGAAACGGATTGTAAGGGCCGGCGATGCGGTTGAATTGCGCGCCCGCACCAGCCAGCAACGGCTGATTGAACGACAACTCGTAGTTGGCGTTCCAGTCCTTGGCAATCTGCCGCGTCGGGTTGTTGTTGAAGTCGTAGACGATGTTGTTTCGAACGGTGAACGTACCGCCCTGTGCCGTGGTCTTGCTCAATTGGGTGTTGAACGTGCTGGTATCCTGCTGAAAGATCTGGCGAAAGAAGTTCGTAATCGGGAACCTGGGTAGAACGTTCTGCTGGTGATCGTTCTTGGAGTAGAACAGGTTGGTCGTCCACTGCGCGTCGAATGCGGCCAGGGCATATTCCACGCCGGTGAACGGAGTGGTTTCAACGATCGCCGGATCGTAGACCGTGCCGATATTGTCGGGCTGCTGGGTCAATTGCTGCGGCGCCTGGCCAACCTGCGTGCGATTGTTGAAGGCCTGGCCGACAAAGTTGCCACCCAGTGAACGCATGACTTTGGCGTTGGCGAGCGCCGTCTTGATGGCCTCTTCCAGGGTCAGATCCCAGTAGTTGTCGAGCTTCAGATTGTCCACGGTCAAAGGCGGCAGCGCGTCGCGAACTTCGTCCAGCGTCGTGGTGCAGACATCGGGATATTCGATCTCCGTGGCCACGTCAATGTAGTGCGACAGGTCGCCGTCTTCATGGAAGTAGAACGGCTGCTGCGGGTGACACCCCGTGCACGCGATCATCGCGGACGTAAGAATCGCCCAGATGCTGTGGACTCGGCGGCTCATCAATCGACCTTTGGGGGTTGTTGTCCCAGTCCCATTTCGCGCCGCCGCCGCCAGCACGTGCGAAAGTGCCAGCAGCGGTAGCAACGAAATCGTTGGACGCCCCCCGTCCACGCCGGCCTACTCATCCGAGAGACGCACGCGCAATTTGCGCGGTGCCTCGCATGAGGATTTCGGCAGTGCAAGGTATCGACGACGTAACCCTTAAACTTGTGAGATTCTTCGTACGAGGAAGAGTTCGCGCAATCAGAAAACTCGATGAATACAACGCACTTTATGCATTCACCGTATCCAAGCGACTATTGGGGCGATTGGATAACAACAGAAGGCTGAGTGATCTGGGGTGAAGCCGTTGCAGGCGCGCACCGCCGCCTGAGAAACGCTGGAAACACCTCCTAGACTTCCCTGATTGCCAATCGATGGCGCCTAGAGATACATGCCGACATAGCCGCCGTGAGCGTCACTTTCGGCCTGTAGTTTGCGGATGCGCTCGACCGTCTGGGCCAGATCGCCGGCCATGATATAGCGGTCGAACTCGGCCTGCACGGCACGGCTGACCGTTTCGGCCAACCAGTGCGAGGCGGGCTCGGTCAGCCAGTCGCAGGTTTCCCGAACCAATTCGATGTGCAGCTCGGACCCGACCGTGTGCTGATCCGTGGGGTCCGTCATGACCGTGCCTTCGCACGAGTATTCAATCATTCCCACGTCGGGGCTATTCGTGAGATGAAACGTACACTGGGCGTTATAGAGATAGTACGTATTGTGCGAGCCGTGCTTCTCCAGCGCCGTCTTGATCCGCTCACAGCGCGCGCGATAGACGGGCGAGGCATCAATCGGAATATCGAGCCGGCCCACACTTCTTAGCGGAAGGCAATCGAATGCAATGTCGACATATTCGCTCATCGTGCAGTCCCCGTCCGTGAACGATTCCCGCACACGAGCATAGCTATTTCAAGTCGGCATTGTCCAGTCAGCAGGCCCCGTCTGTCGGCATTGTTCAGTCAGCAGGTATTGTCCCAGTCAGTCGACGGTTCCCGCCGCGACGCGATCCGGTTGGTCGTCTTTGACCGGTTCGCCGCTTTCGGTCCAAGCCAGCGCCAGCCAGCCACTGCGGCTCTGCAAGACCTTGAGATCGAGCCGGCCGGCATTTTTCCAATTGCCCGGCAGTTCGAGCCCTTCGGAAACGATCTCCGGCTCGAACATTTTTCCAAACCGTTTTTCGAGCAGCGTCTTGAGCGAGACCTGTTGGGTCGAGAGTCGTGATTTGCCCGGCACGAAGTTCGGAGGAAATATCTCCAGGTCCCCTTGTCGCACCAGCTTCGCTCCCTTGCCATCCACCTGAGCCTTGTAGGTTGCGGTGACGTTCATCGCGCGAAAGTTGCGTTCGCCCGAGGTGTAGCGTTGGCCACGGATGGTGACGCTGAATCCATCATCGGCGAATCGAATCGTGACGGGGCGAATCGAGGCAAACGTGATCGACCAAGGATCCTGGTTTTCTTCGCTCTTCAACTTGTCGGGCAATTCACCGCGCAAATCGATTACTTTCTGCTGGACCTCTTCCTCGTGGAGCGTCACGCCGGCCAGCAGTGCGGTGGCCATGTTGTTGATCATCGTTTCGTGTACGCGTACCAGCAGGTCGTACTGACCGTCGACCTTGGGCGGCGAGTCGGGCGCGCCCAACTGCATGCGATTGGCCTTCATTCCAGTGACGTACAGCGCGTCTTCGGTCGTGCGGAACTTCAGCAGCTCGGGAAACTCGCGCCGCCGCAACAGGGGCTTGCGAAACTTGTTCACGAACTCCTGGTGTGCCTTGCCCAACTGGCCGCTCGATTGGTCTTCCAGGCGCTCGCGAATGCGGATGGCGGCATGGTCCGAAGCGATTCGCTCGGCTTGGCTCTTTTGTTGCGCTGCCTTGCGGCTGGCAATGCGCTGCACGAGTTTTCCGCCGCCGATGCCCGTGATCGTCGTGCGTGCGTCGGCAGCGCCAGTGGCTCGATAGGTTTTGAAGCCGGTTTCGTCGATGATCACCCTTTTGCGTCCGGCGATGGCGACGTTGCCGTTGGTATAGATCGTTGCCGGGCCGTTGTAGCCTGTGGTGCGCGTCGCGGTGCGTCCGGTGAGCATGATGTCGAGCATGGCGTTGTGCTCGCTCGACACGAGTTCGACGGTGACGCGTCCTTTGGTGTGCCCCGTGCCCGAGATATCCGTGCCCAGGATGTAGTCGCGCACCGGCCCGGTATCGTCGACGTTTTGTTCGATTCCCGCGCCGACCAGACGCTCCGAGGCTTGGACAAACAAGTTGGGACGCGAAAAGCGATCTCGGATGGCACGCACGAGTCCGCCGGCCTGCCGCATTCTTTGCAACCATCCAACCCGTGAGCCGATGGCCGTGGCCAACTCCTCGGACTGCTCGCCGGAATACTTCGCAAGTTCGTCGGCCAGGCTCTTGATCTGTGCCGTGTATTGCTGCTGGGCGTCCTCGCGCCCCGCAGCGACCACGCTGATATATTTGTCGAGCGCCGTGGCCACGTTGGCGAACACGGGCATGGCGAGTCCTGCATGGTCGGCGGTGAATTTCTGATCGACGCCGGCCAGGACATCCAAGTCAGGCTGTTCGGCAGCAATCTGCTGTTTCAGGTCGTCCATGCGCAGATAATCCTGCCAGGCTTTGCCGTTCGCGCCCGAGAGATATTTTTCGAGCGCCTCGGTAGCGCGTTCCAAATCGGATTTTGCCGCGGCGGCCGCTTCCGGAGCGAGCGGCACGTATTTCGACTCTGCGGTGCGCGCCGCGTCAGCCAAACTGCCCGCCTGGGCAATCGCCAGATCGTCAGACCAGGTGACCAGCGCCTGCGCGTAGTTCCCGAAACTTGGGAAGCTCGAGTCCTGGCGCCGTTCCATCGAGTTGCTTGATCACCGAATCGACCACGTCCAAATCGGCGTCGTTGCCCTTGCTTAACTCGGGATCCAGCGCGTCAAGGTTCAGGTATCCAGCCCAGCCTTTCGCATTGTCGCCCAACCAGCTTTGAAGGCTTGGCAGCGCACTTGAGACCCCCGAAACGGCCGATTCGTCGTTGGCCCTCGCGCAGTTTAAGCAGGCTAAGAAGACAATCGCTACGGCTGTGATCGAGCGAAACTGGGGTCGCATGGCAAGGCTCCTTGCGGAAAGAACAATCCGTAAAACTTCCCGAGTTTAACTTGATAACACAAAAAGCCTTTATCGGCTACGGCTTTAAGTCGCGCGGGCTGGATCTCAATGTAAAGGTCCCAGACGTCCAATATCCCTCAAAGATCGCATTGGCATCCATTTATCTCATTGTAATGGAGAACCGATCCAAGCGCCATCGTCAAACTTGCCGCATCCTGCCCATTGCACATAGGCCGCTAGCATGCCACCATATTCGGACACTTGTTTCGACGAGTGATGGCTTGCCGGAGGTTTTTCTCGCGGCCGCACACGAAGCGGCCGCATGGTCGAGGGACGACCGGCCACTTGCAAGCACCCGCCGTCGAGTTAACTGGCCAAGAGGATCGAGAGATGAGTCGACGTTCGTGGATGATGATCGGGGCGGTGATTTTTGGTTGGGCTTTCGCCATTGGAATCGATGCAGGCACGTTGGAGACCTTGACCTCGCGGGGTCATCGGCCGTCGGAACAATCCGCCCAACGATCGGCGATGGACGATGAGTCCGCTCGCCTAAACCAAGACGAGCCGGAAGTTGCTCAACCACAGGGCACAGGGACATCCGATCGTGCAGAGCAAGAAGTCAAAACGGCCGACGGCCCCATCTTGCTCGCGCAAAAGTACACCGACGGCCAAACCACGGCGGCTGCGACCGTCTCCCGGACTGGTCAAGAGTCGGCGGCATCGGTTGGGACGGCGGGGCCCGACGCGGCAGTCGCCACGGCGGAAGCAGCCGGCGAACCGGCTCCCGCCACGTTGAATCCAACCGCGGTGGCTCCCCACGAGTCTGTCGCGCAAATCGTCTTTACCGACTACAAGGAAGCGGTCAAAGAAGCGGCCGAGGACCGCAAGTTGCTGTTCATCTACTTTCACGAACGATGGCCGAACGCCGCCCAGCGCACCTTTGAAGCAAGGACTCTGGCCGACGTCGTCATCAAGGAACAACTCAAGCGGTATGTCCTGTTACGTCTGCCGCGTGACGCCACGATTTTGGAGAATGACGAGCAGGTCACCCTGCTGAGGCACCCGGCGTTCGCCGAAATGCTCGGCCGCCAGGGCGTAGCGATTCTCGATTTCGCACATGCGCGGGCCGACTACTACGGCCACGTGGTCAGCACGTTTCCGTTCACAACCGGCAAGTTCTACACCAAGGAGGCGCTGTCGATCATTCTCGACCTGCCGCCCGGCACGTTGACACAGCGGACGATGATCTATGCCGTGCGGATTCATCCGGAAGCCCCGGCCAGCACGAAAGGCATTTTCAACAACGCACTGGCCGACGAAGCCAAGGAACACGCGGATCATCAGGCGTCGATGCTGGTACAGGGACATCAGGGCTGGGAGACTCGCTTCCATCGGATCAATGCCAAGCTGCCCAGTGGCGTGGTGGCGCAGGAAGTGGTGGCCGAAAGCTGGCCCAACGAGGGGCTGGTGGAAGCCTGTGTCGATTGCGTCCACAGTTGGCGGCAGAGTCCCGGCCATTGGAGCGCCGTGCGCGGTCAGCATCCGATGTTTGGCTACGATATCAAGCGCGGCCGCAACGGCGTGTGGTACGCCACCGGCATTTTCGGTTTGGGCATCTTCGGGCGCAATCGCTAGTCGGCGTGCGTCGGTCGAATCGACAAAGCGTCCGGCGCGATTTTGCGCCGGTCGCTTTTTTGTAGCCACACGCTTCGATCCACCGCAGCCAGACGTGGCGATTGCGCGGCCGGTTGCGGCAGTCGATCCGATTGCACGGATTCGGCGGGCAAGGCATGTGGCGAAAATTCACCGTGTTGCAAAAAGTGCATGGTACGTTTTCATGTCGCCCCGTTGTTGTTTGTCCGCGCCCGGAACTTTCTGACGTATGCCCGCGCGCCCGACGGCCTTGGTTTGCCGCGGCGCCCGCTGGACGCTTCCAGTGTGGCTGGCGCTCTGCTGCGCGCTGGCCACGGGCGGATGCGCCAATTGGCGCGTGCCGCGACTCGACCCGACGGGCGAACACATACTGATTCCGGCCGGTGCTCCCAATCCGGCGTTTCCACCCGGCGCGACGACCCTTGCGCCGCCGGTTGGTCCGACCGCGGGCCTGGCCATCAATCCCAGTTCGCTGATTGCGCCGGTAGGCAGTGAGGTGGTGCTGGTAGCCAGTGTCATCGGAGGCGAGGGCTATTTGCTCACCAACGAGGTGGTCGAGTGGACGATCGACGCCAACGGCGTGGGCCAGTTCCTCACGGCCGGACAGCGTCGCAGGCTCGACTTGATCAATTGGTGGCGTGGCTTGCCCAAGAAGGTCGACAGCCGCTATGCCATCAATTCCACCTTGCGTTACCCGTTGACGCTCGACCGCGGCACTCCCAACCCGGGCGACGATCTGGTCGTGCAGACTGGCCAGTCATACGTCACGGTGATTTCGCCCATGGAAGGCAAGAGCCTGGTGACGGCGTTTGCGCCCGCGATTAGCGGCTGGGATTTGCGGCAGCAGACGGCGACCATTTATTGGATCGACGCGCAGTGGCGATTTCCGGCGCCGGCGATCAGCCCGCTGGGCGGCCGCAATTCACTGGTGACAACGCTCAATCGGCAAACGGACAATTCGCCGCTTGCCGGTTGGCAAATCCGCTACGACATTGCCGGCGGTCCGCCTGCCGGATTTGCGCCCGACGGCGCCACCAGCGCGATCGCCGTTACGAACGAAGCCGGCGAGGCCGCCGTGGAAATCGTGCAATCGCAGGCCTCGCCCGGCACGAATGCGATCAATATCTCGGTGATTCGCCCTGGCGATCTCGGCGGACAGAACCAGCCGTTGACGGTCGGCGTGGGTGCGACGGCTCAAACATGGGCATCGGCAGATGGATCCTCGACAACCGTGGTACCGCAACCGATCCCCGGCGGCGCACCGCCTCCGACACTGGAACGATCGCCAACGCCGGCGCCTCCTGCTCAGCCCGCCCAGGCGGCGATTGACGTTGCCATCACGGGACCGACGTCGGCCACTGTGGGTGAACGGGTGGCGTTCCAGATCCGCATCACCAATCGCGGCGCGACTCCCGCCAGCGGATTGCAAGTCACCGATCGCTTCGACCCCGGATTGCAACATGCGATCGGACAGGACACGATCCAACAACCCGTGATCGATTTGCAACCGGGCGGCATCGCGCAGTTGACCGTCAATTTGCAGGTAACGCAGTCGGGCGAGCTGTGCCAGAATGTTGAAGTGACCAGCAACGGCGTCGCAGCGGGGTCGGCGTGCCATTGCGTTTCGGCCAGCACGCCGCCCATTTCCCAGCCCGCGCCCGACGAGCAGCGGTGGGAACCGGAGCCGTTGGGCGTGCCGACAACGCCCGTGCCCACGCCGGCGCAGCCGTGGGACCAGACGCCACCGGCGCAATCCCCGCCGGCAGAAACACCCGCTCAGCCGGCGCCAGCTCAACCAGCGCAGCCCTCGACGACCGGCACGCCCTCGCTCACGGTGCGCAAGACAGGTCCCGACCGGCGGCAGGTTGGCGAGACGGCTGTCTTCTCGATCGAAGTAGCCAACCGCGGCACGGGCCCCGCGGAAAACGTAGTCATTGCCGACAATTTCGAAACGATGCTCGAGCCCAACGCCGCCACCGAAGGCAACGAATGGCTGGAAGGCAACGCCCTGGGTTGGCGAATCGGCACGCTGGCCGCGGGCGAAACGGTGCGGCGCGATATTCAACTGAAGTGCCTGCAGGCGACGCCCCGCGCGTGCAACCGCGTGACGGTTACGGCTCGTGATTTGGAACCTATTGCCGAGGAGGCGTGTCTGGAGATTGTCGCGGCGGCGGCCGCTCCGGCAGTAGCACCCAAGAAGCCCCTCGAGGTGACGGTCGCGGAGACGACCGATCCGGTGCGCGTGGGTGGTACGACCACGTATCAGATCCTGGTCGAGAACCAGGATACACAGTCCTCGTTTGACGTCGCGGTCAGCGCGAAACTCAGCCCCGAGTTGAAGCTCGAAACCATTGCCGGCCCCGTGGGAACCAACGGCCAGGTGTTGCCCAACTCGGTGCGATTCACTCCGGTACGCGAGCTGCGGGCCGGCGAAGCACCGTTGAGCTTCGAGCTACACGTCACGGGCGTCAAAGCAGGCGCAGGCGAAGTGCAGGTGGAAGTCGTCACGCGCGACCACCCCCAGGCCGTAACCGCCAAGCAGCAGACACAAGTTGTGCCGTAGCGCGGCGAGCGGGTCGTGGCAACGAAAACCGCGGCGCGGTACCCTGTGGGCCGTGCGTCAAGTAGCGCACGCTTTCTCGGTCGCACGGTCGCGTCTTGCCATGCCACGTTTCGTCATTTTGCGTCACGAGTTGCCCGCCGAAAGCGGGCGAGCGTCGCATTGGGACTTGATGTTCGAATCCCAAGGCGCGTTGCGCACGTGGGCCATCGAGTGCGAACCATCCGGCGCGCATGACACTGAAGCAGTAGCCCTGGCCGATCACCGATTGCACTATCTCGACTATGAGGGGCCGGTGGCGGGTAAACGGGGAACCGTCTCGCAGTGGGATCGAGGCGAGTACGTGCTAGAACACAGTAGCGATGATCAGTGGCAGTCGCTACTTCGCGGTGCGCGGCTGATTGGCCGAATGTCGCTGTGGCGACACGAACGAGATCACTCCTGGCGCGCCTCTTTCAAAGCGGTGCCAACGAGCGGCTGATGATCGCCAACGGGCTCTTCGGCCGCCGGCGCCGCCTCGCCGTCGACCAACTGATCGCGGTGGCCGCGCATCATGGCGCCGGCCACGAGCAACTCGCCGTCGCGCAATTCGACGGTTTCCAATTGCACTGCCACGGACTGGGAATCTCGCGGCTGCGGGAACGTGATCAGCGCCACCGGGTCGCCGTGATCCTTGCGCCACTCCAGGCGAAGTTGCAGCTCGCGCGCCACTTGCGTGATTCCGTCGAGCACTTGCGTCAGCGGCACGGGCAGTGCGCCGGCGCGCGCGCCTGCGAACGCGCAGCGCCACCACGTTCGGCTCGTGAAGATAGACATCGAACGTGAGCGACATCACGGTCGAAATGCGGTCGGTTTCGTACTGGCAGGCGATCGTTGCTTCGTGATCGCGAATCTCGATGCGCGGCTGCCGCCATTCGCCGGTTGCCAGCTCGGGATAGTTGGTTGCCAGCTCTAGCGCCAGCCAGGCATTGATCTGATCGACCGTGAACACGTGTTGCCAGCGGCCTCGCCGGTGCAAGTCGCTGGCCAGGGCCGTGGTTTCGGCCACGAATTCGTCGCGTGCTTCGTCCTGGTCGGTGGGATCGGCGGCGACCGCCTGGCGGTAGAATTCGGGCACGGACTGTGCGGCCTGGAAAGCCCAGTAGCCGGCAGCGCAAAGAACAGCCACGGCCAAGATGGCGGCCACGACCCCAAGTTTGAATAATTTGCTCATCGCCGAGCGGCCGAAAGAGCTGCCCCACTGCGAAAACGGTCCGCAATGGTAGGAAGGCCCACCCAGGGCGTCAACGCGAATCTTCCCCCGATTGTAGCACTTACAAACCGGCCGTGCGTACGACATCGGCTTGGCGTGTGCGGCGACGCTTTATGGCATTGGTGGCTGAGGTCGCCAGACTTCCGAGGGGGCATTGGCCGGATTCTTGCGAATTCAGCCACGCCAGAGTTTCTTGCCGCACACGGTTTGGCCGTCGGGCGACCACCGGCATGGCTCCCGCAAAAAATCTCGCTCAAAAACGGGAAACCGGTTGCAGTCTGGCGAGGTAGTGCTCTTACGATGGGCAGCGACGGCCCTATGACGTCGTGCGGCGGAGAGCGTGTCGCGATGCTAGCGGCCTGATTACTCGAAGTGAACGAGAATGGATCGGTTCTGCCAGCACCCGAATGGTGAAAAACCGCGGAAAAGCCGCGAACTGTTTCCCTTTGGCACGGCACTCGTTAGAATGGGCGGTGTTCAAGAATACGTGCCCGGCGCGACTGCAATACACATTTCCACGTTCTGTGGAACGGACGCGCGGCAGGGTTCGTGAAACGACTTTTCATTTCGGCTGTCGATTCGACGGAACTGCAAACTAGTTGCCACTTCCCCTCAGGCTTGATTCCGGGGGGATGTCGTAGTTTCACGTATTTCTGGTTTGCACTCGAAGCCGGAGAGGGATTCGCTCCGTTCGCTTGGCTTTATTCGCGAGGACAACCATGGGGAAGGTTCTCACCCAAGAACTTGGCAATGGACGCACCAGCGTCTCGGATGCCGAAGCATCCACTGCGGAAGACCTCCAGGTCTCGGAAGACCTGGTCATCAACCTGGTCAAACTGTTCAAGCTGCTCTCCGACGAGACGCGGCTGCGCATCTTGTACTACCTGACGCAGCGCGAGGAATTGCACGTGCGGGCACTGTGCGAGTTGCTCGACGAAAGCCAGCCCGCCGTGAGCCATCACCTGGCACTGCTGCGCGTGGCGGGCTTGATCGGGCGCCGTCGCGAAGGCAAGCACAATTTTTATGGCCTCAAGACCCGCCAGTTCTCGCGGATGCTCGACATGCTGTTCGCCAACATGCCCGATGGCAGCAGCCGCATCCGACTCGACGACTACATGCTGACGCGGGCGTAGTGCCGACACGCGCCGCGCGGCCAAAGTGATACTCGCAAGGACCGGCTACTCGTCGGGCGCTTGCTCGGTCGGGTCGTCTTTAGTCTCGACCGGCGGTTCAGCGGCGGAGCTGTCTTTCTCGCCGGGCGACTCGCCTTCGGCTGGCTGCTCATCTTTTACCGGCTCTTCCGCGGCCGCCTCTTCTGCCGGCTTCTCGGCCACCAACTCCGCCACCAGTGCTCTCACGTCATCGTACGTGTAGTGCTCGTCCGTCGACTTTGACTGCTCGTTGTCGAAGCGCTTTCGCAACTTGCCCTCTCGGTCGTAGACGAAAACGGCGGGTACGGCGGCCAGGTTGAACTTCTTATAAAGCTCGTCCGACTCTTCGGTGGACATCAGATTGTCGAACGTCGCGCCCTGCTGCTGTAGGAACTGCAAAACACGGGGCGCCTGATCCTCGGGCTTGTCGATGCCCTCGAAGTCGAAGCTGAGCGAGATACATGCGACCTTTTCGGGCCCGTACTCCTTGTGGATTTCGACCAGGTTGTGAAACTCCTTCATGCAGGGCGGGCAACTCGTGCTCCAGGCGTCCATCACCACGACTTTACCGCGCTTCGAGGCCACCTGTTCCATGATGCCCTGGTAGTCGAGTATCGCCAGTTCGATGTCGCTGTTGACCGGCGTCGAGGAAGTTGCGATTCCTTCATTCTCGGACACTGCAACATCGGTATCGGCCGCGTCCTTGGTGCGGGTGGCCTTGCTGCAACCGACGGCAAGCGCCAGTGTCAAAAGCGCCCAGGCAAATTTCGTGGTCATCGCTGTCTCGCTCGCGTTCTAGACAATCGGTTCATTCGTGATCCCCGTGTAATGTACTCGGGCCGGGCCAGCAGGGTCAAAAGCAGTTGCAAGCCCAGCCGCGGACAAGCCCGGTCTCGGACAATTGCACGCGGCGCGGCAGCTATCTACGATGCGTGCCGTTGATGTTTCACCTTTCGTCATTCAGCGAGCCGGCAGCGATGCCCCGATTCGTTCACGAGCGGCACAAACCCCCGGCCGTGCTCGACCGTCCGCGTCAATTGATCGTCGCCTGCGCGCCGATGCGCAGCAATATCAACCTGTCGCGAATCGTAAGGGTCGCCAGTTGCTCGGGCGTGAATCGCGTGATCGCCTGCGGCACGGCCAAGGTCATCGACAAGATTGCCCGTGACGGCGCCGACGCGATCGAGATCGACGTCCACCGCACGCTACCGCCGGTCCTGAAGGAATTAAAGTCCTCCGGCTTCCGACTCTTGGGCCTTGAGCAAACGACGAATTCGGAAAACCTGTACTCCTACGCGTTCGAGCGCCAGACCGTGCTGGTGGTCGGCAATGAACGAGCGGGCCTTGCCGATGACGTCCTGGCGCTGCTCGATGCCGTCGTCGAGATACCCGTCTATGGTCTGCCCTATAGCTACAATGCGGCGACGGCGGCAACGATGGCGATCTATGAGTATTGTCGCCAGTTTCCGCGCGGCTGAGCGGACCGCCTGGGGAATCGTCGGCGCGCCGAAGTCCTCGCGCGCCCAAGTCCTTGTCCGCCTTGACCATGGCCATTGGCCCCACTTACACTTGGGGGCTTGGGCGATGCCGGCCTGGGCCGCTACACGGCCCGGTGCTCCGCCCTTTTGCTACCTTGCCCAACGAGGTTCGACGGTGCCAGTTACGTGCGTGATCGGTTTGCAATGGGGCGACGAAGCCAAGGGTAAGCTCGTCGATCTGCTGACCGATGAACACGAGATCGTGGTCCGCTATCAGGGCGGCAGCAACGCCGGGCATACCGTCGTCACGGGCAGTCAAACCTATAAACTGTCGCTCATCCCCAGCGGCATTTTGAGCCCCAAGGTGAAGTGTGTCGTCACCGGCGGCGTGGTACTCAATCCGGCCAGCATCTTGCAGGAGATCGACGGCCTCAATGCGCGCGGCATCAAAGTGGCCGACAACCTGATGCTGAGCGATCGCGCTCATGTGATTTTTCCCTGGCACGTGGCCGAAGACGCCATCTTGGACAAAAGCACCTCGAGCGGCGAAAATATCGGCACCACGATGCGCGGCATCGGCCCCTGCTACCGCGATAAAGTGGCGCGTTCGTTCGCTGTGCGCGTGGGGGATCTGTATCGTCCCGACTTCCGACAAAAGCTGGAATACATCGCCGCGGCCAAGAATCAAACCGTGGGGCCGCTGATCGCGCCCAGCCGTTCAATGCCAGTGAAATCGCTAGCGAATACATCGGCTATGCCGAGCGGCTGAAGCCGTTCGTGGGCGACACTACGGCTTATTTGCTCGACGCCGTCGAGAGCGGTAAGCGGATGCTCTTCGAGGGCGCACAGGGCGCACTACTGGATGTAGACCACGGTACGTATCCCTTCGTCACCAGTAGCAACAGCTCGGGGGCCGGAGTCTCGAGCGGATCGGGCGTGCCCGGGCGCTGGATCAACAAAGTGATTGGCGTGGTGAAGGCCTATTCGACGCGTGTCGGCGGTGGTCCGTTCCCCACCGAACAAGATAATGACATCGGCCAACACATTCGCGACCGGGGCAACGAGTATGGCACGGTGACGCGACGCCCCCGCCGCTGCGGCTGGTTCGACGCCGTGGCCGTGCGCGTATACGGCCCGCCTGAGCGGAGTCGACACCCTGGCGTTAATGCTCCTGGACGTGCTCAGCGAGTTGGCCGAAATCCAGGTTTGTACGGCCTACGAAGTGGACGGCAAGCGGATGACCAATTTTCCCAGCCATGTCGACGATCTGCGGCGTGCCGTGCCCGTGTTGGAAACGCTGCCAGGCTGGCAGAAGGACATTACCGGCGCGGAAAATGTCGGATTTGCCGCCGGCTGCCCGGAGCTACTTGGACCGAATCAGCGCCTTGATCGAACGTCCGGTGGGCGTGGTTTCGATCGGTCCGGATCGCGAACAAACGATCTTTGCGGAACGTAAGAGTTGACGCCGTCGAGCCAGAACCCGCAGCTAACTTATTGCCCACTCCCCAGGTGAAGCACGTGGCCGAGCCATCGACAACGTCCGCCGCTGAACTGTTGGGCGTGCCTCCCGAGGCACGGCCGCGGCACATCGCCATCATCATGGATGGCAACGGGCGTTGGGCGCAGCGACAGGGGCTACCACGAATCGAAGGACACCGCCGCGGCGTGGCCAGCGTGCGGCGCATCACCGAAGAATGCGCCGGATCGACATCGAGCAGCTCACGCTCTACTGCCTGTCCAGCGAGAATTGGAAACGTCCGGCGCGCGAGCTGGAATTCTTGATGCACCTGCTCGAGCAGTACATGATCGAAGAGCGATCCACGATCATGGAGCAGAACATTCGCGTGACCGTCATCGGGCGGCGCAACGATATTCCCGAGGCGGTTCAGCGCGAAATGCAAAAGACGATCGACATGAGCGCGTCGAACACGGGTCTGCGCCTCTGTCTGGCGATCAACTACGGCGGCCGGCTAGAGATGGTCGACGCCGTGCGCAGTATTGCCGAAGAGGTTCGCGACGGTCGGCTCGATGCCGCGGTAATCGACGAAGAGTTGATCTCGCGTCATTTGTACACCGCCGGCATGAGCGATCCGGATTTGCTGATTCGCACCGCCGGCGAAATGCGGATCAGCAATTTTCTGCTGTGGCAAATCAGCTATGCCGAAATCTGGGTCACCGAACATTGCTGGCCGGAGTTTCGCGAAAGCGACCTGCACCAGGCAATTCGAGACTTCGCCGCTCGCGACCGTCGCTTCGGCGGGCTGAACGGTTGACGTGATTCGGGTTGTTCGGAAACCCAATATGCTCAATAGTGTGACGTCGGACTAACCTGCGGGAGCACGTACATTGCTGCGATGGCGCCTTTTGCTGGGAGCGGGGTTGATCGCGGCGCTGGCGGGACTTGCGCGGCTCGACTTCATGAGCAACGCGCCCGGCACGTGGCTCTTGCCCCTGGCCATGCTGGTAGGCCTGGGCGCCGCTCATGAGATGGTCGTGCTGTTGGTGCGCGCCGGCTATCAGCCGCTACCCAGCGTGATCTACGGCGGCAGCATGCTGGTCATCGCCAGCAATTCCATTCCGCTATTCGTACTGCGGCCGCCCGACGATCAGCCGGCCGAGCGGCTAGGCTGGCCGCTGTTGGCGTTCTCGCTGGTTGTGCTGTGGGCTTTCATCGGAGAGATGAGCCGTTATCGCAAGCCGGGAGGTGTCACCGCCAATATGGCGCTCGGCACATTGGCGGTCGCCTACGTTGGATTGCTGTTGAGCCTGGTGGTTCAGTTGCGCGGCTTGGGCGGCCCGGTCACCGGCATGATGAACCTGTTGGCGCTGATCGTCGTGGTGAAGGCCGGCGACACCGGCGCCTACACGGTTGGTCGACTAATCGGTCGACACAAAATGGCGCCGGTCTTGAGCCCCGGCAAGACGATCGAGGGGGCCGCCGGGGCATTTGCGTTCGCATGCCTGGGCGCCTGGTTTTCATTTACCTACCTGCCGCTGTGGTTGGGCTGCAATCCTCCGCAGCGGCCGTTCGGGTGGTTGCTGTATGGAGGGCTGGCGGGCGGCGCGGGCTTGCTGGGAGACCTGGCCGAATCGCTGCTGAAGCGGGACCTGGGCGCAAAGGACTCCAGCACCTGGATGCCGGGATTCGGCGGTGTGCTGGACCTGCTCGATTCCGTCCTCTTCGCGGCGCCGGTCGCATACGCCTGCACGATCGTGCAGATTACTTGACGGTTGCCGACCTACTGCGCTCGCTGTCGCTGCCGCGCGACAGGTCCAACGGCGCCAGCTATGGGGAATTTATGGTGCGCGGCCGGCCCGCTTGCGGATTGTCTCGCATACTCCCACTGGCGTTTAATGCAAGTCGTTTGCCTTGGATCGTTTATGACGCGACGGCGAATTATCTATCGTCTCGCCGCTGGCTTCCGGTATAGTTAACAGTAACGAGGCAAGAGGTCCTTTCCGGGGTGAGCGGCTGTGCGCCGCCGCTTGTTGGATGTCGGAAGCTACGATTCCGCTGGTCGATGCCAAGTCGCTGCTTGCGCTGTTCGGTACTCGCGACCAACATCTTCGAAAAATACGCGATTCGCTGGGCGTTGCGGTTTCCAGTCGCGACGACCGGATCCACATCGAGGGTCAGGACGAAGCGGTCGCCCACGCCACCGAAGTCTTCGAGCGGCTCAAAGAGTTCGTCAGCCGCTACGGCGTGGTCACCCCGGCCGAAGTGGCTGACGTGCTGTCCGAAGTCACCGGCAAGACGGGCGAGACAGAGCACGCCCCGATCGAGTTGCAAACAGCCGGCCGCCCCATTCGACCCCGCACCGCGGGTCAGGCTCGCTACGTCGAGGCCATCACCAAGCACGACCTGGTGTTTTGCGTAGGCCCGGCAGGAACGGGCAAGACCTATCTGGCCGTGGCCATGGCCGTGCAGGCGCTCAAGCAGGAAATCATCCGCAAGATCGTGCTGGTGCGTCCCGCGGTCGAGGCGGGAGAGAGCCTGGGCTTCTTGCCGGGCGATTTACAGGCCAAGATCAACCCGTATTTGCGTCCGCTGTTGGATGCATTGCGCGAGATGATGGACTACGATCAGATCAAGCGGCACACGGAGCAGGATCTGATCGAGATGATCCCCCTGGCCTACATGCGCGGCCGCACGCTGAATGACGCCTTTGTGATTCTCGACGAAGCGCAAAACACGACCGTCGCGCAAATGAAGATGTTTCTGACACGCATGGGTTTGGGGACCAAGATGGTCGTCTCGGGCGATGCGACCCAGGTGGACCTGCCCACGCACGCACGCAGCGGTCTGATCGACGCGCTGCACCGTCTGCGCGACATCAAGGGGTTTTGCGAGGTGACGCTCAACAACGAGGATATCGTGCGCCACCGGTTGGTGCAGGATATCGTCCGTGCCTACGAAGACGACCAGCCCAGGAAGCGGCGGTAAGCACGCCCAAGGAAGCATCATGTCGAACGGTGGTCGAAAGCGCACCCGGCTGGAGCGCGTGGCAGCCCTGGAGTTGCCTCCTGGTTCGTTCGAGCGCACCTGGCAATACCTGCAGCGGTCGGACGTGCTGGTGCGGCTGGGGCTTTGTATTGTAGCCATCATCGCGTTGTGGCTGGTCACCACTTCGTGGACGACGCCGTTGGGCTACCATCGCAATTTCACACCACAGCGGAATATCGTGGCCAAGGTCGCGTTCCGCCGCGCCGATCCGGAGCGAACGGAGCTGGCCCGGGCGGCGGCGGAGCAGCAAGTACGCTACGTATACAACCACAACAAAGCCGCTTTGACCCAGTTGCGAGCCGCGTTGCGCAACACGCTGACTAGCGTGGCCGGCGCGAAGTCGCTGGCGGAAATCGAAAAGCTCGACAAGAAGGTCTGGCAGGATTTTTTCCCGCCCGCCGCCGCCGGCGCCCGGCGCCCACGACCGAACAACAGGACGCGCAGTTCAAGGAATTTCACGACGCGCTGTCGACTCCTGAGTCGTTGGACAAGGTGGAACAGGCCGTTGCCGAGGCGATGGCTCCCTACGAACGCCATGGCTTGATGCAAAAGCTTCCGCAGGAGCCGAACGAAGGCAACCAGCAGGAGATCGTCGTCGATACGCCCGACGATCCACAGAAGTCCGAAGTGGTGAAAGTGACCGACGTGCTGATTGGCGAGGCCGAGCAACTCCGACGCGGACTGGCCGAACGGCTCGAATCACCGATCGTGGCCGAACGCGTATTCAGTTGGCTGCGCCGTCGGCTGCCCACCACCTTGACGCTCAATGCCACGGCCACGGCGCAGGCCAAGGAACAGGCCAAGAACAGCGTCGAGGAGCGGTATACGCCCATTGCGCCCGGCGACGTGCTGGCTCCCGCCGGCCAGCCGATCAAAGACGACGCGATGAGCCTGCTGACGCTCGAGCACGAGACCTTTCTCAAGGAGATGGGCATCAGCCGGCGCATCGCCCACACCCTGGCGGTAGTGGGCATGTTCGTGGCGCTGGCCGTGTTGTGCGGCGTGTATGTCTGGCACTACGAACCCAGGCTGCTGGAGAACTGGCGCAAGCTTGCCATCACGCTCACGTTGATCGTCGTCACCGTCGGACTGGCGTTCGCCGCTTCGGCCGACAACATGCGCGCCGAACTGGTGCCGCTGATCGTGATGGGCATGACTCTCTCGATCGCCTTCCATCGCGAGTTGGCGTTGCTGTTTTCAGCCGCCGTGGCGCTGATCATCGTGGTCACCACGGGCCAGGGACTCAGCGCCTTCATGATCCTCAATGCCACCGCCGCCTCGGCGATTCTGCTGGTCGGCAATATCCGCAACCGGCGAAAGCTGATCTATGTGGGCCTGGCCGTGGGCATTGTCGCCGCGCTGACCACGATCGGCGTCGAGACGCTGAGCGCACAGCCGTGGAATACGATCTGGCCGGATGCCATGCGGTTCGGGCTGTGGTCGATGTTCGCCGGTTTGTTGATGCTGGGATTGCTGCCGTTCATCGAGAGTTTGTTCGGCGTGCAAACCGAGTTGAGCCTGTTGGAACTTGGCGACGTGGCGCATCCGCTGTTGCAGGAACTCGTTCGCCGAGCGCCAGGCACCTACAACCATTCGATCAACGTGGCGTCCATCGCCGAAGCGGCCGCCGAATCGATCGGCGCCCAGGGACTTCTCGTGCCGCGTGGGCGCGTATTTTCACGACATCGGCAAAATGCTCAAGCCGGGCTACTTTGTCGAGAACCAGGGGCACGACGTCAATCGCCACGAGTCGCTCGTGCCCGCCATGAGCACGCTGATCATCATCGCGCACATCAAAGACGGCGCCGACCTGGCCCGGCAGCATCGGTTGCCGCAATCGATCATCGACTTCATCGAGCAGCATCACGGCACGACGCTGGTCGAGTATTTTTATCGCCGCGCCAGCGAGCGCAACGAGGCCAATCCGGACGGCGGCGAGATCGACGAAAGCGACTTCCGCTATCCGGGCCCCAAGCCGCAGACCAAAGAGGCCGCCGTGCTGATGCTGGCCGATGCGGTCGAAAGCGCAAGCCGGGCGCTGGTCGAGCCCACGCCAGCTCGAATCGAGAGCCTGGTGCACGAGATGGCCATGAAGCGGCTGCTGGACGGACAGTTCGACTGTTGCGGCTTGACGCTGCAGGAATTGGCCACGGTCGAGGACAGCCTGATCAAATCGCTCACGGCCGTCTACCATGGCCGCATCAAGTATCCCGAGCAGCGCACGGCCGGTTAGTGCTCTGTCAAACTTTGAAGTTCGGTTGCCCGCTAATTGCGGAGCACCAAATATTTGCTCGCCGCCGAACCGCTTGCGTGTTCGGCGGTCGTGCCGCGTCGCCCCCAAGCGTTGGTTTGACGCAGTGCTAGCCGCGAAAGGCCACGTCGGATGCTGACCATCGAGATTTCGAACCGGCAGTCGGCAGTCGAGGTCGATCGAGAGCGGATGCAACAGGCGGCCGAGAGCATATTGCGCGACGCCGGGGTGGCGGAGGCGCATCTGAGCCTGGCAGTGGTCGACGACGACACCATCCACCAGCTCAACCGCCAGTATCTCGACCACGACTACCCGACCGACGTGCTCAGTTTTCTGCTGGAGCGCGACGCGGAGCGCTTGGAAGGGGAAGTGATCGTCAGCGCCGAGACGGCGGTCCGCGCCGCAGCCGAGTATTCCTGGCCGCCGGGCGACGAGCTGTTGCTGTACGTCATCCACGGCACGCTGCACTTGGTGGGGCACGATGACGCGTCACCAAGCGAGCGCACGGCGATGCAACGCGAGGAACGGCGCTATCTGGTACAGTTTGGGCTGGAGCCGCCCCGCAAGCCCAGCGTCAGTGAATAGTCGCACGGCGCGGCTCCGGCCCAGTGCCGATTTTCCTCATTTACCCTTGGCAGACCGCTGTAGGCGCCAGCCCCAAATTGCTAGCACGATGTCGAGTGAAAAAGCCACGGCCCTGGTGTTGCGAGTGATCGACTTCAGCGAGTCGAGCGCGGTGCTCACATTGTTTACGCGCGAGTTTGGCAAAGTGCGCGCTTTGGCCAAGGGAGCACGGCGTCCCAAGGGGCCGTTCGAGTCTGCACTTGACCTGCTGGCCCTCTGTCGCATAGTGTTCCTCCGCAAATCTTCCGAAGCATTGGACTTGTTGACCGAAGCCAAGTTAGAACGGCGCTTTCGACCGCCGTCAGGCGCGCTAGCAAATCTGTATGCCGCCTACTACATCGCCGAACTACTCAGCGAACTAACCGACGACTACGATCCGCATCCGGAGCTTTTCGACGCGGCCGAGCAGGCGCTCGCCGCGCTGGCAAGCCAAACAACGATTGCGGCGACCTTAGTCCATTTCGAGTTAACAGCCCTGCGCGTTTTGGGACATTTGCCCTTGCTCGATACTTGTGTCGAGTGCGGAAAGCACGTCAACGAATCCGGGCGCACGCCGTTCAGCCAGCGGGCTGGCGGAGTGCTTTGCAAATCATGTCGTACGGGACAGAAACACGTCATTTCAGTCTCAGCCGAGGTGCTGTCGACGATGGCGCGTCTTGCCGAGCCGGCCACGGCGCCGCTCGACGCCGCGCTCGATCCTCGGTTTCATGGCGAGCTGCGCGCCGTATTGAATCACTATTGGGCTCACCTGCTGGGCCGCGAACCGCGGATGCACCGTTACTTGGCGCCGGCGGCGCGTTAGCAACTCGAAGGGACACAAGCGCTCGGCATGGTGGCTAATTCGCGCAACTTGATCGTCTGCGTGCTGTGCCTGCTGACCGCGGGCGGCTGCTCCGTGTTCCAGAGCCGGCCGACCGTGGCCGAACGCCCGCCGTTGACGCAGGAGCAAGCAGCCTGGTGGGAAACCAACAAACATCGCAAGCGCTACGTGCCCGGCCGAGGCTATCAGATCGCCGGAGTGCCGGGCTTCTTCGACGACCAAGGGCGGCAGATTCCCGCTTCGAGCTACGATGGTCTCCCGGGTACCGAAGCGGCGCAAGGTTCCACTGGCTTATTGGGCCGCATTGCGCCGAAGAATTTCGTGACCAAGGTCAAAGACTCGGTCGGCCTGGGACCGGACGAAGGCATCGCCCGCACGGCGTTGTCGGAAGGCGACTCGCTGTTTCGCCAAAAGGAATTCGAGGACGCCGCCAAACGATTCACCACGGCGTCTAAGCGCTGGCCCGACTCGCCGATGGAAGAAGAGGCCATGTTCAAGGCCGCCGAGAGCTGGTTTTTTTCCGACCGCTACTCGAAAGCGGACGACGCGTACGGCATGCTGACCAAGAAGTATCCATCGACGCAGTATCTGAGCCAGGTCGTGACGCGCCGCTTCGCGATTGGCCGCTACTGGGAACAATCCGAACGGGCGAACCCTCACTGGCCGCTCACCCCCAATCTATTGGACAAGACGCGTCCCCGGTTCGACACGGCGGGCCACGCCATGAAGGTGTATGAGCGTATTCGTCTGGAGGATCCCACGGGGCCATTTGCCGACGACAGCATCATGGCGACCGCGAATGCCTTTTTCATTAAAGGCCGCTGGGACGACGCCGACTATCACTACGGATTGATCCGTTCGGAGTATCCCAAGAGCGAATTCCAGTATCAGGCGCATCTGCTGGGTCTGCGCTGCAAACTGCTCAACTACCAAGGGCCGGACTACGACGGCAAGCCGCTCGACGACGCGGAAGAAGTCGCCACCCAACTGTTGACCCAATTCTCCAACGAACTGGGCAAGGAACGCGACCGCGTCGTGCAAGTTCGCGCCAGCATCAACCAGCAGCGCGCCCAGCGCGAATGGGACATGGCCGAATACTACGCCAAGGGCGAGTACTACGGCGCCGCGCGGCACTTCTATGAAAAAATCGAGAAGGAGTATCCGGATACGAAGCTGGCGCAAGAATCCCGCGCGAAATTGGAACAATACAAGGACGCACCAGCCAATCCGACGGATCCCTTCGAATGGCTGGTCAACTTGTTCCCCGCATCGACCAAAGAAGGCCCCGTATTGCCGCAGCCGGTGTCAGCGGTGGCCACCGGCAACAAGTCGACGGTTCAGAGATAGTCGGATAATCCCATGGCACTTGCGCCGCTGCGAGCAATTCGAGCGACATGTCCGAGCATCCCGCTGCGCGGTTTGACGCGTTCGGGCTACGCGCTGATTGTCGCGCTGGTGGCGCTGGCGCCGGCCGGATGCGCGGCTTATCGATTCGGCGCCGCCTCGCTCTTTCCGCCCGACATTCAAACGATCTACGTGCCGGTGTTCGAGTCGGACAGTTTTCGCCGCAATTTCAGCGAACTGGTGACCGAAGCGGTCATCAAGGAAATCGAGCGAGTGACGCCGTATAAAGTCGTCGGCACACCCGATGCCGACAGCGTGTTGACCGGCAAAGTCACCAGCGACACCAAGCGCACGCTGATCGAAGATCGCTACGATCAACCGCGCGAAATGGAAATCAACCTGGCTTTGGAAGTGCGCTGGGTGAATCGGCGCGGCAACTTGATCGACCAGGGAACGACGGTGCCCCCACCAGAAGACGCCGTGTTGTTGACCTCGCCCGGCACGTTGGTCGCCGAATTCGGCCAATCGGTCAGCACGGCCCAGTTGCAGGCGATCCAGCGTATTGCCACGAAGGTCGTGGCCATGATGGAAACGCCCTGGTAGGCTAGGTGCATGACCTCCTCGCAGCCGCACCAGGCTCAGGACATAGCCAACAATCCCCGTGCCTTGCGCGCGACGTGCTGGCATTTGCGCGGACACATGCTGTGCCTGCCGGCCCGCCCGCTCTTGATGGGCATTTTGAACGTCACGCCGGACAGCTTCTCCGACGGCGGCAAGCACTTCGATCCCCAGGCTGCTATCGACCACGCCGTACAACTGGCCGCGGCCGGAGCCGATATCATCGACGTGGGCGGCGAAAGCACGCGGCCCTATTCCCAACCGGTCGGCGTTCAGGAGGAACTCGATCGCGTCGTACCGGTGTTGCACGCGCTGCGCACGCACCTGTTGATTCCGGTGTCGATCGATACGTCCAAGGCGGCCGTGGCTCGCGCGGCCATCGATGCCGGCGCAGAGGTCATCAATGACGTGACGGGCCTGCAAGCCGACCCCGAGATGCTCGAGGTCGCCCGCGACTCGCATGCGGGAGTGTGCGTGATGCACATGCGAGGAACACCACAAACCATGCAAGACAATCCGGTTTACGACGACGTGGTCGGCGAGGTATTCAAATACCTGCGCGATCGGCGCGATGCGCTGGTGGCTGCCGGCATTAAGCTCGAGCGGATTGCACTCGATCCGGGCATTGGTTTCGGCAAGACGCACCAACACAATCTGACGCTCTTGCGGCACTGCGACCGGTTCCACGCACTGGGTTGCCCGGTGCTGGTGGGCCACTCGCGAAAGGGCTTCATCGGCAAGGTGCTCGGCGACCAATCGGCTGACACCACCGCTGGCACGATTGGAGTGTCGCTGTCGCTGGCAAATCAAGGAGTTCAGATCCTGCGCGTTCACGACGTGGCCGCCGTGCGGCAGGCTCTGCTGCTGTACGAGGCCACCGGGGGCCTGCCAGTGGTCGATTGTTAACCCAAGTAGCTGCTCTGATTCGAGATAGCGACGTTGACCGAGTCGCACATTTGGAGGATACTTGCGCTAGCTTTGCGTCGCTGTGAACCCCCGTCAAAAACCTGCGGCGCGAACCGAACATTCCGATTCCTGGTCCTGCTTCGGTGCCATGGCTGTAGCCGATTCGATCGATTTGCGCAAATACTGCCTGGAGACCGCCCAGCAAGCGCGGGCGGCCTCCGAGGCACTGGCGCACACCGGCGGCGCCGTCAAAAACGCCTGGCTGCGCCGCGCGGCCGAGCGATTGCGCGGCGAGCAGCAACGGCTTGCGGCCGCCAATGCCCAGGACCTGAATGCCGCGCCCGGCTTTGACCTTACGGACGCTCAGATCGATCGGCTGCGGCTCTTGCCGAAAGTGATTGAGTCGATGGCCGTGGGCCTGGAAGAAATCTCGCAGTTGCCCGAACCGATCGGCGAAGTCATGGAATCGACGATCCGCCCCAACGGTTTGGAAATACTGAAGATTCGCGTGCCGATCGGCGTAGTGTTCTTCATCTACGAATCGCGGCCCAACGTCACGGCGGATGCCGCAGGCATCTGCATCAAGAGCGGCAACGCGGTGATCCTCCGCGGCGGGAAGGAAGCCATCCACTCCAACCAGGCCATTGTCGAGATTCTGGAAGCTGCCGCCGAAGACGTGGGGCTGCCTGCCCACGCCGTGCAACTGGTCAGCACGACCGACCGGGAGGCCGTGGGGCATTTCCTGGGGCTCGACAAATACATCGACCTGGCGATCCCTCGCGGCGGTGAGAGTCTGATCCGCAGGGTAGCGGCCGAAGCCAAGATGCCCGTGATCAAACACTTCACCGGCAACTGCCACGTGTACATCGATCAGGCGGCCGATCCGGACATGGCCGAGCAGATCACCGTCAACTCGAAGTGCCAGCGGTTGGGCGTCTGCAACGCGGCCGAGTCGCTCATCGTGCATGCCGCCGTGGCGCCGAAACTTTTGCCGCGCATCGCCGAGGCTCTGATCGCGCAAGGCATCGAAATTCGCGGCGATGCGAAAACTTGCAAGATCGTGCCACAGGCCAAGGCAGCCAGCGAAGAGGATTTTGCGGCCGAGTATTTGGCTCCGATCATCTCGGTGAAGGTTGTCGACGATCTGGAAGCGGCCACTGCGCACATCAACCGCTATGGGTCAAAGCACACCGACGCCATCGTCACGAACGACCTTGCCGCCGCGCGACAGTTCGTCGCCGGAGTCGACACGGCGGCAGTGATGGTCAACGCCAGCACGCGCTTCAACGACGGCGGCGAATTCGGACTGGGCGCCGAAATCGGCATCAGCACCGACAAGTTTCACGCGCGCGGCCCCTGTGGAATCAAGGAATTGACCAGTTACAAGTACGTTGCTTACGGCACGGGCCAAATTCGGAAATAGCTTTGCACCGCGCATTGCGCGACGCACCAAGCTTCAATTGAAATCGCATGGAGGCCATGGATGGCTGACGATGTGCTGAGTTTCGCGGAACGAGAGCTGCTCACCAGCCGTGCGTCCACCGCGGCTAGCCTCCGAGACGATCCCGCTCGCCGCGCCGATAGCCCGCGCGGCCCCGGTCCGATTGCCGCACCGGAACAGGTCAAACCGCACGATTTCAAACGGCCGCGTACATGCGACGACGACCAACTGCGCATGCTCACCACGCTTCACGAGCGCGTTGCGCGGGGATTCTCCGCGGCGCTTTCGATTGCCGTACGCAGCCCCGCGCGGGCGAAGCTGGCCCTTGTCGACCAGCTCACCTACGCCGAATGGCTGCGCGGGCTGGAAACTCCCACTTACCTCACGGTGTTGGGGGCGGCCTCGCTGTCGGGAGAGCTGGCACTGGACATCAGCCTGCCAATCTTGTTTCCGATCCTCGATCGGATGCTGGGCGGCGGCCGCGAGGCGGGGCCCTTGGTGCGACGGCCGCTGACCGACATCGAATCGCGGTTGGCGATGAGGCTCATTCAACCCTTTCTGGCCGAGATGGCCAAAGCCTGGCGCGACGTGGCCGAGCTGTCGCTCTCGGTGCTGCGCGCGAGAGCGATCCGCAGGCGGCCCGGCTCGTGCTGCCGACTGAGGGCGTGGTGCGCGTCAAATTCGATGTGACGATGGGAACGGCGCACGGGCCGATAATGTTGTGCTTGCCGGCCACGGCGCTTCGGAGTGTTGCCCGGGAATTGGTTTCCCCGCCCAGCGCCGAAGGCGCGGTTTGGCAACCGACGAGACCATTGCTCAAGTGACCCAACAGGTGCGACAAACCAAAGTGGAAGTCGTCGCTCGTCTGGCGTCGACGCGCGCCCGAACCGCCGAGCTGGTCGAGCTGCGCAAGGGCGATCTGATTGTCACCAATCATGCGGCTCACCGTCCGCTCGAAGTGGCGGTCGAAGGCGTCACCAAGTTTCTCGCCCAGGCCGGTGCGCTCAAGGGGCGCAAGGCGGTGCAGATCGAAGCCGCCTGCGACGAGGCCGGCGATACGGCAACGTCCGAGTCGTAAGGCGTGGCAACACGGCCGATGCGAAGCGTGGGCATGGACGCTTGCGGCGTGAACTCTATAATTCCACTTCATCGATGGCGGCCAACGCCGCACTCGCCCAAAATAGCCCGGTCCCGTGCAACAGGAAGGACATCGCGTGGCAGTCGAAAAAGTGGTGATCATTGGCAGCGGCCCGGCGGCCTGGTCGGCGGCAATTTATGCATCGCGCGCCGAACTGCAACCCTTGGTCTTCGAGGGAGCGATCAACGAGAAAAACCGGCTCGACGGCACCTTGCCGCTGGGACAATTGAACCTGACGACCGAAGTGGAAAACTATGCCGGGTTTCCAGCCGGCAATCTGGCTGGCTATCTCGACGACGCCATCGATCCGCAAGTGCGGCAAATCATGGCGCCGCATTTGGGCCACGGCGTGAGCGGGCCGGAACTAATGGAGCTCATGCGGCAGCAAGCCAAGAACTTCGGCACCCGCATCGTCACGGACGACATCGCCAAAGTCGATTTCAGCGGGCATCCGTTCAAACTGTTTGCTGGCGGCGGCGACACCGTCGAAACGTTGGCGGTGATCGTGGCCACCGGCGCGCGAGCCAATTACCTGGGACTTCCCTCGGAAGAAGCGTACAAGAATCGCGGCGTGAGCGCGTGCGCCGTGTGCGACGGCGCTTTACCGCGCTTTCGCAACAAGCCGCTGGTTGTGGTGGGCGGTGGAGATTCGGCCGTCGAAGAGGCAACCTATCTTTCCAAATTTGCCAGCAAGGTACACCTGGTGCATCGCCGCGACGAATTGCGGGCGTCGAAGATCATGGCCGAGCGGGCCGAACGCAACGAGAAGATCGACATCGCCTGGAACAACGAACTGAAGGAGGTGCTGGGCGACGACAAGCAAGGAGTCACCGGCGCCGTGCTCGAAAGCACTGTGGGCAATGGCGCCAAATCCGTCGAAGCCAGCGGCGTGTTTCTAGCGATCGGGCACACGCCCAATACCGACTTTCTCGGCGGCCAACTCGAACTGACCGAGAAGAAATACATCCGTTGGACCACACCATCGCGCACTTATACGACGGTGGAGGGCGTGTTTGCGGCAGGGGACGTAGCCGACGACTACTATCGCCAAGCCATCACCGCCGCCGGCAGCGGTTGCATGGCCGCGCTCGATGCCGAGCGCTGGCTGGCGGCGCGTGAGTGAATCGTGGCGACGCAAGAAGTATCGTCAGGTCGCGCACCCCAGCGTCGCTCGTACGCCTTCGCCTAGCCTGGGAGTCATCATGCAGAAAATTACCGTGGCCGAAGCCCGCCGCGCGGAATCGGCCGGCAAGAGCGTGCGGCTGCAGGGCTGGATCCGTACGCGGCGCGATTCCAAGGGTGGATTTAGCTTTCTCGAGCTCAACGACGGATCGTCGCTCGACAATCTGCAAGTCGTCGCCGCGGCCGAGCTGGAAAACTATGAGAACGAAATCAAACATTTGTCGACCGGCTGCAGCGTCACCGTCGAGGGTGAAGTCAAAGCCTCGCCCGCCAAGGGGCAGGCGACGGAAGTTCATGCCACTTCGGTCACGGTACACGGCTGGGCCGACCCTGAGACGTATGTGCTGCAAAAGAAGCGGCACTCGTTCGAGTATCTGCGCACGATAGCGCACCTGCGGCCGCGCACCAATACGTTCGGCGCCATTGCCCGGGTGCGGAACTGCATTTGCCGTTCGATTCACGATTTCTTTCAAGCGGAAGGGTTTCTCTACATCCAACCGCCGATCATCACCGCCAGCGACTGCGAAGGCGCCGGCGAGATGTTCAAAGTCACTACGCTCGATCTGGCAAAGGTGCCCAAGCAAGGCCCGCAGGTCGACTACGAGCGTGATTTCTTCCAGCGGCCGGCATATCTCACGGTGAGCGGCCAACTGGAGGCCGAGATCTTTGCCTGCGCCCTGGGCAAGGTCTATACCTTTGGCCCCACGTTTCGTGCGGAGAATTCCAACACGTCGCGACATCTGGCCGAGTTCTGGATGGTTGAACCGGAAATGGCCTTCTTCGAACTGACCGACAACATGGATCTGGCCGAACGTTTCCTCAAACGCATTTTCGGCGACGTTTTGGAGCGTTGTCCGGAGGACATGCGGTTCTTCGACGAACGAATCGAACCGGGTGTCGTCGCCATGTTGGAAGGCATCGTCAACCACACGTTCGCGCGGCTCTCCTACACGGAAGCCGTCGAGATCCTGGAGCACTCAGGCGCAACATTCGAATTCCCGGTATCCTGGGGCCACGACTTGCAAGCCGAACACGAGCGCTATCTCACCGAGCAGCACTGCAAGTGCCCGGTCATCCTCCATGACTATCCGCGCACGATCAAACCGTTTTACATGCGAATGAACGACGACGGACGCACCGTGCGGGCGATGGACGTGCTGGTGCCCAAGGTGGGCGAGATCATTGGCGGTAGTCAGCGCGAGGAGCGGCTCGACGTACTGGAGGAACGGATGCGCGAGCAGCATCTCGATCCGCAGTCATACTGGTGGTATCTCGACCTGCGCCGCTATGGCACGGTGCCCCATTCGGGCTTTGGCCTGGGACTGGAACGGGCCGTGCAATTCGCCAGCGGCATGGCCAACATCCGCGACGTGATTCCCTTCCCGCGTGTGCCAGGCAGCGCCGATTTCTAGCCGCCGGCCAGGGCGAATGGAGCGGCGCCGTTGCCCTGCACTAACTCCTACGGCCAAGCGTGAGGCCGAACGTCAATAGCGAGACGCCGATGCCCAAAAACATCAGCAGGTCGTCAGGGGTTACGTAGATCGACATGGAGAGCAGGAACCTTTCTACCCCCACTGTAGGTCAGTGGCACGGCGGGGGCTGTACGAAAGGGACCACCTGGGGAATAAAAGCTGGCCCGCCGCTCGATACGACTAGCGCGCATGACGCGGTTATATGGGTTAAACGCAGTGTTGGCCTCGGGATCGCTTGATTTCGCGGCGGCGGGCGAATAGCCTGAAACGAGGCGTGAAGACTGTGTCAGATGGCCCGGGTGCACGTCTGGCGTCAGCTTTCCCCATCGGTGGAAACAGAGTTTTCGGCTCCTCCCCATTCGGCAAATCGCAGATGCCAACCGTTACTCAAAGAGCTTTCATGGATCGCAGTGCCGAATCGTTTGCACGTCGTCCGAGGCGCGTTTCACCTGGCAGGCGGTTGAAAAATGCCATCATGTCATTTTGCGCCTTCGCCCAATGGGACGCGTTAGTTCCCTCGGCTCACAAAAGAACGACTTGGGTCGTCACTTTGCCATCCAAATCGTGCGATTTCGCAGACTGTCGAATTCTTCAACAGGCTGCCAGGTGGACCGTTGCCCTGTGTTGTAGCGCCCTGGTGTGGGCAACTTGTGCGCACTCGGCTCTGGCCGGCACGCTGGTGAATCTCAATTTCACGAACTTCGGCACGGTGCAAGTCGATCTGTTCGACGAGCTGGCGCCGCTTTCGGTGGCCAACTTCATGCAGTACGCCAACAACCACACCTACGATGACACGATGATCCATCGCGTTGACACCACCAACGGCGTCATTCAAGGCGGTGGCTACCAGCCCAACGGCGCACCGATAACGACATACGGCACGGTCAACAACGAATCGTGGTTGAACAATACGCGCGGAACGATCGGCTTGGCTCGCCAATCGGACGTCAATAGCGCCCAAGGCCAGTGGTTCATCAACACGCAAGACAATTCCAGCAATTTCGGCGCCGGCTGGACAGGGGTATACAGTTTTTGGCTGGGTGGTCGGGGGCGGGATGAGCGCCGTGGACAGCATTGCCGCGGTGCCGACTTTCCAATACCCCGCGCCATTCGCCCAAATCCCGCTCCAGGATTTTACGCAGCAAGACAAAGACAACAATGTCGACCCCATACCACACGATGTTATTCTAGCCAGCCGGCCCGAGCGATCCGAATCCGCTCAACCAAATCGATCCGCGTCTCGCCGCGGTCGATTTTTCCTTCAAGGTCGAATGCCCGTCGGATTTTGACTGCGCGCCGCAACACGTCTGCCCGCCAGAAGCGCGCGACGAACCCGAGATCAATTATCTGGCCAAGGATTACGCCAGCTTCCGCAAGCTGCTTCTCGATCCTATGTCGCTCCTCGTCCCATCCTGGCGGGAGCGCAACCCGGCGGATCTCGGCATCACCCTGGTCGAATTGCTTGCTTACATCGGCGACCAGAGCAATACGTAACTGACGCGGCGGCAGGGGCACCGCC
>CAVZWY010000002.1:0-137809 GCA_963779015.1 uncultured Planctomycetaceae bacterium | reverse complement strand
CACTCACTGGCTTCGACGGCGGCAAGCTAAAGAAAATCGCCCACGGCGGCATGCACGTGCCCTTGCACGACATGGGCATGGTCGAGAGCATCCACCTGGCGCTGTTCCACTGGGTGCTCAACGACGTCTTCGCCCGCATCAACCGTGAAGGAAGGCATGAGAAAAGGGGATAGGGAATAGGGGTTAGGGAATAGGCATCTCGGACATAGCTTCAGACCATGGCTTGATGGAGCGACCAGCTCTCATATCTCTGCAACCGCAATTCGCTGACCGTATCCCCTAGTCCCGATCCCCTAACCCCCAGTCCCTTTCCTCCCCATGTTTCTCGGCATTGAGATCGGTGGCACGAAACTGCAATTGGGCGTCGGACTTGGCGACGGCACGCTCGCGGTGCTGGAGCGGTTTGACGTGTTGCCCAAACTCGGTGCTGCCGGCATCCTCGACCAGATCGAGCGCGCCGCGCGCGCGCTGATTGCGCGGCACGGAGTGTCGGCGATTGGCATCGGTTTTGGCGGACCGGTCGATCGCGCGGCCGGACGCGTCGTCAAGAGCCACCACGTCGAAGGCTGGGATGACTTTCCCTTGGTCGACTGGTGCGCCGAACACCTGTCGCTGCCGGCGGCATTGGAAAACGACTGCGATGCGGCGGCGCTGGCCGAGGCGCGTTTGGCGCAGGGCAAGGATGCAATCCTGTGTTCTATGTGACAGTCGGCACTGGCATCGGTGGCGGGTTGGTCGTCGATGGGCAGATCTATCGCGGCAGCGGTCTGGGCGCCGCCGAAATTGGCCATTTGCGCCCCGGCTTGCACGCGGAACACGCCGACCAAACGGTTGAGTCGTTGGCCAGCGGGTGGGGCATTGCCGCCGCGGCACAGGCACGCTTGAGCGATCCGATTTCGCATCGCTTCGAACCGCTGACTACCGGCCTGCGTCGCATGTCGCCCGAGGACGTGCGTCAGCGCTTGATCGAAACCGAGGAGGCCAGCGAAGAGTTTGCCGCCGATCTGCTCGAGCGCTGCGACGGCCGCATCGAGCGATTGACCGCTCATTTGGTCGCTCAAGCCGCCGGCGAAGGAAATGAGCTGGCCCGCGAAGTGTTCGCTCGAGCCTGTCAGGCGCTGGGCTGGGGTATCGCCCAAGCCGTCACGCTCACGTCGCCCCAGGTCGTAGTCATCGGCGGCGGCGTATCGCTGGCCGATGAGAGCCTGTTTCTGGCGCCAGTGCGCCAGGCCGTCGCCAAATACGTATTTGGACCGCTAAGAGGCGCGTACGACATTCTGCCGGCGAAATTGGGTGAAGCGGTCGTCGTCCACGGCGCGCTGGCGGTGGCGGCCGATGCCTGAATTCCAGCGAGCTTGGGCGCGCCTACTTCTTGCGAGCGTCCTGCTCCAGCTTCGCGCGCACTTCCGGCAGCGGATAATCGACGATCGGCAGGTCGAGATGCGACACCTCGCGCAGGCGGCGGTATCCGCGCGAGACGAGCGACTCTTGCTCGCGAACGTAGTTGGCATCGAGTTGACGCTTGTCGAACTCTCCTTCGACCGCGACCGGCTCGAAGTCCGCATCGACGATGAATTGCGCCAGCACGGGGTTGCAGCGGATGTGGCGCTCGCGCGAGGTGTGCAGTGTCTCGGGATCGATCCGCCCAATGACGAACCGCAGATACAGATCGCTATCGGTGATCGCCTCGACGTCGCGACCGCAGACCGCACACAGATAGCCTTCCTCACACTTGGCCATGGGAACAGGCTGGAGGCTGGAGAGGGGAGGCTGGAGGACGAGTTGGGAGAGGGCGAGTGCTCACGTGCCACGTCCTTGAAGTTTCAGTACGTCGTTCATCGAGTAAAGTCCCGGCGGCTTGCCGGCCAGAAACTTGGCGGCGGCCAGGGCTCCGTGGGCATAGCAATCGCGGTTGCTGGCGCGGACCGTCAACTCCAGCGTTTCGCCCAACAGACCGAAGATGATCGTATGCTCGCCCGGGTTGTCGCCGGTGCGGACCGCATGATACCCGATTTCGCCATGCGGCCGTTGGCCTGGTCGCCCCGAACGTCCGTGACGCTCTGCGGTTTGTCCCATTGCGCCGGCAATGATCTGGCCAAATCGCAGGGCGGTGCCGCTGGGCGCGTCTTCCTTGAAGCGGTGATGACGCTCGATGATCTCCACGTCGGCGCCACTCGGATGGTCAGCCAATGCGCGGCCGGCCACCTCGGCCAACTTCATGGCCAGGTTCACCGCGGTGCTCATGCTGGGCGCCCATAAAATCGGAATGGTTGCCGCCGCGGCGCGAATCTTGTCCTGCAGTTCCTCCGGCAGCCCTGTGGTGGCGATCACCAGCGGTACTTTTTTCTCCAAGCTTTGCGCCAACACGTTGCTGGTCGCCGCGGGTACCGAGAAGTCGATCACCACGTCGAGCGGCACGCTCCAACCGGTCGTTAGCTCGACGCCAATCGGGCCGGTTCCGGCTACGGTGCCCGCATCGGTCCCCAACTTTCGATGTTGCGCGTGCTCGAGCGCGGCCGCCACTTGCAAAACCGCGTCGGCGCTGGCCAGCGCCACCAGGCGTTGCCCCATACGTCCTGCCGCGCCGTTGATGCCGATACGGATGGCCATCGCGATTTGACGACTCCCTGGATTTGTTTTCGACTAACTGTAAAGCCGGATGGCTTTGACGATTTCATTCAACTCATTGGGCACGGCCACCGCCCGATTGGCGAACGCCGCCCGCCGCACTCCACGGCTGCCGAGCACTTTGTTGAATTGTTCCTGGTCGGTGGTGTGATAAGCCATGGTGGCCGTGGGATCCTTGAGTTGATGCCCCGTGAGGATGCACACCACCCGTTCATCGCGGGCGATGATGCCCTGCGACACGAGCAACTTGGCGCCGGCCACACTGGCGGCGCTGGCTGGCTCGCATCCCAGGCCCCCGGCGCCGACCTGCGCCTTGGCGTCCAGAATGTCCTGATCACTCACTTCGCGTACCACCCCGTCCATTACGTCCAAGGCCCGCAGGCACTTGGTCAGATTCACGGGACGATTGATTTCGATGGCGCTGGCGATCGTCGAGGCCCGCCGGTCGGCGGAGTCCATTTCGCCGTAGAAGCGATCGATGATGGTCTGGTCGGGCTGGCCGTCGTTCCAGCGCAGTCCGCGATCTTCGTACAGTTCGTAGAGCGTGTTGGCGCCGGTGGCGTTGATCACGGCCAGCCGGGGCAAGCGGTCGATCAGCCTGATCTCCTTCAGTTCGAAAAAGGCTTTGCCAAACGCGCTCGAGTTGCCGAGGTTTCCGCCCGGTACGACGATCCAATCGGGCACCTGCCAGCGCAGGCTCTCCAGCACGCGCAGCATGATCGTCTTTTGCCCTTCGAGCCGGAAGGGATTCACGCTATTGACCAGATAGATGCCTTCCTGGTTCGCCACTTCCTTGACGCGGGACATGGCGTCATCGAAGTCTCCGGCGATTTGCATGGTCAGCGCCCCGTAGTCGAGCGCTTGCGACAGCTTGCCGTAGGAGATCTTGCCCGAGCCGATGAAGATCACGGCCTTCATCAGCTTGGTGACCGAGCAATAGAGAGCCAGTGAGGCGCTGGTGTTGCCGGTCGAGGCGCATGCGGCCCGCTTGGCGCCGATGGCATGGGCGTGCGTGAAGGCGGCGGTCATGCCGTTGTCTTTGAAACTGCCCGAGGGATTCATCCCCTCGTACTGCAAGTGCAGCCGCCCGTCGTTGAGTCCGACGTATTTGGCCACGCCGGACGCCGATTGCAACAGCGTCTGTCCCTCACCGATGGTGACCACCTGCTTGCGCGGGGCAAATGGCAAAAGCTCATGAAATCGCCACACGCCGCTAAAGTCGAGCGGATCGAAGCGGCGCGACCATTTGCGCTCGAAGAAATCGAACGAATCGGGCGGCTTGAGCCGGTTCCAGTCGTAGATCACGTCCAGCAAGCTGCCGCAAGCATCGCAGGCGACGCGCACCTCGTCGACTCCATAGGTTTTGCCGCAGGAGGGCGCGATGCAACGCTGAAAGGCGACGTCGGTCTGCGTGGCGATGCTAATGGCTGGAAGCTCCCGGCGGCGGCCCCCGCGATTTGCTGCGCCGAGAGCCCGTGGTGGCGGTCAACTTCGTAGTCTATGTCGCGGCGGCTTTCAATGTCTAGCTCCTGGGGTACTCCCGCCGCCGCCAGCATGGCGAAGTCCATGGCCCGACGAATGCTACGTCGCATTGCGCGGCCGTTTGACAGGGCCCGCGTCCGATTGGTAAAATAAGGAGTCTGTAAACTCCCAAACGGGGCTTGTCAGTGATCCTGGTCGCGGAGATCGGAGTATGAAGAAGGCCGAGATGAAGGCGTACAAGGAACAGCTCCTGACCTTGCGCGCGCGGTTGCGTGGCGACGTGAACGCCATGGCCGATGCAGCTTTGAGAAAGACTCGCAGCGAAGCGAACGGTGACCTTTCCAGCATGCCGATTCACATGGCCGACATCGGCAGCGACAACTATGAGCAGGAATTCACGCTCAGCTTGATGCAGAGCGACGAATCGGCGCTGGAATCGATCGAATCGGCCATCGAGAAGATCGAAGACGGCGTCTACGGCATCTGTGAGGAGTGCGCGGGCCCGATTTCCAAAACCCGGCTCACGGCGCTGCCGCACACGCCATTGTGTATCAAATGCGCTCAAAAGCTTGAACGCAGTTAGTCGTGCTGCCATGCAGGCAGTTTCCGCCCAACGCTACGTGCTGTTCTGCGGAATTGCCATCGCCGGGTGTGCGGTCGATTTGCTCACCAAACGGCTGGCGTTCGAGCGGTTGGGCATGCCCGGCGCTGAAAGTCACTGGCTGGTTGACGACGTTTTCGGCTTTACCACGAGCCTCAACGAAGGCGCCCTGTTCGGCATCGGCCAAGGACAGGGCGTCTTCTTTAGCGCGCTGTCCTTGGTAGCCGCGGTGGGCATTCTCTACTGGCTTTTCGTGGCAGGCGGCGCCGGGATCTTTTGCTCACCATGGCGCTGGCCTGCGTCACGGCGGGCATCTTGGGAAACCTTTACGATCGGCTGGGGATGCCTGGCCTGATCTGGCAGCCTGGTTTCGGACACGACGCGGGAGAGCGTGTGTATGCCGTTCGAGACTGGCTCGATTTCCGATTGATCGATTGGCCGATCTTCAATATCGCGGACAGCCTGTTGGTATGCGGGGCGGGATTGATGATTTTTCATGCAATACGCGGTGAAAAAGCTACCAGTGGGCCCGATGAAGCACGCCGCGATTGAAAAATCTTGTGATGCGCTGGTCGTTCAAACTCCATGGGTTTTGCGCGATTCCGCAAAACACCTCCAATGGCCCACATTTGCTTTGACACAAGAAGGGGGCATTGCTAATTTCTGCGCAGGCAAAACCTGATATGTAAGTTGGCTTAGCTACGGGGACATGCTCATGTTGCCTCGTGGCGTGCGATTCCTCTCGTTGCACGATTCAGTGCCCGGGAGTCGACGGGGAGACTTCTTTTCTATTGGTGCGATACGCTCGTCCGGGTGTGCGCCAAACGCAGCGAAGTGAATCGGTCGTCGGCCGAGTCAGTAGGAACGAGCCGGAACTTGACGGGGGCCCAACGAAATGAAACTGTCTCGCACCGTGGCGTACGCCGTGCAAGCGACCTTGCAACTGGCGCAGTCGGAGTCGGACGCCCCGGTGCCTTGCAGCCAATTGGCCGCTGCCGGCCACATGCCCGAGCGCAGATCCTGCGGCATCTGGTCACCCACGGCATACTGCACTCCACGCGCGGCGTGGACGGCGGCTACTCGCTGGAGCGCAAGCCCAAGGAGATTTCGCTGTTGGAGATCATCGAGGCGATCGATGGCCCCTTGGTTTCCTCGATGCCGGCGATGGCGAACAGCAAGCCTTCGGCGGTCGACGGTCGGTTGCGCCGCGTGCTCGACGATGTGACCTCCGATTGCCGCCGCCAGTTGAACGCCGTGAAGTTGTCGGACCTGTTGGGCAAAGTGCCGCTGTCCTAGTCGTCTCTGGGCCGCTTTCCCGCCTGCCGTCGTATTGGCCGCCGTGCGCCACTTGGCACCGGCTGCCGCTGGAGTTACGCTGCCGTGCATGGCAAGCCAACTCGACGACCGACTGCACTGGGCGCGCATGATCGCGCACGAAGCAGGGCAACTAACGCTTCGCTACTTCCAATCCGACGATCTGGCGGTCGAGCAGAAGCACGACTATTCCCCGGTCACCGTCGCTGATCGCCAGGCCGAGCAACTGCTCCGCCAACGCATCGCCGAACGATTTGCCGACGATGGCATCTTGGGCGAGGAGTTCGGCGAGCAAGCAGGCGCCAGTGGCTACCGCTGGATCCTCGATCCGATCGACGGCACGCGCTCGTTCGTCCGCGGTGTGCCGCTCTACGGCACCATGGTGGCCGTCGAACTCGATACGCAGGCAGTCATCGGCGTCGTCTATCTGCCCGGGCTGGACGAGATGGCTTCGGCCGCCACGGGACAAGGCGCCTGGCACCAACGGGGCGCAGCCGAACCGCGTCGCGCGCATGTCTCTGCGCAACGTCCCCTCTCGGCCGGTTTGCTCACTTCCAGTGATACGCGCTTTCCGACCGAACCGAAGCAACGCGCCTACTTGCACTTGCAACAGGCGGCCGGCACCAGTCGCACCTGGGGCGATTGCTACGGCTATGTGTTGGTAGCAACCGGCAGGGCCGAAGTGATGGTCGACCCGATCATGCACGTTTGGGACACGGCGGCCGTTGCGCCCATCGTGGTGGAAGCCGGCGGGACGTTCACCGATTGGCAAGGCCAGCCCACGATTCACGCCGGCGAGGCCATCGCCACCAACGGACACGTGCTGGACGAAGTGCTGGCGATTACCCGCGGAGCGTGATCCCGAAAACCGGGCGCTATTGCTTCGCGGCGTCAGGCTGTTCGGCCAGCGCCTTGCCCACGATCTCGTCCAATTGCTTCAGACCCTGGTCGCGGTCCACCTCGTAGTTTCCCACCTTGTAGTGCACGATCTTCCCCTCGGGGCCGATCACGACAAACAACGGCAGGCTGGCGCCGACCAGGCGCGGGTCGCCGAATTGCTTCACAAGTGCTCCCGAATCCAACAAGACGGGATAGCTCAGGTTCATGAACGACTTGAGCTTGCGAACGCTCCGCTCGCTGGCGCCGCGCGTGGCTTCATCGGCCAGCCGTCCGTCGACGGCCACGCCATATAGGCGCAGTCCGTCGGCCTGCCGGCGGTGGTAGAGATAGTCCAGGTAGCCCACCTGGCCATAGGGTTCTTCCAATGGTTCGTCGCGATAGTCCCAGAAGTGCAATACGGTGACCTTGCCAGCGAGTTCGTCGCGCGTGAGCGCATCGGCGCCGAATCCTTTGGCCGAGAAGTCCTCGACCCTTTGTCCTTCGAATCGGGCTGTCAGTTGCGCTACGGCGTCGGCGCGTCCCGATTGCAGTTTCAGGTCGCGTTGGACTTCGGCCACGAGACCTTCCAGCGGCGTGGCGGCCACGGCCTGGGAAAGCGCGGGCAGTTCCGCGGCGAGCAGGACCAAAGATTCGCCCTGGAGGTCGATTTCCTCGCTTCGCGCGGGCACATTTAATTTGCCGGCCAGCGCTGTCAGCTTGTCGGCTGCCGCGACAAAGGCCGCCAGCGCCGGACCGCTGAGCTGCTTGTTGCCGACGAGATCGAGTTGCAATTGGAATTGCTGGCCGCGGCCCATGATCACCTTCTCCGTTAGTCGCTGCACAAGCGGTCCGGATTGGTCGACCAGCAATTGCCGCTTCGGCCCAAATGGATCTCGCGCGCTCACCTTCCAGACCGGCCGCCCCGAGAACTCACCGGCCCGATCGACGCGAAACTCGAGATTTTCCTCGTTCCATTGGGAGTCAGCCGCCAGCGGCTGCTCGGTCAGGAGGAATGGCAAAGGCACCGGCACGACGCTGCGCCCTTCGCCCCGATCGTAGAGCAGCGCGGGCCCATCGGCCGCCGTGCGCCAGCGTGCGTCGACCGTCAGACTCCCGAAACGAGATGGCCAGGGGAATGCGCCACGACCGCGCTCATCGAGCAGCCAGCACAACTCGGCTTGCGCGTCGCTCTTGGACAAGATCCACAGCGTCAGATCGAACGACTTGCCGCTGGTGTTGCCGCCGGAGTCGGCCGGCGTCACGCTGCCGCGATATACCAGTTGCGTGCCAACATCCAAGGGCGCATCGGCCGCCACGACCAGCGGCGCCAGGACCGCCGACAACATGAGGTGCAGCATGAGAGTTCTCGTGTATCCGACGGGAAGGGCAGGGGGAGGGAAGTCACCGCCACGAGCAAAAGCCGCCCGCTTTCGCACAGTGGACATTGTAATCCGGTGGCTCTCGGAAGACGACGCCCGGAGTGCTTATCGGACCGGCATCCCGCTTGCGTGTTGCCGTAAAGTCGATATACTGAGCGTTTTGCAATTTTTGACCGGTGCTGCCTCGAGGCGTTTTCTGATGGCCAATCAATGTGAAGTGTGTGGCAAAGCCCCGGCGTTGGGCAACCGTGTGACGACCCGCGGGAAGGCGAAGTACTTGGGCGGCGTCGGCACCAAGGTGACGGGCATATCACGCCGCCAATTCAAGCCCAACCTGCAAAGCGTGCACGTGACGTTGCCCAGCGGCGCGAACAAAAAGATGCGAGTCTGCACCCAGTGCATCCGCTCCGGGGCCGTCACCAAGCGCGTACGCAACGCCCCGTTCAAGTTGCCCGCCGGCGCGGCCAAAACGGCCAGTTAGCCACTGCGCTGGAACCGGCAACCTGACCGCCGCGAAGTGCTCACGCCGACATGGTGCCGCGTCGCGGTGTCCCCCCCGCAGCGGATTTTTTACTCAAGGGCCCGGCCGATCATGAGCCTCACCCGACAAGAGGTCGAAAAGGTCTCGCTGCTGGCCCGGCTGCGGCTCACGCCTGCCGAGCTGGACCTGATGACCGAGCAGATGGGCCAGATCGTGGCCTACGTCGAATCGCTGGCCGAGCTGGACACCGAAAACGTCGAACCGATGGCGCACGCTCGTGACGTTTCGAACGTGTTCGCCGCCGACGAGCTGCGGCCGAGTCTGCCGCGCGACGCGGCGCTGGCCAATGCGCCGCATCACGATCGCGAGTTTTACCTGGTGCCCGCCGTGCTGGGCGAATAACGATGTCGCTTGTGCGCCAAACCGCGACCGAACTTCTGGCCATGCTCGCTGCCGGCGAGACCACGTCTGCGGAGCTTACCCGAGCCTTCCTGCATCAGATCGAAGCCCAGGACGGCCAGGTCAACGCCTTTCTGCGACACGATGCCGAGAAGGCGCTAGCGCGCGCGCCGCGGAAATCGACCAGCGCCGCAGCGCTGGCAAGCCGTTGGGGCGCCTGGCGGGATTGCCCGTGGCCATTAAGGATCTTCTCTGCACGGCCGGCGAGGAGACGACCTGCGCCTCGCGCATGCTGGAACATTTCAAGCCGCCCTACGACGCCACGGTGATCGCCAGGCTCAAGGCGGCCGATGCCGTGCTGATCGGCAAGACGAACATGGACGAGTTCGCCATGGGCGGCTCGACCGAGAATTCGGCCTTCAAGAAAACCGCCAATCCCTGGGACTTGTCGCGCATTCCCGGCGGCTCCAGCGGCGGCGCTGCTGCTTGCGTGGCCGCGGGCATGGCGCCCCTGAGTGTCGGCAGCGATACCGGCGGATCGATTCGCCAGCCGGCCGGGTTATGCGGCGTCACGGGCGTCAAACCGACGCACGGGCGTGTCAGTCGCTATGGACTGGTGGCCTTTGCCAGCAGTCTCGATCAGATCGGTCCGCTGGCACGCACGGCCGAAGACGCCGCGCTGTTGCTGGAAGTGCTGGCCGGCCACGACCCGCTCGACTCCACCAGCGTCGACTTGCCCGTGCCGCACTACACCGAAACGGTTCGCCAGCCCCTCAAAGGGCTGAAGGTCGGACGGGTGCGTGAACATTTCGGCGAGGGGCTCGATGCCGAAGTGGAACAGGCGGTGCAAGAGGCGGTGAAGGTCTATGAAACGCTGGGCGCCACCGTACACGATGTATCGCTGCCGCACGGCAAGTACGGCGTGGCGACCTACTACATCATCGCGCCCAGCGAAGCTTCGAGCAACCTGGCCCGCTACGACGGCGTTCACTATGGACATCGCGCCGATGAAAAGAAGTTGGCAGCCGCGCTGGAATCCGAACGCGCTACGTTGGAGCGGGCCGGCAAGCACGCCGAGGCCGAGGCGCTCGACAATCCCCTGGTGCGGCTCTATCGCGAGAGCCGCGCCGAAGGCTTCGGCCCGGAAGTGAAGCGGCGGATCATGCTCGGCACGTATGCTTTGAGCGCCGGCTACTATGACGCCTACTACCTCAAAGCGCTCAAGGTGCGCGGCTCATTCGCCAGGACTATGATGAGGCGTTCAAGAAGGTCAACGTGATCGCTGGACCGGTCACCGCGACCACCGCCTTCAAGCTCGGCGACAAAGTCGATGATCCGCTGTCGATGTACCTGGTCGACCTTTACACGGTGAGCGCCAATCTGGCGGGCATCGGCGGACTGGCGATGCCCTGTGGCTTCGGCAGCGACGGCATGCCGATCGGCTTGCAACTGCAAGCGCCGCCGTTCGAGGAAGAACGGCTGTTGCGCACCGCCCACATGTTCCAACACGCCACCGACTGGCACAAACGCTACGCTCCACTGGTGCCTTGATATTCCCAAACGCCCTCGAGTTCGCCCGGGGACAACTGGCAAACAACCAACGACCCACCGTGACTGCCCCTTACACCACGATCATCGGCCTGGAAGTTCACGTGCAGCTTCACACGCGCACGAAGCTGTTCTGCCGTTGCAGCACGAAATTCGGCGCACCGCCCAACACGCAAACCTGTCCGGTTTGCATCGGCATGCCAGGCACGCTGCCGGTGATGAACCGCCACGCGTTCGAGCTGGGGCTGGAAACGGCCATCGCGCTGAATTGCCAGATCGCCAAGTTCACCAAGTGGGATCGCAAGCAGTATTACTATCCCGACTTGCCCAAGGGCTATCAGATCAGCCAGTACGATCTGCCGTTCAGTCATGACGGCTGGCTGGAGATCAGCGATCCGAAAGGCCGCTTCGAGACCAAGAAGATCGGCATCATCCGCGCCACCTGGAAGAGGACGCCGGCAAGAGCATGCACGACGAAGTGGCCGGTCAGGCCGACAGCAAGATCGACCTCAACCGCACCGGCACGCCGCTGTTGGAAATCGTCAGCCAGCCCGACATGCGCTCGGCGCAGGAGGCCAAGGCCTATCTCACCGAGCTCAAGCTGCTGTTGACCTATCTGGGCGTGTCCGATTGCAACATGCAGGAAGGCAGCCTGCGCGTGGATGCCAACATCAACTTGCACCTTGACACTCCCGAGGGCAAGGTGGCCACGCCGATCGTGGAAGTGAAGAACATGAACAGCTTTCGCGCGGTCGAGCGGGCCTTGGAGTACGAGGCCGAGCGGCATTATCAGGTGTGGCAAGAGACCGGGCAGCGATTGGGCGACGTTCCCAAGCAGACGCGCGGCTGGGACGACGTGGCCGAAGTCACCCGCGCCCAGCGGCACAAGGAAGAGTCGAGCGACTATCGCTATTTTCCCGATCCCGATCTGGTGCCGGTGCGCGTCACGCAGGCGGAGATCGACGCCATCAAGTCGAACATGGCCGAGTCGCCGGCCGAATTGCGCAGCGCGCTTGGAAACCACCTTTGGCATCAAGCCCTACGACAGCGACGTGCTGGTCGAGCGCCGGCCGAGCACTGGTCGACTACTACTTCGAACTGGCCGAGATCTCGGGCGACGGCAAGCTGGCCAGCAACTGGGTGCAGCAGGACGTGATGCGCACGCTCAACGAACAGAAGATCGACATCGACCAGTTCGCGCTGCGGCCGCCAGCGCTGCACGAGTTGCTCAAGGCGATCCAGGAAGGTCAGCTCGACACGAGCCGCGCCCGCGAGGTGTTCATCGAAATGGTCGCCTCGGGCCGCTCGGCCGCCGAAGTGATGAAAGCCCAGGGCATCGAGAAAGTCGACGAGAGCGAGCTGGTGGCGCTCTGCCAGGAACTGATCGTCGCCAATCCGAAGATCGTGGATGACATCAAGGGCGGCAAACAGCAGGCCGCCGGCAACCTCATCGGCCAGGCCAAGAAGAAGAATCCCAACGTCAATCCCGGCCGCTTCCGCGAGCTCGTGCTGGAGCTGGTAGGGAAGATGTAACAAGCTGTCCGCTCGAGCGGACCAAACGAGCCAATTGTTTTGCTGGCCGTGGTTTGTTACGACGATCTAATCTTCCGCAGCCGGCGCAGCGCACCGGCCTGCTACAATGCACATAGCAAGCCACGACGCAAGTCTCACCTTCAGGAGGTATTGGGATGGCCGAAATAAAGAATGCCGAGCAACTGGTCGTCGACGTCGTAGGGGGCGACAGCGCCCTCGCCAACGATACGGCCGTGCTGGTGAAAACGAAAAACCTGCACGTGATGCGATTGGCGGTTCCTGCGGGCAAACAACTCGACACGCACAAGGCGCCCGGCGATGTGACGCTCTACTGCGTCAAAGGTCGCGTCGCACTGTTCGTCGAAGGCGTGCCGCACGAACTGTCCGAAGGTCAATTGGCGCACCTGCCGCCGGCGGTGCCGCACGCGGTGCGTGGCAAAGAGGACGCGGTGCTTTTGCTGAGCATTGTCACGCCTGGCGAAGGGCGGTTGCCCTTGGCCGACGCCGTGCAGGAAGCCTCGGAAGAGTCGTTTCCCGCCAGCGACGCTCCATCGCACACGCCGATCACACGTCCTTAGTGCGGCGCCGCGGCGCGCGGATTGCGCGATTTGTCATTGACGCGGCGCACGTCGCCAACAAACATGGCGCATCATCCGGCCTCCCGGAGCGCGGCGCGCATGTCCGGCATTATCACGCTCACCACGGATTTCGGCCCTTCGAGTCCGTACATCGCGGCCATGAAGGGCGTGATCCTCTCGATCAATCCCGGCGCGACGATCGTCGATTTGACGCACGCCATTGCCGCGCAAGACATCCGCGCGGGCGCGTTGGTTCTCGACGCGATGACTCGCTGGTTCCCGAAGGGGACGATTCATGTGGCGGTGGTCGATCCCGGCGTCGGCACGTCGCGCAGCATTGTCTATGCCCGCTTCGGTTTGCAACAATTCGTGGCGCCGGACAATGGTTTGTTGAGCCGTTTGGCGCGTAGGCGCTCCTGCCTCTACAATCATTGCGGTCAGCGAGCCGGCCCATTGGTTGTCGCCGGTATCGCGGACATTTCATGGGCGGGACATCATGGCCCCGGTGGCAGCCCGGCTCAGTCTGGGACTCGATCCGAGCCGGCTGGGTGCCGCCCAAGCAGAGCTGGTCATGCTCCAATGGACGGAGGCGCGTGTGAGTGATTCGAAAATCGAGGGAGCCGTGGAGTCGATCGACTCGTTCGGCAATCTGATCACCAATATCTCGGTCGGCGACCTGGGCAAGGTGCCCCGCGACGAGACGACCGCCATCGTTTGCGACGAGCATGAAACCCGTGGCATTTTCGAGACCTATGGCGACCAGCCGCCGATGACGTTCGTCGCCGTGCTCGGCTCCAGCGGCAAGCTCGAGCTGGCCATCGTGGGCGAAAGCGCCGCCGACATGCTCAGTATCGCCGTCGGCACGCCGGTCACTATCGAGTGGTAAGCCCATGACTGCATCGTCCGGCTCGCGCGGCGAGCCTACGCGCGACGAGCTCGAACGCTGGGACCGCGAGATCGTCTGGCACGCGTTTACGCAGATGAGCGAGTATCAGCCGTTCATCATCCAGCGCGCCCAGGGGTGTACGCTGGTCGATCTCGACGGGCGCGAGTATCTCGACGGCGTGAGCAGCCTGTGGTGCAATATTCACGGACATCGCCACCCCATGCTCGATGCGGCAGTGCGCCGTCAGCTCGACGAGGTGGCGCACGTCACGTTGTTGGGCGCTTCGCACCCCACGACCATCAAGCTGGCCAAGCGACTGGTCGACATTGCGCCGGACGGATTGCGGCACGTGTTCTTTTCCGACAGCGGCGCCACGGCCGTGGAAGTGGCGTTGAAGATGGCGCTGCAATACTGGCGGCAGCGCGACGATCCGTGTCCCAAAAAGACCACGTACCTGGCGTTGGGCGATGCGTATCACGGCGACACGCTGGGCAGCGTGAGCGTCGGCGGCGTCGAGCGTTTCCATGCGATGTTCGAGCCGCTGCTGTTCGACGTGCTGCGCACGCCTGCGCCGGATATGGTTCGCCTGCCGCCGGGTGTGACGCGCGAAGGCGCCCTGGCGCACTATTTGCGCGCCGCCGAGGAGATCCTGTCGCAGCAGCACGAGCGAATTGCCGCAGTGGTCATCGAGCCACTGGTGCAGGCCGCCGCCGGCATGGTCATGCATCCGCCGGGATACTTGCACGGGCTGGCCGAGTTGCGCGGCGCTACGAGGTGTTGTTGATTGCCGACGAAGTGGCCGTGGCCTTCGGGCGCACCGGCAAGATGTTCGCCTGCGAGCACGAACACGTGTCGCCCGATTTGCTGTGTGTTGCCAAAGGGCTCTCAGGCGGCTATCTGCCGGTGGCCGCGACGCTGGCCACCGATGCGATTTGGAACGCGTTCTTGGCGCCTTACGCCGAATCGAAGGCATTTTTCCACGGTCATACATACGGCGGCAACGCGCTGGGCGCCGCAGCGGCGCTGGCTACGCTCGACGTATTCGAGCAGGAACAAACGCTCGCCCGACTTCCCGCCAAGATCGATCGTCTTGCCGAACACTTGGCGCGCATTGCAGAGCACCGTCACGTGGGCGACGTGCGGCAATGCGGGATGATCGGCGCGGTGGAACTGGTGCGCGATCGCGCGACGAAGGAACCGTTCGCCTGGTCGGAAAAGCGCGGCATGCGCGTCTGCGAAGTGGCCCGCGAGCACGGCGTGTGGCTCCGTCCCTTGGGCAACGTGCTGGTGGTGATGCCTCCGTTGATCGTCACGCTCGAAGAGCTGGATCGCATCGCCGCGGCACTTGAGGCCGGCATCGTCGCGGTCACCGAAGCGTGAGCAAGGGCGATCGCCCGCAGATGGCCTACTGCGCCGACGATTTGCTGCCGCTGGGCGAAGCGCCGATGGGCATGCCGTCGGGCAGCGGCCGGCCGGCCACCGCGTAGCCCCGTTCGTACAGCACCTTTTTCAGCTTGCGGAATTCGGCAAAGCTGTCGGGGTAGGTCCACACCGTAATGGTGTAGCGATCGGGCGACAGCATCGATAGCTTGTCTTGAAGATCCGACCCCGGTTTCAGCGCACGATCCAACGGCTCACCCAGTTGGTCGGAAACCGGCAGCAGTTCGACATGCGCCAGTTGCATATAGCTGCCGTGGGGCGAGTCATAGCGATCGAGGGCAAAACGCATCCGAAATCCGCCGATCGGTCCAATCGTATCGACCAAGTCGGACGAGGCGCTCATGCGTGACATGTAGTCGCGCGCTGTCACCCGCAGCCGGTCGATGAGCGCTTCGAACGGCACGAACACGATGCGGCCGCCCAGCAGTTGGAAGTGCGCCTCTTGGCCGTTGACCGTCTTGCCGATCGGCGTCGGATAGCTTTCCACGGTGACCGTTTCCAGCGAGTCGGTCGTTTCCGCCAGGTCGCGTTCCTCCTTGAGCTTCTTGAGATCGTCGCTTGCCAGGGCCAGGTCGCGCTCCAGGTCGTATCGTTCGCGGTCCGCCTCGTCGAGCGCATCGCGCCGCGCCGCCAGATCGTGCTCGACCGCGGTCAGCAGCGTTTGCACCTGATCGCGTTCGTAGGTGCGCGCGGCCAACTCGGCGTCGACCGCTTGCATCTGATCGGCGATACTTCGAACTTCGCCTTCGATGTGCGCGGCTTCGGCCTCGGCCGCTTTCAATTCGGTCAAGTCCGGCGATTGCACTTTGGGCAACACGGCATGACGCGCTTGATCGCCCACGACCATCACCAGAATGATCAGGATGCCGACGAAGTTCGTGATGACATCCAAGAACGAGTCGGTTCCGACCGAGCCGCCATCGTTATCCATCGCCATGACTGGGGCATCCTTTGATTAACGTGTTCGGTTCGTCGTCGGCACTGCGCTGGCACTCGCGCCGCGGCGATTGCGACGTTGCACGTCGAGACCACTTTCGTCCAACAGCGCCTGAATCTCGGCAAATCGCGCGTCGCCGCCCGGCGCAACGTCCATCACCAGCGAGGGCTTCCAGAAAAGCCCACGGCCAGGAATCCCCCAATGTCGCGTATGCTTCCAGACGTTGATCACGAACTCGTCGATCGAGCTCTCGGCCTCGCCGTCGAGCGAAGTGATCATCGCCTGCTGCGTGCGGTCTTCCGGCACGATCACCAATCGATCTGGATAGCACTGCACCAGGATGGGGCGTGTCAGGGGTGACTGCGTGTCTTCGGCGTTCTGCAGCCCCCAATCGCGGCCGCGGCGCCGTGCAATGCTTTCGGGCTTGCGATTCGCTGCAGCGCCGGCTGACATGGAGTGCGACGCAGGCCCTTGTGCCTGCGCGCAGATGCCGCCGCGCCTGCACTTCCGTTGGCCGCGGCGCCGCTACCACCATTTGCGCTCGCGGAGCTTTGCCGCGAACCGCCACTGGCCATCGATTGGGCACCGCCCGCGGACGCGCTCGAACCGCGACCTGATTGATTCTGGCCTTGGGAGCCGGTGGACGATTGACCGCCCGGCATTCCCGCGATTCCCATGTGGGCGCGGCGCCGGCCGCGCCATCGCCTTTTGATTTCCCTGCCCCGTTGGGCTGGCTATTCATTTGACCGCCGATTCGGCCTGGAGGTGCTGAGCCGTCGGAGGCGTTGCCTCCGCCGGCGCCCTCTCCCGCCGTTCCGCCGACGCTGGCCTGTTGACTGTTGGCCGCGTCTCGTTCGCCAGAGCCGTTTCCATTCGGACCGTATCCCTGTCCGTTGACGGGTTGATTGCCGTTACCGATGCCATTTCCATCGGGGGCGTACCCTCCGGGGCCGCCGGACATGAGCGGATCGTAGCGCGTACCGGCTCCGTTGCCATTGCTGCTGCCTCGTATGGATCGTCCGCTACCGCCAGCGCCTCTGGCCAGTCCACCGCCCGAGGCGCTGCCGCCGTCGCCGAACCCGTCGCCTTGCTCGCCGGAGCGATTGGCCGCCGCGCGGGATTTTCCGCTCGCCCAAGTCGAATCGAGCGAGTCCCAGCCGCTGCCGCTGCCGCGCGGCCCGTTGTCACGACCTGAAGTATGCCGCCGATCGGCTACAAATCCTCCGTTGCTGCTGGCCCGCAGTGCGACGCGCTGGCTCTGCGCCTTGAATTGGTTCGTGACCAGCATCAACTCGCGCATCCGCCGCCGCGCGTCCGTGACGATCTGTCGCAGCAACTGCGCCAGTCGTTCGTCGGGCGGCGCAAATTTCAAATTCCAGTCCGACCCGATCAACTCGTACCCGAAGTCGGCGCCCCACGAACCCAGCGCGCTCCGTGCGGCGTAGTACGACATGATTCCATCCGGCCGCACGAGCAGCAGCGGATAGGGCTCTTGTGGGGTTCTGCCTTCGGCGGCTTGCCGCGCATAGTACTCGCGCGTGCCGCGTAGCGCCGACGCCAGGGGATTGCCGGCTCCCAAAAAGCCCGCGAAGTCCTCGGGCACCAGCTCGACGCCCTCGGGCTGCAAGATCATGGCGTCCTCGCGGCACTCGATGTACACCGGGCGACGTCGCGTCGCGTTGGGACCTTCGTAGGGCACGACGCTGTAACTGGCCGCCCGCTTGTGACGCTCGCGAGCTTTCTCCAAGGCGTCGCGCGCCTCCACGATGCGAACCCGCGCTGCTTCGAGCTCGGCCTGGTTGCGCAGCGTTTTCGCATCCTTCGATTTGTTGAGCCGATCGAGCTCGGCGATGGCAATTTCGAGCTGCTTGGCTTTTTCCCGCAGGCGCCGCCCGTGGTCTTCAATGTGGGCCAGCTTTAGCCGCTGGTCGGCCAATTGGGCCTCGGTCTTGCTGCGGACTTCGCGCAGTTGATCGACCCGCCACTGGAGCGTTTCGAGTTCGGCCTTGACGTCGATCGTCGACTCCTGCGTGGCTTGGGCTTCCGCCTCTTTCACGGCATTGTTTTCGCGATCGCGCAAAGGCGTGCAGCAGCACCAACAATGCTCCTAGGGTGCAGATCATTGCGTCCAGAAAGGAAAACATCTGGACGCCGCCTGTTGCGGCGCGTTTCTTCATGAAGTCCGACCTATGACGCTATGTCTCGACGCTTCGCCGCGATCATTGCGGCGAATCGCTGGTTGCACGTTTTCGCAACGGGTTGCGCAGTCCCCGCGATGCGCAGCGGCAACCGCACCGGCGCAACGACATCCCGGCACGTCCTAAAATCGGCGTAATCGTTAGGGTTTGTGAGGTAAAACGCAAGGGACGCTGCCTGACAATCTCGTGCGGCGCCAGCGGCGCTAGCATTGCCAGCGCCACGAAGCGTGTGCGATCGCCGGCTGCCGTTGCGCCGAGGACGTCGCCCGCAAGGTTCACACAACCGGAAAGATTTCCCAAAGGTAATCACCTGGCCGCGACGATACTCGCTAAGTCAGCTATGACATTTCCTAACATCGGGCCGGAAAGCCGCTGCGTGGCGCACCTTCCGATCGACGACAACCCACATCGAGCGTGGTGAACGCGGCGCGTGCGCGCCAGCATGATATTCCCAGGGGGGACGTACAGTCCGGTGCAGGTCCTGATGGGGCCTCCCGGACTGTTTTCGTTGATAGCGAGCAAAGACGCCCGCTGTAACCGTTCACAGGGGACTGTCCCCCTCGCGCCGCGGAAGGGGACAGGCACATTTTTCAGCACGTCACCAAAAGGGCAGGCTTGCGCGGTTTGGCCGAAAAATGAGCCTGTCTCCGCACGGTGAACGCTTACCGCCCGCTAGCCCGTGCGGTACGTGGCGAAACAGTGGGGCGTCTCCCACAGCCGGCATTCCACGATCGCGATGCCCTGGCTCTGGGCGTGATCGAAGATCAAGCGGGCGATGTTTTCGGCTGTTGGATTCACGTCGACCAGGTACATCGGCTCTCCCAGTCGCCGAAGTGACTCCACCGCCGGGTCGTCGCGGTGCAGGATCATCCGGTGGTCGAGATTCTCGTCGATCCAATTGCTCACGATCCGCTTGATATCGGAAAAATCCACCACCATGCCGCGCGAGTCCAGTTCGGGCGACTCGATGGTAATCACCGCACGGCCGTTGTGCCCGTGCAGATATTTGCACTTGCCGTCGTAGTTCAACAGCCGATGGCCGTAGCAAAAATCGATCTCGCGGGTGACACGAAACATCAAATCAGGTCCTTCGTGGGGCTGCTGAACACCTTGGTCGCATGCGACGTTGCGGCGTAGCGGGTAGGATCTTCGAGCCCCGCGTCGCGAAATGCCCGCTGGCGCTCGGCGCATTTGTTGCACGCACCGCAGTGCAATTCGCCCCGCGGCGCCAGACAGGAAAACGTCAGTTCCAATGGCGCCTGCGCGCCCACCGCATGACGTCGCGCTTGTCCATCGCTGCTAGCGGCCGGATCAGGTCGACGCTTCCTGCGACCGCCTGGTCCATCGCCTCGACAAACGGCACGAAGAACGCGTCGGTGGCGTCGGCAAATGGATTCGTGGCCAACGCCCCCAATGCCAGTTGCGACACGCCGTGCAAGCGGCACCAGATGTCGGCCTTGATCAGCAAGAGCGGGTTGTGTCCTGCCAGGTAAACCCCTTCATCCGGATCGTCGGCCGTTGGCACGTCCTGACCGGTAATGCTCCAATGGTCGCCGTAGAGGTCGGCCAAGGGCATCGACAGCACGACCAGCGGTTCGAGCCCCGGCGCGGCCAGGGCATCGAGATAACGACGTGCCCAGCGTTGTTCTTCGCACTGCCATGCCAACCCGCAGTTCACGTACAACGGCTGCACGCGCCGGCCGTCCGCCAGCAAGTGCGCCAGCAGAATCGAGCTATCGAGCCCCCCGCTAAACAGAACTGCAACCGTGGAATTCAAGATTCGATGGGCTCGCGGGTTGGGCTGCTAGCTGGTCGGATTGGCAACGGAACGTGACCGCCGTGCTCATTGTAAGCCTTGGTCCTTAAGCCGGCGAGCATCGCCGGGGCTGCGCCCGGCGCACGTCCTCAGCAATCGTAGCCCGCCGCCGGCGACGTCCCGTTGATGCCTTGGTTGAAAACCAAGTTGAAAATGCGCCGCCGGGCAGTTGGTCTTGCCACCCCATCGACGTGGTACTACACTTTCCGCCCCTAAAACCTGTTCTATTCGTCCGTTCGGACTCTTGATGACGTGCTTCGCACGCTGCCCCTGGGCGGCGTGCCATTTCCGGGCTGGTTTGCCATCCTTGTGGGAGTATTTCTGGCGGTCATTGCGGCGTATCCATCGGCAGAAGATTCCGCCCGTGGGGTCGCCCGCAATGGCGGTCGTGCGTGATTTCTGCATCCGAGGGCGGACTACAACTCGGTATTAGCCCAAGATTTGTGTTGAATTGGGGATTGGGGCTTTTAGAATGGAACCTAGAGCTCCGATTGCCCGCCAAGCTCCTAAGTTGAAAGGTGACTTATGAGAATTGCGGTGGTCGGCGCGAGTGCGCTATTCGGTCTGGTGCTGGCCGTGGTTTTGGCGGCCGGTGGCGGCAGCGTGGGTTTTGCCCAGCGAGCCGCGACGGTGCCGATGACGGGTGGCGCCTCCCTGGTGACGGTTACTGCCCAAGCCGGCGAGAACCGCCAGCAAGTGACGTTGATCGATCCCGCCACCCGGACCATGGCGGTATACCACATCGACACGACCAACGGTGAAATCGTACTCAAGAGCGTTCGCAACTTGACCTACGACCTGCAGATGATTGAGTTCAACGGCACAAGCCCGTTGCCCAACGAGATTCGCGCCATACTGGAACAACGATAGAGACCGCGGCCGGCATTTCCCGCAACAACCGGCCGCGTCAGAGCGACCCCCGGAGAGGCCCATGGCCCGCAAGTTCCTCACCCTGGAAGAAGCCGCCACGATGCTCGGCGTTGCCGTCGAGACGTTGGCCGAGCTGCGCGACCGGCGCGAAGTTCACGGATATCGCGACGGAGCAAGCTGGAAATTCAAGGAAGAGGAAATCGAACGCCTGAAAGCCGAGCGCGAAAGCGTCGAAGACGAGGGCGAGTTCGCCGAGTTGGATGAAGATCCCGACTCCATCCTGTTGAGCGAAGTCGAGCTCGGCCAATCCGGCGAGAGCACCTCGAGCACGATCATTGGCGGCAAGTCGAGCCCCAAGGATCCGCTGGAAGACGACATTCAAATCGCGCGGCCCAAGCACGATAGCGACGTGTTGGGCGACGTGCTGGGCAACGACACCGACAGCGGCGGCTCGGGCGTGCTGGAAGCCGGCTCGGGTGTCAGCCCCATGTTCGACGATCTGGACAATCTCGACCTGGAGATGCCTTCGGCGGCCGATAGCGGAATCTCGTCCAAAATCCCCATCGACGCGGGGGACAGTTCGCCGGTGCTTGCCGCGAGCGACGACGACACCTTCGAGTTGTCGAGCGATAGCGCCATCGGCGTGGACGAGGGCGAATTGAAAATCGGTTCGGACGCCGGCACCAGCGACATCATGCTGTCGGGCGAGTCGTTGGAGCTCGAAGGCTCGGGCCTTTCGTTCGGAGACGATCAGGACCTGGCCCTGGGCGAAGATCCCGGCCTGGAACTGGAAAGCGCGCAGACCGGCGGCTCGGACATTGATCTCACCGGCGAAGTTGACGACGACCTGGTGCTGGGCGGCAGTTCGCATGGCGACCTGTCGCGAGCCGGCGACAGCGGCATCTCGCTGCTGGATCCCGCCGACAGCGGTATCTCGCTCGAATCACCTCCCCTGGAACTTGGCGGATCGAGCGTCGAACAACTCGAACTCGGCGAAGACGATGATCTGCTCGCCGCCGAAGGATCGGATGCCGCACCGGCGGCGCCAAGCGGCGTCGAGCAGTCCGACTCCGACGACGACTTTCTGCTGTCGCCCTTGGAAGAGGGCGCCGCCGAGGAATCGGACAGCGGCTCACAAGTGATCGCCCTGGAAAGCGAAGTTGAATTCGAAGACGCGGGCGTGGGGGCCTTCGAAGAAGAACCCGCTGCTGGCGGACTCTTGGAAGACGATCTGGGCGGAGGCTTCGGCGCCGCGGCGGCGCTGGAAACGGCCGAAGCACCGGCATTCGACGCCGACGAATTGGCTCCGGCCGGCGCCGGCGGCCGCGGGCGCAGCGGCCATGGTGCCCGACGTGCCGTTCTCCGGTTGGAACGTGATGAGCCTGGTGCTGTGCGCCGTGTTGCTCCTGTTCTGCGGAATGTTTTCCTACGACCTCTTGCGAAACATGTGGAGCTGGGATGCTCCCTACAGCGTCAACAGCTCGTTGATGGAAATGATCATGAGCTGGTTTGGATAATTTGCGCATGCCGCTGGCGCCTGGCCGGTCGTGCCGGGTCCGCCGTGCACTGCCGATTTGAAAGGAGTCGAATCCATGTCTTACGTGCGAAACGTTGTGGGCCTCACGGGGCTCTTGGCTGCGCTGGCAGCGAGCGGATGCCTGTCGTCGCAGGGCAGAGTCGCCGCGCTCGAGTCGCAAAACCGCACGCTCACCGAACAAACGAAAGCGCAACTGGCCGAGATCGAGAATCTCAAGATCCATTCGCGCGGTGTCGAAGATCGCCTCATCCGCGCGGAAGAAGATTTGGCTCGCGCCGAAAGCGGAGGGCGACAGGTCAATCGCGGCATCATGCCGCCGGGCTTGAGCGGCCGGCTGGCCGAAATGGCGCAGCGCTATCCGATTCTGCAATACGATCCGGCCACGGGCATCAGCAAGTTCGACACCGACTTGCTGTTCGACAGCGGCGACGACCGTTTGCGCCCCGGGGCGGATCAAATCCTGGCCGAGTTTGCCCAGTTGTTCAACTCGCCCGACGCGCGCGACCTGAAGATCATGGTCGTCGGCCACGCCGACTCGCAGGCCATCAAAGGGCCCGAACTCCGCTCGCGCTATCCCACCAACTGGCACCTAAGCGCCGGTCGCGCGCTGGTGGTGGCTGACCACCTGCGTAGCGCGGGCCTGCCCGAAGAGCGGATGGGCGTGGCGGGCTTCGGCGAGTTCCAGCCGCTGGCCAGCAACGACACGGCCGACGCGCGGCAGCGCAATCGCCGCGTCGAGATCTTCGTCATGGGCCCCGAAACCCCGGTCGTCGGCTGGGCCGATACGACCACTAGCGTGCTGCGCTAGTGGTGAGAGCGAAACCCCTGGTTCCCTACGCCGCGCGTCTTGTACCAGGTATTGTCTAACCGAAGTCCGTCTATGCGGTTATAATCAAGTCTCAGCCACTCGGAGGACGGGTGCCGGGCGGCGATTTCGATCTAGACTTTCCACGACTGGCGTTCCCGCATCACCAGACTCTTCCCATGATTTGCGTTAGCATTGCCCGTGGTCGGCATCGGCACATGATTGCCGAGCACCGACACCTGGTTCAGCAAGGGGCCAAGTTGGTCGAGCTTCGTCTCGACTATATCAGCGGCGACGTCAACTTGCGTCGTTTGTTAGTCGACCGGCCTTCACCCGTGGTGGTTACCTGTCGCCGCCCGCACGATGGGGGCAAATGGACGGGCAGCGAAGAGCAGCGGCTGATGCTGTTGCGCAGCTCGATTGCCGAGGGCGTCGACTACATCGATCTGGAAGAAGACGTGGCGGCCATGATCCCGCGCTACGGCAAGACGAAGCGGATCGTGAGCCTGCACGATTTTCGCAAGACGCCCGACAACCTGGAGGAAATCCACGGGCGGCTGGCCGCGCTCGACGCCGACATCGTGAAGATCGCCACCACGGCCAACAACACGCATGACAACCTGCGCGCACTGCAACTCATGCGGAATTCGGAATTGCCGACCGTGGCCATCTGCATGGGCGATATTGGCACGCCGTCGCGCATTTTAGCGGGCCGCTTTGGCGCTCCATTCACGTTCGCCACGTTTCATCATGAGCGGACGCTGGCGCCCGGGCAACTCAGTTACCAGCAGATGACCGACATCTATCACTACGACCAGATAACGCCCGAGACGGCGGTCTACGGCGTGATCGGCGATCCGATTGGCCACAGCCTCAGCCCGCTGGTTCACAATGCGTCGTTTCAGCGGTTGGGCGTGGACGCGGTGTATGTGCCGTTCCGCGTGCCGCGCGAGCACTTGAGCCAATTCGTCGACGACGCGCCTGCGCTGGGCATCAAGGGGCTGAGCGTCACCATTCCGCACAAAGAGGCCGTGCTCAAGAAGCTCACCAAGAAGGACGGCATGGTGGCGGGCATCGGCGCGGTGAACACGGTGCTGTTCGAGGCGGATGGCTCGATGACCGGCTACAACACCGACTATCAGGCAGGGCTCGACAGTCTGGCCGAAGCCATCGCCGAACATAGCGGTCGCCGCGAGTTGCTCACCGGCCGGACGGCGCTCGTGCTGGGGGCGGGGGCGCCGCCAAGGCCCTGGGTTTCGGGCTCAAACAGATGGGCGCCCAGGTGGTGATCGCCGGCCGCACCACGGCCCGCGCGCAGCAACTGGCCAAGGCGCTCGACTGCCGCACCGTGGAGTGGCCCAATCGATACTCCGTGCAGGCGGACTACCTGATCAACTGCACGCCTGTGGGCATGCATCCGAACGTCGACGCCACGCCCTACGACAAGCATCACCTGCGTCCGTCGATGGTCGTGTTCGACACCGTCTACAATCCCGAAAACACGTTCCTGACCAAGGAAGCGCGCAGCCAAAGTTGCACGGTGGTGACCGGCGTCGATATGTTCGTGCGGCAAGCCTGCTTGCAACTCAAACTGTTCACCGGCAAGGACGCCCCCGCCGACTTGATGCGCGAAATGATCAAGCGTGCCATCGGACCGGCCAAGTACTAGCAGCGGGCGGGCGGCCCCGTGGCGCCGGCTTTGGCTCATCGTTCTCCAACGTGCTCCTTATCGCACAAATCCAACGCAGGCCGTATGAACCTTGTGCTGATCGGCTATCGAGGGACGGGCAAGAGCCAGGTGGCGCATCGGCTCGCCGAGCGACTAGGTTGGCCCTCGTTCGACGCCGACGAACAGATCGAGGCGCGGGCCGGCAAGACGATTGCGCAGATTTTCGCCGACGACGGCGAGTCGGCTTTTCGCGATTGGGAGACGAACGTCGTGGCCGATTTGGCTGCGCACGATCGCGCGGTGCTCGCGTTGGGAGGCGGAGCGGTCATGCGGCCCGAGAATCGCGCGGCGATCGCCCGGCAGGGACGCGTGGTTTGGCTGACGGCGTCGGCCGAGACGATTTGGCAGCGCATGCAAGCCGACGCGGCGACGGCGTCGCGTCGTCCCGATCTGACCGCCGCCGGCGGCATAACCGAGATCATCGCTACGCTGGCGGCGCGCCAGCCGATTTATCGCCAGTGCGCTCAACTCGTGGTCGATACCGAAAACAAGACCCCGGCCGAGGTGGCGGACGCTATCCTTGCCCGGTGGCAGTTTTCCGAAGGGACCCACGACGGCGGCAACGTGTGAACGCAATTCTGGCCATTCCGCTGCCGCTACGACTTGCCGTGCTCTTCGTGCTGGGAGCCTCCGTCGGCGGGTTGGTCAACTGGGGCACCTATCGCCTGGCCTGGCGCCAGCGGCTGATCAGCCCCTGGTCGGCTCCGCCCGAGGGCATGAAACGGCGCCGCTGGACCGACCGCGTGCCGGTGCTCGGCTGGGGTCAAATGGCTCGCGAATGGCACGTCCACGGCCGGGGGTTCTGGATTCGACCGATGCTGGTCGAAATGGCCACCGGCGCATTGTTCGCCATGCTCTACATGTGGGACACCGAGTGGAGCACGCGCGTGGTGGTACCGATGGGCGCCATGCCACCGGCCGATTTTCTTTCCGCCAACCTGCCGCTGGTGGAACATCTGCGCTATGCGAGCCACGTGGCAGTGATCTCGCTGATGCTCGTGGCTTCGCTGATCGACGTCGACGAGAAGACCATCCCCGATGCGATCACGGTGACGGGAGCGATCGTGGGGCTGCTGTTGGCTGCCGCGTATCCCTGGTCGCTGTTGCCGGCGAATCATTGGCCGGCGGCGGAGTTTTTGACGTTGGCCTCGCCCGGTCCGTGGCCGGTTGGGTTGCGGGGACTACCGAGGGTGGGCGGCCTGGCCGCCGCTTTGGGTTGCTGGACATTGTGGTGCGGCGGACTCATGCCTCGGCGTTGGAATACGCGTCATGGCTGGCAAACGGCCGTGCGCGTGTTGGTTCACCGTCTGCGCGTCGAGGCCATCACGTATCGGCTGCTGGTCGTGTGGATCGTCGGCGCCGGGGCCATTTGGATCGCGGCGGGGAAACTGCCCGCGGCGAACTGGGCCGGTCTGGTGACGTCGCTGGTCGGATTGGCGGTGGGAGGCGGTCTGGTGTGGATTGTCCGCGTGGTGGGCACGGCGGCGCTGCGCGCGAGGCCATGGGCTTTGGCGACGTGACGCTCATGGCCATGATCGGGGCGTTCGTCGGCTGGCAAGCGGCGCTGGTGATCTTCTTTTTCGCGCCGTTCGCCGGACTGGTGATCGGTGTCTTGCAATGGATCGGTCACGGCGAGCGTGAAATCCCCTACGGCCCGTTTTTGTGTCTGGCGGCGCTGGTGACGATCGTGGCCTGGACGGACGTCTGGATTTCGACGTACCAGATCTTCGAGATGGGCTGGCTGCTGCCCGCCGTATTGGCCGTGTGCATGGGTCTGATGGGCGGGCTGCTCTACGTCTATCGACTTGCCACGTCGCGTTCTGCCCGCTGAGCCATCCATTTTGCAAGCTAGACTTTACTGCCCGCCCCAGGGCAGAGCTCGTCCTCGAACCCGTTGGAACGTCTGGCTTGAGTTCGCGCATGCCGCCGTTTGGTCGCAAGTTGTCTGATCCGTTTGGCGCCGATCTCGCGCGGCTGCGGCGGGGACGCTACGGCGTGATCGACGTGGTGGACGGCCGGTTGCAGGCAATTTACTTGCGACGGTGGCCCAAATTGATTTCGGCGCTAGAGATCGAATGGCTGGGCCGTCGCCGACACCGGACCATGCCCGGCGATCGCTGTTTGCTCTACTTCAATCAACCTCGGCGTCATGCCAACTACCTGGCGCTGAAGTACGTCGTGTCGCAGCGCGATTGCCGGTTTGCCACGGTCCGCCGCGCGGTGGAGTTGCTGGACGAAATTGCCCGGAGGAAGCAGAGCGGCGCCATTCTGTGCGATGTGTGGAACCTGCGGATCTCGGAGCGTGTGCTGGCACGTTGGGGTTACGTGCCGCACAAGCCCCAGCGCTGGCACCGCAATTACATCAAGCGGTTCTATGGCGAGTATCCGCCCGCGCGAGGCGATCTGCCGCACGATGGAGTCGCATGCCGGCACGCTGGCGCCAGCAGTGGCCCAGGGCCACCAGCAACTCGCCCTGTGTGACGAGGCGTAATCGGCGCTGGCTCGCTTGCCTGTTTGGCAGGCACGCTTGCGCGGGCACGGAAAACTGCCCTTGCGTGTCTTCTGGCCGCTCGCTACGATCCCGACCCTTGTCAGATTGCCCCGGCAAAAGGTCTTGCGCCGGAGGGCATTTCGTGGGAATCGCTGAACCATCCGGCACGTTGGGTTCGGCGAAGAACACGACCTATCGAAAACGGACGTTCGTTCCCATCGCCTATTGCTCGAGGAGAAAGAGCATGCGAGTCGTCGCAATTGCGGGCTCGCTGATTTGCCTGATGCTGCCGGTGGCCACCGGCTGCTCTAACAATCCGTACGCGCTGCAGAAACAGAATCAGACCTTGCAGCAGCAGCAGTTGGCGTTGCAGCAGCGCAACAACGAATTGCAAGCCCGGGCCAGCGGGCTCGACCGCGACAATCAGGAATTAGGCACGCTCTTGGCCCAGGCGCGGCAGCAGGCGAAAGTCACCGAAGACCAATTGGCGGCCGTGCGCGACCAACTCACCTCCGTCAGCACGCAAGTGTCGTCGCTGCGCGACGAAAAGCAACTGATCGACAAGCAGGCCGAAGCGTTGATGGCTTCGACGCGCCGCCGAGCCGGCGCAACCATCACGGCCAACAGCAGCCTTGCGAACAATCTGCCGGCGGTCAACATTCCCGGCATCGAAGTGCGCGCCGACGGCGACGTGGTGCGTATCGAGTTGCCCACCGCTCGGCTCTTCCAGCCGGGCACTTCCACGATCCAACCGCTGGCCGGCGCGTTGCTCGACAGCGTGGCCATGGAGATCGCCCGCGCCTACCCCGACCAACGCATTGGCGTCGAAGGGCACACCAGCAACGACTTCGTGCGAACGGCTCAGGGCTACGACAACCAGCAGCTTTCGACCGCCCAGGCGACGGCCGTTTACCAGTACCTCGTATCGCGCGGTCAGATTCCCGCCCAGCGGATGTTCATCGTGGGGCACGGCGCCAACGCACCGGTGGTGTCGAACGCCACGGCGGCCGGTAAGGCCCGCAATGCCCGCGTCGAGCTGGTGATCTATCCCGAAAAGGTCGGGGCTGGTCCCTGAACCAGGCACCGTACGCTCGAGTCCATTTGAATTCTTGCTGAACTCAGCTACCTGCCGGAGATAGGTGTACTGCTGAATTTCTTGCGAATCCAGCTACCAAGCGGGGATGCTTGCCATTCGTCCCGCGGCCCCACGCGCGTTGCCGGCTGAGTATAATGGGCAACCCGACGAACCCGCCTGGGGCGCGCGTTGTCTGGTTGATAGCTCGTGCATGCCTCAACAGCTTCGCCCCAACAACTTCCTGCCGCCGACAACTTTCGCCAATGATCGCCATCATCGACTATCAGATGGGCAACCTACGCAGCGTGCAAAAGGGCTTTGAAAAAGTCGGGCACGAGGCCGTCATCACCAGCGATCACGCCGTGCTGGAGCGGGCCGACAAAGTCGTGCTGCCGGGCGTGGGCGCTTTCGGCGATGCCATTGCCGAACTCAAGCGGCGGGAGTTGGTCGAGCCGGTTCGCCAGGCCGTCAATTCCGGCAAGCCGTTTCTCGGCATCTGCCTGGGATTGCAACTGTTGTTCGACGTGAGCTACGAAGGCGGCGTACACGAAGGACTGGGCATCATGCCGGGCGAGGTCGTGCGATTCGATTTGCAGGCGGAATTCAAAGTGCCTCATATCGGCTGGAACCAATTGAACTTTCGGCAGCCGTCGCCGCTGATAGCCGGACTCGACGACGGCGTGTATTGCTACTTCGTACACTCCTATCACGTCGTGCCGAAGGACCGTGAAGTAATCGCGGCCGAAACGGACTACGGTGGGCCGTTTTGCTCGATGATCCGCCGCGAGAACCTGTTCGCCACGCAGTTCCATCCCGAGAAGAGCCAACGGGATGGTCTGCACATGCTGGCGAACTTTGCCCAATTGTGACCATGCTGTCCGCGCGCCACGGCAGGCGTTGTGCATGCTAGCGGAATGCCGCCAGAAGCGCACTTGACAGCACTCGCCACCCAGGCGTAGGATTTACTTCCAGCGTTCAACTCCCTTCCGCTGCCGCACCTCCTCCCTCGTTTGTTTCGGCCGATTTCGTTTCATGGCCAAATCATCGCGTCAAGGCGTCTTGCCCGGCATGGATCCGGAAGCAGGGCCGGACGACAACCCGGCCGCTACGCGCCGTTGCCTCGCGCGCCCGACGCCGGCCGCAGCATGCCCAGAAGTCCGCCGCCCATCGCGCATCGACGGCCCACGACGCGTCCCGGCGTACGCACGAAGCCCACTGCGATCCGATGGGCGAAGCAGCGCGTGTCAACGAGCCGGTGAGCTTGAAGGGGGACGCGGTATGGATCGTGGACGCCAACTCGTTGATCTTTCAGGTATTCCACGCGCTGCCGGAGATGACCAGCCCGCGGGGTGAGCCGGTGTCGGCCGTGTTCGGCTTTGCCCGCGACATGCTGTACCTGCTGGAACAGAAGAAACCGACCTATTTGTTCGTGGCGTTCGACGGGCCCGAGCGGCACGTTTCGCCACGAGCTGTACGAAGCCTATAAAGCCAACCGCGACGAAATGCCCTCGGACTTGCTGCCACAGTACGAACCGATCGAACGGCTGCTGGCGGCGCTGAATGTGCCGGTGTTGGCGTACGATAGTTACGAGGCCGACGATCTTTTGGCGACCGTGGCGCATCGCACGAACGAACTCGGCGGCGAGTGCTATATCGTCTCGGCCGACAAGGACTGCCGGCAACTGATCACCGACCTGGTCAAAGTCTACAACGTTCGCAAAGACCAGTTCTACGACGCCGCGGCGCTCAAGGCCGACTGGCGGATCCGTCCCGACCAGGTTGTCGATTTTCAAGCGTTGGTGGGCGATTCGGTCGACAACGTGCCGGGAGTGCCGCTGATCGGCCCCAAGATCGCCGGCGAGTATTTGCAGAAGTTCGATACGCTCGACGAGCTGCTGGCCCGCGCGGACGAGTTGCCCAAGGGCAAGCGGAAAGAAAACCTGATTGCCATGCGCGAGCAGGCGCTATTGAGCCGCGAGCTGGTGCGGCTCGATCGGCACGTGCCGGTCGAAATGGATTGGGCGGCCGCCCGCGTTGGCGGAGTGAATCGCGAGGCGCTGGTCGAGTTGTTCGCCGAGTTGGGCTTCCGTGGGCTGAAGGAAAAGTTCTCCACGCTGCCCGAACAGGTTTCGGAAGAAGCGTGGGGCGCCAAGTACGAGCTTATCGCCACGCCCGAGCGCCTGGCGTGGCTGGTCGACGAAATGTCGCGTCAGCCGAGCATTTCGTTCGACACCGAAACCACCAATATCAGTCCGCGCTGGGCCGAAATCGTGGGCCATTCGTTTGCCTGGAAAGAGGGCGAAGGATACTACGTGCCGGTGCGCGCTCCGGCGGGCGAGCCGTGTCTCGATCCGCGGGAGACGCTCGCGGCGCTGCGCGGCGTGCTGGAGAATCCAGAAATCCACAAGGTCGGGCAGAACCTGAAGTACGACATGATCGTGCTGCGGGCCGCCGGCGTGGAAGTGGCCGGGGCGCGGTTCGACACCATGGTCGCCAGTTACCTGCTGGACGCCGGCGAGCGAAACCACAATCTCGACGAGCTATCGCTGCGCTATCTGCGGCACAAGACCATCAAGATCGACGAGCTAATCGGCACTGGCAAGAACCAGAAGCGAATGGACGAAGTGCCGCTGGCTCGGATTGTCGACTACGCCGCGGAAGATGCCGACGTCGCTTTGCGCTTGCGTCGCCCGCTGGCCGAACGATTGCAAGAGGCCCAGCTCGAAAAGCTGTTCGACGAGGTGGAGATGCCCCTGGTCGAAGTGCTGGTGGAGTTGGAAACCAATGGCATCAAGGTCGACATCGACCAGCTCGCGGCACTGAGTCGCAAGTACGGCGAGCGCGTCGAGGAACTGGAGAAAGAGATCCACGAGCTGGCGGGCCGCGAATTCAATATTGGCTCTCCCAAGCAGTTGCAGCAGATTCTGTTCGAGGAACACAACCTTCCGATCGTCAAGAAGACCAAGACGGGCGGCAGCACCGATGCCGACGTGCTCGAAGAGTTGGCGCGGCTGCATCCATTGCCGGCCAAGATCATCGAATACCGGCAGTACGCAAAACTGAAAAATACGTACGTCGATGCGCTGCCCCAGTTGGTGTATCCGAAAACGGGGCGCGTGCACGCGTCGTTCAACCAGGTGGTGGCCGCCACGGGCCGCTTGAGTTCGAGCGATCCGAACCTGCAGAACATTCCGGTGCGGACCGACAGCGGTCGCGAGATTCGCGCGGCGTTTTTGCCCGGTCATGCAGGGTGGAAGCTGCTGGCCGCCGACTATTCGCAAATCGAGCTGCGCGTGTTGGCGCACTTTTCGGGCGACCGCACGCTGTGCGAGTCGTTTGCGCGCGACGAAGACATTCATGCCCGGGTGGCAGGCGAGGTGTACGGCGTGCCGCTGGAGCAGGTGACCAGCGCCATGCGGCGCAGCGCCAAGGCGGTGAACTTTGGCGTGATTTATGGGCAAAGTGCCTTCGGATTGGCACGGCAATTGAACATCGAGCAGGAGGAGGCGGCCCGCTTTATCGACGCCTACTTCGACCGCTATTGCGGGGTGGAGGAATTTCTGCAACGTATACTGGAAGAGTGCCCCAAGACTGGGTATGTTAGTACCATCCTCGGGCGACGACGCGCGATTCGTGGCATTCGCCAAGGCGCGGGCCGCCAGCGTAACCTTCCAGAACGCACAGCGATCAACACCGTCATCCAAGGGTCGGCGGCCGATCTGATCAAGCTGGCCATGATTCATATCCATCATCGTTTGCGCCGCGAAAAGCGCGCGGCCAGGATGCTACTGCAAATTCACGACGAACTCGTCTTCGAAGTGCCGCCGGAAGAGCTCGAAGACTTGGCGCACTTGGTGCGCGAGGAGATGTCGGGCGTGATGAAACTGAATGTGCCCCTGAAGGTGGACTTGAAATCGGGCGACAATTGGGCCGACTGCCAGGAGTGGAATTAGCCGAGACATTTCGCCGGGCAAAAACTGGCCCGCACGACGTCATTGTATGCAGCCTGCCGGAGTACCGTTGATTGGCATCGTGGGAGGAATCGCCAGCGGAAAATCGCTGGTAGCTGAAATATTAGAAAGCCAAGGCGCGGCCGTGATCTCGGCGGACGCTTTGGCGCACGAGGTGTTAGAATACGAGGACGTGAAGCGCGCGGCGCGGCAGCGTTGGGGAGACGGGATATTCATGCCCGACGGAGCCGTCGATCGCGCGGCGTTGGCGAAGATCGTGTTTGCTCCGCCGCCCGACGGGCCGCGCGAGCGAAAGCACCTGGAGCAACTCATTCATCCCGAAGTGGGCCGGCTGACCGCAAATCGACTGGAACAACTGCAACAGGAAAAACAAATCAAAGCCATCGTGTTGGATGTGCCGCTGCTGGTCGAAGCCGGTTGGGGCAAGCTGTGCGACAAGGTGTTGTATGTCGACGCCCCGCGCGAGCAGCGATTGGCGCAGACGCAATCCCGGGGCTGGCAAGCCGACGATTTCGAGCGACGCGAAGCAACGCAGCATGCCCTGGCCACGAAGCGCGAACAAGCCGACCTGGTGATCGACAACTCCGGAACCCCCGCCGCGACGCGATCGCAACTTGAAACATTTTGGCACGAAGCAATCGAGAACCCCCCGCGGACCTGATAGCCCTTCTGCGAGATTCCGTCTCCGCGATATTCAACAGGATGCCTGCACGACCGTTCGCTTTTTCCAGCAATCACCCGTCCCAGCAATTCCTCTAGTCGTTTCACCAAGTTCTTCCGTTCCAGGGAGTCCCTTCCAGCCCGCCGCCGGCGCCTTCTAGCGCGATCGGCCCACGACCATTCGGGAGCAATCAAGTCATGGAAACCAAGAGCACCAGTACCCGCAAGCCGACAACCGCCAAGCCGCACGTACCGTCCGGCCAATTCGCCCGCGAGCAGGATGGCGAACCGCTGAGCCTAGCGGAAGAGTTGGCCGACGAGGCCGGCACCGTCAGCGACGATACGGACGATCGCTACGAGCAGATCAAGCAGGGCGACATCCACATTGCCGAACTGCAGCGCATGACCATGCCGCAGTTGATCGAACAGGCGCGGAAAGAGAACCTCGACGAGATCACGGGCATCAAGAAGCAGGATCTGATCTTCAAGATCCTCAAGGAACGCGTGAAGCTCAATGGGCTGATGTTCGGCGAGGGCACGTTGGAGATCCTTCCCGATGGTTTCGGATTCCTCCGCAGCCCCGACTATCACTATTTGTCCTGCCCGGACGACATTTACGTTTCGCCCAGCCAGATTCGCCGCTTCGGTTTGCGCACCGGCGCGACGGTGTCGGGTCAGATTCGTCCGCCCAAGGAAAACGAGCGCTATTTCGCGCTGCTGCGCGTGGAAGCGATCAACTACGAGGATCCGAACAAGCTGGCCGAGAAGGTCTTCTTCGATGATCTGACTCCGCTGCATCCCGACCAGCGCGTGGTGCTGGAGACCAACGCCGATGAAGTGGCGATGCGCGTGGTCGATCTGATCGTGCCCATTGGCTTTGGGCAGCGCGGCCTGATTGTCAGCCCGCCACGGGCCGGCAAGACCATCCTGCTGCAGAAGATGGCCAAATCCGTACTGGCCAACCATCCCGAGTGCTACGTGATCATGCTGTTGATCGACGAGCGCCCGGAAGAAGTCACCGACATGGAGCGGCAGGTGAAAGGTCCGAACTGCGAGGTGATCTCCTCGACGTTCGACGAGCCGGCCGCGCGGCACATTCAAGTGTCGGAAATGGTCATCGAAAAAGCGAAGCGGATGGTGGAATTCGGATACGACGTGATCATCTTTTTGGATTCGATCACGCGGCTGGCGCGAGCCTGGAATTCGGAATGCCCTCACTCGGGCAAGATCCTCTCGGGCGGCGTCGACGCCAACGCGTTGCAACGTCCCAAGCGGTTTTTTGGTTCGGCCCGCAAGGTGGAGGAGGGGGGTTCACTGACGATCATCGCCACGGCGCTGGTCGAGACCGGCAGCAAGATGGACGAAGTGATCTTCGAGGAATTCAAGGGCACCGGCAATCTGGAGATCGTGCTCGATCACAAACTGGTCGACAAGCGGATCTGGCCGGCCATCGACATCAATCGCACCGGCACGCGACGCGAGGAGATGCTGATGGATCCCGAGGAGTATCGGCGCGTGTGCATCCTCCGCCGCGTGCTCAACGACATGAGCGCGCCGGACGCCATGGAACTGCTCGTGACTCGGCTGCAAAAGACCAAGACCAACGCCGAATTCCTGATGAGCATGAAGTCGTAGTCGCCCACGTCAGAGCGGCTGCCGCAAATGCTCGGCGGATGCCGGCACAGCGGCGCCGATTGGCCGTTTCGTGATCCATCGCGCCCGCTGGAATCGGCCGGGTGTTTCTATTCGCCAGAAGAGAGAAGTCCATCGTGGCCCGCCAAATCGAAGGCAACCTGAAGGCTCCCGACGGACGGCTGGCGATCGTGGTGGCGCGCTACAACGAGTCGATTACGAACAACCTGTTGGCGGGCGCGTTGGCCACGCTCGCCGAGAATGGCGTCGCGGACGACCGCGTCGACGTGGCGTGGGTGCCCGGGGCATTTGAAATTCCGCTCGTGGCCGCGCACATGGCCGGCAGCGGACGCTATCGGGCGGTCATCTGCCTGGGCGCAGTGATTCGCGGCGAAACGACGCACGACCAGCATATCAATCGGGCCGTGAGCGTGGCCTTGGAGCAGATCGGGCGGCAATCGGGTCTACCGGTCTTGTTCGGAGTGCTCACCTGCGATACGCTCGAACAGGCGATCCATCGTTCCGGCGGCAACGTAGGAAACAAGGGCAGCGAATGTGCGCTGGCCGCGCTGGAAATGATCGATCTGCTAGAGAAGCTGGCGTAATCCTCGGAGTTCCCGCCTTATGGCCCGCCGCAGTCGAGCGCGCGAAGTCGCGCTGCAAGTCCTCTACCAGGATGACTTGAATCCACAGCACAATCCCGACGACGATCAACAATTCGTGGCCAACCGTTTGCAAGCTCCGGAATTGATCGAGTTTGCGCGGTCGCTGGTCAGCGGAGTGCGTCGCAACCGCGCGGAGCTCGACGCGTTGTTGACCCAGACGGCCGACCACTGGAGCCTTGGCCGGATGGCGGCCACGGATCGCAACGTGCTGCGTCTGGGCGCCTTTGAGATCCTGTATGCCGACACGCCGGACCGCGTGGCCATCAACGAGGCGGTGGAGTTGGCCAAGCGATTCGGCTCCAAACAATCGGCCCAGTTCGTCAACGGCATCCTCGATCGCGTGCTGGTGAGCCACGAGAAACCGTAGCGGCGCGGTCGCGCCGGCACGCAGCGGACGCATGGTCCCGCGGAGGTCGGGAACACTCGCTTCACTTTCAATCCCACCTGGCACGGATTTCAATCATGGGCCTGTTCGACAAGTTCAAGCAGGGTCTGAAAAAGACCACGCAACTGCTGAAGACCGACGTCCGCGATTTGTTCAAGAGCGAAGGCCGGCTCGTCGACGACGCGTTTCTCGACGATGTCCTGGCCGCCCTGATCAAGACGGACATGGGCGTGGCGCCGGCCGAAGCGATCGTCAAGGAGTTGGGCGCCAAATTCCGCGCGCGGGTCATGCACATGCAAGAGTTCCTGGACGCGGTCAAGCACAAGCTGAAGGAGTTGATGAACCAAACGCCACAGCCGATCGTGCTGGCGCAGCCCGGTCCAACGGTGATCATGGTGGCCGGCGTGAACGGAGCAGGAAAGACCACGTCGATTGCCAAGCTGGCCAATCTTTTCATTGCCGACGGCAAATCGGTCGTGCTGGGAGCGGCCGATACGTTTCGGGCCGCGGCCGTCGAGCAACTGACCATCTGGGCCGACCGGTTGGGCGCAACGATCGTGCGCGGCGAGCCGGGCAGCGATCCGGCCAGCGTCGCGCATCGGGCCGTGGCGACCGCTCTGGAGACCAAGACCGACGTGTGCATCGTGGACACCGCCGGCCGACTGCAGACGCAGCAGAACCTCATGCAGCAACTGACGAAGATCCACCGCGTGATCGGCAAGCAGATTCCCGACGCGCCCCACGAGGTGCTGCTCGTGCTGGATGCGACGACCGGCCAGAACGGCATCAGCCAGGCGCGGCACTTCACCGATGCGGTGAATTGCACCGGCATCGTCTTGGCGAAACTCGACGGCACGGCCAAAGGCGGAGTCGTCGTGGCCATTCGCACGCAGGTCGGATTGCCGGTCAAATACGTGGGTGTGGGCGAAAGCCCCGAGGACCTGGCTCTGTTCGTGCCCGACGAGTTTGTCGAGGCCCTGTTCGCCGAGGTGGCCACGGGCGCCGCGGCCGGCTGAGCGCGACGCGGGCGCTGTTAAAGTTGCGCGAGTGTAGCGATTCTGCCGCCGCCCGATCGCGCCCTGCTTTGGAAGCCCCAGGAGCCTGGAGCGCCGCGCTGGAAGCTGCTAGCGGCGCTCGTTTCACTACAGGCGTTACGTCTTCGCGCGGCTTGATTTCGCGTGACTTATCGGGGCAAATGCAGGTTCTTTGGGGTCAACCCCGTTTGTCGCGCTCGCCGATAGCACCATTGCGGAACCGGTGCGAGACTAGGCGGCTCTCGTATTCGTGTAATCCCGCCCAAAGGAGTGTTCGCAGCGTGGTCCGCGCGGATCGCCAGTCAACGCGCTCCCCCGTTTCAAAGGATTGGAGAACGGTTATGAGACTTTCGATGTTGGCGCTGGCCGGCGCCATTGCCGGCTGCCTGTCGGCGCCAGCCGCCTTCGCCCAGTATGATCCTGGGGCGAACGGACCGGTGCAACCGACAGCCTATGAGTACAACAGCTACTATGCTCAAGACTTCGACGAGCAGGCCGGCGCCAAAGAGCGCGGGGTCGAAGGCGAGCCAGACCCGCAAGCCCGAGTCGCACCCGCGGATGAAGCGAGTGGCGACGAGAGCCTTGGCGGCGGCTGTGGCACGCTCTTGAATCCCTACTGCTGCCTCGGCGACGAGTGGAAGCTCTTCGATTGCGAAGCGCTGGAATGCCGGAATATCAACATTGCCGGCTGGTTCGCCCAAAGCTTCACTTGGAATACGACGAACCCCTCGGACCGTTTCAACGGCCCGGTTACCTGGACTGACCGTTCGAACGACTACCAAGTCAATCAGGCTTACATCTACATCGAGAAAGCCACGGACACGGGTGGAAGCGGTTGGGACTGGGGTTACCGCGCTGACGTGATGGGCGGTACCGACTATCGCTTCAACACGGCCGCTGGTTTGGAGACGCGCGGTTACTTTCAATCGCCCAAGATCAGCACCCAACGGTTCTACGGTCTGGCGTTTACGCAGTTCTATTTGGAAGCCGCGTATAACGACCTGAAAATCAAGGTCGGTCACTGGTATGCCCCGGTAGGTTACGAAGTCGTGGCCACGACTGGCAACTTCTTCCCGAACCTGCCTTATACCTTCCAATACGGCGAGCCGTTCACCATGACGGGCGCCTTGGCGACCTGGCAAGCGACCGAAGACGTTGCCATTGTTGCCGGTATCACGCACGGTTGGGATAACTTCGACAATTCGAGCAATCCGCACGTGGGTGGCGTGTTTGGTTATACCGAGAACTTCTCCGACGGCGGCTCGTTCGCCGGTGCCTGGACGATCGGCAACGAACCGAACACGTTCAACGCTCTGAATCAGGGCGTGACCTTCAGCAATCGCTTCCTGCAGACGTTGGTCTATAGCCGTCCGCTGACCAGCATCAGCGATCGCTTGACCTATGTCGCGCAGAGCGACTTGGGTTATCAGAACAACGTGTTTGGAGCGGGCACGACGGATGCCTACTGGTACGGCTTGAACCAGTACTTGCTCTACACCGTCAGCGATTGCATGAGCTATGCGATCCGTGCGGAATGGTTCCGCGACCAAAACGGTGCACGCGTCGGCGGTTTCTTGGGCACCACGCCCAACGGCAGCCTGCGTGGTTTGTCGACCGCTCGCTTCGGCTACCCCGGTAGCTTCTATGAAGTCACCATGGGCGCCAACTGGAAGTATTCGGCGAACACCATGGTTCGTCCGTACGTCCGCTTCGACTGGTTCAGCGGCACGTCGCCGGCTCCGAACCTCCGTCCCTTTGACAACGGCACCGGCAATAGCCAGACGTTGCTCGGCTTCGACATCGTCACGTTGTTCTAAGGAACGATCGATCGACTCGTAACCGTGACACTCCAGGCGGGGTGCGGTCCATTGGACCGTACCCCGTTTTTTGTTGGCGCGGCTTGGCAAATCGTGTGCGTCTGCGATTTCCCAGGTTTTGCGCCTTCGTGCAGCCCAAGGCTTGCACCGCTCACTTCACTACAACGTACCGCAAAAACTGTCGGCGGCTGCCCTAAACTGCCGCTGGCTGCCCAGACTGCCGCTGGATGCATAGTTGCGCTGCGGCGACTGACGACATCTTGGGCACTACGATCGGCAAAAGGCGACGCTGCGCCGAATTGAGTGCTGCGTATGAATATTTGCAAGTAGTGATGCCGCTTGGGTCTAGTGCATTGGCACGCCCTCCGCCGCAGATTTCTGCAACGCCTTGGCACGGCCCTTGCAGTACCCCCGTCACGTGACTTGGAAGTCCAAACGGCCTTTAGAGGCCGTTCCTGGAACACGGGCTGCCGCATTGGCTTGTGATCCAGTTCGCCAGGGAGTTTGTGCCTGGGACTCGTACGGGCGCATTGGCAAAATCCACGAGGACTCTTCGGCTCTTGCCTGGGCCAGAAGGATGCCCCGTCGGCTTGGGTAGGTCTCCGCCTAACCTGCCCAAGCCCGGGGCTATTTTTTGCGCCGCGAAGGCGGCGAATTCCCGAGTTGCCCCGTCACGCACTGCCAGCTAGAACTAAACTACAGCCGATGCGACGTCTGGCGACTGCCGCCGGACGGGGTGGACGGCTTTCTCGAGGCGTGGGAACGAATGCTTGCCCATCCGGGGCACCGGCCGAACCGCAGCACCCGGAGACGTGCGCCATGCAGGGGGATATGCCAGAATGAAGTTGATCGTCGCCATCATTCAGCCCACGCGGCTGGAAGCGGTGAAGACCGCTCTGACCGAGGTCGAGGTGTTCCGGCTGACCGTGATGGATGTGCAAGGCTTCGGTCGCCAGAAGGGCCATACCGAGGTCTACCGCGGCCATGAAATCGCCGTCAATCTGCTGCGCAAGGTGCAACTGCAGATCGCGGTGAACGATCAATTCGTCGAGCCGACGATCAACGCCATCATCAAAGGGGGCCGCACCGGAGCCAGCGGAGAAATCGGCGACGGCAAGATCTTCGTGCTGCCGCTGGACGACTGCATCCGCATCCGCACCGGCGAGCGCGGCGGAGAAGCGATTTAAGAGGGGATCGGGGATAGGGACAGTCCCCGGCTATTTGTCGGCTGGCTCTCAGTCCACCTCTGCGTAGTGCTCGACGTTGGGCCTGGCCTTTGACGGCGCTGTGCCGGCTGGCAGCCATCGGCACAGCGCGATGCCGGCAAAGTACAGGCCCACCAGCGGCACCAGCATCATCATCATGCTGTAGGGGTCTCCGCCGGGCGAGAGCACCATGGCGGCGATGGCCATCAGCAGCACGGCGATCCGCCACTTGGAGAGATAGGCCTGGGTCGTGAAGATGTGGATCCGCTCGAGAAACAGCATCAGCAGCGGCAGTTGAAACGCGATTCCGAAGCCCAAGGGCAGCAGCAGCACGAAGCTGAGCCATTCGCTCAACCGTGGCCGCATTTGCACGCCCAGCGAATCGGCGATCCAAAAGAAGTATCCCAACACCGGTGGGAACACGAAAAAGAACGCCAGCGCCGCGCCGCTCATGAACAACGTCACGCTGACCGGCAGAAACAGGTGAATATACTTCTTCTCGTGCGGATAGAGTCCGGCCGCCACGAACTGCCAGAGGAAATAGAACACGAAGGGCGCGGAAATCAGCGCTCCGAACAAGAAGCTGGCCTTCATATATATCACGAACGGCTCGGCCACCGTGAGCGCATCCAAGGTGAGTCGCTCGTCTTCCGACAGCGGCCGCCAGATTCGCAAGCGGATCATATCGTCTTTGGAAAACTCGCGTAGCGTCCGGTCGTTTTCGGCGGACGCTTGTTTTTCCTCAGGAGTTGTGGTCTTGGGCGTTGTGGTCTCGCTTGCTTCCGCGGGTCGACTGGACGGCTTGTTAGCTGGCAATTCAATGCCCGAGAACTCGGCCGGATAGCGACGCTTCAAGGCATCGAGCATTTCGACCATCGAGATATAGCGCTCTTCCGGCAGAAGCCCGTCTTTGTAGACCAGATCGCGAATCGCCTCGTTGTCGCGCAGATCCGCGGGAACCGCGCGTTGACGCGTTCCATTGCCTGATTTTGATAGTACGTCTCCAGCGCCGCTTTGAGCGGGTCCTGAATCCAGGCCACGATGTATGCACCGAATGCCAGGCCGATGGCAAAGCCGATCACCAGGGCAATGACCGCCTTGAACAGCGCGGAGCGCAGCTCTTCGAGGTGCTCTCCGAAAGACATCGAAGTGTGCTTGAAAAGATCGTCTTCGTCGTCGTGCTTGGCCATAAGAGGAGCGCGAAACGGTCAGGACTGGTTGCGCGGCGCCGAGAGAGGTGGCAATCGGTAGGCTACTTCAGGATAATACCACCCTTTTCCGCGGGCGACAACCAAGCTGGAGTGGCGCGCAGGACGATTGCAAAGTCGTTAATCCAAGGCTCCTACGAGTTTCAGGGCGTGGAGGGGATTGGCGCAGAGATCATCGGCTCGGGCTCGAAGCGGTTGTTTGGATTTTTGGGTCGTTAGTCGCAACACGCTCAGGGCTACGTTGGTGAGGCTTGCCAGGCGTTCGGCCAATCCTGGCCGACGACTCCAGTGCCGGTCTTCGTCCCACCAACGATCTTTGACGAAGTGCAAGCTGTTTTCCACTTGCCAATGAGCGCGTACGTACTTCAACAATTGCTTGGGCGTAGTCGTGGCCGGGTCGAGGCTGGTGACGAAGTACCGCGTTTCGCGCGTGGTTTTGCCGTTTCGGTCTTTCGTCTCGCGGTCGACTCGCAAGAGCATGCGGCAACCGGCAAGCCCCAGCCGCTGGCAGACATATTCGGCGTCGGCCAGGTCGATCCAAAGAAAACGAGTCTCCCTACGGCCCCCTTTTTTTCCCGCGTCTGAGCGGCCGCCGCGCTGTCTTGGGCCTGCGCAAAGCAGGTCTGCGCCGCATCCAGGATGTCGGGCTGGTTGGCTTTGATTTGGAACAAGTAGTCATGGCCCGAAGTCAGAATCAGTTCGGCCAGATTGCGCTGAGCATAGAGGGCATCGCCCGTGATCAAACGCAACGCCGGATACTTCTCGAACAGTTCGCTCAGGTGCGCTTTGAGCACTTCCGGCTCGGTGCTTTTGTCGCCCGACAGGGGCCATTGCCCAAGACACGCTTTCAAATCCTGGACAAAAACGTTCAGCATCTGAATCGGATCGCCCTGCGGATCGAAGCCTTGCTTCGACGTCTTGCCATCCACCGCCGCGACCAGAGCCTCCTGATCCGCCATTACCTCTTGCAACCACTGGGAAAACGCAGCTTGAAACTCCTCCAACGAGAACTTCGCCAGCGTCCGACTTAACGTGGTAGGATGCGGCGGCTTGCGACGCGTAAAGCCCAAAGGTCTGCGCAGCAGATGCCAGTTCCGGGCTGCCCACCGCTGCAAGCTGGCAAAATCGTTCAAGCGGCAGACCAGCCCCACGAGCGTCAGTCCCAAAATCCCCGAAAACGGATGACGAACACCACGCCGCTGACGTGGATCGGCCACCTCCGAAAAGGCCACCATCAAAGACGGAAAATACGATGGTAGTTGCATGGCTAGCTCCTTCTCCTAAAGCCAACCCGCATCACCCGGTTAGGATCGCACCTGCATTATACAAAACTCAACTTTGCAATCGTCCTGGAGTGGCGCGTCGCCGGCGCGTTATAGTGGAAGCCCCACGCGAATTCCTTCCGCCTTTTGGGCCATGCCGATGCCAAGCCTTTATCCGCTTCGCTTCCAGCCAATTCTACGGCGCTATCTGTGGGGTGGGCGTCGGTTGGAATCTCTGGGGAAAAAACTTGACGAGGGAAGCGACTACGCCGAAAGTTGGGAAGTCGTCGACCGCGGCGCCGATCAGAGCGTCGTGGCCTACGGCCCGCTGGCCGGACGCAGCCTGCGCGAGCTGTTGCTCGACCACGGAGAAGCGCTACTGGGGCGTCATGCCGGCCAGGACCGCTTCCCCTTGCTGATCAAGTTCCTCGATGCTCAGCGACGACTCTCGCTGCAAGTTCATCCCGACGATACGCGCGCGGCACTGCTCGATCCGCCCGACTTGGGCAAGACCGAAGCCTGGGTCATTCTGGCTGCGGAGCCTGGCAGCTATTTGTATGCCGGTTTGCGGCGGGCCGTCGACCGGGACCTGCTCGCCCGCGAAGTGGCGCGCCGCACCTGCGAGCTGTGCGTTGGTCGCATCGAGCCTTCGGTGGGCGACTGTTACTTTCTGCCTGCCGGCGTGCTGCACGCATTGGGTCCCGGCCTATTGGTCGCCGAAATCCAGCAGGCCAGCGACACCACCTATCGGCTGTTCGATTGGGGACGGCTGGGGCCCGACGGACAGCCGCGAACGCTGCACATCGAAGAGGCTTTGGAGGCGATCGATTACAGTTACGGTCCGGTGTCGGCCCAACAGCCGGAGCTCACCGATCGGTCGCACGTGGAGAGGCTTGTGACCTGTGACAAGTTCGTGCTGGATCGGTGGAAGATCTCGGCTGCGGAAAACGTGGGTGGCGACCGGCGGTGCCACGTTCTGGTGGTATTGACGGGTGAGGTCGAACTCGATGGCGACCTCGGTCCGGAGCCCTTACAACCGGGCGGCGTCGTGCTGGTGCCTGCGGAGCTGGGAGCGATTGCAGTCCGGCCCCGCACGCCGTCCGTGCTATTGGATGCCTATCTCGCCTGAATAGCGCCAACTTCGCGCTGCTGGCAGCACGCCGTGGATTTTTTGCCAGCGTGCGCCGCCGTTTCTCGGCTTCTCCGCGATGGGCCGTCCCCCTATAATTCGCGGCCCATCTTTTTTCGCACCCGCTTTGCCGTTGTCGGGCATTGGGTTTGCGTGTTCCTGGGGTCCGATCGAGTTACCGCGGCATGATGCAACGCTTCGCGCTAGTATGGCTTGTGCCGCTTTTGTCGGCGGGCTGCGCCGACACTGCGTTCCCGCGGCTATTGCACCCGGGATCCGAGGAATATCAACAAGTGCGCGCTGAGCGTTTCGATCCCTACCCGCTGAACGACGTCGGTCCGCCGATCGTCGGCGGCCGGCCGATGCAATACGACGTGCCGTCTCCGTGGGCCGAACGGGTGCAAAACGACGAGACCTATCAGGAGCATTTCAAGCAACCGGCTCCTGCGGGCCTGTACAAGCCGTCGCCGGGCACCAGTCGACAAGGGATCATCTATCCCGTGCCGGCGGCAGCACCGTTGGAGATTCAGCCGTTGGCGCCGCCGGCGATGACACCTGGAACGGTGAACGTCGCGCCATCGAGCGACACGGCACCACCATTTGTACCGCAAGAGGCAAGAAATTGGCGCGCCAAAGACTGACAAGATGCGTCTTGGCTAGGTATCATAGACGTTCTTGATGTTTTTGCCGCCTTGAGCCCTCAGCGTGTCATGCCTCTGCGACAGCGCACCCCCGAAGCTCGTCCGCATTCCGCGCTGCCGCGCCCGACGGCGCCCAGCGATTGCAGAAAGTCCTGGCCGCGGCCGGCCTGGGCAGCCGCCGGCATTGCGAAGAATTGATCCTGGCCGGTCGGGTCGAGGTCGATGGGCAGGTTGTTTCCGCGTTGGGCGCCAAGGCGGATCCTCACCAGCAACGCATTCGAGTCGACGGCGTGGTGCTGGCCCAGCCGCAGCGCAAGTACTTCATGGTACACAAGCCGCCGGGGGTTGTTTCCACCAGTCGCGACCCCTCGGGCCGCCCCCGCGTCATTGACCTGGTGCCTGGTTCGGACCGGCTGTTCACGGTGGGCAGGCTCGACTTGTCGAGCGAGGGATTGATCCTGGTGACCAACGACGGCGAGTTGGCCAATCGACTGTCGCACCCGCGCTACGGCGTCGAGAAGACATATCAGGTGGAAGTCGCCGGCTCGATCGAGCGTGATGAATTGCAGCGGCTGCGCAAAGGAGCGCATCTGGCCGAGGGCTTTGCCCGGGTCGTCGCGGCGAAGATCAAGCACTCGTACAAGCAGAGCACGCTGTTGGAGATCGTGCTAAGCGAAGGGCGCAACCGCGAGATTCGCCGCATTCTTGCCCGCGCAGGACACAAGGTGCTGCGGCTCAAACGCGTGGCGCTGGGTCCGTTGCGATTGGCCGAGCTGCCGCCGGGGACCGTTCGTCCGTTGACGCGCGACGAAGTGAGGCAACTACAGACGGCGGCAGGCCAGGTTGCGCACCGCGTGCAGCGTTCGCCGAAAAAAAACCAGACAAAATCCACACGCAAGATCGGCGTAACCCAGGGACGCACCGTGATCGGCGGCAGTCCTCGCTGCGCAAGAGTTCCGGAACAGGCAAGGCAGGGAAGAAACTGCGCGCGGTCGACGGAAATCGCCGGCCGCGGCACAGCGGTCGTAGTCGACTGTCGGCACACCGCGCAGCTCCGGAAGGTCCTATGCCTGAAATCAACGAAGTACTCAAATCGGCGGTCCTGTTGCACCGCGATGGCAAGCTGCCCGAAGCGTGGCAGAAATACCAGGAAGTGCTGCGCAAGCGCCGCGGAACGCCGCGGCGCTCAACGCCGCGGGTCTGCTGTTGCGTCAAGCCGAACAGTTCGAGGCCGCGCAGGAATATCTGCGCCAAGCCATCGCCGCCGATCCCACGGAGGCGGCATACCACGCCAATTTGGGCGAGGCGTATCGCGGTCTCGGCAAGCTCGAGGAAGGGATCGACTGCTACCTCGAAGCGCTGCGGCTGGCCCCGCATGAGCCGGTCGTTCATCACCACCTCGGCCTACTTTACGAGCAGGCCGAGCGCTATGACGACGCGGCGGCCAGCTACGAACAGGCGGCGGCGCTCCGCTCGGACGCCGAAACGTACTACCACCTGGGCATGACCTACCAGGCATTGGGCCGCACGCGCGAGGCAATGGAGAACTTTCGCCAGGCGCTGGAAGCCGACCCCAACTTTGCCGACGCGCAAAACAGTTTGAAAAGTCTGGAGCAGAATCTCGAAGGCGGCGCCGCCAATAGCGGCTAGCTAGAACGCGCGGGCCTTATTGGCATCCACCGCCCGCCGGGTTCCGCCTGCAACTCGACTTCGTCCCATGTCGCACGCCGATTCACAATTGCAGACCGCGCAGGAACTGCACCGCGTCGGCCGCATCGGCGAAGCGAAGGCCATCTATCAACAGATCGTCGACGCTCAGCCCGAACGAACGGATGCGCTGGGACTGCTGGGCATCGCCTTGCGCCAGTTGGGCCAATACGCCGCAGCCCTCGAAGTATTGCAACGGGCCGTGGCTCTCGACCCAACGTATGCCGTGGCGGTGGGCAACTTGGCCGAAGTTCACCGCTGCACGGGAAACACCAAAGAGGCGATCGCCTGCTACGCCCAGGCCGCGCGGTTAAATCCATTCGTGGCCGAAATCCGCAACAGTCTCGGCTCACTGTTGCAAGATGCCGGACGTTTCGAGGAGGCCGCCGCCAGCTATGCCGAAGCAATTCGTTGCGATCCCAATTTCGTAGAGGCTCACTACAACCTCGGAATTCTGCTGGCAGATGCATCGCCAATTCGATCAAGCCGTGGAGTGCTATCGAAGGGCGCTGGCCATCCGGCCGAACTTCGTCGAGGCAATCTGCAATCTCGGGAATCTACTGCGCGAACGAGGCGAGACGGTCGAGGCGCTGCAGTTGCTGGAAAAGGCATACGCACTGGACCCCAACGCGGTACCGGCCGTCGCGAATCTGGGCGTCGTACTCCAAGAACTGGGCCGCACCGACGAGGCCCAACGTTACGCCCTGCGCCTGTGCGGATTGCGCCCAATCGAGCCGCGTTGCACATCAATCTGGGAAACACCTATCGAGACTTGGGTGATGCCGCCACGGCGTTGAAGTGCTTTGAGCGTGCCCTCGAATTGGAGCCCGGCAACTATCAAGCCGGGCACAGCCGCGGCACGGCTCTGCTGGCGTTGGGTGAATTTGCCAGCGGATGGGCCGGCTATGAAAATCGCTTGCGCTGCGAGCAATACGACACGCGCGACTTTCCCCAGCCCCGCTGGGACGGCGGACCGTTCGAAGGTCGCACGATTCTCGTCCATTCCGAACAGGGATTCGGAGACACCTTGCAGTTCATTCGCTACGTGTCGCTGGTGTCGAAGCTTGGAGGCAACGCCTTTGTCGGGGTGCAGCCTCCGCTAATGTCGTTGTTGCGTGTCTCCGGCGTGCGGAATCTCATTGCGGTCGAGGGCCCCTATCCGCCGTTTGATTTTCATGTGCCGCTGATGAGCTTGCCGCACGTCATGGGCACGCGGTTGGAAAGCGTGTCCTGCGACGTGCCATATCTGGCCATCGAGCCGGAGCGGATCGAGCGCTGGCGCGAGCGGCTGCACAAGCACGCCGGCTTTCGAGTTGGTTTGGTATGGCAGGGCCGCACCAGTTACGCCCGCGATTGCTTGCGCTCCATTCCACTGACCGCGTTTCGCCCTTTGGCCGACGTGCCGGACGTGCAATTGATCAGCCTGCAACAAGGTCCCGGCAGCGAGCAGCTTGCGGCTTTGGCAGCGCAAGACGCCGGCACCCGGTTTGCCGTGATCGACCCGGAGCTACAACTCGAGCCGGACGGGTCCGTGTTCTTGGATGCGGCAGCCGTCATGAAGAACCTGGACCTGGTCATCGCCTGCGACACGGGCTTGGCGCACCTGGCCGGTGGACTGGGCGTGCCGGTATGGGTGGCGCTGTCGCTGGGGAGCGAATGGCGCTGGATGCAGCAGCGCGACGATTCTCCCTGGTATCCCACCATGCGGTTGTTCCGACAAACCACGTTTCGTGACTGGGACGGAGTGTTTCAGCGAATGGCCGCCGCGCTGGCCCAACGCGTGGAAGGCTGGAGGTCTCAGGCCGCAGGCGGTACGCTGTAGACGCCAACTATGGTTCCTGCGGACAGACAAGTTTCGCGATTGCTACCATGACCAACCCGCTGCACGCCGCCTACTATGCCGATCGTGCCTGCCAACAGCGCGTGACCATTGTTGAGAATGTCCGGCTGCGCGCGAGACATATCGCGTGCGGTTCTTGTGCCCCGAGATAGCCCCCCGCATCATTCCCGGGCAGTTTTTGATGATGCGGCTGGCCGCCTTCGGCGATCCGCTGCTCGGCAGGCCGTTGGCCTTGTACGACACGGTGCTCGACGCGGACGGTACGCCGGTGGGCATCGACGTGGTGTATCTCGTTCTGGGCCGCATGACCCGGCGACTGGCCGCACTGCAGCCGGGCCAGGCGCTCGACGTATGGGGCCCGCTGGGCAATGGATTTGCCGCTGCGCCGACGGAGCATTTGATCATGGTCGCCGGAGGCATCGGACAAACGCCGTTCATGGCGCTGCGCGCGAGGCTCTTGGCAAGCGGGCGTACGGCGATCGCCGGCGATCGCTCGTGCCGGCTGGGCGCGTCACGCTCTGCTACGGCGCCCGCACGAAAGACTATCTGGCGGGGGTCGACGATTTTGCAGCGTTGGGAGTCGAAGTGCATACGAGCACCGACGACGGATCGAGCGGCCATCACGGCTTCGTCACCGAGATCGCCGAGCAGACAATCGCGGCTTGGCCGAATGCGCGCGTCGTCTGTTGTGGGCCGGAACCGATGATGGCCGCAGTGGCCAGGATTGCCGAGCGGACGGGCGTGGAGTGCCAGGTTTCGCTGGAGACGCCCATGGCCTGCGGCATCGGCATTTGTTTTAGCTGCGTAGCCCGCGTGCGTGACGCCGGCGGCGAATGGGACTATCGCCGCACGTGCGTCGAGGGGCCGGTGTTCGAGGCAGCAGCCATCGAATGGTAAGCACGCAGCGAGTCGGGCAGAGCGCGGCAAGAATGAGATGCGCTGTGGTGAAATGTGCTGCGGTGAGATACACTGCGGGCGACGCTATAGGCTACTTCGCGGTCTTGGCGGCCTTGATGGCGGCCGACAGGCGTGACTTGACACGGCCGGCCAGGTTGGCGTGTACGACACCGGCGGCGGCGCCTTGATCGACGGCCTTGGCAGCGGCCCGAAACTCAACGGCTGCCTTGTCCATGTCGCCGGCGGCGATCGCTTCGCGAACTTTACGGATTTGCGTTCGTATCTTGCTCTTACGAGCGCGGTTGCGATCGCGACGCACAAGGCTCTGACGATGTCGCTTGGCGGCGCTTTTGGTATTTGGCATGGTGCAGGCGGCCCGAGGGTCCGTCGAAAACAGGGAACAATAGGGTGAATCGCCCGACCGCGGCACGGCTTGGTGCCACTCGGCGAGAATCAATCTTTATGACGGATTTTGGCGATCTTGTCCAGTAGTTGCGCGACGTCGCGATAGCCGAATTCCATACCGGCCAGCTCGTTCAGGTGCTCCTCGGCCCGGGCAAATTGTTCCTTTCCCTGGGCCTGATTCGCGGACAAATACTTTTCGGCCAGGCCCAGGGCGAGCTTGCCGGCCCGATAGAGCGCGAGTTTTCGCTGGTCGGCCTCGCGTTCGGAGGTCGCCTCCAGTGCTTTCTCATAGTTGTCCATGGCCAGCTTGTACTGCTTGATGTACTGGAAGCACTCTCCCAGTTCCATGTGCACCGAACCCTTGCGTTTCACGTCGCCGCTGGCGGCCTGAAAGCTCTTGATGGCCTCGCCGAACTCGCCGGCCCGCTTGAGCCGCAACCCCAGTTCGTACTTCAGCCCGACGTTGTTCGGATAGCGTTCGACGCGCGAACGATAGACGTCCAACTCCATCGAATTGAGTTGAGCTTTCATTTTCTTGGCCAGCTTTTCGGCCTCGGGCGTCTTCTCCTTCTCGGCCTTGGTCTCGGCGATTTTGATCTGCTGGCGGGCGCGGCGAAGCTGGCTGTCTTCCAGCCGCTCGCGCACCATCACGTCGCCACCCGATGCTTCCAAGGCCCGTTTGAGCACTTCCGACGCCTTGTCATGATTCTCATCGCGCGTGTGCAATTCGGCCAACTCGTTGTACAGCTCGACCTTGTCGGGCCTTTTGGCGATTTGCTTTTCGAGCTGCTCCACGGGAGTGAGCTTCGCGGCCAACTCCGCCCGGGGGTCGTCCTGAATTCCCTTGGCGGAGCGAACGTCGGTGCTGCTCTCGGCGCCTTCGTAGCCGCCTTTGCTGATTGTTTTCTCGATGGCCAACTCGCCGATGGCGCGAGCCGCCTCGTCGTCGCCGGGTTTGGCCTGCTCGACGCGGTGCCAACAAGCGATCGCCTGGTCGAATTGCCCCAACCGCGCCAACGTGCGTCCGCAGATGCGGTTCACTTCGGCGTCCTTGGGATTCACGTCCAGAGCCTGCTTGAGATAGACCAGGCCGGCTTCGTCGAAATTCTGCGCATCGCAGGCCTCGGCCATGGCCACCAGCGTCGAGATGTCCCAGGGATTGATCTTGAGCATCTCGATGCCGTTCTTGCGGACCGTGTCCCAATCCTGCGAGTAGCGGGCCTTTTTGATGCTCCCCTTGAGCGCGGCCGCTTTCAGGGCGCTGGTGAAGCCGGCCCCTTTTTTGTTGTCCTTGTATTTCTTGATCAGGTTGTCGAGGAACTGCTTGATATAGATCTGATTGGCCGGATCGTCGCGCACGCAGGCCGAAAACATATCCGAGGCGTAGTTGAAGTCGCCCTTGGCGGCGCTGCGGCTGCCATGCTCGAAGCATTGCTGCAAACGGCGGCGTATGGCCGGGGCAATCGGCTGTCGGCCCGGGGTTCCAGGAGATGCGGCTTCAGACGTCACGATTCCGAGCAGCCCTTTTGGGAGGTGGCAGCGTGGGCGATAATGTCCAGAGATCGCCAAACCCTCATTTTAGCCGGCAACCCCCCGTAAAACAACGCAGACTCTCATGGCCGCTAGCGCTGGTACCGTGTATTTGGTGGGCGCGGGTCCGGGTGATCCGGGGCTGATTACGCTGCGCGGCTGCCGGTGCCTCGAGCGGGCCGACGTCGTGCTATACGACTATCTGGTCAATCCGAGGATACTGGAGCATGTGCGTCCCGCGACGGAGCTCGTTTGCTTGGGGCGCCACGGGCGCGGGCGGATCGTGACCCAGGCGGAGATCAATCGACAATTGGTCGAGTTGTCGCGCGCCGGCAAAGTGGTGGTGCGGCTCAAAGCAGGCGATCCCGTTGTCTTTGCGCATGCGGCCGAAGAGATCGGCGCGCTCGAAGCGGCGCACGTGCCGTATGAGGTCGTGCCCGGCATTACCGCGGCGCTCGCGGTGGGAAGCTATGCCGGCATTCCGCTCACGCACGGAGATGCCGCGTCGTCGGTCGCACTGGTCACCGGGCAAGAACGTCGCGACAAAGCGTCGCCGGGGCTCGACTATGCAGCGCTGGCCCAGTTCCCAGGCACGCTGGTGTTCTACATGGGGGTCACGACCGTCCGTCATTGGACCCAGCAATTGACCCAAGCGGGAAAATCGCCCGACACACCGGCGGCCATCGTGCGGCGCTGCGCGTGGCCCGATCAGGAAATCGTCCATGCGACACTCGGCACGTTGGCCGAGCGCGCGGAAGAGCGCCATTTGCGCCCGCCGGTATTGTTTGTCGTGGGTCAGGTGGCGGCTTTGCGCTCGTACCGTGGGTGGTTTGTCGATCGGCCGCTGTTCGGGCGGCGAGTCCTCGTCACGCGTCCCCGCCATCAGTCCGGGCGCTCGCCGCGCTGCTGGACGACCTGGTGCTGGAGTCGTGTTGCAGCCTGCGATCGAAATCGGCCCCCCGGACGATTGGGCGCCCGTCGATCGCGCGTTGGACCGGCTGGCGGAGTTCGATTGGCTGGTGTTCGCAAGCGCCAACGGCGTGCGGGCCTTGTTGGATCGTTTGCTGGCGACGCGTGATCTGCGGGCGTTGGCCGGCGTGAAACTGGCGGCCATCGGTCCAGGCACGGCCGACGAACTGGCTCGCTACCACCTGCGCGCCGATCTTTTGCCGGACGAGTATCGCGCGGAATCGTTGGCCGCCTCGCTCCGCCAGCACACCGACGAGGCGGCCCGCTTGTTGTTGATCCGAGCCAGTCGCGGCCGCGAAGTGCTGGCCGAAGAACTTTCGAACGCCGGCTGCCGCGTGGAGCAGATCGTGGTCTATGCCAGCCGCGATGTCACTCAGCCCGAAGTGGAGGCTGCAGAGCTTTTGTCGTCCGGCGCGATGGACTGGGTCACCGTGACGAGTTCCGCCATTGCCCGTTCGCTAGTGGCTCTGTTCGGCGACTCGTTGCGCAAGAGCAAGTTGGTGTCGATCAGCCCGATCACCACCGCCAGCTTGCACGAACTGGGCTATGAAGTCGCCGCCGAGGCGAAAGAGTACACGATAAGCGGCCTGGTCGAGGCGGTTCTCGCCGCGGAAGAGCAGTTGCACCCGGGCAACGATTAGCCTGCCGCAAGGCGGGCAGTCTGTAACGCCTGCAACCCGCGTGTTGCAACTCTGTGCGGGATATACGAGCGCGGGGTGCCCATGCTAGCAAGTGGATGCAGGCAGTTTAGATCCAGCGTGCTTCGGGGCGGTGCCGATTCTCTAGAACGGACCCGCTGTGTTTTTCCGGTTCGACGTGGGAGGGATCGTTCCATGAGCGCTCGTCTGACCAAGGCTGTCGTTACCATCTCGGTCGACGTGGATGCTCCGACCGCTCCCACGCAACTCGCCGAGCGGCGTTCGAGCGACGCCACCGTGCGACGCCTGTCGGCCATGTTTGCCGAACACCAAGTGCCGGTAACCTGGAGCGTGCGCGATCCCGCGAACGCGCCGCAATTCAAAGGTAAGCACGAACTGGCTCTGGCGATCGACAGCAGTTGGACAACCGAGTCATTGGACCGGGCAACGATCACGCGGGACCTCGCTCGTCGTGTCTCGACCGCAGCAGCCGCGGGCCGGCCGATCGTGTCGCTAGTTCTTGCCGACGCCAGGCTGGCGGAGCACCTTGACTTGGCCATCAAGCACGGCATCACGGCCGTTCGCCATCCGGCTGCTCTCGCCGGCGCCGCAGTGTCGAAACGCATGCAGGCGAGCCGGCTGCGATTCGGGCTGTGGAGCTTTCCGGTCTCGGTGGAATTGCCGCGTCGCAGCCGCTGGTTGCCCGGCGGCGGAGGCGGGCGCAGTACACGACGGCTGGTGGATCGTGCGATTGTCGAGCGCGGATTGGTCCACGTGGCGGTAAGTGCGACGCTGATGGCGGAGCGCGGCCGCGCAGGCGAACGCGTTCTGGCAGGTCTGTTGTCGGCCGTGGACAAGCGCCGCAGCGACGGCGTGTTGGATATTGCCACGATCGGCGCCATGGCCGCCCGGCTGGCCGGCCAGCAAGCCAGCCGGCCCAGCAGCTCGATCCTGCGCCCGGCGGCGTAAGGCTGCCCTCCGTTGCACTGCGGCCGGACGTGGTCCCTCCGATACACGGCGATCCCGCGGCGAAATCCGCCTCGATGCGTCCCAACGGGGCCGCCTGGGAAAGCTAAGATTGAGAAACCGTCGCCGTGGCTCCGCCTTGGAATGGCAGCCATTGTACGGCGACCATGCGGGCGGACACGTCGACATGAGCGAATATCAATCGATCCAGGCGGATTCCAGAGTCGAGCCGACGGGCGGCGGCGTGAAGCGCATGCTATTGGCAATCGCCGGCATGGCGACCCTGTGCGGCGCCATCGCATACATCTACGGGCGTACGTTGGACGCTCCGTTCATTTTCGACGACGTCGCGCTGATAGAGGCCAATCCGTCGATTCGGCAGTTGTGGCCGCTAGTCGGTATGGAAGTTGAGGGCGCGCCGCTGACCCCATCGCCCGGCACGCCGGTATCAGGTCGGCCACTGGTGAATCTCACCTTTGCGCTGAACTATCACTTTGGCCAGTTCGATCCCTGGGGCTATCATGTCGTCGACATTTTTTTGCACGCGTGCTGCGCGTTGATGATCTGGGCGATCATGCGGCGCACCTTGCGGCTGGAAAGCTTCCACGGCAAGTTCGACCAGGTCGCGGGATTCCTGTCATTCGCCGTGGCGCTGGTGTGGGCCGTGCATCCGCTGGACACGGAAACCGTGATCTACGTGACGCAGCGCACCGAACTGATGATGGCCCTCTTTTATCTGGCGACGATGTATGCCTGCATCCGCTATTGGTCCACTGCGCGGCCGGCGGCGCGAGGCGCGTGGCTCATGCTGGCTGCGGTTTGCTGCGCATTGGGCATGTTGAGCAAGGAAATGATGGCCTCGGCTCCGGCGATCATGCTGCTGTACGAGCGCACGTTCATTGCCGGTTCGTTTGGCAAGGCGTTGCGCCGCAGTTGGCCGTTGTATCTTCTGCTGGCGCTAACCTGGTTGCCGCTCGTGGCGCTGAATTGGCAGCAGCCGCGCACGCCGCTGGCGGGCTTTGGCATGGGCATCGATGCGGTTACCTATTGGTACACGCAGTGCCAGGTGCTGCTCTATTATATGCGGCTGGCCGTCTGGCCTTGGCCGCTGATGATCTACTATGACGTGCCGCTGCTGCACGGCATTTCACAGGCCTGGCCCTGGGTGCTCAGCGTGGCGCTGTTGGCGCTACTGACGGTGTGGCTTGTCTGGCGCCGTCCGGCATTGGGATTCATCCCGGTATGGATCGTGGCGATCTTGTCCCCGACGCTGGTGGTTCCCTGCGTGGGGGAACTGGCGGTCGAACGGCGGATGTATTTGCCGCTGGTGGCCATCGTTGCCTTGTTCGTTGTGGGACTGTGTCTCGTGGCAGTCCAACTTGCAGGCAAGTTTGCGTCGGCGCGGGTGGCGCGGCGGGCCGCTGTCGCGGTGTGCTCCATCGGCACCGTGATGCTAGGCGGCGTCTTTACCGTGGCCGCGGCGAATCGCTCGGCGATGTACCAGGACGAATTGGCACTGTGGCTGGATGCGCTGCCCTATCAGCCAAAGGCTCCACTGGTGCATATCAATCTGGGAGTCTTGTACGCCAAACGTGGCCACGCCAAGGAAGCCATGGAACATTTCCAAACGGCGGTGGCCGTCAAGCCCGACTCGTACGAAGCGCATTACAATCTGGCGCGTGCGCTGGAAGATGAAAATCGGCCGCGCGAGGCCACCACGCACTATCGTGAAGCGCTGCGGCTGGAACCGCAGGACGTGCCGTCGCTCACGAATTTTGGGCGGATGCTGGAGTATTTCGGCAAGACGGACGAAGCCATCGAACAATACGAGCACGCCGTGCGTGTGAATCCAACATACGGTCCGGCGCAGCACAATCTGGGATCCGCTCTATTGGCGAATGGAAACGCCCGAGCGGCAATTCCGCATCTCGAACGGGCGCTGCGATTCAAGGAATCGGTCGAGACCTGCACCAATTTGGCGACGGCATACGCGCTGGCCGGCCGTCCCCAGGATGCGGTCGCCATGGCCCAACGGGGCGCCGACCTGGCCCGCGCTCAAGACGACTTGGAACTGGCCGAGCGCATCGGCGCCGCCATCGAACAGTTCCAGGCCGAGAATCCGTAGCGACTCGCCGTCATGTGATCAGCGATTGCGGTACCAACCCGGTTTCCGTGATCAGCGCCGACTCTTGGTAGCGCTCGTAGTCGGTGTTGACGGCCCACAGATCGTGATGTTCGTTGGCCAGCAGGTTCTCGGCGGCGAAGATGCCCAGTAGAATGCTGTGATCCTGGTTGTTGTACTTGAACGCGCCATAGCGGCCGATGGGGCTCAGGCCGTGCACCGTGTGCACGAAGTCCATCACGCTGCGCAGGTGGAGCCGATAACCCCGGGCATAAACCGGATAGCAGCGCGGAATGCGCACCACGTGCCCGGCCAGCACCGGCGCGTCTTTGAGCAGCCCAGTGCCGCCCAGTTCGCGTGTGGCCAGTTCGATCAGCCGTTCGTCGGATTCCGTCCACAGCGGATCGTCGTTGTTGCACCAGTATTCTCCGGCCAGGATCGTCGTGGGTTGCTCGCCGTGGAGATCGCTGACCCAATTGCGAAAATTGGTGACGCGTCCCATTTGCAGGTTGGGCTCGTGCAGATAGATCCACTGATCGGGAAACAGGTCGCGGCCGTCGACGTTCAAATATACGAGCACGGTGTTGCGAAACGTCAGCGACTCGGCGGCCTGCTGGACTTGCGGGGGCACGTCGTCCAGACCGCGTATTAGCAACGTGAGCGGCATCGTGGAAATCACGTGGTCGGCCGCCTCGAACCGGCCGTCGTGCAATTCCAGGCCGCGCACGTGGCCATGCTCCTGTACGACGCGCTTCACAGGGCACCGCAGGTGGACCTGGCCGCCAAAGTGCCGTACGCTGGTGGCCATCTTCTCATAGACGCTGCCGGTTCCGCCAATCGGGTAGGCAAAGCGGTCGACCAGCGTCCTGTGACTTGCGGCGCGGCGCGGCGACAGGGCGCTGCGCACCGCTTCGCCGAGCGAAAACTTGTTGATCCGCTGCGCCGCGAAATCCGCGTCCAACTCGTGGCAAGGAATCCCCCACAGTTTTTCGCTGTAGGACTTGAAGAACATTTCGAACAGCCGCCGACCGAACCGCGCCACGACCCAGCTCTCGAACGACTCGTCGCGAACCGCGGGATTGCTGGGCAACGCCTTCTCCTTGGCATAGCTCAGCAGACAGGCCGCGGCGTTGGCGGGCCCCATTTTTGCCAGCGCGTCGAGCGGCGCCAGCGGATAGCGAAAGAATCGCCCACGATAGTAGATGCGCGTGGTGCGCCGGACCATTTTGTAGTCGCGGCCCACGACGTCGAGCCACAAGCGATTGACGCGCGCGTCGCTGGAAAAGAAGCGATGCGGTCCCAGGTCGACGCGCTGGCCCCACAGATCGAGCGAGCGCGCCAATCCGCCGACCTGGTCCGACGCTTCGAAGACTTGTACCTCGGCACCGCGGCGGCTGAGCTCATACGCCGCGGTCATTCCGGCCGGTCCTGCGCCGATTACTGCGACTCGCATGGGTACCTGCCACGGGTCGTCCTAGACCTGTTCTCGATAAGTGCTCCAACTCATGTAGCCCAGCATTCCCGCAGCCACGACGAACATCACATCCATGGTCATGCTCGCGCCGCTGAACGGAAACTTGATCGCCAGATCGAGTCCGAACATGAGCAACAACAACGCGGCCACGACCATGCCCGCGATAGTTAGCACTCTCGGCATTCTCTGTCTCGTTCTGGAATCTGCGGATGCCCTGGAAAAGCCTTGCGCTCGCAAGGCGCAGACCCTTTGGCAGAAGTGGGAGCGTCCGTTTCTGCCGAGATTTCGCAAGATCGGGGCAGACCCGGCCGTTTTGAAACCTGTTCTAATATAGTTCACGCTTGGCGCACCGAAAACCGCTGAAAACGCGGCGAAACCCGCATTCGAGCCGGCTTGACCGCCCCGGGCCGATCGTGTCAGTTGATCGCGTTAGCACGATCTCGCACTCCGAGTGAGCACGCATGACCGACACGCACCGAACACCCCTCACACCCTGGCGCCGCTTTCGCGCCGAAATGCCGGTTGCTGAAAGCTGGGCTTACTTCGATCACGCCGCCGTGGCGCCGTTGCCGACGCGCACCCAACAGGCCGTTTGCCAATGGGCGCAACAGGCCGCTGCCGAGGGCGACACCGTGTGGCTGCAATGGAGCCAAGGCGTCGAAGCGTGCCGCTCATCGGCGGCGCAACTGATCAACGCCGATCGGTCGGAAGTGGCGCTGGTACACAGCACCACCGAAGGCCTTACGCTGGTGGCCGAGGGCTTCCCCTGGCGCGAAGGCGACAACGTGGTGACGCTCGACAACGAGTTTCCATCGAACCAGTATCCGTGGCTCAATCTCAAAGCGCGCGGCGTGGAAACGCGCCGGGTGGCCGCGCCCGCCGGACGCGTCGATCTCGATCGACTGGCAGCGGCCTGCGATGGACGCACGCGCATCGTCTCGGTCAGTTGGGTCGGCTACGTCAGCGGATGGCGCGCCGATCTCGACGCGCTAGCTTCGCTCGTGCACGACAAGGGAGCGCTTCTGTGCGTCGATGCCATCCAAGGCCTCGGCGTGTTCCCACTCGACGTGCAAGCCACGCCGATCGACTTCCTGGCGGCCGACGGGCATAAGTGGCTGCTGGGTCCCGAGGGCGCGGGTGTGTTCTATCTGCGCGATGAGTACCTCGACCGGTTGCGCCCCATCGGCGTCGGTTGGCACAGCGTGGCGCATGCCAGCGACTACAGCCGGATCGAGCTGGAGTTCAAGCCCTCGGCCGCGCGCTTTGAAGGAGGTTCGCAAAACATGGTGGGCTTTCTCGGTCTGGGCGCCAGCTTGGAGTTGCTGCTCGAATACGGCACGCAGGCCATCGCCCAGCGGATTCTGGAGATCACCGATCTAGCCTGCCAGCGGCTGCAGTCGGCCGGCGCCACGATCGCCAGCCATCGCCAGGGCGTGCACCGCTCGGGCATCGTGTCGTTCGAACTGCCGGGACAAGATCCGGTCGAGGTCCGCCAGCGCTGCCTCGCCGCCGGGGTGGTCTTAAGCGCCCGCGGCGGCCGCTTGCGCCTAGCAGCGCACGCGTACAACGACGAGCAAGACGTCGAGCGGCTGGTCGCGGCGCTGGGCCAACAATCCCCTGGCAGAGCCAGGGGCTGATCCACGAATGACGACCGCTCCATTCGGCCACCGGCTCTGCCGGTGTACGTGTTTAGCCGGCTAGTTCGCGTCAGACCGCGCGGGGCCAAAGGCCCGACACCCGAGAGCCCTGGGCGCAGCCCAGGGGATGCAAGCCCACGCGACCATCAAGGCCCAACGGGCCGCAACTCTCATCGCCGCACACGCGATTCCGGTCCGAGTGCCGGCCCGGTGGGCCTCAAAAAGAAGTGCAATTCGCTAGCGGACCCTGGGCTGCGCCCAGGGCTTTCGAGTAAGGGACCGTTGGCCCCGTGCGAACCAAGTCATGCCAGCGGGCTAAACACGTACCTGCCGGTGGATTCCTGTCATCCCTCGCCTTAAAAAAATTCGCTTGTATTTTATGACAACCGTAGTAATATCCACTACGACACACGTCGTGAAAAGGAGATCGCATGAAAAATCGCAAGCCGCCGCGGCTCTCGCCGGGTGAAATGGAGATCCTGCAAATGCTCTGGGGTCGCGGGCCGGTGACGCTGTCCGAGGCTCAGACGGGCCTCGACCGGGAAATCGGCTATACGACGATGCAAACGCGGCTCAATCGCCTGGTGGACAAGAAGCTGGTCACTCGCACGACCGATCGGCCGGCGCAGTATGCAGCCGCCGTGCGGGCTCAAGACGTCAGCGCCGGCCATCTCGATTTGCTGGTGGAACGGGTGACCGGCGGCAGCGTGGTGCCGTTGGTGGCGCACCTGGTGCGTGATCGGGCGCTTTCGCCAGCCGAAATCGTCGAGCTTAAACAGCTCATTGCCGAGGCCGAGCGCCAGACACGGCCCGATCCGCATGGAAAATCGAAGAACGGAAAGAAGTAACCTGCCGACCAACTTGCAATCCATCGACAGCCTTTGCCCTGCCAGAAAGCGCGAGGTCGAACATGAATGCCGCCGCACTGTCGCTGCTGGAGTCTCTCGCGCGGACCACCCTTGGGCTGGCCGCAGCGGGCGTGTTGGCCGCTTTGCTGTTGCGATTGGTTCGCAGCGAGTGGCCGACGGCCCATCGCGCGGCGTGGCTATTGGTGCTGGTGATCGGCTGGACGTTTCCGCGGCTGCCCGTGGCCGTGCCCTGGTACGACGCCGAGCCGGCGGAGCCGAGCGAGACGGAAGTCGCGGCGGTGGTTTCCTCGCCGGCGAATCCGCCGGTGATCGATCTGGCGCCGACCGCGGCTGATCCGGTGCTGCCCGCGCCATTCGTGGATTTGGCCGAAGCCGATTCGCTGCCCGCCGAGGCGACTTCGATCGCCCCGGTTGCCGTTGCCGCTTCGCCGGAGGTGGCTAGCACTGCCGAACCTGCGAATCGCGCTAGTCGTGCAAGCGCCACGGCGGCGCCAACGCGTCGGCCGTTTTACGAGGCTGTCGATTGGCCGGGGGGCGTGGTGGCCGGTTGGATTCTGGGAATGTCTCTGTGCGCAGGCTTGTGGCTGGTGGGCTACGTCCGTTTCGTGCGCTTGCTTCGCAACCGGCGTCCGGCTGACGATGCCTCTCAAGCTACCTGGCAGGCACTGTTGGCCGCTGCCTTCGTCAAGCGAAGCATTCCGCTGTCGGTCAGCGACCGGTTTGGGCCGATGCTGTGCTGCTTGCCGCGCGGCTATGAATTGATCGTGCCGCGGGAATTGTGGAGCGAGCTGGACGGGGCAGGGCAGGGGGCCATTCTGCGGCACGAGTTGGCGCACTATCAACGGGGCGACGTGTGGAAGTCGCTGCTGGTGCGATTGCTGGCGCTGCCGCACTGGTTCAATCCGGTGGCCTGGCTGGCGGTGCGCCGTTTCGAAGAAGCGGCCGAGTGGGCTTGCGACCGCGCCGCGATAGCCGACGAACCGGCCACCGAATACGCCAAGCTGCTAGTGCAACTCGGCCAGTCTCCGCACGCGCTGGGCTATGGTTCAGCGGCGCGAGGACGTCCGCTGGCAGCGCGTGTGCGACGGGTGCTGGCCGGCAAGGAGCGCAAGGACTCGGCCGTGAAAACGCTGGTGCTGTTGGTCGTTGGCGTGATGATAGTCGCCACCAGCGTGGTGCAGTTGGAACTGGTCGCGAAAGAGCCGGCAGCGGATTCAAAGGCCGAGCCGCTGAAGAACGCCAAACAGAAGGATTCCAAGGCAGAACCGCAAAACGAACTGTTGCCTCCGGCCGACCCAGCCGAGGCGGTGGATTTGCGTGAATTGGCCGAAGCAAAGATTGGCAAGGCAGCGGGGCCGGACGCATTGCAAGAGGAGATGCTCAAACAGGCCGCCCGCGCTTACGAAGCGCACTTGGTGGCGTACGAGGCGCAGACCGTCACGATGCCGTCGGTTTACAACTGGTCCTTGCGCTGGATGCAAGCCGCCGAATCGGCCGCCAGGAATCGGGCCGAGCGAATTGCCGCGTCGCGCGACCATGTCGCGCGCATGGTCGAGTTGCAGAAGAAGATTGAGATCATGTTCAAGGCCGGCATTCACGGAGGTGAAGCGAAGGACTACGCTGCTGCAAACTTCTACCTGGCCGAAGCCAAGCGCCATCTGGCGGACGTGGAAGCGCATCCCACGGAGCGCCCGAGCGATCGGATAGTGCAGGTTCGGTCGATCACGAGATGCAAGTCGTCGATCTGGAAATCAAGCTTGCCGAGCTGCGCGGGGACTACGAGCAAGCGCAAATCGCACTGACCACCGCGTCAAATACCGCGTCGGGACTGCAGCGCGTCCTGCGATCGCATCCGGGCACAATCTCTCAGACCGAGCTATCTCGGGCGGAAGGCGAAGTCGCAAGATCGAAGGCCCTGCTCGCCACGCTCAAGCAACAAATCAAATTGCAGGAGAGAAAACTCGCATTGCTCAAGCAACGCGACAAGGTCCAGGGCATCAACGACGGCGACGCTCGGTCCGCCACTGCGCCGGAGGAAGAATCGGGTGCCGTTGAGATCAAGCCCATCTTGCACTACGCCGGCAAGGACTTCGACGCCTGGCGGGCGATCCTGCGCAACGACTTGGATCCGGTGACTCGCACCGAGGCGGTTCGAGCCTTGGCGGCGTTTGCCAATCACGGCTATGGAAAGGCCGCCGCCGAAGCCATCGTGGAGCTATTCAAGGATTTCAAACCCGTTCCGTATGATGGGGGACCGACGGGCACTTTGCGCGAGACCGCGTTGCACGCCTTCAGTCCGTATAGCTACGGCGCGATGATGATGATTCCCGAGAAGGACGCGCTGCCGGTGATCCTGCAGGCGATGCACAGCGAAAATGCCAATCAGCGGCTCTTCGCCACGCTCGCGATACAGGATTTGACCGAGGACAAGTCGCTCGTTTTGCCTTTGACTGTCGAGAAACTCAGCGATCCGAATCCCGAGGTCCGCCGCAACGCCGCCGTTTATCTCGTCAATTCACACCCCGACACCCCCGGCCTGCTGGAAGTCATGCGCGAGTGGCTGTCTCCCAAAGAGGACCGGCTGACCAGCCAGATGGCGATCGTGACGCTCAACCAGGCGGCGCCCAACTGCAGGCCAAACTGGCGCCGGAGTTGGTGCGCCTGCTCGATCGCGAGATACAAATGGGCGGCATGGGAGGCGGCATGGGGGGAACGACCCTCGAGATGGGCGTCCTCCAGAACGCTGGTCCACTTCTGTCGCGCATCGGCCGGGCGGCGATTCCCGCCTTGGAAGAAGGGGCCCAGTCCGACGATGAGGTCATTCGGAAGAAATCGCAGGCCTTGCTGGACAACCTGCGGAAGAAACCAACCAACGACAAACCACCGGAAGCGAAACCGTAATCTCTTCGAAACGGCTCGCGCCGGGAGCCGCGCGGCAACCCGCTACGATTTTTTCCGTGCTCCTCTTGTAAAGCCTTGGTGTATTAGTACACTAATACACATGGCCGCCGAATTCCTCTTTCAGGTGTTTCCTAACTCGGGCTTGCCCTTGTATCGGCAAATCTCCGACCAGGTGCGCCGCCACGTGGCCAGCAGCCGCTTGTTGCCGGGCGACTTTCTGCCGTCGGTGCGGCAGGCGGCGTTCGAGCTGCAAGTCAACCCGATGACCGTCTCCAAGGCCTATTCCATGCTGGAGCGCGACGGCGTGGTGGAGTTGGCCCGCGGCCAAGGCATGCGCGTGGCCGCGCGCAACGGCGCCAGCGGCAGCGTCGACGAACGTCAAGAACGCCTGGCGCCGCTGGTCGAGCAGCTTCTGGCCGAAGCCTATCAACTCTCGCTGACGCCGCGGCAAGTCCAATCGCTGGTGGCCCGCATCATCAAGGAGCGCGAAGCACGATGAATCCCACGGACATGACCGAATCGCCAGTGGATTGCCCAACCGTCGCGTCGACGCCCGTGCTGGAATTGCGCAGCGTTTCCAAGGGATACGGGAAGCACCCGGTCCTCAACCGATTGAACTTTTCGGTGCCCAGGGGCACCGTGGTGGGACTGTTGGGGAAGAACGGCGCGGGCAAGACCACGCTGATTCGCTGGCGCTGGGCCTGGCGCGGCCCGACCATGGCGCCGCGTCGCTGTTGGACGAGCCCGCCTGGAATCTGAGCGCCGCGGCCAAGCAACACCTGGGCTACGTGCCGCAAAGCCCTCAGCTCTATCCCTGGATGCAGGTCAAGCACGTCATCGCCTACACCGCGTCGTTCTACCTGCACTGGAATTGGGCGCTGGTCGACAACCTGGTCGAACGCTGGGAACTGCCGACGGGACGCCGCACGGGCACGCTATCCGTCGGCGAGTTGCAGAAACTGGCGCTGGTCTTGGCGCTGGGGCACGAGCCGGAACTGCTGGTCCTGGACGAGCCGGTCGCGGCACTCGATCCATCGGCGCGGCGCGAGTTCTTGAAGGTCGTGCTGGAGATCGCCGCCGGTGGCAATCGCACCGTCATCTTCTCCACGCACATCACGTCCGACCTGGAACGCGTGGCCGACCGGGTGGCCGTTCTGCAGCGCGGACATATCAGCTTCTTCGGCGAACTGGGCGAACTGAAGGACCAGGTCAAACGATTGTCGATCACTGCGCCCAATCCGCTGCCGGCGCAAATTTCGCTGCCTGGCATCTTGAGTCAACGGATCGAAGGAAACGCGGCGCTGGTGACGACGCGGGCAATGACGGCGGGACTGGTCGAGCAGATCGAAAACGAGTGGCAAGCCACGGTGGAAGTGCAGGATCTGAATTTGGAAGAGATTTTCCTCGAGCTGCACGAGAACTCGTAGCCGCGTGGGGCGGGCAACCAATAGGCCGGAACTTCCATCATGAGCAACGCTGGGACACAAATCCGCCAGGGAGAAGGGGACTATCCCGCCTTGCGACTGAGGCTCCGCAAGACCGGGGTGGTCCCCGGCGGTTTGTCGTGCGCCGCGAACATGGGTCTGCAAGTGGCCCGCACGTACACGTCGCGGTGGCGATTCCGACTGTTTGGAGCGTTCTACCTCGTCAATTCCTGGGGGTGGGCGCTGAAGGCCAATGCCTCGCCGGGCTGGAAGCTTGCCACCACGACGTTTCTGGCCGCGTTCGTCGGCTGCTTCTTGGCGCTGCACCTGCGGCGTCAGTTCAGCACGCCCGCGGCGAAGGTGGTTCCACATTTCGCGGCCGCGCATCTGGCGGTGGGGGCCGCGATGAGCCTGCTGCTGTGGGTCGGCGTGCCGGCCGTGCAAGCGTATATGATGTATTTGCCGGCGTGGGGGCCGATCGGGGCTCATGCGCTGGCCGGGCTCTTTCTGGCCATCTCGATCTGTTGGCGGCAAGCAATCGTGTTGTTGTTGGGAATGCCGGTGTTCTTTCTCCTGGCGGTGAATGTGCAAGGCATGTTGGGCGCCTCGCATCCGGTGGGGAGTTTTCTTGTCGGGGGGCGGCCGGAGCTGTCGACCCTGGCCATCGTGGTCGCGATCGGGGCGCATGTGGTGGCGGCCAAAGTGTTGCTGGGTCTGTCGGACCAGAGCGTTTCGGTCAGCGACGATTTCAGTGTCGAAACGCCGAGCAATGACCGCATGGGGGGACGGCTCGACGAGATGTTGCTGACGTTTCGCGACCGTTCGATCCAACGGCAGTTGGCCGACGCCGGCTTTGGATGGTGGGCGGTCAAGCGGTGGCGCGTGCCGGGCTGCGTGTCGTGGCAACAGCTCGCGCTGGTCGCCGGAGGAGGCGCCGTCCTGGTCGGCGCTTGCCGCTGGGGCGCGGGCGATGCGGGCGGCGACATATTGGGATTGATTGTCTCGATTTTCGCCATGTTGGTCGCGCCGTTCAACACTTGGCATATGCGCCGCGGGACCATTGCCATGGAAATGATGCGGCCGGTGACTCGGCGACAATATGTTTATCAGGTCGCCCTGGCGGTGGCTTGGGATGTCGCGGCGTGGACGGCGCTGGCCAGCGTTTTCAGTTTGGCCGTGATTGCCGCGACCTTCTCTTGGGAAGTCGGCCGCCTACAAAGGTTCGGCGGGAACCTGGTGTTCCTGTTGTTTCTGTGGTCCGCCGCGGTCTTCGTCTATGGAATGGGATTGGCGACGTTTCGCAGCCGGTACTGGCTGCCGTTGATGGGTGCTATCGCACTCGGTTGGACGCTGATGGTGGCCTATAGCATGGCGATCTTGGTGACCAAGCTGAAGCTGTCCGGCTCTCAGCAGTTCGGTCCCGTTGCGACTTGTTTCCCGTTGGCCTGGATCTTCGCCGGCATTCTGCTGGCGGCGGTGACGATCCGCCGCTGGCTGCGCTCGGACGTCAAGTAGCATTCCATGTCGCGCTGCCAACGCCAGCGATCCGATTCGATGCCGGCTGTATCGCCTGGGCAATTTGATCGGCGCGATCGGCGGGCCACGACGCTCGCGACGCGCGTTTTAGCAAGCTAGAATTGCCTAATAGCTCGCACCGATATTGCGACCGATCCTGGGCTCGTCGAGGCCGTGGCATGACCAATTCCGATACGCGCGTTGCCGTCTACACCGGCTCGTTCGACCCCATCACGCTGGGGCACTTGAACGTCATCGAGCGCCTCCAGCCGGCTGGTCGACCGGCTGATCGTCGGCATCGGCGTGAATATCGAGAAGCAATCGCTGTTCTCGCCCGAGGAGCGGTTGGCGCTGGTCGAGCGCAGCATCCGGCACCTGAAAAACGTGGAAGTGCGCTCGTTCTCGGGCTTGGCGGTGAAGTTTTGCCGCGACTGTGGCGCGCGCGTATTGCTGCGGGGCGTGCGCTCGCTGGGCGACATCGAAAGCGAATTCACCATGATCATGGCCAACCGCAAGCTCGATCCAGGCATCGAAACGCTGTTGCTGATGGCCGACGATCAGTACTCGCACGTTTCCAGCTCGCTGATCAAGCAAATCGCGGCGCTAGCGGACGACGAGGAATTGGCGCGCTTCGTGCCGCGCGAAGTGGTCACCGCCATCCGCGAAAAGATGCGCAGCGGCTGAAAATTCCGCGGAATCAAACCGCAGGGGCGCAAAGGCTCGCATGCGAATCGAAAATCCAAAATCGAAAATCGCATCTAGTTCTTGCCGGCATCGTTGCCGTTGTCGTGGTTCAGATGACGGCGCAGGTAGCGGGCCCGCTCGATGTTGCGATCGGCCGTGTCGAGTTCGATGCCGCGCAGCTTCTGCAAGTGGGCCGGCTGCGTGTGGATGAACAATTCGTTCAACAGCGGAATCTGCACGTCGCTGATCAGGCCCAGGTTCACGCCCATCCGCACGCTGGACAGCAGGTGCATCGTTTCTTCCGAACTGATCGTCTGCGCCGTGCGGAGAATGCCGTACGCGCGGGCCACCTTGTCGTGCAGGTTTTCGTGGCTTTCCTTGACCAGGAACTCGCGGGCACGTCGCTCGTATTCGATCAACACCGGCACGATGTCGCCGACTTGCCGAATCAAGTCGATTTCCGACTTGCCGAGCGTGATCTGGTTGCTGATCTGGTAAAAGTCGCCCATGGCTTGCGACCCCTCGCCGTAAAGCCCGCGCACGGCCAAGCTGATCTTTTGCAAGCTGCGGAAGACTTTATCGATTTGCCGCGTGAGCACCAAGGCCGGCAAGTGCAGCATGACGCTCACGCGCAGTCCGGTGCCGACATTCGTGGGGCAGGCCGTGAGGAAACCCAGCTTCGGATGATAGGTGAAGGTGACGCGATCGGCGAGCAAGGTATCGATGCGATCGATCTGTTCCCAGGCGCTTTCCAGATCCAGGCCGCTGTGCATTACCTGGATGCGCAGATGATCCTCCTCGTTGATCATCAGGCTCATCTGCTCGCGGCGATCGATGGCTACGCCGCGGGCGCCTTCGCTCTCGGCGTGTTCGCGACTGATCAACTGGCGCTCGACCAGGAATTGCCGGTCGATGACTTTCAGTTCGTTGACGTTCACGTATTCGAGTTCGCCGGACTCTTGAATCTCCATCACGCGGTCGCGGAGCGTCGATTCGATCATCGTGCGATCGGCGGGAGTCGCGCGGCTGATGAAGGGATACTCCGCCAGGTTTCGCGCCAATCGAATGCGGCTGGAGATCACGATGTCGCTTTCGGGGCCGGAGCCCCGCAGCCACTCGCCGCTGGTTCGTGCTAGTTCGCTCAAGTCCACCGGGTTGGTTCCCCAGGCGCTAGACCAGCCAACGCTCGGCGCAGGCATCTCTGGCAAACGACGCCCAGACTGGCGGCGAAGAGAGAACGTTGCGGATCGTGTGGGGCTGGTGGTGTCATTTCTTCTTTTTGGGCGGCGGTTCGTCGACCTTGCGAATCTCGTCTCGTAGCTTCGACGCCCGTTCGTAATCTTCGCTCTCCACGGCTTCGGTCATTTCGCGGCGCAGGCGAATCAACTGCGTGCGATGTTCGGTTCCCTCGGCATACTTCGCCGGCTTTTTGCCTACGTGCTCCGTCTCGCCATGGATGTTGACGATCAGTGGTTCTAATTCCGATTGAAAGCAGACGTAATCGTGCGGGCAACCGAGCCGTCCCTGACTGCGGAACTCGTAAAATGTGATGCCACACACGGGGCAAGCGCGCTGGTCGAGCCGGGCCAACTCTTCGGCCGTCTGCCCGACGGCCAATTGCTGAGCCAGCACACCTGCCAGGCTGGGGGCAACGGCCGGCTCGTCGTCGGCCTGGGTAAGATACTGCCGCGCGTGCTCCTCGCAGAGGTGCAGTTCTTGCGGCTTGCCCTGGGAAAGTTCCGTGATATGAAACGTGGCCGTTTTATTGCACTGCTGACACTTCATGGCTGCTGACACTCTAAGGCAGTTGACACAGCCGGGAGTGCTTCCTCGACACACCGCCGCGTCGAATGAGACCGCGCGGCGAGAAGGACCCGACATGGTCCTCGCGCTCGCAGTCAACTCAGACTCAATTATAAACGGCGGCGGCGCAAGGCCAGTGGGATTCTAACAGCGGCGCGGGGGGTGTCAAGGCGAGTCAGCTCGGCTCGGCCGCGCGCCTAAACATTTGACTCGCAACCGGATAGGCATGCCCAGCGCGGCCGCGTTGTCGCACGTCAGACCGACTGCTAAGCTGGACGGCGAACCGTCTCCGGGACTCGATGTGTCGTGTCTGGGAAGCTCGGCCACGGCCATTGTTGACCCCACGTTATCGACCACGACGCCCGATGAAGCACTTTCCTGACTTTGCCGAGTTTTGCGAACTCGCCCGCGGGGTGCAGTTGGTGCCGGTGTATCGGCGGTTGTTGGGCGATGCGTTGACGCCCGTTTCGGCGTTTCACAAGATCGACGCGGGCCCGACCGCGTGCTTGTTCGAGAGCGTGATTGGCGGCGAAAAGGTGGGGCGCTACAGCTTCCTGGCGGCCCAACCGTTCTTGCAGATCGAAGCGCGGGGTTCGCAGGTGACGGTGCTCTCGGCGGCGGGGCGCGAAGATTTCGCCTCGCGCGATCCACTGGCCGAGCTCAAGCAGCGCGTCGACGCCATTCGTTCGGCCACGCTCGAAGAGTTGCCCCCGTTCACCAGCGGAGCGGTCGGCTACGCGGGCTACGATGTGATCCGCTACACGGAACACTTGCCCAACGCGCCGCAAAACGATCGCCAGTTGCCCGACCTGGCGTTCGCCTTCTACGACCACATGGTGGTGTTCGACCATGTGAACAAGACGAACGTGGTCGTGGCCATGGCCCGGCTGGACAAATTCGGCGACGATCTGGAGGCGGCCTATGCCGACGCGCAGCGCCGCGTGGACGAGCTGGTCGAGCAATTGGAAACGCCCGGCAGCCAACTGCTGCCGGCCGATATTCAAACGACGGGGCAGCCCACGATCGAAGGCAAATCGAATTTCACTCAGGCCCAGTTCGAACGTGCGGTCGAAAAGTGCGTGGACTACATTCGGGCCGGCGACATATTTCAGGTGGTGATCAGCCAGCGACTCGAGCTGGACATTCACTGCGAGCCGTTCGAAATCTATCGCACGCTGCGCGTCGTCAATCCCAGCCCGTTCATGTTCTACGTGCGCACCCCCAGCGCAACGCTGGTGGGCAGCTCGCCGGAGATCATGGTGCGAGTGGTCGAGGGCGAAGTCACGGTCCGTCCGCTGGCGGGCACGCGCCGACGAGGAGCGACGGAGGAAGAGGACCGCCGGCTGGCCGAGGAGTTGTTGGCCGATCCCAAGGAACGCGCCGAACACGTCATGCTGGTGGATCTGGGACGCAATGATGTCGGCCGGGTGGCGCGCTATGGCTCGATCGAACTGACCGACGTGATGACGATCGAACGTTACAGCCATGTGATGCACATCACGTCCAACGTCAACGGAAAACTGGCCGCGGGACGCGACGCGTTCGACGCCTTGCGCGCCTGCGTGCCGGCCGGCACGGTGTCGGGCGCTCCCAAAGTGCGGGCGATGCAGATCATCGACGAATTGGAGCCGCATCGCCGCGGACCCTATGCGGGAGCGGTCGGCTACGTCGACTTCAACGGCAACATGGACACCTGCATCGCGCTGCGAACGCTCGTCGTGCAGGGCAACAAGGCCTATTTGCAGGCCGGCGCCGGCATCGTGGCCGACAGCGTGCCGAGTGCGGAATACCAGGAGACGCTCAACAAGGCGCGAGGGCTGCTCAAAGCCATCGAAATCACGGAAGCCCGACAGAACACCTCGCGCACGTAGCACCGCGCCGAGCTCCCGTTCAGCCTCCGGCTCCGCCGGGGGATTTGCTTGCTACAAAGCCCCACCATGCACATCGATTCGATCCAACTATTCCGCGTGCCGCTGGACTCGGCCGAAACGCCGGGCACACCTGCAACTCAGAGAGAACTGGTCGTCGGCCGACTGCAAAGTGGCCCGCACGTCGGTTGGGGAGACGTTGCGCTGCACGCGGCGCCGGTGGAGTGTGACGAGTGGGCCGCCGGCGCGTTCGGTTGTTTGCGCGATTGGCCGGCGCCGACGCTCGTCGGGCAATCGTGCGCTTCGGGCGAGGCGCTGCAGGAGTCGCTGGCGACCTTTCCAGGTAACTCCGCCGCCAAGAGCGTTCTCGACCTCGCCTGGTGGAACCTTTCCGCCACGATGCGTGGACAGCCGCTGGACCGGTTGCTGGGGGCCGAAAGCGGAGGAGCGCCGCTAAGCCGCTCGCTGGGCGTTGCCATTTCGTCCGAAACCCTGCTGTCTGAAATCCGAGCGGCCCTCGACGCCGGCTACGACCACGTCCTGCTCAAGCTGCGCCCAGGCTGGGACGTCGAGATGCTGCGAGCCGTGCGGCAAGCCTTTCCAGTGGCGCCGATCGCGGTCGATTGCGACGGATTGTGCACGCTCTCGCAGCAGGAAATGTTCTATCGCCTGGAAGACTTTTTTCTAAAAACTATCGAGCAGCCATTCGAAGCCGACGACCTGGTTGCCCATGCAATGCTGCAAGAGAATCTGCGCACGCCAATTTGCCTGGATCAAAGCGTGACATCGCTGGCGCGGGCGGAGCAGGCCCTGGATCTCGGCTGCTGCCAGGCGATGCGCATCCGGCTGGGCGCGTGGGCGGCCTGACGCCGGCGCTGGCGATTCGCAAGGCATGCGCCGCGGCCAACGTTCGCTGCGCGGTTGGCGGCGGGCTGCCGGGGCCCTGGGCGGCGGCCGCCACGCTGGCATTGGCCAAGGTTTGCAGCGGCATTCTTCCCGACGATTCGCTCGCAGGGCGGCTCCCGAGTTGGTATTCCGCCGACGCGCCTTGGCAAGTGGCGAAGAACTCCGCCGGCAAACTCGAAGCGCAGCGGTCCAGCGCGGCGTCGAGCGAGCTCGCCAACGAGCCAGCGCTTGCGGCCGCCTCGACCGAACGGGCCACGATCGGATGAGGATTGCGCAAAATCGGCGGGCCCCATTGCCGAATCGGGCCAACTCTTCGACAATGCCGGGAGTCTGACGGGGGAGTTTGGGCGCGGCTCCCTTGGGCTCAACAACGCCTTGTTGCCGGGGGAAGACATGATTTACGTCGTAGCCACGATCGAATTGGCCGAGGGCGCACGCGACGAATTCCTGGCCGTGCAACGCGACCTGTTGCCGCTGGTGCGCGGCGAAGCCGGCTGCATCGCCTATACCCCCTCGGTCGAAGTGCCCCTGACCGACCCTGCCAAGACGCCGCCGCGCACGAACTGCATCATCATGCACGAGCAGTGGGAGTCGCTGCCGGCGCTGAAGGCTCACTTGACGGCGCCGCACATGGGCGACTTTCGCACCCAAGTGCAAAACATGGTCAAAAACGTGAAGGTCGACGTATTTGAATCGGTCTGATCCGAGCGTGCGTGCGTCGCACGGCGCCAATTGCTCCAAACGCAGTGCAATATCGTTTTCTAGCAACGCAATCCGCCTGAAACCAACCGAGGGAGTCGATGAGTTCGATTGCTGATATCCGCGGCCGCCAGATTTTCGATAGCCGCGGCAACCCTACCGTGGAAGTCGATGTCGTGCTGGTGGATGGTTCGTTCGGGCGGGCCAGCGTTCCCAGCGGCGCTAGCACCGGCGTCCACGAGGCGTGGGAATTGCGCGACACCGAGAAGAAGAACTCCTATCTCGGCAAGGGCGTGCTGCAGGCCGTGGCCAACGTCAACGAACGTATCGCCGACGCGTTGGAGGGAATGAACGCGCTGGACCAGGCCGACATCGACCAGCAAATGATCGAGCTGGACGGCACAGAGAACAAAAAAAACCTGGCGCAAACGCCATGCTGGGCGTCTCGTTGGCGGTGGCCAAGGCCGCGGCGGCATTTTGCGGGCTGCCGTTGTATCGCTATCTGGGCGGTCCCGGCGCGCGATTGTTGCCGGCGCCCATGATGAACATCATCAACGGCGGACAGCACGCCGACAACTCGGTCGACGTGCAAGAGTTCATGGTCATGCCCTTGGGCTTTACCGAGTTCCACGAAGCGCTGCGCTGCGGCACGGAGATCTTTCACTACCTGAAGAAAGTGCTGCACGACAAGAAGCTGAATACGGCGGTGGGGGACGAAGGGGGTTTTGCACCCGACTTGCCCAGCAATGCCGCCGCGATCGATTTGATTCTGGAAGCGATCGAGAAAGCCGGCTATCGGGCCGGAGAGCAGGTGTGGATCGCGCTGGACGCGGCAGCCACGGAGTTCTACGACGACAAGAAGAAGACCTACCTGGTCGAAGGCAAGCAGATCGACGCCGGCGCGATGATCGACCTGCTGGCCGGCTGGGTCGACAAGTATCCGATCTGCTCGATCGAAGACGGGTGCAGCGAAGACGATTGGAAGGGTTGGACCCAACTCACCGAGCGCCTGGGCGACCGCGTGCAACTGGTCGGCGACGACTTGTTCGTGACCAACACCAAACGGCTGCAGCGCGGCATCGACGAACACATTGCCAATAGCATCCTGATCAAGGTGAACCAGATCGGCACGCTCAGCGAAACGATCGAGGCCATCCAGCTCGCGCAGCGCAACGGCTACACGACCGTCGCCAGCCATCGCAGCGGCGAGACCGAGGACGCCACGATCGCCGATCTGGCCGTGGCGCTTTCGACGGGCCAGATCAAGACCGGCAGCGCCTCGCGCACCGATCGCATGGCAAAGTACAACGAATTGCTGCGGATCGAAGAGCAATTGGGGGACGCAGCCCAGTACGGTGGACCGCTGTTTGCCAAAGCTGCGCCGTTAGCAAGGTGCGCCGCCAATTCGGGAGTCCCTCGCGGGCGATTGCTCGCCGCCACGGCTCGGTGTCATTGTGGTAGATTGAATTCTACGGCAGTGACCGAACACCCGAGCAAGAGCACCCGACTGCATGTCCACTTTGCCGCCAGATGAACGCGGTTCTCCGCCGTCAGCGCCGACCGACTCGCCTTGGTTTTGGATGATGCTGTTCTGCGCGACCGGTCTGGTGGTGCTGTTGGTGGTGTGGCCCAAGTACTCCGAGCGCCAGCGGCGGCTGGAATTGCAATATCACGCCCGGCAGGAGATTGCCCGGCGACGCGTCGAAGGCGAACCGGCCGCGCGCGAGGCCGGCCAGGAGGGGGACGAGGCGCCGCCGGCCGCTGGCGAGTTGATGATCACGCTGTGGCCGATCGCGTTGGTCCTGGTGCTATTGCTGTTGTTCTCCGCGTCGATGTTCCATCGCAGTCGACGAACGGAAGCATCGACTGGGCAAACATCGCGAGGCGTTCCATGACTTGGCTGCTGGAGAGTCCCTGGCCGGCGCTGACGCTAGGAGTCGTGTGCGAGCTGGTGCTCGTCATCGTGCTGGTTCGTAGCGGTCGCGTCGTGGTGATCGTGGCCATGGCGGTCGTGCTGGCCATCACATTGGGAATGCTGGCGCTTGAGCGCATGGTGGTCACGCAGACGGAAGAAATCGAAAATGCCCTGCACGCAGCCGAATCGGCGTTGGAGACCAACGATCCGCCGGCTGTCCTGGCGTTGTTCACCCAGACCAGCCCGCGGCGCAACCAGGTGGAAAGCGCACTGAAGCGCTTCCACGTGCGCAATGCACATGTCGGTCGGGATCTGGAAATCGCGACCAATGCGCTGACCAATCCTCCTTCAGCCAGGGCATTCTTTACCGGTCGCATCGAAGGCGCCGATGCGCGGGGCGAAGTGCCCTACGAACAAATGATCCAGAAGTTCACCGTCACGCTGCACCGTGAAGGGGATCAGTGGCTGATCCATGACTTCACGATGGAGGAGCCGTTCTCGCAGCGCCGCTAATTGCGCTCGGCCGACAGGCCATTGCAGGATAGCACGGGGATGATCGAGCGAAGCCGCGGCGCCGGTCGCTAGGTGCCCGCGTCTGCTTTCGGTGCCCGCACCATCAACTGCTCGGTTTTGGCGTCGTACCAATAGACGTTGCCAGGAGGCAGTTCCGGCAGTTGCACGCCGTTTTCCTTGATGATGACGTCCATGAACTCTTCATGGGTTTTGGGCCCCTTGTTGTCGTGGGCCGCTTTGTAGATCTTCATGGAGTTGGGAATCTGCACGTCGAAAGCAATCCGCTCCTCGATGGTAAACATCGTTTCGATTGGCGTGGTGACGAAGCCGGGTCCGCCATAGTCCTTGCCTTTCACGCCGACGCCCACCTCGGCCTTGGATAGTTCGTCGCCTGGAGCTGGGGCATCGGCGGGCATCGCCGCGCCGTCGGGCGCGGCAGCCGGCGGCGCGTCCGCCGCAGGTGCTTCGGCCGGCGTGTCGGCGGGGCCGCCTGCGGCAGCCCGTTCCTTGGCGAGGTTGGCCTGCACCTCGGCGGCGAGCGCTTCGATCTTGGCTCGATCCTGTTCTTGCCGCGAGACGACCGGCGCTTCAGGGGCGCAGGCTCCGCCGCCGCGGCCGGAGCCGGTGGCGCGGGCGCGGCGTCGAGGCGTTCGGCGGCTTGGGGAAGAGCGGCCGCCTCACAACCGCACATCGCTATGGCGAACAGCCCCATGATCGTTAGCGTTAAAAGTCTCATGGCTCTCTCCTCGGTCCGAGATGGTTGGACGATTCTTCCAGTTCTCTTCCAGTTCTCTTCCAGTTCTCTTCCAGTTCTCTTCCAGTTCTCTTCCAGTTCTCTTCCAGTTCTCTTCCAATTCTCTTCCAGTTCTCTTCCAATTCTCTCAATCTGGATTGGACAACTCAAACGTCCATGGCTCCATTTCTGCCAACTGAGAACGCTTGGTCAAGTCAAAATCGAGCGGAGTGACCGTAATCGCCCCCTGGGCCAGGGCGGAAACGTCCGTTTCGTGGCCCGCGGTCGCCGCTACGGGAGTGGAAAGCGCCGAGAAATAGCTGCGCCCCCGCGGATCGATGCGCTTCTCGTACTGCTCGCCGGTGCGTTCCAGGCCCATGGGCACGACGCGGACCGGGCGCTGATTCGACGCCAGGGCCGCCGTGGGCAGGTTCACGTTGTACAACTGAGGTTCGGGCCCCTTTTTAGCAAGAATCTGCTCGATCACCTGGCGCGCGGTTTTGGCGGCTCGATCGAACTCGGCGTGCTCGCTGAATTCCAGCGACACGGCCACGCTGGTAATGCCGAAAAACGCTCCCTCGATGGCGGCCGCGACCGTACCGGAATACAGCACGTTGATTCCCGCGTTCAGTCCGCTGTTGATCCCGCTGACCACCAGGTCGGGCAAGCGTGGGCAGAACTCGAAGATGCCGATCTTCACGCAGTCGGCCGGGCTGCCTTCGACTGCCCAACCGCCGCGCTGCCGGCCTTCGAACAGTTGCTTGACCACCAATGGGCTCAGGTAGGTGATGGCATGCCCCACGCCGCTTTGTTCGGTGGCGGGCGCCACGACGTACACGTCGCCCAATTGCTCCAACTCGCGTTCCATGGCCGCCAAGCCTGGCGCGTAAATCCCGTCGTCGTTCGTCAGCAGAATCAACACGCTCTGTACTATAGTGGCCGCCCGATGCGGCGACAATCGGCCGCTGCCGCGGCGTGGGCAATGCGCCGCAGGCGGACATTGTAGCGGTTCGACCGGATAGCGCAATTCTCTGCCAAAAAGTAGTCGTCGCATCCAACCGTTCGGAAAACTCGCGTCCATACCGGCACGCAACAGCCCATGCGAACCAGCAGACGGATCGATTCGTACGAGGGAATAATCGGTAGTATCTCGACCGATGTCAGTCCAGTTCTAGGAAACCGTGCGATCGCATTCACCTCCTGCGATACGGTCCGACAATTAGCACGGCGATCTGCTGAGAAACCTGTTACGCAGAGCAAGCGCTTTCGCAACTATTCCGTGGCAAAGGGCGTGCAACCACTCGCGTTTCCCAATGAGCATCACCCGTGGCTTGCGCATTCTTGTTGCCGACGATCATCAAACCACTGCGATCGGCTTGCGCGACCTGTTCGTGAAGCGAGGCCACACGGCCGAGGCCGTCCACGACGGCCAATCCGCGCTGGACGCGGTGCTTCAGTTCAATCCGCAACTGGCGGTGCTCGACCTCAGCATGCCGGGCATCGACGGGTATGAGTTGACGCGGCGGATTCGCAGCCAACCTGGGGGCGATTCGATCGTCATCATTATCGTTTCGGGTCATGGCGGCGCCGGCGCGAAGGATGAGGCCGCCGCTGCCGGCGCGGACCATTTCCTGCCGAAGCCGGTCGACTTCGATGCGCTGTGGCAGATCCTGGACGACACGGTGCGGAACGTGTTCGGCTCCTAATTGCAGAAGCGGCCCGTTTAACACCGACGGAATGCCTTTTAGCACCGACGGTCTGGTAGTTGAGCGCGGAGCCGCCCCCTAGCCGGGCGGAGCGGGACGCCCTATAATCGTCCGCTTCACCGCCCGTCGTGTTGACGGGTCTTTTTGTTTTCATGACGTGCAAGACGCAGGCGGGATAGCTCGACAGGAATGCTCGACAGGGGCGCGGAGCGTGAAAAGCACAACGGCTGCAGCGAAGACCGAGCCGGCTGGCCTGGTCGCGGATGAACGCGTTTTAGTCCTGGACTTTGGCTCGCAATACGCCCAACTGATTGCCCGGCGCGTGCGCGAGCAGCACGTCTATTGCGAGATCGTGCGGCACGACATCTCGGCCGAACGCGTCCGCGAACTCGCGCCTCGCGGCATTATCCTGTCGGGCGGGCCCTCGAGCGTCTACGAAGCCAGTGCTCCCAAGTGCGATCCGGGCATCTTTCGGCTCGGCATCCCGGTGTTGGGAATCTGCTACGGGCTGCACGTGGCCTGTGAAGCGTTGGGGGGTCGCGTCGATAGTGCTCCGGCCCGCGAGTTTGGCCGTGCCGGCGTTCACATCACGTCGCACGCCGACTTGTTCGACGGCTTGCCCGACGACATGGAAGTCTGGATGAGCCACGGCGATCAGGCCTCAACGATCTCGGACGATTTCGAGCCGCTGGCCGAGACGCGCACGTGCCCTGTGGCCGCGATCAAACACAAGCAATTGCCCGTCTATGCCTTGCAGTTTCATCCGGAAGTGACACACACGCCGCTGGGCGCGCGGGTGTTGGCCAACTTTCTCAACAAGATCTGCGGCTGCCAAGGCGCCTGGCAATTGGGCGACTTCGCCGACCAGGCCATCGGGCAGATTCGCCGGCGGGTGGGCAACGATCGCGTGATTTGCGGTTTGTCGGGCGGTGTGGACTCATCGGTCACCGCGGCCATGATCTATCGCGCCATCGGTTCGCAACTGTCCTGCATCCTGATCGACAACGGGCTGTTGCGCAAAGCGGAAGAGGCCTCGGTGATCGAGGAATTCTCGAACCACTTTCACACCGACCTGCACGTGGTGAAGGCGGAAGACAAGTTCCTGGCGGCGCTGGCCGGAGTGACCGATCCGCAGGAGAAGCGCCGGCGCATCGGCCGCGCGTTCATCGAGTGCTTCACCGACGAAGCCGTCAAAATCAAGGACGCCCGCTTCCTCGCCCAGGGCACGCTCTATCCCGACGTGATCGAAAGCGGCGCGGCGGTCGACGGACCGGCGGCCACGATCAAGCTGCACCACAACGTGGGCGGTTTGCCCGAGGACTTGAGCTTCGAATTGATCGAGCCGTTGCGCGATCTGTTCAAGGACGAAGTGCGCCGGCTGGGATTGCAGCTTGGCTTGCCCGAGGACATCGTCTGGCGGCATCCATTCCCTGGACCGGGGCTGGCGGTGCGTTGCCTGGGCGAAGTGACCAAGACGCGGCTGGACACGCTGCGCGAGGCCGACGCCATCGTGGTGCAAGAGATCAAAGACGCGGGCTTGTACCGGCAGACCTCGCAAGTGTTCGCCGTGCTGTTGCCGGTGCAAAGCGTGGGCGTGATGGGCGACGCGCGAACCTATCAAGACACGGTCTGCGTGCGTTGCGTCACCACCGAAGACTTCATGACGGCCGACTGGACGCACTTGCCGTATGACGTGCTGGCCCGCATGTCGACGCGGATCATCAACGAAGTGCCGGGCGTCAACCGCGTGGTGTACGACATCAGCTCGAAGCCGCCGGCCACGATCGAGTGGGAATAGGCCGTGGATCGCGCTAGCTCTCGCGTTTGCCGGCATCGTCGAGAGTGCTTGCGGCGCAGTCTCCTATCCGTCAGGCAGTCAATTGATAGAATGCCCGTGATCGAATGCCCCGTGACGTGCCGGCGCCGCAGTCATCGCGCGCGGTCTCTGTAGGCACCTCAAGTAGCCAGTTTCAAATCCCACTCAACTACCGACCACCCCATGGGTAAGCAATACATCTATCAGATCGCACGCCTGACCAAGAAACATGGCCAGCGCGAAGTGCTCAAGGACATCTGGCTCGCTTTCTATCCCGGCGCCAAGATCGGCGTGCTGGGCCGCAATGGCTCGGGCAAGAGCACGCTGCTGAGGATCATGGCGGGCATGGACCGAGAGTTCGAGGGCGAGGCGCAGCTCACCAATGGCTTTACGGTCGGTTACCTTTCGCAGGAACCGCAGCTCAACCCCGACAAGGACGTGGCGGGCAACGTGGAGGAGGCGGTGGAAGGCACGCGCGCCATTTGCGCCGCTTCGACGAGATCAACGCCAAGCTGGGCGAAGACATGTCGCCCGAGCAGATGGACAAACTGCTGGCCGAGCAAGCCAAGGTGCAGGATCAGATCGAGGCGCTCAACGCCTGGGAACTCGACCGGCAGGTCGAAATCGCCATGGACGCCATGAATCTGCCGCCCGGCGATGCCGACGTGACATCGCTCTCCGGCGGCGAGCGACGCCGCGTGGCACTGTGTAAGATCCTGCTCGAAAAGCCGGACTTGCTGCTACTCGACGAACCGACCAACCACCTGGACGCCGAGAGCGTTGCCTGGCTCGAGCGGCACCTGGCCGAATATGCCGGCACCGTCGTGGCCGTGACGCACGATCGGTATTTCCTCGACAACGTGGCGGGCTGGATTTTGGAGCTCGACCGCGGCCAGGGCATTCCCTGGGAGGGGAACTATTCGTCGTGGCTCGAGCAGAAGAAGAACCGCCTGGCGGCCGAAGAGAAGGCGGCCTCCGCGCGGCAAAAATCTCTGGCCAGCGAACTGGAATGGATTCGCATGGCCCCGCGCCCGGCAAGCCAAGAACAAGGCCCGCATCAAGGCCTTCGAAGAACTTTCGCAGGCCGCGGCGCTCGACCGCGAAAACGAGCTGGAGATTCAGATTCCCGCCAGCAAGCACTTGGGAGATCTGGTGATCGAGTGCCAGAATGTCTCCAAGGGGTTTGGCGACCGGCTGCTCATCGACAACCTGAGCTTCCGCTTGCCACCGGGAGGCATCGTGGGCGTGATCGGTCCCAACGGCGTGGGAAAGACTACGCTGTTTCGCATGATCATCGGGGAAGAAGAGCCCGATAGCGGTGAAATTCGCCGCGGCGATTCGGTCGAACTGGGCTACGTCGATCAGAACCGCGACGCGCTCAAGCCGACCAACTCGGTGTACGACGAAATCTCGGGCGGGCACGATACGATCGAAATGGGCAAGCGCAAGATGAACGCCCGGGCGTACGTGGCGCGGTTCAACTTTCAGGGACAGGACCAGCAGAAGAAGGTCGGCAATCTCTCCGGCGGCGAACGCAATCGGGTACACCTGGCCAAACTGTTGCGGCAAGGCTGCAACGTGCTGTTGTTGGACGAGCCGACCAACGATCTGGACGTCGATACGCTGCGGGCCTTGGAAGAAGCGATCCTCAATTTCGCGGGCTGCGCCGTGGTGATCAGCCACGATCGCTGGTTTCTCGACCGCGTGGCCACGCATGTCCTCGCCTTCGAAGGCGACAGCTACGCCCACTGGTGCGAAGGCAATTTCGAGATGTACGAACAACAGCGCCGCGAGCGCCTGGGCATGGAGGCCGACCAGCCGCACCGGATCAAGTACAAGAAGCTGCAGCACTAACGGCCTGGGGACAAATCGCCCGCGGAGAGGGGGACAGTCCCCGGCGCCTTGTCCCCAGACTCTAAAATTCCTCGCTATCCCAGGAGCAAACCATGAACGCCAGAGACGCGACTAAAGCGGGCATTGAAATGGGATCGTTTGTTTGCAACGCCTATCTCGACGATTTGACCGATGCCCAGTTGATGGAGCGGCCGTTGCCGGGCACGAACCACATTGCCTGGCAACTGGGGCACTTGATCGCGGCGGAAAACGGGATGCTCTCGGCCGTCAAGCCGGGCGCCATGCCGAATCTGCCCGAAGGCTTTGCCGAAAAGCACAACAAAGAAACGGCGGCCAGCGACAACCCTGCCGATTTCTTGACCAAGGCCGAATACCTGAAGCTGGCCAAGGAGCAACGCGCCGCAACTTACGCGTTGCTGGATTCGCTAAGCGACGAAGATTTGGATCAGGCCGGTCCTGAATCGATGCGCAGCTATTGCCCCACGGTAGGCTCGGTCTTCACGATGCAGGGCTCGCATTGGCTGATGCACGGCGGACAGTGGGCCATCATCCGCCGCAAGCTCGGCAAGCCGCCGCTGTTTTAACTGCGTGTATGCTGCGCTCGGCACTCGACGGCTGGCTGACAAATCTCCGCCGACTTCCGCTTGCGGCGAAGCAGCCTGTGCATCAGCCGCGCGATATTGCCCATAGCCCTTGACCCGCGCTGCGCGATTGACTCTATATGTAGGTTTTGGATTTTCGCGGGGACGCGTCCTCGCGCAGCACAGTCAACAGTTTCGAGGTACCCGACGGTGTCGATCATTCGCGTAGGCGCAACCAAGAAGTATTCCGACGGTTGGGAATCAGCCTTCGGCAAAGGCAAGAAGAAATCGGCCAAGCCGACCAAGGCAAAGGCGGCCAAAAAGTCGACGAAGAAAGCCGCCGGCAAGAAGTCGGCCAAGAAGGGCAAGAAGAAGTAGCGGGCGCGCCGGTCGAGCCACGCGCGTTGCGCAATACGACAGCGACCGTGAACCATCGGTGTACCGCGTGATCGCTGGGGAGTCGGGCCATGGGGCTAGACGGCAAAGTGGCCATCGTCACGGGCGCGGGCGGCGTCGGCCGCGCCATTGCCATGCGCTTGGTGCGCGACGGAGCGTGCGTCGTCGTCTCGGATATCAACGAGCCCGGCGGTGTGGAAGTCCAACGTGCGATTAGCGCCGCCGGCGGCCGGGCGATCTTCGTGCCCGCCGACGTGGGCGTCGAGAGCCAGGTTCAAGCGCTCATCGAGCGCACGGAACAAGAGTTCGGTGGACTCGATATCCTGATCAACAACGCCTCGGCCCCTTATCCACCGCAGGGGCTCCTTAGCGGTTGGTTCGACGCGGTGCAGGTCGACCTGCTGGGCACGATGTATGCGACCTGGCACGCGATCCCCGCCATGCGCCGACGGGGCGGCGGATCGATCGTGAATGTGAGTTCCACTTCGGCGCTGGGCCATGGCCACAAGCCGTCCTCATCGCTTGGCTACGACGTCGCGAAAGCCGGTGTCTTGCGACTGGCGACGATGCTTGCGCCGTTGGCCGAGCGCGACAAGATTCGCGTCAACTGCATCCTGCCCGACTGGGTCGCCACGTTCGAGGTGCAAGAGCTTCCCCTGGACGGCGCCCAGGGCTATCGGGTGAGGGGCCCTTGGCCCCAGCCCTTTCAAGCTGTCAGTGATGGCAGCTATCGGTGGGCTTCGAGTTGTTGAAGTTCGTCGTATAACTCGTCACGATGCCTGGAGTTGAATTGTTTCTCCAGGAGGTGAGGCGATGATTCTTTCCGAGGTGTTTCAGCAGTTTGTCAAAGAGAGCCCGGTGTGCGTGATGGTCAGTGCAACGTTGGAGAATGTGTTGTCGTCCAAACGAGTGGACGATCTCTTCGTGCGCACGGCGATTCGGCAGCATCCCAGCGAGTTGTTGTTCTCCAGCGTGGCGGATGTGATGGGGCTGGTGGTGGCCCGGATTCGACCCTTGGTCCATGCCGCCTATCAGGCTCGGGCGGAATCGTTCCAGGTATCGTTGGCCGCGCTGTACGACAAGCTGCGCGGCATCGAATCGAACGTGTCGCGGACCTTGGTTCGCGAGACGGCCGAGCGGATGGGGGCCATCGTCCGCCAGACAGGCGGCACGTTTCCGGAGTTGTTGCCCGGTTATCGCACGTTGATCGCCGACGGCAATCATCTGCCAGCCAGCCAGCGGCGTTTGAAGGAACTGCGGACGCTGAACGTGGCGCCGCTGCCGGGCCATACCGTGGTCGTCTTCGATCCGGCGCTGATGCTGGCCGTGGACGTGCTGCCCTGCGCGGATGGCCATGCCTCGGAACGAACGTTGCTGCCGGCGTTGTTGGAAAGGCTCGAAGCGAAGGACCTGCTGATCGCCGACCGCAATTTCTGCACCACGCAGTTCTTGCTCGACATCGATCGGCGCGGCGCGTATTTCTTGATTCGGCAACACGGCAGTTCGCTCAAATACGAACTGGTCGGACGACGACGAAAGATCGGTCGCATCGCCACGGGCATGGTTTACGAGCAGGATCTGCGGCTTTTGGGGGCCCGCGACGAGACGCCGATCATCCGGCGGATCACGATCAAGTTGGACGAACCGACGCGGGACGGCGACGACGAGATTCACGTGCTGAGCAACCTGCCGGCCAAAATCAAGGCCTTGAAACTGGCGACGTTGTATCGCCAGCGGTGGACCGTGGAAGGCGCGTTTCAAGAACTGGAAGCTCATCTGAAGAGCGAGATCGAAACGCTGGCCTATCCGCAAGCGGCGTTGTTCGCGTTTTGTCTGGCGTTGGTTTCTTACAACGTGCTGAGCGTGGTCCGGGCCGCGCTGCGCGGCGCTCACGGCCACGACAAGGTCGAGAACGAAGTTTCCAGCTACTACCTGGCCGACGAAGTGGCCGGCGTCTCGCGCGGCCTGACGATCCTGTTGCCCGGCGACTTCTGGCACGAACGGTTCGCCCAACAAACGCCGAGCCAAATGGCCCAGCTCCTGCTGGCCTGGGCGCGTCAGGTGCGACTCTCCGCATTCCGCAAACATCGACGCGGACCGAAAAAGAAACCGCCGAAATCCAACAGCAAAAAAGGCCGCGGCCATATCGCCACCCAAAAAATACTCGACGCGCGAAAACGAACGCCAGCACTGCATTAACTGACAGCTTGAAAGGACTGGTGCCAATCCCTTGGCCCAGCGCGATCCAAGCCATGCTGGCGGGCGAAACGGGTATCTGCGCCACAAGTGGTACGAGCCGGTGGGCACAAGCCGGTGTCCAGTGGCTGTTCGCGCCCACGATCGCGAGCTTGCCGCGGATCGCTACATTTTCATGCCCGCGACAGAAACTCGCCCGTGCGGGTGTCGACCTTCACCGTTTCGCCTTGTGACAGATACTCGGGCACGTGCACGATGAGGCCCGTTTCGAGCGTGGCGGGCTTGGTGCGTCCAGTAGCCGAGTTGCCTTTGACGCCTGGGTCGCACTTGGTGACTTTCAGTTCGACCACGGTCGGCAGTTGGATGCCGATACACTCATCGTTGTAAATGAGCACTTGGACTTCCAGTGCTTCGGTTATGTACGGAATTTCATTTTCGATGTCGGGGCATAACAGCGAATACTGGTTGTAGTCCGCCTGATCGAGGAAGTGCATGTGCGTGGCGTCGGCGTACATCAGCTTGGCGGGCCGGCGCTCGAAGTCGGCCTCATCCAGCGACTCGCCGCCGCGCAGCACGATGTCGATCTTCTGTTTGGTCACGAGATTCCGCGCCCGATACTTGTAGATCGTGGCGGCGCCGTGCGCCGAAGGACTCTGCACGTTGATCGATTCGATGATGCACGGCGCGCCGTTGAAGTTGAGCACCGCGCCGTTCTTGATGTCTTTGGCAATCATGGATCAGGCAGGAGGCAGGAGACTGGAGGCTGGGGGCGGGAGGACAAATGACCAGAACTCGCTCGTCGCCTGGCGCTCCCAAAGACTAGTTACTCGTAAAGGTCGTTTGAAAGAGTCCGATTTGGGTGTAACTCGCAGATCTCTATGCCGCGGAGCGCCGGTATAGCTTGGTTTGTTCAGTTTCAATGCGGTAGTTCAGGAAGTCGTTCCATTGTCCGTTGAGGTAGGTGGCGCGCAGGTGGAGCATCGCTTGCGCCGGCGACCGTCCAGCGCATGCCGGTTTGTTCCAGGCGATCCTTGACCACGTGGCGGCAAGCGCCTTCGGCCACGCCGCTGCCGATGGGGTAGCCGGCCGCCAGGTACTCGTCGTAGCGCATGTGCCGGCGGTTGTTTGCGTAGTAGCCGATGGCCGCCGAGACGACGCGCCGCCGCGAGCCATGTAGCGCGTGTTCGTCGCGGAGTCGTTTGAAGCGACCGATGACATAACCCACCTTGCCTTCCAGCAACAGCCGCAAGTGCCGCGTGACAAACTGAGCCGCCTCACGGCTGCCTTCGCGGTGGAACACGTGGGCCACCTGCCACAACCGCTCCAGCACGTGGAACAAGTCCAGGATGCAGACCGCCCGCGGCAGCCACTCGCGCTGCACCTCCCACAGCGCCTTCTCGCCGTCCATCAGGCAGACCAGTGTCTTGCGCTGCTGTGGGTCGCGCTCGTGACAGGCCACCGCCATCTCGACAAACAGACGTTCGCGTCCCGTACACGATTCTCCTTCCCGCACGCGGGTCATCTCGGCCCAAACCTGCTTGTGTTGCGGCGCGGGCCGCTCGGCAGCGCGTTCTTTCCGGTCCAGTTCGTCGAGCACGTCGTCGGCCGTGCGGCGAAAGGGGTCGATCGTATACACCGCGCCCACGTAGGCCATCTGTTTCTTGTTCGCTTTTTCGCCTTTGCCGCGACGCGGTCCGCGGCGGACCCGCTCTTCCAGCGGGCGGCGCATCGGCACCCCTTTGCCGTCGGCCGTGGCTACCAGGATCTCGGCCTCTTCGTCGGCCGGCGGCGCGGCGCGCTCGAACTGGAAGGCTTCGACGTGCTGGGCCATCTGCTGGTTCATCTGCTCGGCCGCCCGTTCACTCGGCGCGACACCCAACCACGCGTGCAGATCGGACACCGCTTCGTGAAACGACTCCTTGACGCACAGCCGCTCGAGCCAGTCTTCCAGGACGTAGGAGAACTCGCCGGCCGGCAGCCCCAGCCGCTCGTCCAAGGGCGCCCGCTCGACTTTCTGCCCTTCCCGCGCCGCGTAGACGTAGCGGCCGATCAACAGTTCGCCGAAGATCGACAGGTAGCGGCGCACGTGCCGGCCTTGCAAACGGCGGACCGTGCGGCCTTGGGTGGTTTCCAGTGTCGCGCCCGCGTCGCCATCCCCCGCGGCGGCCACGAAGGCCGACAGCAGCGTGTGTCCCAGCGCCAGCAGCCGGCCGAACAGTTCACGTTCCACTTGATCGATCCGCTGGCCGCCGTCGGCCGCGCAGTTCGACGTACATTTCCAACGCCTGGAATTGCCGTTGCGCTTGAGAAACGCTTGCTCCCGTGCGACGATCATGGCCGGGCCTCCTGGATGGGTGGGAAGGACTGCAATCACAATCCGTTCTACCCGCGGAGGCCCTCTTCTTCACCTTCACGCTAGCACTTGCCGCAACTCCTTGTGAATCCACCTGCTACCACGCGAGGAATGCGAGTTACACCCGTCCGATTTAGTCAGTCATTAAACCCACGGCCTCTGGCCGTGTGACCCGAAGAGCTTCGGAGCGGTGCGTGGTGCATGGAGTTGCCAGACGGCATAGGCTGTCCTTCCGGGAAGGCCCGTTGGGGCAGGAAGGAGCAACCTATGCACGACTGGCAAAGTCTTTCCCACGTGCGGTGGGAATGCAAGTACCACGTGGTGATCATACCAAAGTTTCGGCGTCGGGTATTTTACGGACGATTGAAACGGGAAGTAGGGGCGATTCTGCGAGAGCTGTGTCGCCAGCGAGGAATCGAGTTGCTGGAGGGGCGCTGCATGCCGGACCACATCCACATGTGCTTGAGCATCCCGCCCAAGTACAGCGTGGCGCACACGATCGGGTTCCTGAAAGGCAAGAGTGCGGTTCGCATCCACCGTGAGTTGCTGAAGGAACGAAGGATGACAGGCTTGCATTTTTGGGCCGCTGGCTACTGTGTGAGCACGGTTGGGCTGGATGAAATGCGTGTGCGCCAGTACATCCGTGAGCAAGAGCAACAGGACGAACGGCAAGGCAAGTTCAATATGGAGTAACCCTAGTGGCCCCAACGGGGCCTTCCCCATGTATCCGGCCCCTTCGGAGGGGCCTTCCTAAACCCACGGCCTCTGGCCGTGGTCGATTAGTGAGTCAGGCCTGGCCCAAAGCGAAACCGCTGGGCCATCTTCCTCCAGCCTCCAGTCTCCAGCCTGTCTTCCGCGGCATCATACCAGCGTGCCGCTGGCGGGATCAACGCCCACGCCGCCGGTCATTTCCACCAGCGCATCCATCACGATCAACAGCGCGCTGGGATCGAGCATTTCATCGAGGTCGTCGTCGTCGGCCTCGTCTTGGGTCATCTCTTCGAAGTGCAACAGATCGAAGCGCAGCGTCGCAGCGGAGCAGTTGGGCCAGCTTGGCGCGTTCCTCGGCGTCGACGACGGATGACTTCAACTCCTGGTGCAATGTTTTTGCTTGTTCGACCACTTCCTCGCCCACTTCGTAGCTGACGTCGAGCGCGGCGTAATCGTCGGAGGACATGACCGTGATCGACTCGAAGCGGTCGTCTTCGTCGGCCGTGGGATTCAGCAGCTCGAAGCGGTCGTTCAACCCGCGCAGCATGTCCTCGATTTGGCCCAGCGTGGGTCGTTTTGCCGAATCGAACAGCACGAAGTACGTCTCGCGCCACTTGTATTCGTCCCGTTCGAACATCGACATCGAGCGTTACTCCCATTCCTCTTCGGCTGGTCCCAATCCGCCTTGCCAGCTTTCCAGCCGCGCAGCATTTCGTCGCGCTGTTTTGCTTGGCCCACACCGACTCGCCTTGCTCGAGCCGTACTTCGTACTGGCCTTCGCGTTCGCAGTCCTCCGCGCCACAAAAGTGTGGCGTGGCGGAAATCCACATGACGCGATACAAGGGAATGTGCTTGTCGTCGACAACGCTAAAAATGGTCATAGTCTCGCTCTCTCCGCAATACTCGCAAAGGAATGCCCGCCTAACTGCCACGGGCCGCCACCTTGTGCGCTGGTTATTATACTTCGCGGGTCCGTGGCCGGGTGGGAGCCTGGCGGCGCCGTGGGATTTCCATGGAAGGTCATTCATCCTCCGGCTTGGCTGCCCAACTCGTTTGCGCGACGCGTGGCCGCTTCCACCGCGGATATTAGCGTCCCGCGCAGGCTGCCGGACTCCAATACCGCCAGTCCGGCAATCGTCGTTCCCCCTGGACTCGTCACCCGATCTTTCAGCACGCCGGGGTGCTCGCCGGTCTCGAGCACCATGGTGGCGGCGCCGCGGACGGTCTGAGCCGCCAGTTGCAAAGCAACGTCACGCGGCAAGCCCATCCGCACGCCTGCGTCGCTCAAGGCCTCGATGATCACGTAGACAAACGCCGGTCCGGAGCCCGACAACCCGGTCACGGCGTCGAGTAGCTGTTCGTCGACGGCGAACGCACGCCCGACCGACTCCAGCAATTCGGCCACCAGCAAACCATCGGCCGCCTTGCGCGCGGGCCCAAGGCATAGCCGCTGGCGCTTTGGCCGACCAGGCACGGCGTGTTGGGCATCACGCGCACCAAGCGCGACTTCGGCAGCGCCGCGTCGAGCGTGCGCAGCGTGATGCCGGCGGCAATGGAGATCACCAGCTTGTCGGCAGCCGGATCGGCCAGGTGCGCCACGGCGCCGGCCAGATGTTGCGGTTTGGTTGCTATCACCAGCACGTCGGCCGCTTTCGCCACGGCGGCGTTGTCCGACAGGATTCGAGCCCCTGGCACGGCTCTTTGAAATGCCTCGGCGGCGGCAGGCGTGGGATCCGCGGCCGTGATTTGGCCCCCGTCAACGAGCCGCTTCCGGACAAATCCGGCGGCCAGGGCGCTGGCCATTTGGCCGGCGCCAACGAACCCGATGTTTTGCTTGACCATGGGAAAAATAGCGAAACGGGGTGGAATTGTGTGGCGCCAATTGCCGGCGAACTGCCAAGTGCCGCGAAACCGACCGAATGCGTCAATCTATTGCCCGCTTGCCAGTCCTGCAAGGAAGGTGGTTGCGAGACCTGATTCGCGTTGCGTTTTCCTGCTGGCAAGCTTGCGGCCGCTGGTGAATCCGCTGGCTAAAAAACCGCCTGGACACGCTGCGGCGAATCTGCGAACCTTCGCCCCACATTTCTCCGGAATCGGCGGCGGTTGCCGCCATCCCATCTGTCAAATAGCAAGGAGCTCTTCCGGTGCGTACTGTAAGATTCCTGCTGTTCGTTGCAGCACTCGGTTGGACGTCAAATGCCACGGCGCAGGCCGCCGGTTGGCCGTCGTGGTGCCCATTTGGTTCCCATGGCAACCATTCGCCGTTTAGCTCGGTGGCCGATCACGGCGGCGGCAGCCCGGCAGTGCTCACGAAAATGGGCTCAAGCACCAAGCGGTTGGTCAACAACACGAAAAACCTGCTGTCGTTTGACCGGTCCAACAGCAAAGCAAGCGCGCCGACGGTGGGCTATTCCACCCACATACAGCACAAAGAGCCTGGATTCTTTTACCGAATGTTTCATCCGCCACCGCCACCGCCGCCACAGACAGTGAAAGAATGGATGTCGCTCGAACAGGTCCACCCGTAGCAGCACGTTGCGGCCACGTCATGTGCCCGTTTTCTTTGGTTGCGTTGCACGTTCGACCGCGTTACCTGATATGCCGCGAAATATGCCGCGAATAACTTCCCCACTTGTTCGAGCTCGTCTCGGTCGCCCGATGGCCGTCTGCGCGGGCATTTTTTGCCTGGCGGCGTGGGGATGCACGTCGCCGTTGCGTCCCAGTTTGGCCAAGTATCAGGAAAGCCGGGAAATCGATAAACTGGTCAACAACAACTCGTTTCCTCTCGCCACCGAAGTCGGCCTGGCGTCGGCCGCAAAATCGGCGGATGATAAAGACTGATGCAGGGCCACCGGCGCCGCTCGGCAAACCGCGGATGTCCCGTTCATGATAGCGCAACCGCAGAACGCTCCAGATCCGATGGTCATGACTCACCGACTGATGCGCTGGGCCGCCGTGGTGCTGATCCTGGCAACGTGCGTCGGCTGCGATCAATTCACCAAGCACGTTGCGCAATCGCGCTCAGAGGTGAGCCGATCCACAGTTTTTGCGGCGACCTGTTTCGCTTGCAGTACGCTGAGAACCCCGGCGCGTTTTTGGGACTCGGCGCACGCCTGCCCATCGAGACGCGATCGGTGGTCTTGGTCGCCATCAACGCGTTGATCGCATTGGGACTGGTCGGGGCCATCTTGCTTGGCTGGCGCATGACTCCCGTGCGGCTGGCGGGCTGTGCTTTGCTGTTGGCGGGCGCCGTCGGCAATCTGATCGATCGGCTGCGATTCGATGGCCTGGTTATCGACTTCATGAATCTGGGAGTGGGCGGCCTGCGTAGCGGAATCTTCAACGTGGCCGACATGGCCATCATGGCCGGCGCCTGTTGCTGGCGCTGCGAGTGACAAATGCCCCGGCGGCGTTGCCCGAGGGAGCTTCCGCGAGCCGCTAGCAGTTCGGCAGCCTAGGATAAAATCCGCGAAAATTGCCGTATTCTTCCGCGCTTGTTCCGCGCATGGGCCTCCGCGCTTCCTGATAAAGGGGTATGATGGAGGACCGACTCAGCATGCCCTCGATCGCAGTCCGCTCGCCGCGCGGCGACGGCGCGAGGGTTGGACAGGTTTGTGAGGAGAGACCGTGCGAGGAGGGAGATTGTTTGCGGGCTTTTGCTTCGTCTGCTTCGTCGCGTGGGCCACACAGGGCTTGGCCGCGGCTGAGAACGATGACGCCGATGTCTTGCAACGCGCGCACGCCTGGGCCCGTTTTGGCGAAGGCTCCTGGCGACACGTGCGGATCCTCACCGAGACGTTCGACGAAGAAGGCAACGTCACCAGTTCCAGCATCACCGACAACGTGACGACGCTTGAAAAGGTCGAGCCGGAGGGCGTAACGCTCAAAGTCGAAGTGACGGTCGAAGTGGCGGGGCAGAAGTTTCCCTCGCCGCCCCAAATCGTCCAACAGGGATATGCTGGCGAGACGCTCGGCCAAACCGTCTCCATCAAGTCATTGGATGATGAGACGCTCACGGTCGACGGCCGGGAGATCCCCTGCCAGGCGCAACAGATCGAGATTCTTGGCGGCGGCAATAAGGAAGTCATCCAGATCAGCTACGTGCCGGATTCCACGCCGACGATCCTGCGTCGCAAGAGCACGACCAGCGACACGTCCAGCGGCGAGACCACCCAGGAGGCGGTCAACGAAGTCTTCGCGCTCAATAAACGGCTGCGAATCGTCGGTGAAGCGATCGAGCGGCAGGGCTATCGCATGCGACAGGTTCTGAAGACTGGCCGGGGCACGACGACGACCTGGTCTGACCACGTGGCGGACGTTCCCGGCGAAGTCGTGGCCCACGCTTCGCAGAAATTCGACGAACAAGATCGCCTGGTCCGTCGGACGACTTTGGAGCTTATCGACTTTCGCGCCGAAGAAGGCACGTGGGATTACGGCGATCTCTCGCGTCGTCAGCGCCGCCAGCAGCGGCGTAATCGCTAGCGCAGGGGGCGAAGACGCTCGAACGTTCACTCCGCGGCGTTCGTGGACCCGGCGGAAGCGCACGATGGGCCAGCGCACCCTGCGGGCCCCGGCGGCACCCGTCCATCCAACCGGCGGCCGGAGCCGATCTTGAATGCTCGGTGGGTTGCCCTATAATGGAATTCCTTACTTCCGGGGGGATCCTTTATCGGTCCTTCGCCGCGAGCACTTTCACACATGTCCGGCAGTTTCGACGGATATCACGTTTGGCTTGGCATTCCGCCGAGCGAGCAGCCGCCCAACCATTATCGGTTGCTGGGGATCGCTGTGTTCGAAGCGGACCTGGACGTGATCGACCACGCGGCCGATCGCCAGATGGCGCATGTCCGCACGTTTCAAGCTGGCAAGAACGGCTCCGTCTCGCAGCAAATCTTGAATGAGCTGTCGGCAGCTCGGGTTTGCCTATTGAATGCGAGCAAGAAGGCCGCCTACGACGAAACGTTGCGCAGCAAACTGCAATCGGTTCCCAAAGCCGTGCCGGTTTCGCCGTCCACGGCGATTCCCAGGGCGGCCCCGGTTGATACGTCGTTGCTCAAGGCCGAGCCAGCCGCGAACACCGCGAGCAAACTGCGCGGGGCGGCCGCCTCGGCCGCGCCCATTTACGATCCGGAAGAAGAGTTGAGCGACGACCTGAACGACGACAACTTCGGCCTGCCGTCCAGCATGACGAGCACCGGTAGCATTCAGTTGCGCCGGCGGCGGCGACGTTTCCGTTTACCCGCTTGGGCCACCTCGGCCGGAATGGGCGTCACGGCCGGCATCATCGTGGTGGCCGTGTTGATGCTGTATTACCTGGGCCGGCATTTGATGAAGCCGGCCGACTGGCAGCAATTCATCATCAATGGCGCGTCGACCGAGACCGAACTTCCGCCGCCCACCGAATCCGAAGTCGGCGCTACGACGCCACCTCCCCCCGCGCAGTAGGCCACGCCGGGGATTCGCCCGGTCTTCTCCGCCACGTAGCACGCGGAGTCTTGCACACCGCGCAGCGGCCGCCGCGCCGCGCGAACCTACGCCGGCGCAGGGGTACTGCCGACGCCAGACCCGTCCAATGCCGCACGCAGGACGATTGCAAAGTCGTTAATCCAAGGCTCCTACGAGTTTCAGGGCGTGGAGGGGATTGGCGCAGAGATCATCGGCTCGGGCTCGAAGCGGTTGTTTGGATTTTTGGGTCGTTAGTCGCAACACGCTCAGGGCTACGTTGGTGAGGCTTGCCAGGCGTTCGGCCAATCCTGGCCGACGACTCCAGTGCCGGTCTTCGTCCCACCAACGATCTTTGACGAAGTGCAAGCTGTTTTCCACTTGCCAATGAGCGCGTACGTACTTCAACAATTGCTTGGGCGTAGTCGTGGCCGGGTCGAGGCTGGTGACGAAGTACCGCGTTTCGCGCGTGGTTTTGCCGTTTCGGTCTTTCGTCTCGCGGTCGACTCGCAAGAGCATGCGGCAACCGGCAAGCCCCAGCCGCTGGCAGACATATTCGGCGTCGGCCAGGTCGATCCAAAGAAAACGAGTCTCCCTACGGCCCCCTTTTTTTCCCGCGTCTGAGCGGCCGCCGCGCTGTCTTGGGCCTGCGCAAAGCAGGTCTGCGCCGCATCCAGGATGTCGGGCTGGTTGGCTTTGATTTGGAACAAGTAGTCATGGCCCGAAGTCAGAATCAGTTCGGCCAGATTGCGCTGAGCATAGAGGGCATCGCCCGTGATCAAACGCAACGCCGGATACTTCTCGAACAGTTCGCTCAGGTGCGCTTTGAGCACTTCCGGCTCGGTGCTTTTGTCGCCCGACAGGGGCCATTGCCCAAGACACGCTTTCAAATCCTGGACAAAAACGTTCAGCATCTGAATCGGATCGCCCTGCGGATCGAAGCCTTGCTTCGACGTCTTGCCATCCACCGCCGCGACCAGAGCCTCCTGATCCGCCATTACCTCTTGCAACCACTGGGAAAACGCAGCTTGAAACTCCTCCAACGAGAACTTCGCCAGCGTCCGACTTAACGTGGTAGGATGCGGCGGCTTGCGACGCGTAAAGCCCAAAGGTCTGCGCAGCAGATGCCAGTTCCGGGCTGCCCACCGCTGCAAGCTGGCAAAATCGTTCAAGCGGCAGACCAGCCCCACGAGCGTCAGTCCCAAAATCCCCGAAAACGGATGACGAACACCACGCCGCTGACGTGGATCGGCCACCTCCGAAAAGGCCACCATCAAAGACGGAAAATACGATGGTAGTTGCATGGCTAGCTCCTTCTCCTAAAGCCAACCCGCATCACCCGGTTAGGATCGCACCTGCATTATACAAAACTCAACTTTGCAATCGTCCTGGGGCCGCACGCCGGCTTGTTGCCAATCGGTAGCGCGAGGGGCATAATGCTGGATTCATCTCGATTCCCCCATCCCGCCGAGACGCCGACCATGCGAGACAAGCTTTCCTTCGGCATTACCTTCGACGACGTCCTGCTCGAGCCCCGCTACTCGACCGTCATTCCCGCGGAGGTCGACATCACGACGCGGCTTACGCGGCGCATTGCCTTGAATATCCCGCTGGTCAGTTCGCCCATGGACACCGTTACCGAAAGCGAGATGGCCATTGCCCTGGCTCAGGAGGGCGGGCTGGGCATGATCCACAAGAATATGTCGATCGAACGGCAGACCGAAGAGGTCGACAAGGTAAAGCGCAGCGCCAATGGCATCATCACCGACCCTGTGACGCTGCCCCCCGACGCCACGGTCGCCCGAGCCCGCGATGTGATGGATCAGCACAATGTCTCCGGCGTGCCCATTGTGAATGAAGCACGCAAGTTGGTGGGCATTCTCACACGCCGCGACCTGCGGTTTCTGGAAGACGCCGGGCTGACAATCTCGAACGTCATGACCCGCGAGAACCTTGTGACGGCTACGGGAACCGTAACGCTTGAGGAAGCTGAGAAGATTTTGATGGCAAAAAAGGTCGAGAAACTTTTGCTGGTTGACGAAGATTATACGCTGACTGGCCTCATCACCATCAAAGACATCGACATGATGAAACGCTTCCCGAATGCCTGTAAAGATGGGCAAGGGAGATTGAGGGTGGGGGCCGCGATCGGCGTCTTTGACTACGAGCGGGCCGAGAGCTTGCTAGCAAAGGACGTCGACGTGCTGGTCGTGGACAGTGCTCACGGGCATTCGGCCAACGTGGTCGACACCGTCAAGACCATCAAGCAACGCTGGGACATCGACGTGGTTGCTGGAAACATTGCCACTGCCGACGGATGCCGCGATCTGATTGCCGCTGGCGCCGACGCCGTGAAGGTGGGCATCGGGCCGGGCTCGATCTGCACAACCCGGGTCATCTCGGGCGTGGGTGTTCCCCAAATTACTGCCATCTACGAAGCCGCCCAGGTTGCCAGGGACGCCGGCATCCCGATCGTCGCCGATGGCGGTATTCGCTATTCGGGCGACGTGACCAAAGCCCTGGCAGCCGGTGCTCACTGCGTCATGATCGGCGGCCTGTTCGCCGGTTTGGCCGAGAGCCCTGGCGAAACGATTTTGTACCAGGGCCGCACGTTCAAGATCTATCGCGGCATGGGGTCTCTGGGAGCCATGGTCGCCGGATCGAGCGAGCGCTATCGCCAACGGGGCGCCGAACGCAAGCCCGGCAAACTGGTCCCCGAAGGCGTCGAAGGCCGGGTGCCGTTCAAAGGCCCCTTGAGCGCATTTGTATACCAGCTTGTCGGCGGTCTGAGAGCCGGCATGGGATATTGCGGCACGCAAAGCATCGAGGCATTGCGGACCGAAACACGGTTTATCCAAATCTCCGCGGCAGGAGTACGGGAGAGTCATCCACATGACATTTCGATCACGCAGGAAGCGACCAACTACAGCAGCGAACCGACGTCGGGCGACAATTACTAAGTCGCGCCACGCGGACGCTCCTTCTCTCGCCGATGCACGGCGAACGGCTCACCGCGGCGCGATTGCGCTGCTCGTTTCGATCGGAATGCTGGGCTTTGCCTCCGCGGCGCAGGCCGGCTCGACGCCCCAATTGTCCGCCGCCAACCGATCGTCGCTCAAGTGGCAAACGCATCGCACCGTCGCCAAGCGGGCGATCACCGATGCGCAACGCACCGCGGAGAATCGCGAAGCGAACAACTCCGCGCCCGACAAACGGGCGCCGGCTCGTCGACGCGTTGCGTCGCCCGCGATCTGGCAAGCCAGCGGAACTTCGGCTCGCGGAGACGCGGCATTCGACATGCGCCAGAACATGGTCATGCAGGCCAGCGGCGAAGACCCCAGTCCATTAGGCGATCCCTTTGGCGACGATCCGCTCGACGCCGCCGGAGATGCGACCACCAAAACCAGCCAGCCGTACGATTCCGATCCATCGCGATCGTCCGGCTCCGATCCATTGCAGCCGTCCGACGAACCGCTGCGATTGCGAACCGATTCCGATCCGTTCCCGGACGAAAACGTTCCGGGACCGTTCGTCGACACGCTGCCCGAGAATCAGTCGGTGGTTCCGGGACTGGCGCCGGGAGACATATCGTGCGACAGCTACAAAAAGGAATGTGAAGACGCCATCGAGCGGTTGCGCACCCGCGACATCACGAAGATCATTCTCGGCGTGGTCGTCGAAGGCACCGACGGCAATCCGCCTGTCGAGGGCAAAGACTACCCCTGTGAATGCAAGTTGGGATTGAATGCCAAGTTCAAAGGCCGCAACTGGTCGCCGACGACGTTCACCTGGAAGGCCACCGGCACGTGCTTCAGGCCGCTGTACTTCCAGGACGTGCAGCTCGAACGTTACGGGCATTCGTGGAACCCGGTGGTGCAGCCGTTCATGTCGGCCGCGCACTTCTTCATCTCGGTGCCGCTATTGCCCTACAAGATGGGTCTCAATCCGCCCAACGAATGCGTCTACACGCTGGGCTACTACCGGCCCGGCAGTTGTGCCCCTTACATGATCGAGCCGATTCCCTTCAGCCTGCGAGCCATCACGTTCGAGGCGCTGGGAGCCACGGCTTTTGGCTTCTGGTTCTGGCCGCCTCCGACCGGACCGTAGTCGGGGAACTCGCACGACACCTTGCTACCTCGCTACATTCGAAAAAACGCCGTCGGGCCCGCAATGGCCGGGCGGCGTCTCTTTTTTGCCCGCGGATGCCAAAACCGTATGATGGTTGCGCGGCCCCTCGTGCGAGCCGTTTGGAGAGAGCGGAATGGCGCACCCTACGATATCTCGGGAACAGGCCCGCGAGCTCGACCGCCGCGCGGTCCAAGAATATGGCATGGCCAGCGTCATGCTGATGGAGAACGCCGGGCGAGGCGTGGCTGATACGCTGTGCCGCCTCGGCATCGCCGGACCGGTGGCCGTCTGCTGTGGCGCGGGCAACAACGGCGGCGACGGCTTCGTCGTGGCCCGGCATCTCGATCTGCGAGGCTTCGCGGTACGCGTGCTGTTACTGGCCGACGCGGACAAACTCTCAGGCGATGCGCTGCTGAACTATCGCGTGCTCGAGAAAAGCGGTGTACCGATCCGCGCCGTCAATAACGAGCAGCTTTCGATGGAGTTGGCAAACGCGGCCTGCATCGTCGATGCACTCTTGGGCACCGGCGCCCGCGGCGAACCGCGTCCGCCCCTGGACGCCGCGATCGACGCGATCAACGCCCATAATTCGACCGTGATCGCCATCGACCTTCCCAGCGGGCTCGACTGCGAGACGGGCCAGGCGGCGCACTGCACGGTCGTGGCCGCGCACACCTGCACGTTCGTGGCGGCCAAAGGCGGCTTTGCAAACCCCGCTGCCGCGCGTTACCTGGGGGAATTGCACGTGCTCGACATCGGTGCGCCGCGGAAACTGGTGGAGGAGTCGTTGTCGCGCCCTGAGGGTCGTGCCGGCTGACTCCTCGAAGCGAGCGATCTGGCCGGCCTCTTCGCCGTCATTCGATTGCTCGGTCGCGCGAGTACGCGGTCGCTCGATTACTCGGCCGGTGGCGGCTCGTATTCGAAGTCTTTCCACTTCATGGGGCGGCGGAATGGCTGGATTCGCAGCGTGACCTCGCCGTTCTGAAAGATGCGCACCGTGCCGTTCGATTCGCTGACGGCCACGGCCACGGCCTTGGTCTTGCGGCTGATGGACGCGGCGGCCCAATGCCGCGCGCCCAATCCCTTGGAAAGCGTGATGTTGTCGGCCGGCGCGTCGATGTAGCGTGCCGAGGCTTCCACCACGCCGTCTGCCGAGACGATGATCGCTCCGTCAAGCTGCGCGATTTCCTTGATTCCCTCGCGGACCCGCGGGTCGTCGAGATGGCGCTCGTTCCGTTTGTATCCCCGCACCGGATCGAAGCCCGCCGGATGGCTGCTGGCCATGACCTTTCTGGCGTCGCCCACGACGAACAACGCGCCCACCGGCTTGCCTTCGCGCCCTTCGCGACCGATCTCGACGGCCATATCCACTACCATCTTGAGCGTGTCGAGCGGAACGCTGGTTTCGAGCTGCCGCAGGTCGCGGGCCGTCAATTGTCCGAGATGTTCGCCCAGGTGAACCAGACTCAGCGAGTCGATCGACCCCGGCTCGAAAGCGCTATACAGCGCCACGACTTGGGCCCCGGCGGCCAGAATGTCGTCGGCCACGCTTTCGAGCAGCGCCTGCGTGAGCTTTTCGTGAATGGGCGCTTCGGGCATCTTGAGCAGCACGATAGGCAGTTCCGCCTCGCTGGCTCCCTCGATTTGCGAGGCGAAATCGGCTGCGATGACGATTTTCTCTTCGCCGGCCAGCGATTTCAGGCGGCTCCAATCCGTAGGCCCGTCCAACAGCATCAATAGCGCGTCGGCGTCGACGGTCGCGGAAAGCTGCGCCGCGGCGGCGAAGATCGTCTTCAGTTGGTCATTGAAGCGATACGTTTTCACACGCGTTTCCTGATGCCGGATGCCGACGAGCGGGGAGACGAACGAAACGAATGCTCCCAGAGTTGGGAGTTTCCAATCGTACGGGTTTTCAAGAGCGCTGGCAACGGCAAGACAATCGCCGCGGAACGGCTGACCAACCGCTGTGCGCGTTACGGATCCAAGCAGGCACGACCCGCGATGGCGGGCGACAGGCCGGCTTCATAACGCCCGGCCTGGATTGAAGGCCGACTAGCGCACCGCATCCTCGTTGCGGCGGGCCTCGACAGCCAAGTTCTCGCTGTCCGAAGTCTCGACGATCGCCGGCTGTTGCAACTGCTTGTCGGCGGGCTTGAACAGTCGGCTGTCATAGATCGCCAGCGCGTGCAAGCCGTGTCCCAGGGGACCGATCTCCCAGGTGTGGCGATTGTTGGTCTCCAACAGCGTCGCCACATTGTCGAGCGCCTTGGTCAAACGCGGATCCGTTAGTTCGGACTGCGGTACCGAGAAGGAGATCCACTCCAGAATATGGCCGCTGGTTTTCAAGCGGCGGTCGATATCAGGACTGCTGCCCTTGCGAACGAACCACTCGGTGCTGAAGCTGCCGTCTGGGTTCTGCAGTCCGAGCGTATAGCGATGGTAGTCGTTGATGAAGGTCTGAGCCCGGGCAAACTCGCCGACGACAGGCTCGCCGCGTTGCAGGCGCTTGTTGACGGCGTAGCTGAAGCCCATCAGCCGGTGCGTCCCGCCGCAGGCGGCGCCGCGAATCGGCTGCGCCAGTTCTTCCTTGATCAAGCGTTGGATCGACCATTGCTGGCCATCCTTGCTGTTCCAGGTTTCGTCCGAGTCGAGATAGTGCATCAGCGAGATCAGCTTGAAGGTGAGCTCCTCGCCGGCGTAGCAATTCTTCTTTTCGAACTCGATGAGATCCTGCAGCGTGAAGTTTTTGCCGCTGACATACATGGGGTAGTCGGACTTCAGGTGCGACTGGGCCAGAATCGCGAGAAACTGTCCGTGATGCCCCTGCACGCCCACGCCACGGCGCGCTTCAATCTGGCCGTTGCTGACGAACATCATGCGATCGCCGGCACAAGGATAGTTGAAGCACAAGTGGCCGATCGCATTGACCTTTTCGCCGCCCGGGCCGTCTTTGTAGATTTGCGTGTTGACGCCATAGGCGACGATGGCGTGCATGATTTCCCAGGCGTTGTTGTCCCGCGCATTTTGGTGGCGAGGATAGTACATCGCCAGCACGCGCCGCACCTTGTCGCGCAGCGCGAGCAGTTCCGGCGTCAAGTCGGTCGAAGCCGAAGGCGCGGCCGGTTCATCAATATCGTGAGCCGGCCGTTTCGCCGGTTTGTTTTCAGCGGCCTGAATCGTGGCCATGCGCAAAGCAGCAACCGCGGGCGGGCCGGGCTGGGGTTCGCCGGGCGAGATGTCGCCCGACTCCGGAGCGAGCAACTCCAACGTGAGCTGGGGTCCGCCCAACGATTCCGTGTCGGCCGTGCCGGTGTTCGTGGGGCCGGCCACCAGCCTGGCGCCGGGGGGCACGCCCACTTCCACCGGCGGCGCTGCCAGGGTGGACACCGGGTACGGGGGGGCCAATTGGACTTCCGCCCGATTCGGGCGACTCGGCAGACATACGGCGGCCGCGGCCGCCAACAACATGCACCAATAGGAAGTCCAGGGCGTTTGCGACGAAGTGCGGCTCATCAACGTTCCTCGGGACCGGCCTGCAACGCGACCGTTCTAATAATATCGGGAGTAGGATCAACTGAGAATGTAGCGATTGCAGGAGGTTACGGGCACGTCCGCCGATCCATGCCAGCACGCCTGACGGTGTATTCATATCGGACTGAACGGGCGTGCTCAATCATGGCTTTGCGACGATTTCCGCCAAGGCCGGGACGGGTTCGCCAAGTGCTGCCGAAAAACGTGGATTTGCCGCGCGGTTTCAACCACGAAGAACGGCCAGCGCCGCGAAACTGGCAGGCCGGGCGCGTTAGAGCGCAGCGAACACTTCGGTTGATCTTAGAAGATGCTCCGGCGGAGTCTCTCGGCGAAGCCGATTTCTTTTTCGCTGGATTTGCCGGTTTTGGCATATTCGCGCCAGGCCTGCACGTCGTTGCCAAAGTCGTGGCCGCTCACGTTGCGCAGCGCCTCCTGCGCGGAATTGAATTGCCGGGTTCGGATCGATGAGCGCCTCGGCGAGCGGCGCCAGCGCCGCCTGATCTTCGGTTTCGCCCAGCGCTCGCACCGCGGCGATGCGCACGTCGACGTCGGTGTCCGCCGCGGCGACGCGCGTTAATTCTTCGACAGCTTGGGGGCCGCCCTGTCGCCCAATCGACTCACATGCGACACGCCGCACCTCCAGATCGGAATCCTTCAAGCCCGCTTGCAGGATGGCATGCGACAACGGCGTGCGGTACGACGCCAGCGCGCGCAAGATGTGCCGCCGCATGCCCGCGTCATCCTCGTGCTGGATCTCCTCGGCCAGGTTGGCCACGACGCGGTCCTTCTCCGCGGGAGACTTCGAGTCCGCGGATTCTCCCAGCGCGCTGATTTCTTTGGCGTGATCCTCGGGCGTCTTGATGTTAAGCCGTTCCTCCGGCGTTTTTTTGCCGGTGATTTTTCCCAGCATGCGTCCTGCGCCGTCGGCCGTTGCGGCGCAGCCGGCGGCTAGCAAGCAGAGGCATAGCGCCGCCGGCGCCGCCAATAGGTGAAATCTAGCCCACATGAGCTACCCGATAGCAGAGGAGATGGAACGCATCGCAAAGAAGTGTGGCCGGTGCTTTTAGCAAAATGGCTCAGCGGCTTCCAGACGTGTTGCCGCTTGAGTCGCTTGTGGGGTATCGCTGTCAGTGAACAAAACGTGTTCGGCCGTGTGATTCTCCATGGGCTTGCTTTCCAGGGCCGCCTAAACTGACAGGATGAACACGCACTGGCGGATATCCCGATGGACTCAATGGCTGGCCGTGCTGTCGTTGGCTGTGCTGGGCGGTGTGCTTGTGCTAGCAGCCGATCAGCGGTCCAGGGTGCTCGCCGGCAACACGCTGGTGTTCGCCGGACTCACTTCTACGGTTGCCGTGCTGATTGGCGCGCCGCTGTCGTTTCTTTTGATGCGGACAGACCTGTTGGCGCGGCGCGTGGCGACCGTGTCGCTCGTTGCTCTGTTGTTCGCACCGCTCTACCTGCTGGCGGCTGCATGGCAAGCCGGCTGGGGCGTGCAGGGATGGTACTCGTTGGCAATCGGAAGTCCTGCACTGTTGAGAGGATGGCGCGGAGCGATCGCCATTCAGGCGCTGGCGGCGGTGCCATGGGTCGTGTTCATCGTGGGCCTGGGACTGCGGTTCGCCGAGGCCGAGTTGGAGGAAGAGGCCCTGCTGGATGGAACGCCCGGCCAGGTATTTCGCCGCGTCACCTTGCGGCGGGCGGCCGACGCACTGGTCACCGCGTTTCTGTGGGTCTTCGTAACCGCTGCCGGTGAAATGACCGTGACCGATCTGTTTCTGATTCGCACCTACGCTGAAGAGGTCTACACGCAGTTTGCCTTGGGCGACGTGCCGGAAACGGCGGCCTGGCATATCGCGCCGAGTTTTGCGTCGCTGGCCTGTGCCGTTGCGCTGGGTCTATTTGTCGCAGCGCGATTGATCCCGGCCGATCGTCATGCGACGTCTCGCTCGGCTGCGCGGTTTCAGCTCAAGCAATGGCGTATCATGGCGACGCTGGTCAGCCATCTCGCCGTGGGGCTGTTGTTGTTGGTGCCGGCGGCGAGCCTGGCGGTGCAAGCCGGACGCGTCGTGACGCGCGTGGGCGATTCGCTGGAACGCGGCTGGTCGGCCACGCAGTGTGCGTCCATGACGCTGGGAAGCCCCTTGCGCTTGCGCGCGAGATGGGTTGGACCGCGGGAATCGGAGTGCTGGCGGCAAGCGCCGCCGTGGTGATCGGACTGCCGCTGGCCTGGCATGCCCGTCGCGGCGGTTGGCGGGCGGCGCCGGCCTGGATCGTCGTGGCGTTTTGCCTGGCCGTGCCAGGTCCGCTGTTGGGACTGGCGATTATCGCCGTTTTCGATACGCCCCGCGTGCCGATTCTCGTTTGGCTATACGATCATTCCATCGCGCCAATCTGGCTGGCGCAAACGGTTCGGGCCCTGCCATTGCCGACGTTGATCCTGTGGTATGGATTCGCGCACGATTCCCGCCGACGAACTGGCCAGTGCCAAGCTCGACGGCGCCACTCCATTGGTACGATTCATTCGCATCGTGTTGCCGCAGCGCAAGAGCGTCGTGGCTGTTGCCTGGCTGGCAGCACTGGCCGTGGCCACGGGCGAATTGGACGCGAGCATTCTCGTCGTTCCACCGGGCGTGACCACGTTACCGCTGCGAATCTTCGGGCTGATCCACTACGGAGTCGACGATCAGGTGGCCGGGATTTCGCTGTTCTTGCTGGCGGTGTTTTTGGCGTATGCGATCGCTTTCTCGCTCGTAGCACGACGCGCGTTGCGCGATTTCTAGCGTGAAAAGGCCCGCGGACTGCGATAGCAGCGCTTTGTCGGGCCATGATATGATGGAAAGTGCGCCCGCGCAATCGCGCGTCGGCTCTCAGGATCGAAGCGTTTCACTAGCCCCAAGCGTCTCGATGCGGCTTGTCATTTCCGCAATATTGGCCATTGCGCTCGCCCGTTCTGCCGCGGCGCTCGACCAGGTCACGTTCGAACGCGATGGGCGCCAGCAAACCACGGCCGGCAAGATCGTCGTGCGGGCCAAGGACGGTGGGCTGCTCTTACAGGCTCGCGACGGCACGCTGTGGTCGATCGAGCCCACCGAACTCGTCGCCGAACTCAACGACGAAGAGCCGTTCGAGCCGCTCTCCGCGGACGAGCTTTCAGCGCAATTGCTGAATGAGCTGCCCGAGGGCTTCGAAGTCTATACGACAAAGCACTACCTGATTTGCCACAATACGTCGCGGGCCTACGCGGCGTGGTGCGGCGCACTTTACGAACGTCTGTATGGCGCCTTCACGAACTATTGGACTCGCAAGGGCATGAAGCTGCACGAGGCCGAGTTCCCGCTCGTGGCCATCGTCTTCAGCTCGCGGCCGGCGTACGTCCAGTTTGCCTCCGCCGAGTTCGGCGCAGGCGCTGAGTCGATCGTAGGTTACTACAGTCTGCGCACCAACCGCATCACGATGTACGACCTGACTGGGCTTGAATCCCTGCGCGGCGGGAACGACCGCCGCGGCTCGGCCGCCCAAATCAACCGCGTGCTGTCGCAGCCGGCGGCCGAACAAGTCGTGGCCACGATCGTCCATGAGGCCACGCACCAGATTGCTTTCAACAGCGGCCTGCAAACGCGTTTTGCCGACATTCCGTTGTGGGTCAGCGAGGGGCTGGCCGTGTATTTCGAGACGCCCGACTTGCAAAGCGCCAGGGGCTGGCGCGGCATCGGCACGGTCAACGGCAGCCGGCTGGCGAAGTTTCGCGAGTTTCAATCGTCGCGAGGCCCCCAGTCCCTTGAGTCGCTGATTGCCGACGACGCCCGGTTGCGCGATGCTCGCACGGCGCTGGACGCATACGCCGAGGCCTGGGCATTGAACCACTACCTCTTGCAGAAGCATCCGCGTGAGTACCTGGCTTACCTGCAAACGCTGGCCGCCAAGCAGCCGCTGTTGTGGGACGACCCCGAGGCTCGTCTGCGCGAGTTTCGCGATGCGTTCGGCAGCGACTTGGATGAGCTGGACGCCGATTTTCTGCGGCACGTAGACAAGTTGCGCTGAGCGCGCGCAGCCTGGCCAAGTCCGCCTTGGCGCTTTGAGGCGACCCTCCCGGCTGGCTATAATCGAACTGCCGCGTACCTGCCCGCGAACCACTCGCGACTCTTTCCCACCCAATCTCGAGGAACCAACCGATGCCGGACCACGATATGCAGTCAGCCCCCGAGCAGCCTTCACGGCGCGCGTTCATCAAGCAATCGACGGCGGCGTTCGTCGTCGGCGCTGCCGCCAATGCGCTGATCGCACGCTCCGCGCACGCAGCCGGTGAGGACACGTTGAAAATCGGCCTGATCGGGTGCGGCGGCCGGGGTACGGGCGCGGTGGGAAATGCCTTTGCGGCCGACTCCAATTCGAAGCTGGTGGCCGTGGCCGACGCCTTCGCCGACAGGGCGGAATCGAGCCTCAAACAATTGCAGAATATCGCGTCCGATCGCGTCACGGTCGACGCCGACCACACGTTCATCGGTTTTGACGCCTATGAGAAGCTGCTGGCAACGGACGTCGACCTGGTCATTTTGACGACGCCGCCGCACTTTCGCCCGGCACATTTGAAGGCCGCCATCGCCGCCGGCAAACACGTGTTCTGCGAAAAGCCCGTCGCCGTCGATGCGCCGGGCGTGCGCAGCGTGCTGGAAACCACGGAAGCGGCGCGCAGCAAGAACTTGGCCATCGTCTCCGGTCTGTGCTATCGCTACGATCGGCCCAAGCGCGAGCTGATCCATCGCGTTCACGACGGTGCGATCGGCGACATCCTGGCCATGCAAGTCAGCTACAACACGGGCACGCTGTGGCATCATGGCCGCGAGCCCTCGTGGAGCGAAATGGAATACCAACTGCGCAATTGGCTGTACTTCACCTGGTTGTCGGGCGACTTCAATGTCGAGCAGCACGTACACAGCCTCGACAAGGCCGCCTGGGCCATGAATGACGAATCGCCGGCCAAAGCCACGGCACTCGGTGGACGCCAGGTGCGCGTGGAAGAGAAATGGGGCAACATCTTCGACCACTTTGCCGTCGTCTACGAGTACGCCAACGGCGTGAAGCTGTTTGCCCAGTGCCGGCAGATGGGCGGTTGCTCGGTCGACGTCTCCGATCACTTGATCGGTTCCAACGGCTCGGCCGAAATGATGAAAGCGGTGATCGAGGGCCCGCACGAATGGCGCTATCGCGGCGAGAAGCCCAACATGTACGAAGAAGAGCACCGCGAGCTGTTTGCCTCGATTCGGGCCGGCACGCCGATCAACAACGGCCAGTACATGGCCAAAAGCACGATGATGGCCATCATGGGACGCATGGCGGCTTATACGGGACAGACGCTCACCTGGGACCAGTGCCTCAACTCGACCGAGGACCTGACGCCGGCGCGTTACGCGTGGGGCGACGTGCCCGTGCCCACCGTGGCCAAGCCGGGCTTGACCAAGTTCGTGTAAGCGAGCGTGCGGAACGGCCCTCTAGCTTGCTCGCAGGCGTTCTTCGACACGGCGAACCGTTTGCTCCAGGCTGACCGGGCGATCGGCCATCTGCACGGCGGCGCCGCCGGCCATCCAGCCTTCCACTTTTCGCTGTGCCGAGATGACCGTGCTATGGCTGCGACGGCCGAAATAAGCGCCGATCTCGGCCAGCGGCGCCCGCGTGTATTTGCGTGCCAGGAACATGGCCAGCATGCGCGGATGACTCACCGCTTTGCTCTTGGCCGTGGACTGCAGGCTCTCTGGGGTGAGCCCGAAGACGTCGCACACGGCCTGCTCGATGTCCGCCAGTCTCACGGCGCGTCCTTGATGGTCGATCAACTCGGCGAGCGTCTCTTCGGTCAAGGCCATGGAAATTGGTTTGCCGAGAGCATGGCTCGTGGCTTGCAACCGTTTGACGGCGCCGGCGAGCTCGCGAGACTGGGTCGTGAAGTGCGCGGCGATGTACGCTTCGACATTGCGCGGTAGTTCCAGATTGAGCTGCGTCGCCAATTGCCGCACGATGCCGACCCGCGTGGCGAATTCAGGAGGATCCAACCGGCAAGCCAATCCGCCTGCCAAGCGGGCCATCAGTTCCGGACCCAGCATTTTGAGATCGACGGCCGGCCGATCGGCGGCGAACACCAATTGGCGTCCGGCTCGCAGCAACGTTTCGACCGTGTGCAACAGCTCGCCCACCGTGGCTTTCTTGTTGGCAAAGAATTGGACGTCGTCGATGACCAGCAGCTCCAACCCACGATACTTGCGTCGAAAGCTAGGGAGCCCCGTGCCGCGTAACGCTTCGAGAAATGCGCTGGTAAACTGCTCCGCCGTGAGATAAACCGTCGCAGCACGGGGCCTCAAGCGCCGAAATCCGTCGATGATTCCTTCGAGCAAATGCGTTTTGCCGGTGCCGGTGGCGCCGTGAATCAACAGCGGCGAGTAGTTGCCGGGCTGTTGTGCGGCGAATTGGGCCGTCTTGTGGGCGACGCAGTTCGAGTCGCCCACCACGAACGATTCCAGCGTGCCCAGCCGACGCCGCGGAGCCGGTTCGTCAGTTGCCACCGCGCGCTTGCGCTGCATGGCTGCCGCGTGGCCGTTTGCTTTTGCGGCGGGCACAACGGCCGGCAGCAGGCAAGCTGCGGGAATTGGCAACTCCGCCTCGACTTGTGGCGAAATGCGAAACTCGAGCAGGATCGGCGAGCCGATGATTTCTTCGGCCAGCGATTCCAGGATTTTGCGAAAGTGCAGCCGCAGCCAATCCTGGTAAAACTGATCGCGGACGTGTACGACTAGCGTATCGTCACGCAAAACTAGCCGAGTTCCGTTGCCGAACCACAGCTCGTATCGTTCCTTGCCGACGCGTTCGGCCAATTGAGCACGAATCGCGGCCACGATCTCTCGATCGTCCATGATCAATTCCTGTACACCACCGGCGCGCACTTCCATCGCCGCTATCGTTACCATGGATGAGGTCAAACCAGAGCCGCCGGCTCATGCGAACTGGACCGGCGAAGTGGACGCGCTTTCCTGCGACGGTCGTATGGCCTGGGATCGTTCGTTGTCACCCGTTGTCACCCGAGACGACGATTGTACGTTCGCTAGCGGTGCTGTCAAACACCCAGCAAAACGTCGCGCGCGACGAAAGGAAACTTACGTCGCGCGCCGCGCGCAAATTGTCGAGAAATGCCCAGCGGTTTGCGCGCCGCGCCGCGCGCAAATTTTTTTTCACAGCGTTCCAATTCGTGGAAAATATGTTCGCACGGTTTGAGTCGCGTGTCGAGCGCTTCGTCGCGGGTCGAACGCAACCGGCGACAAATGCACGATTTGCGTCGCGTTTCGTTTCACAATCGAGTTCCTCCCGCGACGAACACCAGGCAAACACTACGCAAACGATCGCAAAAACACGGTTCTGCGATCCCAACCGATGAAGCCCGCCGCCGCGTAGGCCGCAATCGCGGGGCTGTTGTCCGCATCGACGGCGGTCGTGAGACGCTGCCGGCCTGCCTGCGCAGTCAACCACTGTGCACGACGAGCCAATGCCACGCCCAAGCCGCGTCCGCGCACGTCGGGGATGACGCCCATATAAACCATCTCCCACGCGTTGCTATCCGGATGGTCTGCCAACAGCAGGCAACCGACGTCCGCGCCATTTTGCCTCACGATCAGCCAACGCGCCGCGTCGAACTCGCCCACGGCTCGGTAGCCGGCCAGCACGTCGTCGAACGAACGGCCTGTTGCAAATTGCGGACAATCGAGCGATCCTTCATAAGTCTGCTCGATAACATGGACCAGACGATCGTCGCGGTCCGAGGCACTGGGAATCATTTCCAGCCCGTCGTCTGGACAAGCCACGGGGAAGTCGGCGCATACGGAAACGAGGTAAAGTAGTTCGCATGCCTGTTGAAAGCCGGCCGCCAGGAACAGCTCCGCAATGGCGGCGACGTGCTTTGGCGGAATAGCCTGGACGAGCGTTACCCCCGCTCGTCGCAGTTGGTCGATCACGTGCCTCAGCACAGCGCCGGCGGCCTCGGGCGATTCTCCTTCGATCGATCGTGGACAACTGACCACGGCGGTTCGGCCCGGTTGGACTTCGGCCAACATGGCGGCAACGATCTGTCGTTCACGGGTGCCGATCCACAGCGCGGCTTTGCCGCTACGGATGGCGCCGTTCCACGCCGCGATATGCCGCAGCCGATCGGCCGCTGGCACCATCGACAGCGCCAGCATGAGAGCGTCCTCAAGTTCCGTCGATGAGGATTGTCGGACGCGTAGCGGTTTCAATACAGCACTTGGCATTTGCCTGGATTATAGCCTCCATAGCCAAGTCCGGTCTTGTCGGAGAAAGTGCCTGGACAGCGGCGCCGCAGTCCTATAATGGATCAGGCGCCTGCTGCCCGAGCGGGCTCAAACTGGCCACACGCACGGTGTCGTATGAAATCCGCGTCGCTGGGTATCACGTGTCTTGTCGGTTGGTTGGTCTTGGCCGAAAGCGCGTTGGCCCAGCCCATTCTTAACCGCGTCGAACAGCTTCTGCGCCAGCAGTTGGGCACCCTGGAAAACCTCGCCCCGGCCAATCCGGTCGCAAACGAGCCCGGCTACCTGGGCTTGAAGGTGGACGACCGCCAGGATCTGGGCGCGGCGTGCGGATTACAGCCGTCACGCCCGCATCGCAGGGGGGGCTGCTGGTGGGAGATCTCATCACCGGCATCGACGGCCGCCCCGTGCGCTTGATGGACGACTTGTCTCAGGCACTGGCATCCAAGCGGGCGGGAGACAAGGTCACCGTTTCGGTCGATCGCCAGAATCAACAACGGCAATTCGAAGTCACTCTGGGGCGCAAACCCGAATCGCGGCTGATTGATCGCACCACTGCCGAGCTGCCGGCGCCAGCGGCGGCAGGGCAGGGGCCCGTGCTCAATCTGCCGCCACCGCCGCGTCCGCGCTTGGGAGTGCAGACCGTCCCCGTAACGTTGGAGGCGCAGCGGCAAAACAATCTCACGTCCTTACAAGGCGCGGTCGTCCAGTCGGTCACTGCCGGCTCGCCAGCCGAGCGCGCCGGCATTCCCTCCGGCGCAGTCATCACGGCCGTCGACCGCCAACCGATCGACACCCCCGAATCACTGGCCGCGGCCATAGCGCGGGCTGGCGACCAGGTGGAGCTGACCTATATCGATCTCGGCGTGCCGAAGCATCAACGGATCGCTTTGGTCGCGCCTCTGCCGGCTGCGGAGGAACCGAAGCTCGAGTTGCGCGGTCGCCCCGTCGGCGCGCCCGCCGAAGGGGCGCCGGCCGATGCTCCCACGCTGGCTCCCCCAAGTAACGATTCATCGCACGTCGAAAAGCTGGAAGCGCGGATTCGCGAGCTCGAAAACCGCATCGAGAAACTCGAGGCGGCACTCGGGGACAAGCTGGACGAGCCAAAATAGCCGCCGCTTGAGGTTAGTCCAGGCGAAGCCAATCCCCTGGCTAGGGGCGCTTCATGGCCAGATCGACTCGGTAGCTTTGATTCGGCTGGTCGGCAGCAGCAGCGCGCCGCGGTCTGAATTCGCAACTCACTCACCGGCTTGCCATTCCATTTGGACATGAAGATCGTCAGGCTCGGATCGTCGGTGCGCTCGGGCTTGAAGCCATATCGCTGGACGACGTGCGAAATGATCTTGCGCGGGTCGCCGGTCACGCCGTGAAACGTAATGAACTGAACGGTGCGGTCCGCGCTGAAATAGAAGGTCAACGATCCGGCCAGATCATCGGGCGCGATGCCCGTTACCAGGGGCACGCGATACCCTTGCAAATCGGGATGAGCCAGTCCGGTCGTCACGCGCGGCCAGCGGGCCGTGACCCAGTCGGGCGAACCGTTGAAATTGAGCACGTCGACGAGATTCTGGGCCGGCAAGCCTTCGATGTTCTTGGCTGCCGCGGGGCGACTCTGAAAGTCAGGGAGGGCCGGGTTGCCAAAGCCGGCCGCGTGTTGAGCGGCGCCAGCAGTCGCCGAGTGCTGGGTCGGCGGCTTTGCCGGCGCCTCGTCGGACGCCGTCGAAGAGAACTTGCCTTTGACGCTGTTCCACAGTTCCGACGAAGAGCTGAGCAGGTACGGTACGCCAATGGCGCTGGCCATGGCCGATACCATGAAGAATCGACGCATCACATTGCACCTCGATCGCGCCTGGCATTTCCAGGACGGTTATGGACGGTCGGTTGAGCGAATCGGCCCGAGAGCACGAACCGGACGTGCCGGGCGCCGCTACCTCCGCGCGTCTCTTATGATCGGCAGCCATGGCCCGCGTCTTGCGAACGCGACTGCGAGCGCGCGAAACCTTGCGCCACGCGCTCGATCGTTGTACGGCGCTCAATCGACATAACCGTCGTGGGCCGACGCGCTACTCTGCCAGAGTGCGCATCAGGTCAGCGCCGAGATCGCCAGTGCCGAGATGCCCAACGCAAACGGCCCCCATACGATCAGCAGCCTTTGCAACTTTGACGACGGCGCTCGCCGGCCGCCCACCCCCGCCTGGGGACCCGTATCGCTTGCCGCTCTGGGCTTTGGGTTGGACGCGGGCCAGCGCGAGCCCGCCGCTGCGCTGCGTGGCTCGAGCAGCAGTTCGTCGATCGACTCGGGGTCGGTATCCAAAAGCGCCGCGGCGTATTCCAAATCGCTGGCGTACAATTCGCGCTCGCGACCCAGTTCGATCCCCAGCGTGGCCAGCATGTGCTCCGACTTTTCGGTCGAGTAGCGCCGCTCCAATTGCTTCAGATAGATGAGAAAACGCTCGTCGGCGAGCACCGTTTCCAGCGTGGGCCACTTGCGGATCATGTGCCGCGAATTGTGGGCCAGCACCTTGTGTCGGCAAAGCGCGGAAATGGGCGCCAGCCCCATCGATTCCGCCTGGACGCCGGCCAGCACCAGCAGTTTGTCGCGCACCATCGGCTGCATGCGCACATGACTGGCCCGAGCCAGGTGGAGATAGATTCCCAGTTGTCGATGGGCGCTAAGCATGGCGGATGTCGGCGCAATGCCGGCAGGTGTGCTCGCGTGAGGTCCGATTGTCGCTATAGTAATGAACCAGCGGCCGGCGGCAAGTGTGCGTTGGTTTCTGTCGCAGCGTCACGATGGTTTCCGGATTAGACACATTCGATGCCTGAGACTCGCGCACACCATCGAACCGAGATCGACCCGGAGGACATGATCTGGCTCACGAGCCCCGCAGCCGAGCGGTGGCTGCAAGCGCTGCCGAACACGCCGGCAACGACTGCCGACATTGCGGCGCTGCGTCGGGAGTTGTCGCCGGCAAGAACGCACCTGGTCGTGGAGCAAGTCGCGCTGCGGCAGCGTGGCCGCATCAAATTCTCCGCCGCCGAGCGGATGTTCTTCACGGCACGCGGGCTCGAACAGGCCACGGACGAGGTGCTGGCGGCTTACAAGGCCCAGCGGTTTGCCGGTCGTGCTGGCGTGCTTGATTTGTGTGCGGGCATCGGCGGCGATTTTGTCGCGCTGGCAGGCCGCCAGCCAACGACTGCCGTGGATTGCGATCCCGTGATGACGATCATCGCTCTGGCAAACGCCCGCGCGGTGCTGGGCGCCGAGGCTTTGCAAGCGGCGGCGCACGTGGGCGACGCTTGCCATGCCGACGTGTCAGCCTGCGCCGCGTGGCACATCGATCCCGATCGGCGAGCCGAGGGACGCCGCACGACTCGCATCGAATGCTACGAACCGGGCCTCGAAGCGATCGAGCGCTTGCTGGCCGCGAATGCCAACGCCGCGATCAAGCTGGCTCCGGCTGCCATGGTGCCCGAGCGTTGGGCAGCGCGGGCCGAATTGGAATGGATCGGCCGCCACCGCGAATGCCGGCAGTTGGTGGCCTGGTTCGGTGCGTTAGCGCATCATCCGGGCGAACGTCGCGCTACGGTCCTGGGAGACACCACAACACCACTGTGCACCATCGTGGGCCGGCCCGGCGACGAGCGTCCGGCCGCCAACGGTGTATCGCGCTATTTGTTCGAGCCCGATGCGGCAGTCCTGGCCGCTGGGCTGGGGCCAACACTGGCGGAGAAACACGGCTTGGAGCGCATCACCGCCGGAATCGGCTATTGGACGGGCGATGCTCCCGTCGCGGAGGGCGCTTTGTCCTGCTTCGAGGTGGAGGAAACACTGCCTCACGACACCAAACGGCTGCGAGCGCTGTTGCAAAAACGCAACGTCGGAAGATTGGAAATCAAGAAGCGTGGCGTCGATATTCAGCCGGAAGCCTTGCGTCGCGAACTGCGACTTGCCGGCGACACGTCGGCCACACTCATCGTGACGCGTGTGGCCGGGCGCGTTACGGCCATCGTGGCGCGCCGCATCGAGAAGCCGGCATGAAGCGGCAGGGCGCCGCCGACGGCCACGACGCGCTACGGCTTTGCGGCAACCGTCTCTTCGCCGTTGAGCGATTCCTCGGTGAACCGCGTCAGGTAGTGCATGCTGCTCGATGGTCCGCTGAAGTTGATGACGTGGCGGTCGAGATCGAGTTGCTGGCTGAGAATTCGCCCGGCGGCGATATCGAACTTCAGGTGGCCCTCGGACAGCCGCTGGATGAGTTGGGCTTCGACCGTGGGGTCGTGAATCGGCGTGAGGATTTGCGCGTCGACTTTGATCGTGGCCACGTCCGTGCTGACTTTCTCCAGCGTGTACTTCTGCCGCGTCTGGATTTTCTTGGTCGCGCCGTCCTTGAGCACCACGTCGATGTCCAGCGGCGTCGACCAACTGTCGCCAATGGCCACCGGATTGTCCGGCAACGTGACGGCCAGTTGCAGCAGGCTCACCGGCTGCGAATGCTTCTCCGCGCGATTGAGGATCTTGCCGCGGTCGTTCATCGTGATCACGGTCAGCGGCACGCCCACCGAAGCAGCGGCCGTTTCGTAGCCGGGCGGGATTTCTTCGTCCGTTGCGCTGTTGTAGCGCACCTCGGAACGGCCTTGAGTCTTTTGCCACATGTCGATGCTCTCGACCGAATGGGTAAAAGTGATGTCGCCGTCGTCGGTGACGTCGTCGATCACCCAATGCTTGATCGAGGTGCTATGAGTTTCGGCCGTTTGGCTGGTGCCCTGGATCGTCGTTTGCACGGTGGCGCGGTGCACCACTTCCCAGCGAAGCGTCTCGCCGGGCTTGAATTTGTAGCGCAAATCATACTTCTTCCCGGCGTCGTCGGCCTTCTCGGGCGCAATGTCCGCCTGTGGTTCTTCCGCCAGGGAGAGAGAGCCATGCCACAGCGCGGCGCTGGCTACAACGGCGCCGAAAAGAGTCTCGCCATGCTCGCATCCTTTCGAGTCTGGGTCGGAAGTGTCGCCGGATCGGCGGCGGCTCAGCCTTTGGTAATCAGCCGGCCGCTCCAACCGAGCTTCTCTCGCAGAGTTCTGTAGTATCCGTGGCCGGGCAACGAAACGATTTGGAATCGCGACTCGGAACGCTCCACGTGCACGCAATCGCCCGCCTCGGCCCGGCACAACACGCGTCCGTCGACGACGATCGAAGTCCCCTCGTGCGGTCGCGGAATCACGATCTCGTAGATCCGATCAGCCGAATCCACCACGGGGCGATTCGTCAACGTGTGCGGGCTGATCGGCAGGATGACGAATGCTTGCAGATCCTGTCGCAAGATCGGTCCGCCGGCCGATAGGCTATGCGCCGTCGACCCGACCGGCGTGCTGACGATCAGGCCGTCGCAACTATAGGTAGTCACTAATTCCGAGTCAACGTAGAGATCGACGTCGAGAATGGCGAACGGCGGCCCCGCTAGCACCGCCACCTCGTTGAGCCCCAGATGCTTGTGGATCGTCTTGCCGCTGCGCCTCACCTGGCATTCGAACATCAGGTACTCAACCACCGGCAACGGCTTGCTGCAAATCGCAGGCAGCGAATCCACGAACTCGGCGGGAGACAAATCGGCCAGGAAACCCAACTTGCCAAGGTTCACGCCGATCACAGGCCGCTGCTTGCGCCCCATTTGATGGGCGGCACGCAGCATCGAGCCATCTCCGCCCACGACCACTGCCAGATCGAAATCGGCCTGGGCCAAGTCGTCGCCGGCGCTCAGATCGCCTCGCTCCGCATGAGCGTGTCGTGCAACCAACGGCGCCAGGCGATCCGCCTCGGCGGCCAGTTCGGCGCGCTCGCCCGCGGCCAGCAATAGCAGCCGCAGCCGTTTGCCGGTCTCTTCGTGCGCAGTCGTCGCGGGTTGAGCTGCCATCTATGGGGCAATGATAAAAGACCGCGACCGTCGCTGGAAGCGCACCAGCGACAAGCACAACACGGCATTTCCCGCCCGGCGCGCGCTGCGACCGTGCCGAACTCAAAATGCCGCGGGCAAACTCTAGCTTACGCGTCGCCGCTGGCTGGTCATCGGGCCGACGTGCTGGGCAAGTTGGCGGCACGTGTTGGCGATTCCGGCGGGGTCGAGACCCAAATCGGCCAGCAGTTCGCCGCGTTCGGCGTGTTTGATGAATCGGTCGGGGATGCCCAAACGCCGCACATGGGCGGCGCCGATCCCGGCATCCGCGGCGGCTTCTACCACCGCGCTGCCGAACCCACCGGCAAGCGCCGCTTCCTCGACCGTCACGACCCACGGACAGTCTCGCACGGCCCGCAGCAGCGTGTCAGTATCCAGCGGTTTGACGAAGCGGGCATTGATCACGCCCACGTCCAAGCCCTCGTCGCGCAGCGTGGCGGCCGCAGCCAGGCAGTTGGTCAACAGCGTGCCGCAGGCGACGAGCATGCCGTCTCCGCCCCATTCGATCACTTCGGCGCGGCCCAACTCGATCGGCGTACGTGCGCCGGCGACCGACTCCGCTTTGGTCTTGGGATAGCGGATCGAACAGGGACTGTCGTGCGACAGCGCGAATTCGAGCATGGCCCGCGTGTCTGTCTCGTCTCCCGGCGCCATCACGACCATATTGGGGAACACGCGCATGTAGCCCAGGTCGAAGCAGCCGTGGTGCGTGGGACCATCGGGGCCGGTCAGCCCGGACCGATCCAACACGAACGTAACGGGCAGCTTCTGCAGCGCCACTTCCTGGAAGATCTGATCGTAGCTGCGTTGCAGGAACGTGCTGTAGATGTCGACGATGGGTCGCAATCCGGCTTTGGCCTGGCCGGCGGCAAAGGCCACGGTGTGCGCTTCGCAAATGCCGGTGTCGAAGAACCGGTCGGGAAAGGCCTGACGCACCGCCTCGAGCTTCGTGCCCTGGCACATGGCGGCGGTCATCACGGTAACCCGCGGATTGGCTTCCATCTGGCGCTGGATTTCCTGGCTGACGACGTCGGTATATGCCTTCGAAGAGCTTTTCGAGAACGCCACCACGCGTTCTTCTTCGCAGGTGAAGGGGGCCGGCGTGTGGAAGTAAACGGGGTCTTCGGCGGCTGGCTTGAAGCCGTGGCCTTTTTCGGTCACCACGTGCAACAGCACGGGGCCGTCCATTTCCTTGACCATGGCCAGATACTTGCGCAACTGCGGGATGCTGTGACCGTCGACCGGCCCCATGTAGCGGAAGTTCAGTTCCTCGAAGAGCATGCCGCCGTGCAGGCCGGCCTTGATGGCTTCTTTGACTTGTGCGAGGAAGCGTTCGGCCGGATCTCCCAATAGGGGCACCTTGTTGAGCACCTTGAGCACTTCGACCTTCAGCCCGGTGTAGATCGAATTGACACGCAAGCGATCGAGATACTCGCCCATGCCGCCCACGCGCGGGCAGATCGACATTTGATTGTCATTGAGGATCACGAGCAACTTGCTGCGCAGTCCGCCGGCATTGTTCATTGCTTCGTAGACGATGCCCGAGGGAAACGCGCCGTCGCCGATCACCGCCACGGCGTGGCGATCCGTCTGGCCCAGCAGGTCGTCGCCGCTGCGCAAACCGAGCATGGTCGAGACGCTGGCGCCGGCGTGGCCGGTCATGAACAGGTCGTAGTCGCTTTCCTGCGGATTGGGATAGCCCATCAGGCCGCCCTTGGTGCGGATCGTGCCGAATTCGTGATAGCGGCCGGTGATGAGCTTGTGCGGATAGATCTGATGGCCGGTGTCCCAGATCAGCCGATCGTGGCTGAAGTCGAACGCCGTGTGCAGCGCCAGGCACAGTTCGACCACACCGAGATTCGAAGCGAAGTGCGCCGTACGGCTGGTGACCAGATTGCACAGCGCCTCGCGCATCTCGGCGGCCAACTGCTCCAATTCCGCAGCCGACAGGCCCTGCAAGTCGCGCGGCGATTCGATTTTGGACAACAAGTGGTCCATCAATGGTCCCTCTCGAGAATATAGTGAGCCAGCGCGTGGAGAGGTTCGGCGTGCGGCGTCAGCGGTTCGAGGGCCTCGCAGGCCTCTTCGATGAGCCGGCCAGCCCGTCGCACGCTTTCGTCGATCCCCAACACGGCGGGAAACGTCAGTTTGCCATGATCCGAATCCTTGCCGACGCGCTTGCCCATGGCGGCGGCGTCGCCACGCACATCGAGCAAGTCGTCGGTGATTTGAAATGCCATGCCGATGCGCTCGCCATAAGCCTCCAGCGCGGCCAGTTGTTCTTGCTCGGCGCCGGCGACCAGGGCGCCCAGTCGCAGCGAGACCAGGAGCATGGCGCCGGTCTTGCGACGATGAATCGCTTCGAGCGCCGCCAGTCCGCCGTTGGAAAACTGGCCCGCCAAGTCGTCGGCCTGGCCGCCGACCAACGCCGCGGCGCCTGCGGCCCGGGCCAGCGCGACGCAACATTCCGCGGCGGCTTGTGGTGGCTGGATGTTGGTTGCCAATACATCGAAGGCCAACGTCAATAACGCGTCGCCAGTCAGGATGGCGACCGCTTCGTTGAACTTCTTGTGGCACGTGGGCCGGCCGCGGCGCAGGTCGTCGTCGTCCATCGCGGGCAAGTCATCGTGCACCAGCGAATAGGCATGGACCATCTCGACCGCGCACGCCGCCGGCAGCGCCGAACCGCGATCGCCCCCGCAAGCTTCGGCCGCGGCCAACACGAGCATCGGTCGCAGGCGCTTGCCGGGCGCCAACAGGCTATAGCGGATGGCGTCGGCAAGTTCCACCGGGCACCCCGGTCCAAACTTCGTGGCTTCAAAGAGCGCCCGATCGATCCGAGTCCGCACTTCCTGCGCGTAGCGATCCAAGGAGAAAGAAGTACTCCCGACCATGAAACGAGATGCTGCCTGAGTTAGTTGATCGACTGAAGTAAGGCGACGTGCCGCTGCAATAGCATACCCGCCATTCTAGAAGAGGCGTCCCGGTCCGTCTATCTCGTCCTCGTCTGGAGTGGGATTCGTTCGAGCAGGGCGCGATCGCCGCCGGCCGCGTTGCCACGATTTTTCTTCCAGCGAGGCGGCGCCTTCGTCGAAAGACTCACACACTTCAATACCGGCAGAGTCGACGCGGCTTAACAGCTCGATGCGCCGTTCGGCGCCTTCGATGGCCTGATAGCACTGCCTCAGCAGCTTGACCCCTTCCTCATAGTGCGCAAGCCCTTCAGACAGACCAACGCGACCCTCTTCGAGCTCTCGAACGATGGCTTCCAAGCGCTCAAGCGCCTGCTCAAAAGTCGGCGCATCCGGCGACGTGGAATCTGCAATCGGCTCGTCGGTCATGGTTCGTTCCTTTCGCCGGATGGCTTGAGCGACGCAATTTTTTTTTCCCCGGCACTGCCGGGCAAGACCTCTTCGACGACGCTCTGTAGTTCCCCGGCGGCCAACCGCGTGCGCAGTCGATCGCCGACACGGACATCATTGGCGCGACGCACAAGGCGTCCGTCGTCGACCCGGCTGGTGAGGCTGTATCCACGCCCCAACACGGCCAGCGGACTGAGGGACTCAAGCCGTCCGCGCGCAGGTCCAGCGCGCTGACGCGCTACTTCGAGACGCCGGTCAACCGCACGGCGCGCCCGCGCTTGCAATTCGTCGAGTTGACGGCTCAAAAGCTGTGTCCGCTCCAATGGGCGCCGAAAGGCGCGGCACGCCGCCAGCGCGTTGAGGCGTGCGCGCGCCGTCGCCATGCGAGTGACCAGTGCCGTGGCAAGTCGTTGTTCTTGCGACGCGAGATAAGCGCGCACCTCCTCGATCGCCGGTACCACGCGTTCGGCGGCTTCGCTGGGGGTCAGCGCACGGACGTCGGCCACGAGATCGGCGAGCGTCACGTCGATCTCGTGGCCAACGGCCGACACAACCGGCACCCGCGAGGCGTGGATCGCGCGGACCACCACTTCTTCATTGAACGCCCACAGGTCTTCGAGGCTGCCGCCGCCGCGACCGACGACCAGCACGTCGACTTCCGTGGCCAGCCGGTTGACCATTTCGATGCCGGCCGCGATTTCGAGCGCGGAGCCCTCACCCTGCACGCGCACCGGCACGATCATCACGTGTACTCCGTGCCAGCGGCACCGCAACACTTCCAAGAAATCGCGGACGGCCGCGCCAGTGGGGCTGGTGACAAAGGCAATCCGCCGCGGAAAACGTGGCAATGGCCGCTTGCGCTCCGGCGCGAACAGCCCCTCGCGGCCCAACCGATCGCGCAACTGCCGTAGCGCCAGTTCCAGCGCGCCCACGCCACGGGGTTCGATCCGGTGTATGACCAACTGGTAGCTGCCGCGCGGAGCGTACACGTCGAGATACCCCTGGCAGACGACCTCCAGTCCATCGTCCAGATTGAACCGCACGCGGCTGGCCGCCGCCCGCCACAAGACGGCGCGAATCTGCGCTTCGTCGTCTTTGAGGGTCAGGTAGCAATGTCCGGATTGCGGACGCGAGAAGTTGGATATCTCGCCGGCAACCCACACCGATGGGAACTGCCCTTCGAGCGTGCTTTTGATCGCCCGCGTCAGGTCCGAGACGCTCAGCACTCGCTGGGGCGCAGCGTCCGCGGCAGAAGAGACATCGTCGGCAGCCATGACAATCGGCAAGGGGGCGAGTGGAAGACGACGCTGCGCAACGTCCGTTGCGCAGCACTATCGCAATATATCCGGAGATGCGGATCGCGCCCACGATGCAACGATCGTGCCTGTCAACCCTTTATGACAGCGGTAGCAAAAGTCGCAAGAGTTCAGCCGGCGATCCGGCTGTATTCTTGCGACTTCGGCTACCTGGCAGCGATACTTGCCGCACATGACGATTCGCAGCATGGCAACGCGAGTCGGTTGCGCTAGGAACGCCCGACGATGTCGACAATGCTCGAGCCATTGTCATTCGCCGTTGCCGGGGCGCGGTCTTTCTCGTGCGAAAAGTGGGAGTTGGGGAGGGGCTGCGCTGCTGCGGGATGGAGCTTTGACCAGGCTGGTTGCGGCCGAGGCACGAACTCGCCCACCTTCGGTGTGCGTGCGTGGGCCCAGGCTTCAGCTTCGAGCGTGAGTCGATTGAGCAGCCGCTCGACTTTCATGCGATAGTGCTCCACTCCCTCGCGATCCAGGTTGGGCGGAATAGCGATCGCCGGACTGATCACGCCGCAGGCGCGCGAGTACGGCTTGGGAACGGCGAACTGGTCCCAGGTGGGCATGCGCCACGGACGATCGTACCCGAAGCCCATCGCCACGATGGGCATGCCCAGCTTGGATGACAAGTAGATCGGTCCTTGGGCCAGCACGCGCCGCGGACCACGCGGACCGTCGGGCGTGATGGCGAGATTCATGTGCCGGCCCTTGCGCTCCAATTCGCGCAGCGCCGTAGCGCCGCCGCCGAAGGTGGATCCACGCACGAACTCGAAACCGAGGTGCCGCGCGCCTTCCAACAAGATGTCCGCGTCGCGGTGCCGGCTGAGCAACATGGCAAGATTGCAATGCCCGCGCAGATAGAGCGGCGCCAGGATGTTTTCATGCCAGAAGATATAGATCTTTTGCCCGCGCCAACTCGGTTCGACTGGATCGACGCTGGGGTCGTACATCGCGCCCTTGAAGTCGAGCGTCGACATCCAGGTGCGCACGGTGGAAGCCGCCAGCAGGCCCGCTAGCTTCATGCCCAGCCGCCCCAGCGCCGTGGGCTGCTTGCGTTTTTTTCTGCGTGGCTTCCCTGCCATTCGATGGTTCCGCGCCGTCGTGGTTCGAGCGAAGGGCCCGGAGTATATAGGAATGTGCCAATCCGCTTAAGGCGGCCATTCGGCCGAAAAAACTTCTTCAGCCGGACCGGTCATATAGACATGATCGTCCGGCGTCCACTCCAATTCGAGATCGCCGCCCGGCAAATGGGCCAGGATCTTTCGATCGGACTGGCCCGCCAGGCTGCCCGCCACGCAGACCGCCGAAGCACCGGTGCCACATGCCAGCGTGATGCCGCTGCCACGTTCCCAGGTCCGCATCGTCACTTCGTGCGGAGCGTGCACCTGCACGAAATGCACGTTGATGCGGCGCGGGAAGATTGGGTGGGTTTCCAAGAGCGGGCCCACGGTTTCCAAGGGGACTGCTTGCACGTCGCCGCAGTAGAGAACCACGTGCGGATTGCCCATGGAAACGCAGGTCATGCGCGGATCGAGCCCACATCGCACCATCCAGCCGTCCAAGTCGGGCAATTTCACATGCGGTTCCAGCGGCAGGTTGACGATCGGCTGGGTGGGTTCGACGAGGGGCAACTGGACCGGAATCTTTTCCGATAGCAAAATCGGCTGTCCCATGTCGACGCGCACGGCGCTGCACGCGATCGTTTTCAACTTCGAGTTCGAGGGTCAACACGCCGGCGCCGGTTTCGACCTGAAGTTTCCGCTCGCGACGGATGCCATGGTCGTAAATGTATTTGGCGACGCAGCGCACGCCGTTGCCGCACATCTCCGATTCGGAGCCGTCGGCGTTGAACATCCGCATGCGAGCCGTGGCCACTTCGGACGGACAGATGAAGATCATGCCATCGCTGCCCACGCCAAAGTGCCGATCCGAAAGGCGCCGGCTCAGTGCGGCCGGATCGGCCGGAAACGGCTCGCTAAAGCAATCGACGTACAGATAGTCGTTGCCGATGCCGTGCATCTTGGTGAATCGCATCGAACTGACAGTCCTCCGAGGAATCGTTCGCCTTCGGTCGTATGCGCGTCGCGTTTGCATTCTAGAAGTGCAACCGGCGGGCAGCAAACCCTGTTGCCAAACGGAGTTTTGTCGAGCGGAGGCAGCAACGAACCAGCCGGTGCTAGGACACGTGCCGCGGCACTGCGGTTCGCTGTCGCTCGGTCCGATCACCCAATCAAGTCGATCCCGTGTCCTGACGGCGGAATCGATGAAGTCGACGCCGGCGCAATCGGGACGTCCGTCGTCGACTGTCGACGTTGCCACGACTGTCGACCGTCGGCGTCGCGCTCGCGCGTCGCCAGGTCCTGTGCGTCAGGCTCGGTGATTCCGGCGGCACGGTCAGCTTGGAGCGCGGCCACTCGCTGCTGTTGTCGCTCGCGAGCGATTTGTTGCACCGCGGCGCCTTGCGCTCGGATCGATTGCGCAAGGGGCGCGCCGGCGGAACTGGCGGCGATGTTGCCAATGGGATCTGTACTCATGTTAATCCTCAAGGCTCGAAAACGTGAGCGCGGGCCGCGACGTGCTCAACGTCGGGCTGGGTATGTTTGTGCGCCGGCGCGGTTTTGAGACGGCAGCGGCGACGCCTGATAGTCGGTGCGCAGCATGTTGAGTGCTTCACCTGCTATCGGCAATGCTTCGGTCCAGGCTTGCGGCTGTTCCAGCGAGCCCACGACATGAACCTTCAGAAGCTGCTGACTCGCCTCGCTGAACATGCCGGAAATGATGGGAATCGCCCCTCGGCCCACGGTCGTGTGCAATTCGAGCGCGATGGGATTGGTTTGCCCGTCGAGAGTTAGTTCTCCCTGCCCCCCCAGATCGAGCGCATCGCCGCGCAGGTCGATTTGCTTGAGCTGCACGTGTTGGCCGTTGATTTGAAAAATGATGTCGCTCTCGGTGAATGCCGTGGGACCGGGAGCCTTGGCGCGGACGATGGACAACAGCGACACGATGAGCGGCAATTCGTAAATATCGGCATCGGTCAGGTGAACGTCGCCGCGGCCAACGAGCGTGTGCTGCCCGCGACTGCCTTGCAAATCGACGTTGGCGAGTATCTTGCCGCGCAGCGCTTGATGGCTCGTCATGTTTTCGATCGCAAACTGTCCGAGGTCCGCGTTCGATAGTGTGGCGATCAGGCGATACTGCGGAACGGCGCCTAGCCGGACGTGGCAATCGGCGGCCGCGGCGCCGCCAAACAACCTGGCCGTCACGCGTCCGCGCGGTTGGCCGTTGGCGGGCTCGAAGGGCAGCGTGCCCAGGTAGAAGTTTTGATTGTCGAACCACAGCGGCCCCAGGATCTGGGTAAGCTGGAAGTTCCGATACGTAAGACTGTCCAGCTCCAATTGGCCATAGCTGGCATAGCGCGCGCCATTGGACGAGCCCTGCAGGTGGACGGCGCCGAAGACATTGTTGATTTGGGGCCCCACTCGCAGGCTGGCCTGATGGAGATACAAGCCGACATCCCAGAGGGATTGCAACGGGGCTTGAATTCCAGTTTTGGAGAATTCAATCATGCCTTTCAGATTGATGGGGCCGGTCGGGCGCAGCTCGGCCACGGCCTGGCGCAGCGCGGCGGGCAGCGCCGAAACCAACTCGCGGTCGTCACCATCCAAGCGCATCCGGTCGACGGAGAGCCGATCGAGACGCAGCCGCCAGGCTCCGTCGGGTTGAATCTGGCACCAGCCGTCGGCGCGCATTTCCGTGGCGCGATGGCGGCCGCGGACGTCGATCAGCTTGACCTGACCGTCGCGATAGTGAACCAGCCCGCCCAGCCGCTCGATCCGATAGGGAAATGCCACCGGCGCGATCGAAGTGCCGATGGCGCTGCCATCGTCGAGCGGCGCCGCCTCAGGCTCGATTGGCGCAGTTGGTTGCGCCGCTTCCGCCAGCGGAATTCGGCCGGCCAGCTCTCGACCCGGCAAGCGGCCGCCATGGGGCACCATGCGCAAGTCGATCGAGGGTTTGCGCATGCGCGAATCGTATTGCACGTCGGCCTCCAGGTCGATGCTGCCACGCGGACGCAAGGCGGCCCAGATCTGTTGCTGTTGAACGGGCAACGCGTCGCGCAGTTCCTCTTCCAGCGGAACGCGCTGCCCGTCGACGTGCAGTGTCAGTTGATCGGCCTCGGGCGACGTCTCCAACTTCCCGGACACGGTGACCACGCCGGTATCGTTGACTCCAACCAGATCTCGATTGGTCGCCCACTGCCCATCCTGCATGTCGAGCTTGCCTTGCAAGTTGTAAAGCGTATAGGGCAGCTTGTCGTAGGTTACCGTGCAACGATTGAGCGACACGCGCAGGTGCTGGTGGATGAGCGGGCGCGGCAGCGGGTCGTTTGGCTGACGCCATAGTTGCGTATGAAAATCAAACGTGCCGTGGGGATTGAGCGAACGTACGGCGTCGCGGGACTTGGGTTTGAGAATCGCGGCGAACAGCGTCTCGTCGAATTGGATCTTCTCGCCCCAGATTTCGATCGAACCGGTGTACTCCGGTCCAGGATTGAAGAACTCTCCCTTGAGCGTTACCGGTTGTGCGCCGCTGAAGGCGACCAGATTCACGTCGAGTTCGTTGTTCTGCAGCGTGAGCGACCCACGTCCGCGCTCCAGCCGGTAGGGAAACTTGTGGCAGCAAAATGACACGTTGTTGAGCGCCGTGAGCTTGAGCATCGGACGCCATGCTTTGCCGTCGAACGACACCGTACATTCGACGTTGATGTCTCCCTCGGGGTCATAGTTCGTCCAATGTTTGCGGTATTGCTCGGGCAACGTGTCGCGCCAGCGGCGATCGAGCCTCACTTGCCGACCGCTGGCCCGCAGCACGCACGGCTTGCCAGACCCAAAGCCGTGCTGATCGAACTGCGAGATGGTCCAGGTCGTCGTTCCGTGATGCGCGGTCAGGTCGCGAATGCGAAAGCCCGTATTGTCGCAGTGGATGCTTGCTTCCAGATCGGTGAGAGGGTAGGGGAGCAGCGGGTCTTCGATGCGGCCGCCGGCGATCCGGCCGTTGACTTCGAATTGCGGCAGCGCGTCGATGCCATCGTGGCGCACGCTAAAGCTCAAATTGGCCGGCGCTTGCACGTTCTTGAGCAACTCCATCGCGTCGGCAATGGGACCCGGCAACGAACGGCGCAGCGCGCTAGAAATCTGCAAGCCGTCGACGCTGCCCTGCAGCTTCCAGGCGGAACTCACCGGATCCAACGTGCCGGTAAACTCCACGCGTTGCAGATGATCGCCGACGAAGTATCCGGAGACGGCCAGTTGGCCCGCGGCCTTGTCGGATGGGTGCAGCGAGGCGTGCACGTCGCGCAACGTGAACGTGCTGGAGGGATTCTTGAGCGGGTCGAACACTTCGACCGTGCCGCTGTCGATGGTGAGCGGCGGCAGGGGATTCTCCGGCTGAGAAACGGGTCGCAACTTGCCGAGATGAAACCGGCCGTCGGGACGCCGCGTCGCGCGGATGACGGGCCGTATGAGTTTGACGCTCGTTATCTGCGGGTCGCCCGAGACCAATTCCTGCAGGTTGGTGTCGCAGGCGAGAAAAGCTTCGTCGAAGTAGGCGAGTTCCGGCTGCGGCCCCACGACGTTCGGTTCGACCAGCGAGATGCCGCGCACTTCGATGCCGTCATTGGCCAGCCGCGCGCTTTGGACGTGTACCTCCAAGTTCGGAAAACGTTGGGAAATCTTGGCTTCGGCCCGGGCGCGAATCTCTTCCTCGACGCGAAAGAAGACCTGGCGGTAGTAGAACGGACTGGCGGCCAGCGCAACCACGAACGCCAGGGCCGCGCCCCATTTGAAGAAGAACCAGCTAAGGTTTATGAACCGGCAAATGGTCGAGTGGATCCTTCAACCGAAACGCACTGAACGTTTTCCGTGCGGCAACCTGCTCAGCGGGCCGGCAACGCCGCGGATTGGCCGTCGGCCGGCACGCGAATCAAGGCGGCAACGAACCCCGCCGCCAACACCACCAGCGCGAGCATGGCCGGCTCGCGGTAGCGAATCGAACTGACGAACACGATGTGCAACAGCGTCAAATACACGGCGGGCAACCAGGCCAGCACAAAGGGCCAACCCCTGCGACTAAAACGCCAACCACCTGCCAGGCCGCACGCCAACAAGGGCACATAGGTCGAGACAATCGCCAACCTCGCCGGCCAACTCCGCAGCGACGGCTCGTTGGGCCACACGTTCCAGATTCGCGCGAACTTGACGACGGCCAATTCCGCGACGCGACCCGGATTCGCGCGCGCCCAGTCGAGCGATGCGGCCAACATCCGCCGATCGAGACGATACTCGAACGTCTCGCCTTCGTCCGGCGGCGTCTGACGATCGGCCGCGCTGGCGGGCGACGAAGTCAGGCACGAAGCTCATGTCGCTGGCGCCATCGGCCGTGGGACGCAGGCCGTCGTAGAGGCTAGCGCCGAATTGGAGCGTCGTGGCGACGAAGTGACCCGATACGCGCGCGTTGCGAACCCACCAGGGCAACATGCACACGGCGAAACTGGCCGACATCGCCAGTCCGATGACGACCTGCCGCCCTCGTTGATGTTCGAATGCCAGGCCGATCGCCCACGCAAATGGAATGAACAGCAACCAACTGGGCCGGATCAACGTCGCCATGGCGGCCGCAACTCCCCCGCCAAGTGCGAGCGCCGCGCCGCGCGATCGGCTTTCGCAACGCCAAGCGAGTCCCCAAAGCGCCAGGTGCAGAATCATGAACAGGCAAAACGGCGCTTCGCTCAAGATAAACGCACCCATGGAAACCGTGCCTGGGTAGAGCGCCGCGATCCAACCGGCGAGGATGCCGGTTCGTTGGTCAAAAAGCGCCGTGGCCCACCAACCGACCGCGGCCACGACGAAGGTCCCAAACACAGCACTCAAAGCGCGTCCGGCCATGACAGGCGCCTGTTCACCCAGGATCAGAAACACAACCGCCAGGCACGCGGGATATCCTGGCGTGCGCAGCACGCGCGCATCCGCCGAGCGGTATTGATAGGGTTCGCCCGCTGCGATCGCCCGGCCGAGTTGCCAATAGGAGTCGCTATCACCAAAGAAGAACTGTTGGCCCGCCGGCAAGCGCGACTGCCACCAAACGCCGAACGCCAACCGGGCCACGAGGGCCACGGCCAGGATCGCGATCCACATCGTACGAATGGCTGTAAGTCGTGTCATCGTGGGCGCATGGACGCCTTGGGGAGCAATAGCGGGCCGCACATCGTAGGGACGAGCGCCCGACGGAGCAACCCAGCTTCAAAGGACCGCAAAGGCGCCTGCTAATCTGGGCAAGCGGTATCGCATGGTCGTGTTGGACGGTCGCGTGCCAGCGGGCAGTCCTGAAATTGCCTCAAATGTGCAGTTTCCGTCCGTTTACTTGGCTAGCACGGCTTGTATACTCGGAAGTCTCTACGCGCACCCCAAGCCCTCGCGCTAAGTGCGGCACCATCCCAGGCAGCCCCGACAGGTTCCCCCGGCGGAGATTGAGTCCATGCAGACAAGCGGCAAGATTTTCTGGGCCAGCTTCTTGACGCTGATCGCGGCGGGCATGGGTTTTGCCATTCGCGGCGACGTGTTGTCGGAGTGGAGCGCCCAGTTTGGCTTCACGAAAACCGACTTGGGCACGATCACCGGCGGCGGCTTGACGGGCATGGCGTTCACGATCATCGGTTTCAGCCTGTTTGCCGATCGCATCGGGTACAAGATCATTCTGATCGGCGCCTTCTTGCTGCATGCGTCGTCGGCCGCTGTCACCTTGTCGGCCGCACCGGTCTATGAGGCCTGGGGGGGCGGGGATGCGGGAAGGAACGCCACGTATTGGTGCCTGTACGTCGGTATGTTCATGTTCTCGCTGGCCAACGGCATGTGCGAGGCGGCCATCAATCCGCTGGTTGCCACGCTCTATCCGCGACAGAAGACACATTACCTCAACGTCCTGCACGCGGGCTGGCCCGGCGGCATGATTCTGGGTGGACTCTTGGCGTTTTGCTTCGTGGGCGACAAATGCGTCGTACACAAGTTGCGTTGGGAAATCCCCATGATGTTCTTCCTGATTCCCACGCTCTGGTACGGCATGATCGTGTTGAAGGAGAAGTTTCCCATTTCCGAGGCGCGCGCGGCGGGAGTCAAGTTCGGTGAAATGGTCGCCGAGTTTGCGGCCCCCCTGTTGTTGTTTCTGCTCGTGCTGCACGCCATGGTGGGCTATGTCGAATTGGGCACCGATAGCTGGATCACGAACATCATGAGCGGCTACATCGAGAACAGCGTGTTGCTGTTGGTGTATACCGCCGGGCTGATGTTCGTGTTGCGATTCTTCGCCGGGCCGATCGTCGAGCGGATCAATCCGTTGGGCTTGTTGTTCGTCAGCGCCGTTTTGGCCACGATCGGCCTGTACATGATGGGCAGCATGGTCGGTTCGGCCACCGTGGTGGCGATTTTGATTCCGGCCACGATCTACGGCATCGGCAAGACGTTCTTCTGGCCCACCATGTTGGGCGTCGTCGGCGAGCGTTTTCCCAAGGCCGGCGCGCTGGGCTTGGGCGCCATGGGAGGCATCGGCATGCTTTCGGCCGGCATGTTGGGCGGTCCGGGCATCGGCTACACGCAGGATGTCTTCATGGCCTCGCAGCTCGAACAGACCGATCCCTCGGCATACGAACAAGTCGCTTCCACTGAAGCGAATTCGTTCTTGTTCTTCAAGCCCGTGCGCGGCTTCGACGGGCAGAAAGTGGCCGAGCTTTCCGAGAACGACCCGGCCTACAAGGACGTCGAGCAGGCGGAAACCTACGGCAAGCAGCAGGCACTAAAGGTGACCTCGCTCATCCCGGCCACGATGGCCGTCTGCTATCTGTTTTTGCTGTTGTATTTCCGCGCCATCGGCGGCTACAAGCTGGTCGAAATTGGACCCGGCGGCGTGGAGCGCGAAACTTCGTACGAGCCGACCGCGCAAGAAGCGATCTACAGAGATTCGCAGGCGGATCAGGCCTGAGCGCCGGCCGCGGAGCGCTCGGCGCCGTTTGAACTTGGCGCGATCAGTTCGAGTTGACTGCTGTTGTCTCTGCGCACGGTGATCGCGCCGGGAAATACGCGCTTGTCTGGACCGATACCACCGATCGCCATGGTGGCCAATGCGTCCCACTCGGCAAAGCTCATGTCCTGCGCGGGCCAGCCTTGGCGACGCCACACGCCGACGAACAATTCACGCGCCAGGTGCCGATCGTGCGTGCTCATTGCATTGCAATCGAGCAGCACTCGATCGGCCGTAGCCGTGACGAGCGCACCATCGAGCAACGCGTCGGCCGCCGTCTCGACGACGCGCTGGGCGTCGCCCGCCAGCGTGGCCAACCGCGCGAGCACTTCGACCGCATTGGGGCGATAGTCGCGCTCGATCAACGGCAACAGCTCGTGGCGAATCCGATTGCGTGCAAATCTCACGTCTCGATTCGTGGCATCGACGCAGTACGGCTGATCGAGCGATTGCAGATACGCAAGCAATTCGTGACGGCGAAACTCCAGCAGCGGCCGGATCAGCGTAACGTTCGGCCCGAGTGGCCGCGCGGGTCATCCCGGCCAATCCGGCCAGCCCCGTGCCGCGCAGCACGTGGTGCAATACGGTCTCGGCCTGATCGTCGAGCGTGTGTGCGGTAACCACATAGCGGGCGCCGCGGGCCTCGGCGAGACGCCTGAGGAAATCGTATCTGGCGTGCCTGGCTACTGCTTCGAGCCCGTCGCTCCTGTCAGCCTCGGGTACGACGTCGCTCACTTCCACCGAACAGTCCAGCCCTAGTTGACCGGCCAGGGCCTGGACGAACCGTTGGTCGGCGTCCGAGGCGTCGCCGCGTAGACGATGGTTGTAGTGAGCCACGGCCAGCCGACCGGCGCCGTGCGTCTTGAGGGCGGCCAGGGCACGCGCAGGGCCACGCTGTCGGTTCCACCGGAAACGGCCGCCACGACGCCCACGTCCTGCCAGTTCGCAGGCGGCCAGGACGCCATCAGTTGCGTTTCGAATGATTTCATGCGTGAAGAGTCCCAAGCACGGGACGGGCACGGGGCACGCGGCGTTGCCAATTGCTGCTCGCCGGCGGGCGGGCTCTCTTACCCAGACGGAACAAGTCGGCCAGTCGTAAGTCGTCGTGACGCCTTGTGTTATCCTAGCACCAAATGGCCCCGCTGCTAGTTGCAGTTGGCACGGACTGTGATAGGATGCTAACAGAGTGAGAAAAGCATCGCGGCATGCGCGCCTTGCGCTGGCGGGGTACTTTTCCCGTGCACAATACAAAGAATGCCTTCGGATCCGTCCGGAGGGAGTTGCTACCAAAAGCGTTTGGGCAACTTCGATGACGATTCTTTAGTGGGTGACAACGACTAAGCGATTTGCGGGAGTTCGCAACCACATGTTTCTCATGGTTTTCCTGCGATATTTCCTCGGCCTGCTGCTGGGGGACCGTGCCTGGGCAACGTCGACTCGTGTCATTCGCCGGACCGCCAATTGCCGGTCGGGCGCGACGTGGGCGTCTTTGCTCGGAGCATTCCCGCATGATTGGGTAAGCGTGGATTATGCGTTGACCGAAAGTTCCCGTGCGTTTGCTTGCCGTGGGCGAGGAACTTTCGAAAAAGCTAGCCAACTCTTACGTTGCGCACTCGGTGGCTGGCGCCGATTTGCTGGCCTGCCAGAGGCGCGTATGGTCCTCGTCCCCGTGGTTTCGTCCCGAGATCCTCGTCTTCGTCGCGCGCCTCGCGCGACCGCCTTGGATCGCACGTTGCAATTTTGGTCTGCTTCCCCCTTCTGACATCGGTCAGTTCCGCGCGTGCCTGCGCAAGTGCTGCCGTCGATCCCAAGGCGCGATCGTCATCGCGAAGGGGGATCGAGAGTGCAGATCAATATCTATATCGCCGTTGCCTTGGTGATCGCGGCGGCCGTGCTGGCCTTTGTCGGCGTCAAGCTGCTGGATCGCTTGCGTCGGCGGGACGCGGAAACCGAAGCCCGCGAGATCATTGCGCTGGCCGATCGAGAAAGCGCCAATCGTCGCAAGGAGGCCGAGCTCGAAATCAAGGAAATGGCCATCCAGCAAAAGGCCGAGGGCGAGCGCGAGCTCGCCAAGCTGCGCCACGAGTTGCACGAGCGAGAGCGGCTGCTCGACAAGCGCCAGGACGCGCTGGAACAGCAGCACGAGCAACTGCACCGCCAGGAAAAAATGGTCGAAACCACCCAGCGCAAACTGGCGGAGAAGATCGAAGACACGAACCGCCGCAACGAAGAGCTAGCCAGCGTGCTGGACGTGCAGCGGCAGACATTGCACGCGCTGAGCGGCTTGAGCCGCGAAGACGCCACGGCCCGGCTGCTGGAGATGCTCGAACGCGATCTGACGCACGAGGCCGGTTCGCTGATCCTTAAACACGAAAAAAAGATGACCGAAATCGTCGAGGCCAAGAGTCGCGACGTGCTGCTCACGTGCATCCAACGCTATGCCGCCACCCACACGGCCGAAACCACGACCAGCACCGTCGACATCCCCAGCGACGAAATGAAGGGACGCATCATCGGCCGCGAAGGCCGCAATATTCGTGCTTTCGAGAAAGCCACCGGCGTCGACGTGATCATCGACGATACGCCGGGCGTGGTCATCGTCAGCGCCTTCGACACGGTGCGACGTGAGGTGGCCCGCTTGGCGCTCAACAAACTGATTGCCGATGGGCGCATCCACCCCGCCAGGATCGAGGAACTGGTGGCCGAAACTCAAACCGAGTTGGAACAACACATCCAAAAGCGCGGGGAAGAAGCGGCGCAAGAAGCCGACATCCCCGGCTTGCACCCCAAGATCATCCACTTGTTGGGGCGCCTTCGCTTTCGCACCAGCTACAGCCAGAACGTGCTGCGACACTCGATCGAAGTGGCCTTCCTTTCGGGGCTACTGGCCGAGGAAATGGGGCTCGACGCACGCGTGGCCCGGCGCTGCGGCTTGCTGCACGATATCGGGAAAGCGGCCGACCACGAGGCCGAGGGCGGACATCCGAAGATCGGCGCCGAGTTGCTCAAACGCTACGGCGAAGGCCCTGAAGTGGTCCATGCGGCGCTCGGGCATCACGACGACATCCGCGTCGACCATCCGTACACCGTGTTGGTGGCCGCGGCCGATGCCTGCACGCATCGCGTCCCGGAGCGCACCGTGAAACGCTCGAGCGGTACATCAAACGAATGGAAGAGCTCGAGAAGATCGCGACGAATTTCGAGGGCGTCGACCAGGCCTTTGCCATTCAGGCGGGACGAGAGCTCCGCGTGCTGGTCAGCGCCAAAGACACGACCGACGCCTCGGCGGCGAAAATCTGCCGCGACATTGCCCGGGCGTTCGAAGAACAATTAACCTATCCCGGTGAGATCAAGGTGACCGTGCTCCGCGAAACGCGGATTACCGAAGTCGCCCGATAGTTTCTTGGCGGCTGTTTAACCCAATAGAAGGCGTGTACTCGTGCGGATCTTGCTGATCGGTGATATTGTCGGCAAACCGGGGCGCAGCATCGTCTCGCGCGTCTTGCCAGGCCTGGTGGAAAGCGAGGGCATCGACCTGGTCGTGGCCAACGGCGAAAACAGCGCCGGCGGCTCGGGGCTGACGCCGGCCAACTATCAAGAGCTGATGGCCGCCGGCGTGAACTGCGTCACCTTGGGCGATCACATTTATCGCCGACGCGAAATTGTCAGCGTGCTGGAAAGCAAGCCGAACATCGTCAAGCCGGCCAACTTTCCGCCCCAGCGCCGGACGCGAATGGGCCGTGGTGACCGCCAAAAACGGCGTCGAGGTCGCGGTGCTCAGCCTGCTGGGACGCGTCTTCATGCGTCCGGTCGATTGTCCCTGGGCCGCCGCCGATCGCGTGCTCGCGGCGCTGCCCGAGACCGTGAAAGTGATCCTCGTCGATTTCCACGCCGAAGCGACCAGCGACAAGCAATTGATGGGGCGCTACCTCGACGGGCGGGTGAGCGCCGTCTTGGGCACCCACACGCACGTGCCGACCGCCGACGAGCGAATTCTCCCGGGCGGCACGGCCTTCCAGTGCGACGTGGGCATGACCGGCCCAATCGACAGCATTCTGGGACGACGCGTCGATCGCGTCATGGAAACTACCCTAACGTTCTATCCGACTCATTTTGAGGTCGCGCTGCACGACGTGCGGCTGATGGGTACGATAGTGGACGTGGATGCCGAGTCGGGCAAAGCCACCGAGATTCGGCGCGTGTCGGTCGACGAGCGCGAGGCCGACCGCCTTGCCGCGCTGTCGCAGCTATCACAGCGGCCGGTGGCGTGAACCACCTGGCAGTAGCGTTAACGATCTGGCAAGGGAACGAAAACGCGCCATTCCAAACGCTCTTGCACAACGTGTAGGGCATCGCTATGCTTCGCGTCCCTTTCGTTGACCAAAACGCCAACTCGGCTCGCGGAACAACTTCCAACGCGATCTCCCAACGTGCTCGCGTCTGCGCGGCGCTGTTGGGCCTTGGCCTGCTGGGCACGTTATTGCTGGCAAGCCGTTTGCGTCCGGATCCGCGCGGCTGGGGAACGCACGAACAACTCGGTCTGCCGCCGTGTACTTTTGGGGTCGTGGCAGGAATACGCTGCCCGGCCTGCGGAATGACAACGTCCTGGGCTTATGCCACGCACGGACAACTGCGCAACGCCTTGCGAAATCACGTGGGTGGAACGCTGTTGGCCATGGTCGCCGCGGTGGTATCGGCCGGAGCGTTGTTTGCCGCGGTGAGTGGACGGTGGCCCATGCGGCTACCAAGCGAAGCAATTTTGATTGCCTTGGTCGCCTTGAGCACGGCGCTGCTGCTGGGCGAGTGGGGCGTTCGCCTGTGGAACGGATAGGCGCAGGAACGGATAAGCAAAGCAACTGGGCCGTGCCCGGTGAAATATGTGGAAATTGCGCCAAGGAACTGGCGGCTGGCTAACTCACGGATGAAACGAGGACCTGCGCGATGGAACGCCTTCCTTCACGGTCGCTAGTGGCGACGGCCATTGTCGCTTGCACTGCCTTGGCACTGGCGCTGGCCAGCGGCTGTTCGGTGTTGGCTACGGCGATGTACATCATCGAAGGCACGAACACCAAAGCCGACTTCAAGGACTTGAAAGGCAAGCGCGTGGCCGTCATCTGCCGACCGGTCACTTCGCTGCACTTTCGCGATTCTAGCGCCTCGCGCGATCTGGCCAAGCAAGTCGGCATGTTGCTGCAGCAGCACGTACCCAAGATCGAATTGATCGATCAACGCGACGTCTTCGAGTGGGCAGACGAGAACTCGTGGGATGAATACGACGAGATCGGCAAGGCATTGGATGCTGATATGGTCGTCGGCTTGGACCTGGAAGAGTTCGACCTTTATCAGGGCCAGACCCTCTACCAGGGCAAGGCGAACGTCAAGATTCAGGTATACGATCTGGCCAAGGGGAAGCAACCGGTGTTCGAGCGGCATCTGCCGCAAGCGGTCTATCCGCCCAACGCGGCGATTCCTGCTGGCGACAAGCCCGAGTCGCATTTCCGCCGCCAGTTTGTCGATCACCTGGCGCAATTGATCGCCCGCTACTTCTACGACCATGACGCGACGGTGGACTTCGCCAGCGATTCCACGGCATTGGCCAACTGATCGCGCCGACGAATGACGGCCGGCGACCGCCTACAGCTTCGGCGGTGCGCGTTTGACCGGACGGGGCAGCATTTTGGCTCGATCGTCGCGTGGCTGGCGGGGTCGGCGCGGTTTGTTGGCTGCCCGTTGTCGCTCGGCGACGGCCGTGTAGGCCTCTTTCCAAGCCCAGCCGAAAGGTTGTTTCAATTCGGCTTGGGCCAGCATGGCCCACGGCGTTTGCGGATGCTCACGGGCGACGCGCTGGAGATTCTCCTTGGCGTCGGCAGCCATTTTTTCCCAGCCGCTGCCCACCGAGATTTCATTGGCCGGGGCCAGGATCCAGGTGTCGCTCTTGGCGTTTTCGAACTTCATGCCCGTTTTGGCCTTGGCCAACATGGCGTTGTAGCTCTCGGTCCGGACGCGGAGAGCCAGCACGAGCCCCAGGGAGAGATCGTAGCCGGCTTGCCAACGCGGCGACGTCAGCTTGGCGCGGTCTTTCTCGCCCTGCTTGAGTGCTTCGTAGAGTTGATTGATTTTCGGCTCCAAGACGGCGGCGGCGCGTTGCGCCACGGTGAGCCGGTTGGCCAGATCGGCCTCGTCCTTCTTGGGAAATACCAACTGCGGCTGCTCCATCGGTGCGATCCACGACATCTGCGCCGCCTGCACCAACGCGGCTCGCGCCTTGTTCTTCGCCACCAACTGTTGATATTCCTTGATCGGCACATAATCCGGCCGGTAGTTGAGCATGATCTGCGGATCGAAGCTGCGACTAAACTCGGCGGCGCTGGCGCCGGTTTTTCCGCGGCGGTTGCGCCGTCGCCGATCCTGCTCGCGCACCGTGAAGAAGATTCCACCGGTTTCGTAGCACAATCGCGTCAGACTATAAGGACCAAAGCCCGAGTCCATCGGATCGTCGCGTTCGTGCGAACCGATTTTAACCAACTCCGGCAGGAACGATTCCGGGCCCTGTCGCACGGGCAACCATTGGGGTGTTTGATCGAATTTTGGATCGGGATCGACGTATCGCACCAACACCTCGCGGCGCCCAAACGGGGCCGGCACGCCGATGCAATACACGGGAATCTCATAGCGCCGGCAGATTCGCACCGTGTCGTCCAATTCGCTTTCGTCGTCCCCCACTTCGTCCGTGAAAATCACGAACATGACGTTGCGCCGCGGTTCCTGCGTGCGCAGCGTGCGAAATCGTTCGGCGGCTTCGCGCACCGCCGTAAACGTTTGCTCGACGCCGCTGGCGTCGGTCTCGATGCTCGCCACGGCCGATTTAATCGCCTCGATGTCGTCCGTGGGCTTGGGAGTGAGAAAAGAAATCTGCTGGCCGAATCCGACGACCGAGGTCAGCAGATTTCTTTCTCACTCCCAAGCCCACGGACGACATCGAGGCGATTAAATGGCCGTGGGCCGCGTCGAGACCGACGCCAGCGGCGTCGAGCGCGGTGGCAAAGCCGCCGATGCCTTCCGCACGCTCCGCAGCGCAAGGCGGCGAGCAACGTCATGTTGGTAACGTCACGGACGAATGAGGGACGACGAAAGCAAAGTGGACGACGCACGGTCGAATCTGCGGCATATGAGGATTCCAGTGTATTGCATCGGCGTGCCGGCACCCTTTCCACGGCGCGAGGAGGTGTTGGTGGCCGTCGTCCGATCCAAAATTCAATCAAACACCGATCACGACGGGGCCCGGGAATTGTTCCTCGGATTAGTTGAGTGACTGCACGAACGCGACATTCGATGGACTCGGGCTTTGGTCCTTATAGTCTGACGCGATTGTGCTACGAAACCAAATATTCTTCACGTCGCGAGCAGGATCGCGGAAAGTTAACCGCCACGGAAAAAACCGCACAGCGGGGCCAAAGTTAGTCACTTCGATCCGCAGATGATCCTCAACTACCGGCCGGATTATGTGCCGATAAATCGACATTTCTGAGTGACGGACAAGGCACGAGCCGCGTTGGGCCGTCGTGGATCGCGCCGTGACCGGCGGTTGGTCTCCCAAGAAGGACGAGGCCGATCTGGCCGACTCGCTCGCTCACCGTGGACGAGCAACGCAGACGCACCGCCCTCTTGGAACCGATCAATTCTACGAAGCACTCAAGACAGCAGAAAGACCGCGCCACTGACGTCGCCTTGGCGAGCCGAGCTACGATCTCTCCCTGGGCTTCGTGCTGGTGTCCGCGTCCGGACCGAGAGCTACAACGCCATGTTGGCCAAGGCCAAAACGGGCATAAACGCCAAGAGCGACACCTGGATATTCGGGCCAATGAAAATCTCGGTGGGCAGCGGCTGAAAGAATGGCTGCCGACGCCAAGGAAATTGTCCCCGCGCGTCACCGTAGAGCATCCGCAAACGCCATCCAGGGCCATGCTGGCCCAAGCCGAAACAACCTTTGGGTGGCCTTGGAAAGAGCCTGCGCGCATATGCACCGAGCAACAACGGGCAGCCAACAAACCGCGCCCCGACCCCGCCAGCCACGCGACAATCAAGAGCCAAAATGCTGCCCCGCCTCGGTCAACGCGACACCGCCGAAGACTGTAGGGAGGTCGCCGGCCGTCATTCGTCGGCACGATGCATTTTGGCCAATGCCGTGGAATCGCTCGCGAAGTCCACCGTAGCGTCATGAGCTGTGGATAGACGGCGATCCGAATTCGCAGGGTGAATGACAAACTGGCGGCGGAAATGCAACTGCGCTTGTCGCGGCAGGAATCGCCGCATTTTGAGGCGGATCCATTTGCGCAGATGCGCTCGAACACCGGTTGGTTCCCTTGGCCAGATCGTATACCTGAATCTTGACATTTCCCTTGCCTGGTAGAGGTTGTGGCCTGATAAAGGTCAAACTCTTCGGTCCAAGCCAAACAACCTTGTGGGCACGTCCGATGCCTTCCGATCTCATCATATTCATCCCACGAGTTCTCCTGCTCGAAGACGTCAGTTGATCGATCAATTCGATACTTGGTTGCGCCATGTTGCTGCAACATCAACTTGCTTGGCCAGATCACACAACAATTAGCAAAAGTGCAGCGAAGTGACCGGTCGGCAGATGAGCGGGCACGCGCGTCCTTTTCAAGTCCTTGAATGCGGCTTTGGGTGTTCGTGCCTTCAATAATGTGCATCGCCGTAGCCAACACCCGAACGGCCCTAGCACAGTGCCAAGGCAGTGCAAGACGACAATGGCCGTCGCCACTAGCGACCGTGAAGGAAGGCGTTCCATCGCGCAGGTCCTCGTTTTTATCCGTGAGTTAGCCGCACCAGTCCCTTGGCGGCCATTTTTGATCTAGGCAGACAGCCCGTTGCTTTGCTTATCCGTTCCTGCGTATCCGTTCCCCACAGGCGAACGCCCCACTCGCCCGGCGGCGCTGCTCAAGGCAACCAAGGCGAATCAAAATTGCTTCGCTTCTGGTGGCCGCATGGGCCGCCGTTCACTCACCGCGGCAAATGCCCACCGCGGCGACATAGCCAACATTCCCGCCCGCGTGATTTGGCGGGGCCGTGCGTCTCCGTGCGTGGCATAAGCCAGGACATTGTAGTTCCGCACCAGGCAGCGTATTCCTCCACGAGCCCACTACACGGCGGCAGACCGAGTTGTTATTGCGTTCCCGCGCGATCCGGACGCAAAACACCGTGCCGCAATAACGTGCCGCACCAACCAACGGCGCCGCGCAGACGCGAGCACGTTGGGAGATCGCGTTGGAAGTTGTTCCGCGAGCCGGTTGGCGTTTGTCAACGAAAGGGACGCGATCCTACACGTTGTCGGAGTTTGGGCATGCGTCCCTATACGTTAACGCTACTGCCAGGCCGCCGGCCGCTGTGATAGCTGCGACAGCACAGCAAGGCGGTCGGCTCCGCGCTCGTCAGCCGACACGCGAATCTCGGTGGCTTTGCCCCGACTCGGCATCCCCGCGTCACTATCGTACCCATCAGCCGCACGGTCATTGCAGCGCAACCTCAAGGATCCGGCCTAAACGTAGGTAGTTTCCATGACGCGATCGTGCCAGATGCTGTCGATTGGGCCGGTCATGCCCACGTCGCGGCTGGCCGTGCCGCCCGGAAAAATCGGCTCATTGGCACGTGCCTGTGGGTGCCCAAGACGGCGCTCGCCGGCTGGGTCACGCCATATTCCTTGTCGCTGGTCGCCTCGGCATGAAATCGACAAAGAACGAGCTTGCGCGGTCTCGGGCACCCCGGCCGAGCACCGCGAATAACGGACCGCACAGGGACGATCGACCGGACGGCATGATACTCGGCCCGGGTTGAACACGCGACCACGAGCCGTCCCAAGCGACTGGTCACAACGGTGTATCGCGTCCCGTGCGGCTGACAAGTTGGCGGGCCGGACGATGTCGGGTTTGCTTTCCAGCACGCGGAAATTTTCGGCGCCATAGAAGCGGTCGCCCAAGCTGATGACACGGTCAACTGCGGCGGCCATAAGCTCTTAATAGTCACAGCGATCAGGCCAGACCGGGCACTGCTTCAGGCGTTGGCGACGGACAAGATCGATGCCCTTGCTTGCTACCGGGATTGGCAAGACGGGCAGACGACGCACCCGGTTTGCCGACGAATATCGCCCGCCCGGCTTCCCGCGTACGCTTCTCCGGGTTGATCGAGCCAGCGACCTGTGCAACTCGGTAATCTGGTTTTTCGCGCAGCACGGTCACTTTGATTTCGCCCGGGTATGTCAACGTTCTTCGAAAGCCTTGGCGATATCGTGGCAGATCTTGGCGGCCGAGCATCGGTCGTTCTTGGCGCTGGCCAGCCCGCAGCTCGCGTCCCGCCTGGATGGCGAACGCATGCTCGACGCCGGCGAAGCTCACAGGCGATCGTATCCGACTCTTCCATCCGCTTGATGTAGCGTTCCAACGTTTCACGGCGGGCACGCGGGGCGCGAGGCGTGCAGGCGTCGGCCGCGGCCACGACACCGTGTAAGGATTATCGATCCGCAAGTCGTCATGATGCCCGAGCGCCGCATGGACCACCTCGGGCCGTTCATTATGCCGCTTGAGGATATCCGCACGATCTTGGGATGGCCCCCTTCGGCCTCGTGGTCGGCCGCCTTGCCGATATCGTGCAGCAGACCGCAGCGGCGGGCGAGCTTGCCGTCCAGGCCGATTTCTTCGGCCATCATGCCGGTGAGGAAGGCTACTTCGATCGAGTGCCGCAGCACGTTCTGGCTGTAGCTGGTGCGAAAGCAAAGGCGCCCCAACAAATGGATGATCTTGGTGCGAGCCAGATCAGCTTTCTTGCTTACCCGCACTTTTTGGATGAGCAATATGGC
>CAVZWY010000001.1:0-128262 GCA_963779015.1 uncultured Planctomycetaceae bacterium | reverse complement strand
TACGTCCGGGGTAATCCGCGGGCGCTGTAGAGCGCTTTGCGGCTCTGGTTCCATCCACACGGTTTGCCAGATGCCGGTGGTGCGCAGATAAATCGCACCGCGTGGGCCATAGGTTTGGGCCTGTTCCACCGGGGTTGCGGCGGTCGATGATCGTGCGCGAGCTGGCAGGAGCGATGGTACATTCGTGTTAACCAGGCGCGGCCACTCGGCTCAGGTCGCATGTAAATGGGGTAAAGCCGCCGCGATAAGATCAGAACTTTACTCAACGACTGCCCATACGGTGGCATCGTAGTCAACGGCTTGAAAGTGGAAGGAGCACCCGGCGCCCGGCCCAATCTGCGGGGATTGTAACGTCCCGCCGGTACCATACCGCATCCATGAAATCTACGTAACCGATTCCGGACAGCGGCGCCTCCGGGCAGAAAGGCACTTGAATGGTCTGGTTCAACTGCCGCTGTAGCAGGCCACGCTCCGATCCGCTATCGGCCGCATTCGATCTCAAATTGCCAAGCGCCGTTCAGGCAGAGCCAGTCCCAGCGCACCAATTGAGGACGAGGGTACTCAGGTCTGGGAATAGGCATAAATGGTTCCTGTTCTAGGGGCTGTCATAGGGTGAAATTTTGACTATCATATAGCAACGGCGCCTGGCAGCCAAGTCTATGGGTTACCGCGAAGATTAACAATCGAAACTTCTCGTGATAGCCTTTGCCTAGAAGAAGGTGGACCGGACATGGACAAGGAGAACCCTCATGAGCGCGGCTACAAGGTCATATTGAGCAGCGACGGCGGGGACGAGCTTTTTCTGGGCTACCCCACCGTGCACGCGGCCAATGCGGCCGGCCTGTTTCATATGATACCCGAGGCCGTCCGGGAAAAGGTCATCAAGCCCCTGGTGAACCACCTGCCCGCCGGGACGGGCCGGCTGCCCGCCACCTTCAAGCTGAAAAGTTTCGTGCAAGCCGACGACCCTGATCTTTTCCGCATGTTCTTCGGGTTCAAGGAAGTAATACGTTATGCCGACTGGCCCAACCTGCTCACCCAGGCGCTGGCCCTGGTCGAGGACCTTGATCCCTACATCGCCTTCAGCCAGTATCTACCAAGGGCGAGGGAATGGGATTTCATAGACGCGCTGAGCTATTTCGATTTCAAGGTGTTTCTGCCCGGCTGCTCCTTGCCGGGGCGGACAACGCCTACATGGCCTCCTCCGTGGAGCTCAGGGTGCCGTTCATGGACAACGCCCTTGCCCAGTTCATTACCAGGCTGCCGCTCAAGGTCCGTTCCCATCCCCTTAAGCTGAAATATCTTCTGCGCCAGGCCTTCCAGCGCGAGTTTCCGGCGGTAAAGGGCATCGAACAGAGTCTGCTCAGGACCTACCGCAAGAACGGGTTCGAGGTGCCCCACAACACCTGGCTGAAGCCCCGGCAGATTCGGAGACCTTCTGCGCAAGGTGCTTTCACCGGCAAAGGTGGCGGCCACCGGCTTTTTTCGGCCCAGGGCGGTGGAGCGCGTCCTGGAGGAGCAGCTTTCCGGCCGGCAGAATCACGAAAGGGTGCTCCAGGTGATGATGAGCCTGGTGCTTTTTTTGGACGGCGCCTATGAGATTTAGGGGCAATGGCGGCATGAATCGGATGCTTGGGCGGGCCGGATAAATGTGCGGCATATTCGGCATGGTGGTAAACGGGGCCCCGGAACTGTCAGGTGGCGGGTTTGGGCGCGCCCTGAAGGACCTGTTTCTATATTCCGAGTCCCGGGGCAAGGAGGCCTCGGGGCTGGCCGCCCTGGGCGCTGATTGCACACCGCCAGGCTCCGTCGGTGCCCATGAACAACACTTTTCCCGCGCCGAACGTGCGCGTTGCCAGCAGCGGCAAGCGGCCGAACTCGTTGGTGATATCTTTATGCACGCACAGCACTTCGCTGCCGGCCTTGGCGCGGACGACCGGCGCATACCATTGAAAGCCGGGCAAACCCTCCCAAACCTCTATGTTCTCGCCCTGCGTGTCCGCCAGCTTGGTCAACAGGCTGCGACGGCCCAACTCGGTGAGCTCGAAATGGCTGGGCATGCGCGATCCCCAGCCGCCTGGCTGGCGCTCGTCGAGCAGCACGGGCATCAGGTCCCCCAGTTCCGACTCGACCAGCGACATCTGCCGTCCTTGCCAGCCGGGCATGAATACCAAGCCACTAGCTTGGTGTTCGATCAATCCGCGCAACAGTCGGCAGTCTTCGCTGGAAAGCTGCCCATCATCCAGCCCTACGTCGCCGAGAAACACGACATCATATTTGGCAAGTTCGTCCAAGCCGGAGGGAAATGCCTTGATGTAGTCGGCGTTGCCGCCCCCTACCTTGTTCAAGCCGGGATGGAACAGCAGGCAGGACAAATCGACGCCCGGATCGCGCGACAGGGCATTGCGCAGATAGCGATATTCCCAACGCGGCACCGACTCGACGACCAGCACGCGCAGCTTTTCCTGGCGAATCGCGATGGGGGCCGACAGCCGGTTGTTGTCGGCCAACAGTTCGTCGCTTTGTTTGGGAACGTCGAGCGAGAGCGTGTAGTCGCCGATCTCCTTCGGTTTCCATAGGATCCAATCGCTCGTGCGGCCCATCGGGGCGACGCGTACTTCCTTCGTCAACTTTTCGCCGTCCGACGCTTCCAGCGTCACGCTGGCGAGATACTCGCGCGGCAGCGTGCTGTCGATGGTGAAGGGAATGCGCACCGACTTTCCCACGATGCCAAAAGTGGGCGCGTCGAGGCTCAGCAGTTCGACGTCGGGCAGTCGCGACGGGCTGCCCACCGGCACCGCAAACAGCGGAATGTCCTTCAATCGCAGCGCAGCGGCCGCTTGCACCGGCGGCTGCCCAACGTTCCAGTCTCCGTCGGAAGCCAACACGATCCCGCGCAGGTTTTTGATGCGCTTGGGCGCTCGGGCCAGGGGCTCGTACAGATTGGTGCCCTGGTCGCTTTCGGCCGCGGAAAACGGTTGGGTGACGACGGTCATCCGCTGCTGGAGCGATTTCCAGAAATCGCTGTCGACGAGCGGAGCGATGGCTTCGTGCCGCGTCGCCAGGACGCCGGACTCCGCATTCCCACTGGGAACGTCGCGGGTGTCCATGCTCGTCGAGCCATCCCACAATACGGCGATCGAAGGTTTCTCTTCCGGGCGGTACTCTTCGACCCACTCGGGCTGATTGAACACAACGGCGATCAGGCACACCATGGCCAAACGTAACAGCTCGAGCAAGCCAACGTCGCGACGAAAGCCGCTGCGCCGCCAGGCCACGAAGCAAAGCGCGGCCGTGCCCAGCACCACCAACAACGACACGGCGATCGACCAGGGCGCCGACAGAAACGTCAGGGACTGCGCGCTTTTCATGCCGTCGTTCCCCCAACCCGGGCGATTCGGGGCAGACACAGCACTGCTTCCACGATCAGTGCAACCAGCATCACAAACAGGAACGCGCGCCAAATCTCTTGCACGAGTGAGTTCAGATTGCCTGCTTGGTCGTCGACGCGAACGTAGTTCAAGCCGTGAAACAACTCGTCGACGCGCGAGTCGGCCAACGCTTGAGCGTGGTCTTCGGCCGCGGGACGATTGACCGCCAGCAGACGGTCGGCCGCCTGATATACGCCGCACTGCGAGGCCGCCTCGGTGGAGAGCCGGTCATTCTGTTCGCTGACGCGCGTCCAATTGGCCGAGCTTTCATCGCCCATTTGTCCGGCGTTCAACTGCCGCGCTTTGCCGAGCACGGAAGAGCCGGCGGACAGACGCGCGTTGCACCGCGGCGTACAGCACCACGCCTTCAGTCGCCAGCGACGAATCGCGCGGCGAGGGAGTGGTCGTCCAAAGGTAGACGCCGCCGCGCTCGGTGGGCACGCGTGCCAAGAGCGGCGCGCCGCTGGAGAGGGTGGCCAGCGACGTGACTTCGCCGGCCAGGCCGCAATAGCGCAAGACGTGCAACTGACCGACCGGCAATGCGGCGCCGCTGAGGGTGCGCCAAACAGGTCATCGTCGCCACGCCACGAGCCGACCGTGAACGGCTCGTTGTCGGTCTGCCACGATTGCCAGCGCACGCTCCAGAGCTCGTCGTCGCCGGGATTGTCCGGCGGAAAGAGCATCACCTCGCCGCCCCGTGCGACGAACGATTGCAGCAGATCGGCCGCCGGACCGGTGGGCATGGACGCCTGCCACAGCACGAGACCGATCTGGTCCCATTCGACCGCGGTCAACTGTTCGATGTCGAGAGTTTCGGTGGAGGACTTTAGCGCGGGATCGGGGCTGATGCCGGCAGCCAGCCGCAAGGGAAGCTCGGCCTGTGCGTTGTCGACAACGACGACGGCGCGCCGCGGCGGCGGATCGGCAAACGCGAAGTAGAACTCGTCGTCCGCGGGATTCGCATCGGCGGGAATCGACACGCGCCCCCAACCCTGCTCGCGGTTGCGCTCGATGGGAATGCGATGATCGCGCAGGTCGGTGTGCTGTCCTGTCAGTTCGACGGACGTCACCGAACGAGCTCCCTCGATTTCGAATTGCACGGGCACGGTGATCGGATCGGCGGCGTCGGTTTGACGCGAGAGCCGCAGCGACACCAACAACTCGGCGCCATCGCTGGTATTCTGCCGGCGCACGTTGGTCACGCGCACCGACGTATTGGCCGCTGCCGCGTTGGGATAGGCGAGCAGGTGAAACCGCACGCCTTGCGGCAGTTCGAGAAACGCGTCGCGGAGCGTGGCCCAGCGGCCGCTGCCGGCATTCCAATCGTTTTCGTGCAGGTCGGAGCAAATCCAGATCTCGGTGCGGCCGGTGCGATTGTCGCGCACGTAGTCGTAAGCGGCTTGCAACAGGGCCGGCAGATCGGCCGGCGCGCTGGCCGGACCGGCGCTGGGGGCTTTCAATAGCGCGTGGGGGGATTCCAGTTCGCGGGGCTGGCGCGTGACGCTGTCGATCATGACCCAACGCCCGGAGCCGAGGGTCTCCAAGGTGCGCACCAACTGATGCCGCCCGGTATCGAGTTTCGATTCGCCCGTTCCGGCGCCGTGCTGTTGCATGCTGGGAGAACGATCGAGCAGGATGAGCGTGGTGTCGGCTTGCGATCCGACGGTCACGCCCAGCCAGCCGCTGGCCAGCGGACGAGCCACGGCGAAGATCAAGGTGGCCACGGCCAACGTGCGCATCAAGAGGATCAGCCACTGACGCAGCCGCGAGTAGCCGCGGGCCATCCGCTGGGCGGACAGCAAAAACATCATCGCGCCCCACGGAATCGTCTGAAACCGCCACTGATTGATCAGGTGGATGATGATGGGCAAAGCCACCAACGGCAGAGCGATCAACAGCCACGGTTGCAGGAAACTCATCGCAAGGACTTTGTTTGAGCGCGATTGATCAAGAAACGCATGAGCGCCGGTTCGTAGCCCTCGTCGATGCGCACGCGATGATAGTCAACGGCCGATTCCAACACCACGGCCTTTAGTTGTTCGAGATATTGCTGCAAGGCCCGATGGTAGCGGTCGGCGATTTCGTTGGGCTCGGCAAAGACCGACGGGCCGCCTTCCATGTCGAGAAACCGCATGGGTCGGCGAAAGTTGAAGTCAAGCTCCAGCGGATCGAGCAAGTGAAACACGGCCACGTCGTGACGGCAAAAGCGCAAGTGCTGAAAGCAGCCGTTGAGGATTTCCGGATCGATGAACAGGTCGGACACGATGATCACCAGCGCCCGCTGGCGGATTGTCTCGGCCAGTTCGTGCAGGATCGGCGCGAGTTGCGTTTCGCTTTGGGGCTGGGCGTCTTCCAGCATGCCGAGCACCAGCCGCAGATGGGCCGCGTTGCGCCGCGGCGGCAACTGGTGTACGATCTTTTTGGCGACGCAGGCCAGGCCCACCGCGTCGCCTTGCTGGCTGGCCAGGTAACCGAGCGTGGCCACGATGCGGCGGGCAAAGCCGAACTTGGTGATGCCGGTCGAACCAAAGCCCATCGAACCGCTGGTGTCGAGCACGAAACAGCAGCGGAGATTCGTGTCGGCCTCGAACTCTTTGACATAGAAGCGATCGGACCGCCCAAAGGCGCGCCAATCGAGCCGCCGCAGATCGTCGCCCGGCACGTACTTGCGGTATTCGGCAAATTCGACGCTGGAGCCGCGATGCGGGCTGGCATGGCGGCCGGAGACCGTGCCGTGCATGGGACGCCGGGCGAACAACGGCACGCCGGCCAGGCGCGACAGCACGTCGGCATCGAGATAGGCGCTTGCTTGGCCGGTCGACAACATGGCACGCGTTCATCCGCAAAAAAGTGGCGGCCCAGCGCATCGGCCGGGCTCACGTCGCGATGTTCTTACCGCTCGTCGTCCATCTCCTCGATCAATCGGCGCACGATCTGCTTGGCATCGATGCCCTGGGCTTGCGCGGCAAAGTTGGTGATCACACGGTGCGTCAGCACGGGAATCGCCACCTCGTGGATATCTTCCAGGCGCACCATATAGCTGCCGTGCAAGGCAGCCCGCGCCTTGGCGCCCAGAATAAGGAACTGCACGGCGCGGTTCCGCGCCCCAGGACACCAGCGGCTTCATCCAGGCCGGCGCCGTTGGGTCGAGCGGGCGCGTCTTGCGAACCAACTTCGCGGCATATTGATAAATATGGTCGGGCACCGGTACGTGACGCACCAGGTCCTGGTGCTCGACGATCTCGGCGGCCGTCATCAGCGGCTGCAATTCCGGCAGGGCGTCGCCGGTGGTGGTGCGCGCGATCAACACCTCTTCGGCTTCGGAGGGATAGTCCAACTCGATCAAGAACATGAAGCGGTCGAGCTGTGCTTCCGGCAGCGGGTAGGTGCCTTCCTGTTCGACGGGGTTCTGCGTGGCCAACACGAAGAACGGCGGCGGCAGGACAAACGTTTTGCCGACGACGGTGACCCGTTGCTCCTGCATGGCCTGCAGCATGGCGGCCTGGGTCTTGGGAGGCGCCCGGTTGATTTCGTCGGCCAGCACGATGTTGGCGAACACGGGTCCATGGACGAATTGAAACTCGCGCCGTCCGTCGGCGCCCTCTTGCAGGATGTCGGTGCCGGTGATGTCCATCGGCATCAGGTCGGGCGTGAACTGGATGCGGCTGAAGTCGAGCGACATCGTTTCGGCGATCTTGCTCACCAGCAGCGTCTTGGCCAGCCCCGGCACGCCCATCAGCAATCCATGCCCACGGGCAAACATGCAAATGGCCAGCCGTTCGATCACGTCGCGTTGGCCGATGATGACCCGGGCGAGTTCTTTCTGCAGCCGGGCGTAGAGTTCTCGCAAGCGATCGATGGCCTGCACGTCGGTTTCGCTCAGCCGGTCGGCAGTTGCCACGTCGGAAGCCTGTTCCATTGCCTTGCCCCTGTTCCGAGATTCAAGAAAACGGCGAGACTGCAAGCCGCATGGCTCGGTACCGTGGCGAACCACAGCCCGGCGTCACTGCCGCGCGCGACCCCTTCCCGCGAGCTAACTGACGATCTTCCACAGTGCGTAAAGTGCATGATACGTGATTCGCCGCGCAAAGCCAACTTTTTGACGACCGGCGGGCCGGGAAAGTTCCCCCCGGAAGGCGGCAGGGTGGCGTGTAAGTCACCGGGCGCTGGGGCCGGGGTTGTTGTCCGCGAAGTGGCCCGGCGTTTGTGACGCAGCCTGCATCGCGGGCCGGATGGCGCACTGCGTCTGCCGTGAAGCAGGCAGGTGTGCCGGCAGTTGTAAATTTCGCGCACGGTGAAACCCACCTGCCAACTTGCTGTTTCGGCGCGCACTCGAGCGGGACGGATGCGTGGCATTGCCAGACGCGTCGCTGCGCCATGTCGTCAAGAGGCACTGTGGTCTATCCGCGAGCCGCGTGAGACGAAGGCGGGAACTTGCTCCATTGTCGGAGAGTGCTTGCCGGCGCTGTCGCCCGATATGGTCGGCAGATCAAAATGATCGCGCAGCTACGCGCCGGCGTGCCGTGCGAGCAATTGCAACCACGCGTCGAAGCCTTGGCCGGATTTGGTCGAGACTTCGAGCACTTGCATGCCGGGGCGGACTGCCTGGATGTTGCGGTGGGCCGCGGTCAGGTCGCATTCGACGGCGGCGGCCAGGTCAACTTTGGTGACGATGGCCACGTCGGCCGTGTTGAAGATCGTCGGGTACTTCAGCGGCTTGTCCTCCCCTTCGGTCACCGAGAACAGCACCAGCCGCAACTGTTCGCCCAAGTCGAACGTGGCCGGGCAAACGAGATTGCCGACGTTCTCGATGAACAAGTAATCCAGTTCGTCGAGTTTCCAATCGGTGAGCGACTCGCGGACCATTTCGGCCTCGAGATGGCAGACGGTACCGGTCGTGATCTGCCGGACCGGCACGCCAGCCCTGGCCAGCCGCGCGGCGTCGTTGTCGGTGGCCAGGTCGCCCACCAGGGCGGCTACCCGAGCTTGCTTTGCCAGCGCGGAGAGCGTGCGTTCGAGAAAAGCCGTTTTGCCGGCGCCGGGGCTGGAGACGAGGCTCGTGACGTAGACGCCGGCAGCGAGAAATTCCTGCCGCAGTGCGCGGGCGACGACGTCGTTTTGCTTGAGGATCTTGGTCCGCACCTGGACCAGTCGCGTTTCGGTGGCAAGGCTCATGCTTCGAACTCCATGGCAACGACTTCCAGTTCACGTCCGCTGACAATGTCGGGCGTGGGCGCGCCGCACTGCTGACAACACAGGTTTTGCAGCGACTCGACGATCGTCTCGCAGTCGCACCGAGCGCACCACGCGGCGATTGGCACGTCCTCGATGACTAGGCTCGAGGCGTGCAGGATCGAACCCTCGCGCGCCAGCTCGAATGCCGAGACGAGCGCGTCTTTGACCACGCCGGCCAGCGGCCCCAGCTTCAGGTGCACCGCCACGACCGAAGTGCTTCCCTCGCGCTCGGCAACTTCCTCGCCGATGTCGATGATGCCCAGTGCGATTGAGAGTTCGTGCATGGCGCCGCCGCGGGCTATGTTGGCATTCCGTGTGGTTTCAATGTTATTGGTGCATGCGGCGCAAATAGCCGGGCAGTTCGAACAGGCTGATGAACGCCGCCACGAAAATGCAGGCTAGCACCATCAATAAAATGACGACGCCTACGGCATACTCGCCAAGTATCATAAGGGCTTTCACGACGGTTCTCCTTGAATTCTCGTTCGAACTATGTCTTTTCCAATCGCTCGGGTTCGGCGGACGATTCGCGCCGCGAGGCGTCACCCGTACCGAGTTGTTCCTCGATCAGCCGCAGGATCTCGCTCACAGCGATGGGCACGGCCGCTTGCACGGCGTCGCTGAGTCCGTCTTGAAACTCCTCGTCCTCGTCGCACGGCGTCGGTTCGCAGCCCACCACCAGCAGTCGCCCGACGGATCCTCCCAACGTGGCCACCAGTTGCAGCACGCGCTGGGGATCCATGCGATGCGCTTCCATGACCACTCCGCCAGTGGCGCCTTGCTGCCCAACCGCTGTCTGGTCCGGCTCAATGACATAAACCGAGCCGGGCGTGCCGCCGCGCGGCACGGCGTCGACGAGGATGACCGATTCATAACCGTCGAGCAGTGTGTACGCCAAGTCGAGCCCGCGAATGCCGAAGTCCACCACGCGCACGCGCTCGGGAAGTTGCAACTTCGTTAGCTGGGCGACCACTTCCACTCCAAATGCGTCGTCGCCCAGGAAGATGTTGCCGATGCCGGCGATCAATATGTCGTGCTGCTGGTTCATGATGTCAGGTTTCGGCAGGGCGACTGGGATCGCGTTGGGCCTCTTCGAGCGGTTCTACCTCGTCGGGGGCAAAAAAGAAGCGGTGGGCGATTTGCCGCGCAACGCCGAGTTCCGCGCCGGGATCGTCGTCGACGACGACCGCCAGGTAAACGCGTTTTTCGAAATCCTGTTCGATGGCTTCGACGGTGGCCGCTTTGCCTGTCAGCGCGATATCGAGGATGTCCGCGCGACGAAACGGGCGCAGTCGGACCCGATCGCCTTCATGGATTTCGTACGGACCCACGTGGACGCATTGCAAACGGCGCATCTGCTGGTCGCCCCAATCAAACTCCATCGCTTGGTTCCTCTAGTAAGTGTTCACGTGCGGAGCGAGGGGGACAGTCCCATTTTCGCGGCGTCATGACTCCTTTCGCACTCGCCGCTTGCGCCCGCGAAAATTGGGACAGTCCCCTATCAACGGGTCCTCCACGCTGCGCACGGAGCGCATCGTTCCGTGCAGTTTTGCCAATTGCTGGCCGGCCATCGCTTGTGTGCGCTGGCAGTAGTTGCGCCCGCGGGCATCGAAGCGCTCCACCTCGGACTTTTCTTCGTCGCTCAGCGTCATTACTCGCAATGCCAACATCTCGTCGATTTCGGTGGCATCGAAATAATCGCCGGGACTCTCGGGTGCGATTTCCGGGTAGTCGTACAGGATGATGGGCGAGCAGAGCATGGTGTCGCATTGTCCCGCCTCGCCCACGAGCACCGGCCAGAGTCCGTCGGCAGCGTCGAACGGAAAAAGCCCCTGATACTCGGCCGGCGGGTCGACGCGGGAAATGAGGCGGCCGCCGTCCACGTGCAAGATCGCGTGGGCAGAAGCCAATGAGCGCAATAGCGCTTGATTAGCATTCAACTCCGAGGCATCCGCTGAATCGAGCGGCGTTTCATTGAGGATCGTCAGCGTCAACATAGTGACATCGTCGGCCATCGGCTCGGCCATCAGTTGCAGGGCGCCTTGCACGGGTTCTTGACGCCGCACGGTGGTGGTGGCGCGGCCGGGGGTTTGATCTTCTTCGTTCCATTGGGCGGCGGGGAGCGAGAATGCCTGGCGGCACGGTGAACGCCATGCGTCGCCAATGGTGCAGGCGGGCAGCGCGACCTTTCGTTCCCGGCATTCCTGCCACGTTTGTGCGGGCGTGTCTGCGTCGCGATGGTCGAACGTGCTGCGCTCGATCAAGTGCAGCAGGCGGGCTTCGACTTCGATTTTCGCGCTTGGCGGGCCGACCGCCAGGCATCGTGCCCGGGCCGAGTAGCGTTCGTTCGCGCCCGTCGCCTCACTCCAAGCGCGGGGATACAGCCCGCCGAAGGTCCATCGTTTGACGTTCTTGGTCGAAGGGCGATAGGGATAGAGCAGATAGCCCTCGTACAACACGGCGTTCACGATGCGATCGACCAAGGCGCTATTCATCGTTTTGCTTCCAGTTCCACGCGGTCGGTGTCTTGGGCGAGCAGTTTTGCGATGGCCTGCTCCCAGCTCAACAATCCATGACGACTTCGGTATTCGCACAGTTCGTTGAACACGTCGCGGTCGAGGCACAGCCAGGCGGAGTTGGGATAGTATCGGTCCATCATTTCCCGCCAGACATTTACCGGCAGGCGAAAATCGGCCTCGCGTTCCCAGGAGATTTGTGAGGCTTGCAGACCGTGCTCCGCCTGCGAAAAGACCGTGCCGCTGAACAGGAAGCAGAGCGGCACGTCGCCCTCTTCGAGCGCGGTGAAGTATTTCGTGGCGGCAACGTTGAAATCGAACGTGCAAGCGACGGGAAACTCGACGGTGGCGGAACCAGTAAACGGCGGCAGCACGACATCGGCGTGTGTCCACAGCATACTCCGCATGGAGCTGCCCCAACGCTCGGGCGGGCCGAAAAGATCGTCCAAGCCCGGGCCGTTGCTTGCCCCGTATCGCCGGCGCGTGGGCTCGATGCGGATCTGCACACGCAATTGCACTGACTGGATGGGCACGGGCGCTTCGTCGCGATCGTCGACGCGCAGTGTGAAACCCAACTGGGGCGTGGCGGCAAACGCGATGGGCGCGGTGCGCTCGATTCGAAAGTGCAGATCAGCCATGGTCCCCTGCCCTGCGTTTGAGTCCGGCGAGGAGATCGCCGATTTCCTGCCACAACTCCACGCCGCCGGTAAATCCCCGCCAGCGCGAACGCACCAGGCCGACGAGCCGGTAGCACTCGTCGATCGGCACGCGCAGGTAATCGCGCGCGCCGTCGATCCGGTTTACCAACAAGGCTTCCACGTCCGGCTCGAACTCTTGCAACACCGGATTCTCATCAACCAGCGCTTCCCACGCGTCGAGCATGGGTTCCGACTCGGTCCCACCGGCCGGACTGGGGTAGACCGCGATCGGCCGGCCCGCCCGCGTGCTATCGACCAGAAACGCCAGCCCGATGGGAATGGCCAGGTTGTTCCATTGGGCGTCGGTCATGTGAAAATCTCGCAGTACCACGACGTCGCGCGGCACGCGCCGGAACTTGGCGCTGCCTTGGTTGCCGAACAGCAGCGCACACGGCTGGCAGACGCAGACCATGCGTCCCGTTTCGGTTTCCACCACGTGAGCGTGTTCGCCATCGATTGCAGCGCTACACATTTCGCAACGCGCCAACACGGTGCGAGGCTGGCGAGCGAATCGCTGTAGGCGTGCCAGCGTATCGGTTACGGCCTGTTGCATGGTTCACCTTTCAACGTCGCGCCTTATCGCGCCTAACCGATCGACAATCTCTCGACGGCCACAAACTCGGGCGTGGGGACGACCGGGGCGTCGGTTCCCTCGACCTGGATGCCCGCCACATCCGGAGCCAGTTCGAGAATCGCCTGTTCGACACGCGTCTTCATGGTGGCCGACGACGACGGGCAGCCGTGGCAGTTTCCTTCGAGTTGCAGATGGACGACTCCGTCGGCGATCCGCGTCAACTGCACGTTGCCGCCGTGCGATTTCAAGAACGGCCGTACGCGCTCCAACGCTTCGGCAACCCGGGTTTCCAATTCCGCCGGATGAAGTCCGTGCAGCACCAACAGGCTGGCAACCAGCTCGTCGTGCGCCAGTCGTTCGATGTCGGCCTGCGAAGTGCTTTGCGACTCCCGCAAAATGCCCAGCAGACGCCCGAGTGCCTGGCTGTGGTAGTCGAGCAGGCACTCGACGATCTCTTGCACCTGGCCGCGCAGGACTTCATCCGGATGTGCTTCAATGATCCTCAGCAGTTCGTCCATGCGCTCGATTGCGGCGGCAAGTTGTCCGTCAGGCATTGTTGCTTCCTCACGTTCGTTCAGGAACCTTGGCCGAAAACTGTTCTCTGCGCGCCACTTGCTCATCAAGCAGTGCAAATCTTTTGCAAGGGCACTGCTAGGCAAGCTAGCAGTGGCACCCGACGGGCATCTCGCTAAGTTTTCAAAACTGCTTCTAGCTCATTGGGCATTTGGATCAGGCTAATGGGTTTCCACGCCGAACATCGGCACGTGCCGGGTCTCGTTGAGCAGCCGCCCGCCGCCGGAGTACATGTGCACGCCGCAAGGCAGACAAGGATCGAAACTGCGCACGGCGCGCATGATGTCGATGCCTTTGAAATTGTCGGGACCATTTTCTTCAAAGATAGGTGTGCCCTGCACGGCGTCTTCGTACGGGCCGGGCGTGCCGTAGACGTCACGCGGGTTGCCGTTCCACGGCGTGGGCGGATAGGGATGGTAGTTGGCGATCTTCTTGTCGCGGATGACCAGGTGATGCGACAACACGCCGCGCACCGCTTCGTGGAATCCGCAACCGATCGCCTCATCGGGAACCGTGAACTCGGTCGCCGTTTTGGTGCGCCCGGCCTGCACCTCCTTGAGCGCTTTTTCGACGAAGTACATGGCCATGGCAGCAGCGTACGCCTGGAAGTAGGTCCGCGCGCGATCGCGCTCGATGGCGTTGCTCCACTTGGGGATTTTCCACTCGAACTCGGTCTCGGGCATCATGGCCGTCTTTGGCAGCACGATCTTGACGCTGGAACCGGTCGCCTTGACGTAGCCGGTGTCGACCAGACCCGCCAGCGCCGTGGCCCACAGCCGGGCGATGGGGCCGCCGCCGGTATCCAAAGCCAGATGGTCGCGCGTGCGTTTGTCGTACCAGCGGGGCGACATGACCCAAGAGTAGTTGCCCTGGAAATCTCGTTTCTGCGGCTTGGGCACCGTGGTTTGATTCCAGGGATGTCGCTTGTCGACCGGATTGCCGAGCGGATCCTTCTTGACGAACACTTCGCCGGTGTCGGCCCAGTCTTCGTAGAACGAACTGCCCAGCAGGATGCGAATGCCCAGGTTGATGTCCACCAGATTGTTGGTGACCAGTTCGCCATCGACCACCACGCCCGGCGTGACGTACATGGCGTGGCCCCATTTGTCCATGTTGCGATAGGTGTAGTCGCAGACGTCGGGATCGTTGAACGAACCCCAACAACCCAGCAGCACGCGGCGCCGCCCGACTTCTTCGTAGCCGGGTAGGGCCTCGTAGAAAAAGTCGAACAAGTCGTCGTGCAGCGGCACGACCTTCTTCATGAACTCGATGTAGCGCATCAGGCGCACGAGGTATTCGGAGATCAACTGAATCGACGGCACCGTGCCGACACCGCCGGGATAGAGCGTCGACGGGTGGACGTGCCGGCCTTCCATGAGGCAGAACATCTCGCGCGTGTAGCGGCTGACGTGCAACGTTTCGCGGTAGAACTCGCCGGTGAAGGGGTTCAATGCGCGCATGATGTCGGCAATGGTCTTGTAGCCGTGAATGTCCTTGTGGGGCGCCGGCGTGTTCTCGGCTTTGTTGAGCACGCCCGGGTTCGTTTCCTTGACCATTTGCTCGCAGAAGTCGACGCCCACCAGGTTGTCCTGGAAGATGTTGTGGTCGAACATGTATTCGGCCGCTTCGCCCAGGTTGATGATCCACTCGGCCAAAGCCGGGGGGCAAATGCCGTAGGCCATGTTCTGCGCGTAGACGCTGCACGTGGCATGGTTGTCGCCGCAGATGCCGCAGATGCGACTGGTGATGAAATGCGCGTCGCGCGGGTCCTTGCCTTTCATGAAGACGCTGTAGCCGCGAAAGATGGACGACGTGCTGTGGCATTCGACGACTTCGCGATTGTCGAAGTCGATCTTGGTGAAGATGCCCAGACTGCCCACGATGCGCGTGATCGGATCCCAGGACATTTCGACGAGATTGCGCCGCTTCTCGTCGGATTTCCGTTCGGTATCGGTCGTTGCCATGGTTATGCTCCTTGGTGATTCGCGGCCGCGGGGACTGGCGCACGAGTTGATGGTTCAACGAGCCGGCCCATAGGTGGTCGGTTTGTATCCGGTGGTCAGTTTGGATTGGCGGTGCCGCCACTTGGGTTCTTTGTTGGCGGAGTTATTCGTGAAGTTGCGCAGCGACTTGATGAGCCGACCGTAAATGCTGATGGCGGTGGACGAAGTGTGAGCGCCGGGCGGCTCGTCCATGAAGGGCATGAACTTGTCGGGAAAGCCCGGCATGGTGCAGCCGATGCAGATGCCGCCCACGTTGGGGCACCCGCCGATGCCGGCCATCCAACCTCGCTTGGTCACATTGCAATTGACCACCGGCCCCCAGCAGCCGAGCTTCACCAGGCATTCGGGCTGGCCGTAGTTCGTGGCAAATTGGGCTTGCTCGTAGTAGCCACCGCGATCGCAGCCTTCGTGAACGGTTTTGCCAAACAGCCAGGCGGGCCGAAGTTGCTCGTCAAGCGGCGGCACGGGGCCCAAGCCCGCGGCATGAAAGAGCAAGTGCAAAACCGTTTCCATGAAGTTGTCGGGCTGCACGGGGCAGCCGGGAACGTTGACGATGGGCAGTCCGCCCTTGCTCTTGAAGTTCCAGCCCAAATAGTCGGCCAGACCCATGCAACCGGTCGGGTTACCTTCCATGGCGTGAATGCCGCCATAAGATGCACAGGTTCCGATCGCCACCACGCCCCAGGCCTTGGGCGCCAGCCGATCGATCCACTCGCAGGTGGTGATGGGCTGCCCGGTCGCTTTGTCGGTTCCTTGAGCGGCCCAATACCCTTCGGCCTTGATGGATTCGTTGGGGATGGAACCTTCGACGACCAGCACGTAGGGGTCGAGCTCGCCCTTTTCCGCCTGGTAGAAGAAGTTCATGAACTCGTCGCCGTTTTCATAGGCCAACACGGGGTTGTGCAGGTGAACCTTGGGTAGGCCGGGGATCGCGCCCATCACCACGTCCTCGATGCTGGGCTGCGTGGCGGCCGTGATGGAAACCGAGTCGCCGTCGCATCCCAGTCCGGCGGTCATCCAGAGGATATGCACTTCCTTGACCGCGGGGGTATGTCTTGCAAAGTGGACGTGTGCTTCCGGCATGACTCTGACCCTTTCTTGAGGAAGTTGTTGCTATTCACTCTCCTGTTTCGCGTGCGGGGTCTTGAGCAGCGCGACGCCCCGTGGCGCATCCCATTGGTTGTCCCAAGTGCACTGCGCAAAACGGCCGTCCTCCATCAGCAAATTCTTGGCAATTGCTCTCCGGCCAGCATCGAGACGACGCGCTCGCCGCCGATGACCGATTTCAACACCACCAGGCCCGGATGATCTTCCACGACCTGGCCGATGTCCGCCGCGCGGCGGCCGAGCGGATGGCCGTGCATCGCTTGCAGCACGTCGTCAACATGTTCGGCTGGAACCACGGCGATCAACTTTCCCTCGTTGGCTACGTACAAGGGATCCAATCCCAGCATTTCGCATGCCGCGTGGACTTCTGGGCGCAGCGGAATCGCGGCTTCGCGAATGCGCACGCCGACGTGGGACGCCGCGGCCAGTTCGTTCAGAGCGCTCGACATGCCGCCGCGCGTGGGATCGCGCATGCAGCGAATCGACGGACAGGCGGCCAGCATGGTTTCCGTCAGGTCGGCCAGCGGCGCCGTGTCGCTTTCGAGCACGGTTTCGAATTCCAGCCCCTCGCGCACCGAGAGGATCGCCACACCGTGATCGCCGATGGTGCCGGAGACGATGACGCGGTCGCCCGGGCGCACGGCGTGGATGGACAAATGCCGGTGGTCGGGCATGAGTCCGATGCCCGAAGTGGTGATGAACACGCCGTCTCCCTTGCCGCGGTCGACGACCTTCGTGTCGCCGGTCACCAGTGTCACCTTGGCCTCAGCACAGGCGGTGCGCATGGAGGCGACGATGCGCTGGAGTTCCTCCATCGGCAGTCCTTCTTCGAGAATGAACGCCGCCGACAGGAATTGCGGCACCGCGCCCCCCACGGCCAGATCGTTGACGGTGCCGTGAACCGCCAGCTTGCCGATATCGCCGCCGGGAAAAAACAACGGGCGAACGACGAACGAGTCGGTGGTAAACGCGATGCGCAGGCGCTTTGGTGCCGTTGGTGGGTTGCCAGGTGCGGCTCAAATCCAACGTCGCCTGGTCCTCCAGCGCCGAGAGCAGCTTGTTTTCCCAAGCCGGCAGGAACACCTGCTGGATCAGCTCGGCGCTGAGCTTGCCGCCGCTACCATGCCCCAGCATGACCCGCTCGTGATGGGCCAGCGGAAGCGGGCAAGCGAGTTGTTCGATATCGATTGCGTCGGTCATGGAGTCGTTTGTCCTATTTGAAACAGATGTTCGTCACGCTGGTCGATGTCCGACGGATCGGCCTGATGCTGCTCGTGCCGGTAGCGGGCGTAGTGGTAGTAGGCGGCGCACGCTCCTTCGGACGACACCATGGTGGCGCCCAAGGGGCGTTCGGGCATGCACTGCGTGCCAAAGGCAGGGCACTGGTGCGGCTTCTTCAACCCCTGCAAAATCTCGCCGCTGATGCACGCCTGCGATTCGTTCACTTCCACGCCGGCGACGTCAAAGCGTTGCTCGGCATCGAACTGGCGATAGGGAGGCGTAAGGCGCAAGCCGCTTGCCGGAATCGAGCCGATGCCGCGCCATTTTCGATCGGTAATCTCGAAGACTTCTTGAATGAGCTGCATCGCCGAGGCGTTGCCGGCGCACTGCACGACGCGGGCGTATTGGTTGTCGACGCCGTGTTCGCCGGCTTCGAGCATCGCCACGCAACGATACACGCCTTCGAGCAGATCGAGCGGCTCGAAGCCGGTGACCACGATGGGGATCTTGAACTGTTCGGCCAGCGGAATGTATTCCTCGTAGCCCATGACCGCGCAGACGTGTCCAGCGGCTAGGAACGATTGCACGCGATTGCGCGGCGACGAGAGGATGGCGGTGATGGCGGGCGGCACGAGCACATGCGAAACCAACACGGCGAAGTTGGTCAGTCCTCGCTGTTTGGCCTGCCAAATGGCCATGGCGTTGGCCGGCGCCGTGGTTTCGAAACCCACGGCGAAAAAGACCACCGTGCGGTCGGGGTGACGTTCGGCAATGGTCAAACAATCCAGTGGTGAATAGACGATGCGCACGTCGCCGCCGGCCGCCTTCACGCCGAACAAGTCGCGCGAGCTGCCGGGCACTCGCAGCATGTCGCCGAAGGAACAAAATATGACATTCGCTTGCGAGGCGATCGCAATCGCTTTGTCGATCAATTCCAACGGTGTCACGCACACCGGACAGCCAGGGCCGTGAACCAATTCGACTTGGGGCGGCAACAGTTCATCGATGCCGTATTTCACGATGGTGTGCGTCTGGCCTCCGCACACCTCCATGATCGTCCAAGGCCGCGTGGTGATGTCAGCAATGGCGCGCCGCAGTTTCTCGGCGGCGACCGGGTCGCGATACTCGTCCTGGTACTTCATGGCATTCCCGTTGGGTTAGCCGTGCACGGGTTTCATTCCAACGCTGGTTTGGCCTCCACTGTTTCTGCTTGCGCCGGCCCGTCCTGCGCTGTGTTGTCTTGCCCTGGCCCGTCCTGTTGGAGCCCGTCGTGTTCGAGTTCTCCAAGTTCGTTCATGCGGTCGAGGAAGTGGAAGATCTGCGCCGCCTCGTCTTCATCGACGACGTTGAGCGAAAAACCGACGTGGACAATCACATATTGGCCCAGCGCAACGTCGGGCGTATGGGCCAGGCACACGCGCTTGCTGACGCCGCCAAAATCGACCTTGCCCATCCGCACGCCGTGTTCGTCGAAGGTCTGCACGACTCTTCCGGGAATTCCCAAGCACATGGCATGTTTCCTCAAGTAGCGTATGTCGTTGCAGATGACTCGGCATGTTCCGGCGCGGCCGCATGGGTATCTCGATCGCGATCGCCCAATACGGCGGCCGCGACGGCAAGCTGTCCCAAGCTGATGCCGCCGTCGTTGGCCGGCACTTGACGGTGACTGAAAACGTCGAAACCCTCGGCCATCAAACGCGCGGGGGCTTCCGCCGTTAGGATGGCGTTCATGAATACCCCGCCGCTTAGGACCACGCGGTTCAACTCCGTCTGGTCGCGCAGCCGGCGGCACATCTGCGCGATAATTTCCGCGATCGTGGAATGAAATCGGCGGGCAATGCGCGACTTTTCGATGCCCCGCGTCAGATCGGCGATGACGCCTCGAATCAACGGGCGGACATCGATCTGGCACGGCCGGCGCGGCACGGAAGGGGACGATTCGCTCGTGGAAGGGCCTTCGGCATCGACCGGGCCGTCGACGAGATCGAACGGGTAGTGGCCGCCGGCCGGCACGTCGGTCGCCAGCCATTCGAGTTCCATGGCGGCTTGCGCTTCGAAGCTGGTGCGGCTGCGCAGCCCGATCATTGCCGCCACGGCATCGAACAATCGCCCCATGCTGGAGGTGGGTGGCGCATTGATGCCGCGCCGGCACATGCGCAAAACCGTCTTCAGGGCATGGAGTTCAACGCTGCCATCGAGAAGCGAAAGGTCGCAGCCCGCGTCGAGCAGGTACGAAGCGGTCATGCGCCAGGGTTCGCGAATGGCCGCATCGCCTCCGGGCAGTGGGACGTATCGCAGATGCGCGGTGCGCTGGAAATTCCGATAGCCGGCAACCAGGAATTCGCCGCCCCAAATCGCGCCATCGGTTCCCAACCCCGTGCCGTCGAACGCCACGCCGATCACCTCGCCAGCCAGCCCGTGCTCGGCCATGCAACTGGCGACGTGGGCATGATGATGCTGCACGGCCAGAGTGGGAATGCCGTCCTGCCGAGCGCGCTGTTGCGCATAGCGGGTGGCAGCATAGTCCGGATGGAGATCGTGCGCGAGGCACGTCGGGCGAACCTCGAACAGGTCTTCGTACAATGGTACATCGCGCAAAAAGGCGCGATAGGCCTCGAAGTGGTCGAGATCTCCCAAGTGGTGGCTGACGAAGGCCGATCGGCCACGCGCCAGCGCGAACGTGCCCTTCAGTTGTCCGCCAACGGCTAGAACCGGCCGCGGAGATTCGACCGACAACGGAATTGGCACGGGCGCATAGCCCCGCGAACGCCGAATGATGCACTCGCTGCCGTCAACGACTCGTGTCACCGAGTCGTCGCAACGAACGTGAATCGGGCGATCGTGCGCGAGAAACACGTCCGCAATCCCCGCGAGCTGCTCCGGCGCCGTTTCATCGTCGTACGCAATCGGCTCGTCGGAGCGGTTGCCGCTGGTCATTATCAACGGACAGCCGTTGGTGCCCGCGACGAGCAGGTGATGCAAGGGCGTGTAGGGCAGCATGAGGCCCAAGTGCGGGTTGCCGGGAGCGACGGCCGCCGCGAGGGGCGCGTGACCTTCCCCTTGGTGGCCGGTGTGGCGTCGCAGCAACACGATCGGCCGGCGGGGCGAGGTCAGCAACGCGCGTTCTTCTTCGCTGATCCAACAGAGCTGTTCCGCGTGGCCAAGATCCGCCACCATCACGGCAAACGGCTTGTCATCGCGATGCTTGCGGCGTCGCAGTTCCTCGACGACGTCCGCTCGCGACGCGTCGCACACCAAGTGATAGCCGCCCAGCCCTTTCAGAGCGCCGATGCCGCCGCGCTGGATCACGTCGAGGAATCCTGCCAGCGGATCGTCACGATCTAGTTCGCCGCCATCGGCCGATACCAATCGCAAGCGGGGGCCGCATTGGGAGCAACACGTCGGCTCGGCGTGAAATCGGCGATTGCTCGGATCGTGATATTCCGCAAGACATTGCGGGCACATGACGAAGGAAGCCATCGTCGTTTGGGCCCGATCGTACGGCGCGGCGCGGATGATCGTGAGGCGCGGGCCGCAGTTGGTGCAATTGACAAACGGATACGCGTAGCGGCGATCGTGTGGATTGCGCATTTCCGCGAGACAACCGTCGCACGTGGCGATGTCCGGCGATATGAAGACATCTTGCGATCGGTCGCGGACGCTTGGTTGGATGTCAAAGCCGTTTTGGCCGCGACAGTCCATCGCTTCCCAGGTCACTCGGTCGACCCGGGCCAGCGGCGGCGGTTGGTGCGTTAGCGCCTGGCGAAAGGTTTCCAGCGCCGCCGAATCGCCCTCGACCTCGATCTGCACGTTTCCGGATTGGTTCCTGACGAAGCCGGACAATTGAAGCTGAGCCGCCAGCGAGTGTACGAAGGGCCGAAACCCCACGCCTTGAACGATCCCTCGCACTGTGACAGATCGGCGCTCCATTGAGCAAACCTCTCATCTAGGAAATTCGCTTAGATGTTTTCACTCACTCCCTCCGGAGAGGTGAGCGACCGGCTAGTCTCCTTGGGAATCAGTTTGGCTTCAAAACAACCACAACGTTGCACGTCTTTCTGTTTGATAGCTCAAATCGGGAGTTTGTGGAAGCATGCGAGTCGTGTGCAAAAGGCATACCGTCCATTTGGGTTAGGGCGCTGGTTTCACTTCGTGTGCCCGGACGTCACAAGCTGCCGACGGGTTCGTAAGCAGATAGAGCCAACGCAAGGCAAAGCGCCGCGCGAGTAGGCATCCGAATGCCGCAACAGTTCGGTCGCGGCCCAGCCCATCAACGCGCAGTGATGTTTGCAGTGATCGTTGCAGTGATATTTGCTGCGAGAAGCGCACCGCCAAAGGATCGACCATCGCGAATCTGCGAAAACCGACACTGAAGCAGCCGGGTTCGCGCGTTGGCATCACGCACAAGTTCGATTTGTCAACGTACTGGTCTCTTGACCGCTGGCAGCAAGATGGAGTTGGGCGTACCCAGTGTACTGACGATTGCCTCCAGTTCGATTTTTCGCCCCTGTTGCAGGGTGCTGTAGCACATCGGCCCAAGCGTTTGACCGAGGTCAGGCAAGATTTCTTCCAGCAACGGAAGGGATGCCTGCTCGGAGGGCGAGCATGCCAGAATGAAGGACTCGGGCAAATCGACCTTTAACGCTGCAAGATAGGCGTCGTTCACACCAAGATGTGTAATGCGCTCCGGTCGCAGATGCGCACGGAGCCACGCAAAGATCAGCAGGTCAACCGGGTCCATGTCGCCTAGAAATAGCAACTCGTGCTTTGCGGCGAAGTCGGCAATCCAACGTATGTCGTTCTCGCTTGGCAGCCCATAGCGCGCAATCACCCCGAGACCAGCACGTGCACCACACTCGTTGATGGCGTGGACGACGGGAAATGACTTCGTCGCGAAAACGACACGCCCGACGCGGCTGGCAGGGCTGATTACTTGGTAGGGCGTACTCGGGTCGAACCCGAAGTCGCCGTCGCCACCATGCTCGGCGAACCATGCCTCGATCCGCGATGTGGTCTTTTCGCGCATGAATGTGGCCTGCCGCTCAATCGAGCGCGTCCGGTGGTGCCGCCATCGCTAAACGGCGCTTCACTTCCCGCTCTACGTCGCGCCGCGACCAGAATCGGCGCTAAAGACCTGCTGCTTCGAACTGCTCGGAAAACTCGGCGACAACTTGAGCACGGATTTCCGGCTCGGCCGCCGATTGAGCGCGACTACAGCCGTCTTCGACAAATCGGTTCCGACCAGTCATTTTGGCCTCCGGCACTGGGGTCATCGTAGCGCGGGTCGTCAATCGGTTGCTCATGCCCGCAAGCGATATCTAACTGAGGCGCCTAGGAAGCGGCGATCAATGATGCCGCTACTTGAATCAAGCGGTCACGATCCAGGTTTGATGTGATGATGACGTGCGTCCCGGCCTGTTCCAGCGCTAGAATCCTCATGCCGGCATCAGAAATCGCCAATTGCTTCCCGTCGCGCTCGATTTGTTCCCATTCCATGTCCGCCAGTTCGGGCTCGGCGGACTCACTCTCGTCGATCCATAGGTGATGGTCCCCTCGATACATCAAGGCAAGGTGGGCACGCACCGATTTTGGCCGTGACCGGTGATACATCAGCTCAAAATCGTTGTGTTCGGCGTCCGGGACCCAGCTTGGAACCAGCACCGTGAACGGCATCCGGGCAACGGCCGCCTCAAGTGTCAAGCGTTCAACGATTGGAACAGCCGGCTTCACCAGATCGCTAGGATCGGGAGTGTACGAAAACAGATCGCCGTCGATTGGCTCGTCGAAAGCCACATCGCTGACCTCGTTCACCTCGAAGACTTGGTGCTTGTACCGACCAGCGATGTAAAGCAACACTCCGCGCTCCGTATCGGCATGGAGTTCGTATTCGTCGGCACCGCACGGCAGCCAATGCGGCCAAAGTCGCTCGCCACGGCGAGGAACAGCCCGCAAGCGGAGGCATGGCCGACCAGCCGTTTCGGCGGAGCCCACTGACTGAAGCGAAAGCGCGACGAAGTATTCTCGCAACGACGCATGGTCAAAGTGACGCGCAAGATCGGTGTCGAATCGACCTGTAGGCTTGCTTGTCTCGACGTGCCCTTGATAATTTGAGCTCCACTCCTGCTCTCGGTTGACGATGTTCAGCGATCGCGCTGTCCGACCCTTCGTCGTTTCATTTTTTTCGATCCGATATTGGTCCGGCATCTTGACCCAGAACAACAGGCTCGCTTCGTCGAGTGCCGGCGTCGAGCCCTTGGCTTGCGTTCCAGTCCTGCGGCGGCCAATCGCAGTGCGTCCGCCGCCGGTTGCGTGTTCAGCAATCTCCCGATTGCACCATTGGCGAATGGCGCCGCGAACAGTCGCGAACGGAACTGTCGGGCCGTACACGGTTTCGAGGAAATCGCCTAAGTCGCTCATGGTTTGTTGATCCCAGTGAATTATCGCGCATGAAGCCCGCGGAGGTTTGACAGGCACGGACATTATATCGCAAACCCAGATCGGGTAGCCGACGATTTGGCATCGTGTGAGCATCGACAGTAGCGCTTTTGCCAACGTCGCGTGAAGGACACTCCATTTGGTAGGATACGGCAGAATGACCGATGTGAACCGAGTGTTGGCCACTCGTGTCGTCGCCAAATCGCAGCACAGCCAAGTTGGTCATGCACCCCGTTCACGACAAGCCCTTGGTGAAGCAGCCGACGTTTGATTTCGACGACGCTTGCCGACACTATCTGTTGCTTGTTTGGGCGTTTGGAGCAGGCACGCTGGGGGTTTTCGTAACTACAACATGGATCAGGAATTTGAAGGCCATTCGCAGAGCAAGCACGCCCGCAACTGGTTGGTTGGAGCAAATGCACCAACGACTGTTGCGAGACCTTGGGCTAAAGCGAACAGTGAATCTACTAGTCCTCAATCCAGCGTAGGTCTGGCTCGAAAAGGTGGAATAGGGCTCGAACCCCTCGGCGTTTTGGGGTTAATTGGAGTTGTTAATGATTCCATTCCCCAAATGCCAAGGAGGGTTTCGAGTGAACGCCAAGTTACGCCGACAGTGTCGTGAACGCAAGCGTCGGTTGTTGCGCCGGATCGACAAGACCCAAGGCGCGTCGCGGACGCCGATGATCGATCCGCCGCGGGCGAATTACGAGCTGGCCGAGAAATCGCAAGCGGTCGCCTGCGGGGGGCTGGGGATGATCCTGGAGTTGATTCGGCAAACCGGCCTCCGAAACCAGATCAACCGGGCCGTTCCGGTCTTCAAGCTCTACGCCCCCTACGACGAGGCGGACCACGTGCTCAACATCGCCCTCAATCTGCTGACTGGGGGGAGCTGCCTGGAGCACCTCGAAGAGCGCCGCAACGACGAAGCGTACCTCGACGCGCTCGGCGCGCCGCGGATACCCGATCCCACGACCGCGGGCGACTTTTGCCGCCGCTTCGACGAGTTCAAGACGCTGCTGCTGTTGCAAGCGATCAACCGCGCGCGACGGACGGTTTGGAAGCGGCAGCCCAAAGAATTCTTCCGGCAGGCGACGATCGAGGCCGACGGGACGATGGTCGAGACCCGCGCGGAGAAGAAGGAAGGGATCGGCATGAACCACAAAGGCCAGTGGGGCTACCATCCGCTGGTCGTGTCGCTGGCCGAGACCCAGGAAGTTCTCTACCTGGCCAATCGTGCGGGCAACCGGCCGAGCCACGAGCGCACGGCGTTCTACTTTGATCTGGCGAAGGACGAGTGCCGCCGCGCGGGTTTTGAGAAGGTCACGCTGCGAGGGGACACGGATTTCGCGCTCACCGAGCACTTCGACCGCTGGGACCAGAACGGCGTCGAGTTCGTGTTCGGCCTGGACGCGATGCCGAACCTGGTGGAGATCGCCGAAAACCTCCAAGAATCGGCCTGGACGGGGCTCCGCCGCAAGGCCAAGCCGTGCCGCGGCCAGCCGCGCGCCCGGCGGCCCAATCATAAGGAGGCGTTCGTTCGCGAGAAGGGGTACAAGAACTTGAAGCTCCGCGGCGAGTCGTACGCCGAGTTCGACTACCGGCCGACGAAGTGCTCGCGGAGCTATCGCGTGGTCGTGGTTCGTAAGAATATCGACGTCGAGCAAGGACAGCAGCGGTTGTTCGACGAAGTGCGTTACTTCTTCTACATCACCAACGCCAGGCCCAGTGAGCTGCCGCCGCGGAGTGTCGTCGCTGCGGCCAACAAGCGGTGCGACCAGGAGAATACGATCAGCCAATTGAAGGCGTGCGGCGCGCTGGCCGCGCCGCTGGACAGCCTGGCGAGCAACGGGGCGTACATGGCGATCGCGTCGCTGGCCTGGACGCTCAAGTGCTGGTGCGGCCTGATGATTCGACCTGGCGGGCGGAAGGAACAACGGGCCGAGCAACAAGAAGTTCGTCGCCGTGTGCTGCGGATGGAGTTCGCGACGTTCGTGAACGCCTTCATGCAACTCCCGGCGCAGGTGATCCGCTCGGCGCGGCGGCTCGTGTACCGGCTGCTGACCTACCGGCCGAGCGTCGATGCGCTGTTGTTGATGCACCAGCAGATCAGCCGTCCGCTACGTTGTTGACGCGCTGCCAAGAAGCCGGAGTCCGGATGCTCCGGTCCGCCGCCACGCCCAACCCCGAAAGAACGCCCCTCATGCCAACACCAAAACCCGCACCCAACATCCAGCGACGACCGTCGCCCTGCTCATGCCGCGCACCAACGTTTCGCCCTGAATCTCCGCTCCAGCTACGCTTGATTGAGGACTAGTGAGTCAAGAATCGTTCGGCCCGTGTTGTTTCGGGGTGGTATCGCCTTGTGTGGTTGTACCGCACGAGCTGGTTGCAGCTACGCCAAACAAAAATATGGAACCGTTGCTAGCCCACGAACTAATCCACATACGGCGTGGCGATCCTTTGGTCGCCACAATTCAGATGTTTGCAGCAATTGTGTGGTGGTTTCATCCGCTTGTTTGGTTTGCAATCCGGCAATTGTCCCGTGAACGAGAAAAGTGTTGTGACGTGGAAGTGGTGGCGGGTACAAGATGTGATCCGGAAGCGTACGCGCAAGGAATGCTTGACGTGCTGAAAATCAAGCGGGCACTTCGTCGAGCCGTTCTGACCATTGGCATTCGCCCCGTCGATATAACCCAAGAAAGATTGGAGACAATCATGAACCGGAAAACGAGACTACATTCGCGAACTCCTAAGGAACGACTCAAAAATAACTTCGGTGTTTCAGTTTGGTGAGAATTTGTAGTTGTAGGCGGAGAGTTTTTTATCGCGAAGGGTTGGTTCGTTGGCGAGGAAGCTGGGGCGTGCTTTGACGCCGGCGGCATACGGCCGTCGGGCCCGTTCACAGACCACGCGCAACCCGGTGCTGGTGCGGGTCGTTTGCAGCGATTGGTAGACGATTTCGATGCTGGTGAGCTGCTTGGCTCGTAGCGAACGCGAAAGGTGGCAGAACAGTCGATGGTCGATGGGATTGTATTTCGAACAGTAGGGCGGCAAATGGCAGACGCGCAGCGTGCGGCCCAGAAGCTGGCTCAGGGCGTGCAGTTGTTGTCGAAACAACGGCACGCGGTAACCGTTGCTGCCGCCGCAGTCGGCCAGCAACAGAATCGGACTGGTCGCCTCGTAATGCCACCGGCCCAGGCGATACCACCAACGACGAATCGCGTCGGCCGCCAACTCGCCGGTGTCGGCGCCTGCGGCCAGATAAACCAAGGCTTCGTTCCGCGCCAGATCATAGACGCCATAGGGAATAACCTTGCCCCAACTCGAACTGGGGAAATCGTGGTCCCAGGCTTGCAGGCGGCCGTTCGTCCAGGCCTGGCCAGGGCGATCAAACCGCCCCAAAAGCTCCTTTTTCTTGGTGTCGATCGAGAGCACCGGCCAGCCACGCGCCAGAAAGTATCGCTTCCAGTGTTGCATGCGCTGGAATTGCGCCTCGCGATCGGCCGATTGGCCCATCGCCAACGTTTTTTCCATCTTGCGACGCGACAAACCAAGCTCGTCACGCAGCATGCCATTGACCGTGTTGGCGCACACCGAGTAACCCTGCTCAGCCAACGCCTGCCGAATCGAATCGCAGGACCGACTCGTCCAAACACGGCCTGGTTCGATCGGAGAGCCAGCCGTGTGATCTTCGACCAGTTTTTTCAATTGCGGGATCAACGCGGGCTGGGCCACGCTAGCTTTCTTGCGGCCCCCCTTTTTTTCGGACGCGGCCCAAGGCGGCATCCTCGGGAAGCTGCTGCAAATCGTCCTTCCCGCGTTGGATCGTTTCAGGATCGCACCCGAACAGCGCGGCCACATACGCCACGCCTCCGTGCCCCAGTTTCTCCGCTTCCACCGCCGCATAACGCCGTCGATCCTTCTCCGACAACGAGCGGTAGAAGTTCACCATCCGAACCTCCGTTCGACGCTCATAGCCAACCATCATGCACACTCCGAGAAAAAGACCTTCCTCGGAGTATACCAATTCACCGAAGTTATTTTTGAGTCATCCCTAAGACTTGTTGGCTGATCTTGGCCGTCGGCCTCATGTTACTCGCCCCGGGTCGCGCCGGTATGCCAACGTTGGCAGGAGAATCTGACGATACTAGTCAGTTGCTAGCGAAGACGACGGGCAATGGGAGCGCGAGCGAAACGAAAGAGAGGGAGCAAGACGCGAACTCGGACAGACGGTTCGCCAATGACGTACTACGTCTACATGGAAAGGTTACCGTTCGTCTTCAAAATGGAAGAACAGTTGAGATTGATTTACTGGCTTATTTGCCCAGCGAGCCGTTTGATCTTGTGGGCGTAACACTGGGAGATTTCAATGGCGTACGGTCCGAGGACCCCACGCAAACTCCCATTGCTGGTTCCGTCTTGGAGCGTGCAAAGGAATCCCAACACATCGAGACAATACTGCTTCGGCTCGTCAACGTCACTGACGACGGCCTTAAGAACCTATCGGAATGCACAAATATTTCGACGCTTGTTCTCAGCCGAGCCAACCTTTACGGCGACGGTTTGGTGCATCTAGGGGAGCTTCACGAGTTGCAGGACTTATCCCTTGAAAGGAACCAAATCTCCGATGCATCACTCAAGTACCTGACAGGTTTGAAAAAGGTTCGATCGCTGAATCTATATGGTTGTCCATTAACGGATGCCGCAGTTGAGCACCTAGAACAGTTGACGGAACTAAAACACATCGACCTGCGAGGGACTCGCCTTTCAAAATCGGCAGTTGCCAAGCTAAGAACAGCATTGCCGAATTGTTCCATTCGCGACAACTAGGATGTGGTGGTGCGCTGCCGCTACGCCGCGTTACTGCAATCCCACAGAGCCAACGTGGCCCGAAGACACCCGGCGAGATATAGCCGCCGTCTTGCCGGCCATGTCGTGGTATCCCCAGCCGGTCTCACTGATGGGATCGTCGTTGCCCGATGCCAACGTGCAAAGAGCCGATGGGCAGTGATCCCATCGGCTCTGTCTGTTGATCGTTGGGCGGTCGTGTCCGAAAACGGTGCCCCAGGATGCCCCAGGACGAGCGCAAACGGTCGCCGATGACCCGGAACACCTGCCTTTTTTGGCGTAGACTTTAGGCATGAAAACCTACAGCCGCTGGCTCAAAGCCAAACTCGCCTACTTGGACACGCTCGCCGGCCAAGAGCTAGACGGGCCGGACTTCGACGATATAGACGCGCTGGTCCGCGAAGCCGGACGCCGTGCGGCCGAAGCCGGCTTGCCGGAAGTGGTCTATTTGTCGCGGCTGCCGGCTGGCGGACTCGCTCCCGAACGTGCTCGCGAGTATCTGGCCGAATGTCTCGCGGCCCTGGACGCGAAAACGGCCGACGCAACAAGCGAGCTTCTAACGCTTGAGCAAGCCGCAAAGCATCTCGGCTATTCGCCAAGCGGGCTTCGCAAGATGGCCAAACGTGGCGACGTGCGATACGTGCAATCGAAGCCAAGCGCACCGCTCAAGTTTCGCCGCGAGTGGCTTGACGAATTCGGCAAAGCCAAAGAAACCGCCAAGCCGCAACCCGTGCCGAAAAAGTCGGTCCACGGCTTGAACGCCAATCTTCTAGGCTGACTCCCAAAGCGGGTCCGTGTAAGCATCGCACCACTTTGCGTAGTGCTCCCAACATACGTCCCGCGTGTTCCCCATCAATTCGGCCAGCGCTTCAATCGTGCAAGGCTTGCCGGTCCAGTAGCCGGACAGCGTTCGCTTGGCATAGGTATGCCGAAGCATGTACGTGCAGGAATCGTCGTCTAGTTCCATTCCGTTCTCTTCCAGCTTGTCACGAAGCGCCGAGAACGAATGGCCTAGATAGGTTTGCTTCCACGGCTCGCCTTTCTTATTGCGGAAGATCGGCCCCGTTGGATGAAGCTTTATTTGCTTTTGGACAATCGCAATAACCTTGCGGGCTTCGGGCTCAGTCTTCGGGATGCGAATCGTGCGAAGCCGGCCGGTCTTCGATTCCTCTTCGCTGAATCGCCATTCCATGCCCTTATCTGTCATCGTGACGTGCTTAGCCGTGAGCTTGGCGAACTCGCATCCGTAACGGGCTCCCGTGCGAATGCAAACCCGTATCGCCATCGCAAGCGCCGGGTTCGCGTGAGCGTAGCAAGCCGCCTCTTGTTCCGGCGTCAAATAGGTTTGCCGCTTCCGTTGCTTGGCAACCTTATAGCCCTTGATTGGATTTTGGGAGCTTAGACCGGACTCGGCACCGTAGTTGAGCGCTCGCTTAACGGCTTGAATCATCGTGCGCCGGCAACCGTTCCAGCCTGGATGGGCCGCAATCCACTTGTCGATATGAAGCCTTTTCAATTGCGAGATGCGCAGCCCACCATAGCCTTTGTGGATTCGGACTTTCTCACGCTCTTGCTTCGGCGTGTCGGGCTTGTTCCGCAGTCCAGCCGGTAGCCCGGTCGTGAAATCGAAGAGCACGCCGGCGCGATTCTGATAGGTGGCGTCGGCGCTATGCGTCTTGCAATAGTCCAAATACGCTTCGCATACTTCAAAGAGCGTGGGGTCTTCGGGGATCGGCTCGGCTTGCTGGTCAAGCAACTGCCTAGCGAATGCTGCTTGCAGAATCTTCGCGGCCGTTTGCTTGTCTTTGATCGGCTGGCCAGCTTCGTCTTTGAGCGGACCCCCGCCAGTCACGAACCATCCGCGCCCTGCGCGGAAGTAATAGCCCTTGGCTTGGCTGCCTTTCTTGCGCCCCCGTTTTCTCATACGATAGTCTAGGTTTCTGAGGATGAACTATGGTCGATGGAAATTGCCACCGAAATTGCCAAAGCCCATTATAATCCACAAAACCCTTGAAAATATGAGAAAAGATACATCAGCGCCTGTAGCTCAGGGGATAGAGCAACGGTTTCCTAAACCGTAGGTCGGCAGTTCGAATCTGCCCAGGCGTATTGCACCGGAATGGAACGGGAGGGGACTCAGGGCCGGCGCACACTAAGTTGGCACTCCGAAAAGAACTTCTGACAGGAATGTCGTGCTCCAGCCGGCGAGGCGTCGTTTCATCACCAGGCTTTTCTTGGTATCGGGATGTTGCTTGAGCAGCGAGAGCGTGAAACGCCGCAGCCACGCCAGGCTCTCGGCCAAGCGGCGATTGCGGACGCGGCTTTCGTCTTCGCGGAAGGTCATGTCCAAGCTCCAATGGCAACTGTTCTCGATGCTCCAATGACCTCGCGACGCGCGGGCGAACTGCTTCGCGTTGCGCTTCATGCTGCTGATGTAGCACTGCACTTCGCCCGTCTCTTGGCCCGCGATTTCACGGGTCCTGATGGCAATTCCCAGGGTGCGAAGTCCAGCCCACTCCTGGCGGCCAGCGAGCGCGAGCGGCACGTTGACTTGCAGGTACGTGCGACGTTCGATGCGGCCGTGCCGTTTCTCTTCGGTCTCGAAGCGGCTCACTTTGACTCGCGCGAAGTCGTCTTCCAGATGCTCGTCGAAGAATGCCTCGACGGCTTGTTCGAGATTCCCTTGATTACCTTTGACGGGCACGACGTAGTCGCCGCCTCGCTCGATAATCTTCTCGGCGATCGCCTTCTGACAGCCCATCGCGTCGATGGTCACGATCGCGCCCTTCACGTCGACCAGGTCCAACACCGCGGGAATCGCCGTGATTTCGTTCGATTTTTCCTCGGTGGCGACTTGGCCCAACGTCAGGCCTTGTTCGCTGGCCCACACGCTGACCAGGTGCAACGGACCCAGCCCGCGTTTGCGATCGTGCGACCGACGCAACGTCTTACCGTCGATGTTCAGCAGCCGCGCCCCTTCGGAATCGGGAATCAGCAGCGACTCGATCCAGGCGGTAAACGAGCGCTGAAACGCTTGCGGATCGACGCGTTCCAAGAACCGCCGGAGCGTGTCGTGCGATGGTATGCCATGCGGCAGTTTCAGATGTCGTCGCAGCCAGTTGCGATTCGCCTTCGCCCAGACTTCAATCGCCACCGGGCCATCGGCGCCGGCCAACACGCCGCACAGCGAAATCACCACCACGTCGACCAGCAGATGCCGACGATTGATCGTAGAACGCGGATCACGAAGCTCCGCAAAATGATGCTTGATGCTCCTGATATCCGGTCTTACTTGCACAGCCATGAGTGACCTCCGTGAACGAACTGCAAACCGCGGCCTTGCCGCCCATACTCACGGACTCTGGTCTAGCAAATCAACGTTTGCCGCGCCAGCCTAAATCCCCCAAAGTGCGCGCCGGCCCTGAGGGGACTTGAGAGCAGGAGAGCGTGCATCGCCGCTCGCCGAAACTTGTTGCTGCTCGCCGCTTTAGAAGAAACCGATGGGAACCGGTAGCGGCGTCTTGGGGGTCACCAGGTCTTCGACCGGATAGACTCGGAGCTCGGTGGCGTTGGCGGCGGCGCTCCGGCGTGGTGATTAGCAGCACGTCGTCGGTGATCAGGTAGGTCAGGTCGAAGTCGCGCAGGATCAGCCGCAGCGCCGACTGAAGGCTGACGTTCTTGACCTTGCGCGTGACGGGCGTTTCGTCGTTGATGCCGACCCAGTCCAGGGCGGTGTTGTCGAGTTGGACTTCAATGCCGTGCCGGTCCGACAAGTAAGTGGCGACGTCGCGCAGTTGCGTGTTGTCGAAGTCCACCTCGGTGTTCTCCTGCAACTGCTTGCGAATCTCGATCTCTTGAGGACTGAAACGCTTGTTGTGCGGCCCAAAATGCTCGCGACGCCAGCCGGTCAAGCGACGCCACGACTCGGCGTCGGGATACTGAATCGGCCGATTGTCGTCGAAGGGAATCGCGGAGTGTTCCTCGCTAACGTAGGTGTCGGCCAGGCCCTCGGCCCGCTGCTTGCTCCGCTGGCGCGCGCCCGTTCCGTTCTCAATCGCGTCGGCGACCAACGGCGCGCTAACGCTTGCGTCGGCGCGGGGCCCGATCAGCCGCAAGTCGTTCGTTCCGATTTGCTTCGCTTCCTCGTATTTCCCCTCGTCGATCAGGCCGTCGAAGCGGTCGACCATCTGCTGCACACGCTGTTGTTCCTGTTCCGTCAGTTCGATCCGTTGCCGCTCGGCGGAGGCAGCGGCTTGTTTTGCCATGTTGGCGCGATCGCTGGATTGTTGCGCCAGTGCTCGGCGGTGAGCCTCGCGGACCACGCGAGCAAGTTGTCCGCGCAATTCCCTGCGCGTCTGGATGCTCAATCCAGGTGCTCTGGAGATGCGACCGGACAGCAGTGCGAGATCCTTTCGCACGGCCGCCGGTTCCGTGGCCAACCGCGTGCGCGCATTGCGCAGCTCCTGCTCGACTTCGGTGCGAATCATCTGTTCGGTGAGCCGCTGCTGTTGCTCGAACGCCGGCAGAAGCGGCTGGTCGCCCGACGGCACGAAATCACTCTGCGGTGGGGCAGCGGCCGCAACGACGGCATACGAAAGCAGCAGCCCTGCGACGACAAATCGGCTGGCGACCGAAACGCGACGGGCTGGCGGGCTAGTACCAAGCATCACGGAACCTCTTGTGATCATGCACGAGAAAGTGCGCTGGTGGCCTCTGCCCAAATTGTACGGCGAATGGCCCAGAAGCGGAACAAAAACCTTCCCGCCGCTCGAGCCACGCTACGCAAGCGATTACTTGCCGGCGGCACGGCCTGCGGCGGCGGTCGGCGGAGGCGTTTCGGCTCCCAGCAGGATGCCCATTCTTCTATTTCGCCAACCGCGGGGCCACACTCTGGATGGAAGACAGGAATTGCGACCCGTGTCGCTTGTTGCCGTCGCAGTAGCACGAACCGGGTAGACTCGGCAACGTATGCCATGACACATCGGGGGACGGCGCGTAAGCACGTGAATTTTTCGCACACGCTGACGGCTCTGCGCGGCCGATAGTGTAAAAGCACTAGTTGATATTCAAGTAACGAGCAACGGGCGGTCGCGTGACCGCACGCCACGGATTGGCTTCTGTCGCGGAATGGCGCCTCACATGCAGTCGCCCATCGGCGCAGCTCCATCTTGCCTGCGCGGGGCATTGTAGGCGCCTGTTTGATGTGGCACGATCCTGCGCGCACGATCCAACTCGTGCTCTGCTCTCCTGTTGGCGACTCTCGCCAGTTTCCGTGCGCTGTCCGCGCTGATCGTGATATGTTGTTTGGCGCCCGAAACCTGTGCGCAGACTTGGGACGGCGGCGGCAACAAGGATAATTGGAACACGGGGAACAACTGGAACCCGAACGGCACGCCGACCAACAACGGCACCGTCAACGTTACCTTCTCCGGCAACACGCGGCTGACGCCGAATCTCAACGTCAATCGCAAAGTCAACAGCGTAACGTTCGACAGCGCCGCCGGCGAATTCGTGATCGACGGCACGCACACTCTGACGATCAACGGCGGAGGGATTCTCGACAATGCGCCCGGTACCCAAACGATCAACAACGATGTGACTCTCGGCGCGAATCAAGCCTGGACCGTGACCAATCCAGGTTCGACGCTGGCGGTGGGCGGCGACATATCCGGAAGCTCGTCTTTGAACAAAGCGGGCGCGGGCACGCTAATTCTATCTGGTGCAAATACCTATAGCGGCGGCACCGCGGTTTCTGGAGGAACGCTGCAGGGAACGACCACCAGCTTGCAAGGAAATATTTCGAACAACGCCAACGTTAACTTCAATCAATCAACCAACGGCACGTATGCCGGCATCATCAGCGGCACCGGCAGTCTTCTCAAGTCCGGCGCCGGCACACTGACTCTCTCGGGCGCAACACGTATTCGGGTGGCACTACAATCTCGGGCGGCTCGATCGTAGGCAACGCGAACAGCCTACAAGGCAACGTCATCGACAACGGCAACCTGACGTTCAGTCAAACCGCCAATGGCACACTCACTGGAAACGTCAGCGGAACGGGCAACCTCACGAAGACCGGCGCTGCCACGCTGACCCTCTCGGGGACCAATACCTATAGCGGCGGCACGACCATCTCTAGTGGCTCGATTGTAGGCAACACGATCAGCCTACACGGCAACGTCATCGACAACGGCAATTTGACGTTCAGTCAAGATGCCAACGGCACGTTCAGCGGAAACGTCAGCGGTAGCGGTAACGTCACCAAGTCCGGCGCCGGCACGTTAACCCTCTCGGGCACGAACAGCTATACGGGCGGCACGACCGTTTCGGATGGCACGCTGGCTGGCAACACCAACAGCCTGCAAGGCAACATCACCAACAACGCGACGGTGACGTTCAACCAGGCCACGTTTGGAATATTCGCCGGTAATGTGAGCGGCACGGGCGACCTTACCAAGAACGGCGCCGGCACGCTGACTCTCTCGGGAACCAATACATACAGCGGCGGCACGACGGTTTCGGACGGCACACTCGCGGGCAACACCGAAAGCCTGCAAGGCGATATCACCAACAACGCCAGCGTCGAATTCGACCAGACAAGCGACGGCACCTACGCCGGAAACATGAGCGGCACGGGCGATTTCACCAAAACCGGCACCGGAGCGCTGACCCTCTCGGCGCAAACTCGTATTCGGGCGGCACCACGATCTCGAACGGCTTGCTGGCGGGCAACACCACGAGCTTGCAAGGCGATATCACGAACAACGCCAGCGCCCAATTCGACCAGTCGACCGACGGGACCTACGCCGGCGCGATGAGCGGCACGGGGAATATCACCAAGACCGGCGCTGGCACACTGTCCTTGTCTGGCGCAAACACGTATAGCGGTGGAACCACAGTTCTTGGCGGCATCTTGCAAGGCGACACCAAGGGCTTGCAAGGCGACATTCTGAATGGTTCCGGTGTCAACTTCCGCCAATTCACGTCGGGAACCTACTCCGGAACCATGAGCGGTTCCGGCTACCTCGAAAAAAGCGGTTCCGGAGCGCTGACTCTCTCGGCGCCAACTCCTATTCAGGCGGCACCACGGTTTCAGATGGGACCCTCATCGGTGATACGACGAGCCTGCAAGGCAACATCGCGAACAACGCCGGCGTCGAGTTCAACCAGTCGGGCAATGGCACTTATGCAGGTAGCATGAGCGGCACGGGGAATCTCGCCAAGACCGGCGCCGGCACGCTCGTGATCGGCGGCGCAAATACCTACACAGGCGACACCGTCGTCAAGGACGGCCGGCTCATTGTCAACGGCAGCTTGACCAGCGATATCACAATCGATGGCGCATTGCTCGGCGGCAATGGCACGATCTTTGGTTCGGTCATCAACTCCGGCACTCTTTCGCCCGGCAACTCCATCGACACGCTGACGATTCACGGCGCCTACACGCAAGAATCCGGCAGCGTTTTGGAGATTGAGATCCAAGATGGCGGCACGACGCCCGGTGTTCACAACGATTTACTCAAAACCGACTCCAGCACGCTCAACGGCGGCACGGTGATGGTGACGGCCGAACCAGGAACCTACAGTGCGGGATCGGAGTATCACTTCCTTTCTTCGACGACGTCCATTACAGGCCAGTTCGCCGGCATCACCGACAATCTCGCCGATCTCAACGCCGTGTTGGGATACGATTTCGATGGCAGTCTTTATTGGGCCTACTTCACCCTAGACTCGCTGGCAACCGATTATGCGGCATTCGCGCAAACCCAAAACCAGTTCGCCGTGGCCAACTATTTGGACAGTATTTCGGGCGGCGCCACAGGCGATCTACAAACGGTGCTCAATGGTCTGAATACACTCACCGGCGATCCGGCCGCAATGCGGTCCGCGTTCGACGCCATGAATGGCCAGGTCAATGGCACGCTGGCCACTATTGGCTTGCAGAACACGACACTCGTTGTTCAGCAACTGGCTGGTCAATTGCGCAATGGAAGCCTTGGCGCCGATGTTGCCAATGGGTATGCCGTGACCCGCCCTGCTCCGAGTCAGCCCGCTGGACCTGTCATGTTGGTTAGCTACGAGAAGAAGGAGAGCGCACCCCGAGTGACGTTCGTCGCGTCCCAGCCGCGCGATAGCTGGCGCGGTTGGATGTTCGGCTATGGCCTGGGGGGCAGTGCCGCGTCCGACGGGAACGCGTCGGGACTCACCTATGGCATGGGCGGAACGCTGTTAGCAGCCCGTTTATTTAAGGCGATTGATGGTGCGGGCGGGGTTGGCGGGCGGTGCGCGCGAGGGCGGCGCGTGCCGGCGCGCGCGGCGCGCGTCTCAACGATCCCACGGTCCATAGCGCACTCAGGATAAATTGCACAAGCCAAACAAGGTCGGCGGGGGCTTGCCGCGTTTCTCTTCCTGTTCGTAGTACCGCCGGCAGCGCCGCTCGATCCAGCGATCGAAGCCGGCTTCGGCCAACAGCCCATTGAGCTTCCCATAAAATGGGTGGCCGTCTGAACGCGGCAAGTCCTCGGCGGTAATGAACAGCGACTCCTGCCGCTGCCTCCGTTTGCCCATCGCCATCCGTGTCCCTCCAACGATCGATCCGTCGAAACCGACCCCGGCATAAGTTTAGCGCCCTCGCGGCAGAAAGGAATATCTAAACGGGCTGTTAGGCGCCGAGCGGCGAGTCGACGGTGGACGAGTGGGCTTCTTCGGTGGCTATCAAAACACGAGCCTGAGGCTCGATGCGCCGATGCAAACAGGCCGCATCAACGGCGGTATGCTAGGCAGCTATCTCTACAACGACGATGGCTTCAACTACTACACCTTGATCGGCGGCTTGCAGTTCAACGGGTTCGGCACGCGGCGGCTCGTACAATTCGACGGCATCAACCGCACGGCCTCTGGCAATTTCAGCGGCTGGATGGGCTACAGCTACTTGGAACGAGGGGTGACTTTCCAAAATGATCGCGCCAAGTGGCAGCCGTACGCGGCACTGCAATACATCTACCTGCGTCAGAACAGCTATGTAGAAACCGGCGCGGATTCCCTCAACCTGTCGGTTTCAGGCATCGATGCCAATTCGCTGCGTAGTCTGGTGGGCGGTCGCGTGCAATCGACCTATCGGACGCGCGGGGGACGCCACTTGTTGCCCGAACTACGCGCCTTGTGGTTGCACGAATTCTTGCAGACCGACGTTGCAGTCAACTCGTTCTTCGCGCCCATCGGTGGCGGCAGCTTCGCTATTCAAGGATTGAACCTGGGCCGCGATTGGGCGATCGTCGGTGGCGGACTCAGCTATGAAATGGCCGATGGCTGGCAGCTTTACGCCAACTACGACGCTCAAGTAAACACTCAACAAGTATTCCACGTTGGTTCTGGCGGCGTGCAACTTGTCTGGTAGGCGATTGTCCGCGGTACTACTTCCCCAAACGATGCATGCTTGCGACGCGGTTGTTGCGGTCAGCCGGCAGGAGCCCACAAGTCGGGACTCAAATAAGTGGTTGCCTCGGCAGCTTGCTCGGTGTCGTGCAAGCAACATCATTGGCCGGACTGGGACATCCGCCTGGAAATCGTTGGATTGCAATCGCACACGGACTGTCGAAGTACACCCACTGAAAGGCGTGCCCAAACGCTTGACGTATGGGAAAGGACCATGCCAGCAATTCATTGACGGCTTCGCTTTGCACCGGCTGTTATTTACCCTTTCGGACTGGAGCGGCGACGCCCGCTTCCGGCGCTTCGGCTCCTAGCAGGATGCCCAGCCATTGCATGTCTTCGCTGTGGTCGAGGATGATTTTGACGATCATCGTCAGGGGCACGGAGAACAACAGGCCGATGGGCCCTAGCACCCAGCCCCAAAAGACCAACGACACGAAGACCACCAGTGGCGAGAGCCCCAGGCCACGGCCCATGATCCGGGGCTCGATGACGTTGCCGATGACGCCGTTGATTGCCAGATAGCCGATGGCGGCGTACGCGGCCGTGGGCACTCCCGATTGCAACAGCGCCAGGACGACCGCGGGAATGGCGGCGATGATCGAGCCGATGTTGGGAATGTAGTTGAACAAAAAGGCCAGCAAGCCCCACAACAGTGCGAAATCGACGCCCAACCACCACAGCCACAGCGTCACCAAGATCGAGGTGAAGGCGCTGAGTTGCGTCTTGATGGTGATGTAGCGTCGCAGGCTGGACTGGATGTTCTCCATGCGCATGGCAAGCGAATCGTCGCCGCCGGAAATTGCCCGCAACTTGGCCGGCATCTCGGCCGCCTCGAAGATCATGAAGATCAAGGTAAAAACGATCACCAGGGCATCGCTCAACACTGAGCCGAGCGCGCTGAGCATGTCGCCGAACAGGGAGACGGCCCGCCGGGCGTTAAATGTCTCTTGCTCGAGCTGCGCGCTCACGTCGATGTTCTTTTCCTTGAGCCAGTCGATGATCTGGCGCTGCAGGTCGGCCACGCGCTGTTGATACTCGGGCAGTTGCTGGCGCATCTGGTTGACCGAGGTGCCGACGACGCCCACGACTAGCAAGCCAAACAGCACCACGACCGTGCTGATCGCCAGGAATGCGAGCCAGGTGGGTAGTCCCTTGTCTTGCAGCCACTTGAGCGCCGGCATGCAGATCATGGCGATGAACGACGCCACGACCAGCGGAACCACGATGGGCTGGGCGGCGCGCAGACCCGCCACGATCACGACGAACGCGGCGCAGGAGAGCAACACCGGCCCGCTGATTCTCAACTCGGCTTTGTCCACCATGACGATCGCACCGTGCGTGAGTTTGGAGAGCCGGCCGTGCGACGGCGGCGCTGGGACGACCCTGCCCGAGGGCGCGGTGACGCTCCCCCCTTGCGTATCGGCTGTGCCAGCAGCCCCGATGGTACCCGCACGCTCCGTCGCCCCACAAGCGGAACCGGCGACAAACGCGTGCGCGCACGGCGCCAGGCGGACGCACCCCGCCATGCGCTTGCGCAGGGCGAGGTTGTCAGAATGGCGCGATTCCATCAAGATACACGGACCGAATGTCCCCCCGAGACAAGAGAACAATCGATTGCAGGGACCATGCCACGGCGGGCGCCCCCCGGGCGCAAGACCAGGCGTGTCCCTTTTGAATCGCCAACATTGCGGAGTCAACCTTGAGTGTTCGTACGACGAAGCGTCGCCTGCCGATTGGCGCCGAAGTAGTGCCGGGCGGGGGAGTCGATTTTCGAGTTTGGGCGCCGCGGCGAAAGCGGGTGAAAGTCGCCTTCGGACCCGCGCCCAACCAGCTTGACCAGACGCTCGAACTCGACCCGGCGAGCGACGGCTACTTTTCCGGATTCGCCCCGCAAGCGACGGCCGGCACGTGCTACGGATTTCTGGTCGACGACGACACGACGATCTATCCCGATCCGGCGTCGCGCTTTCAGCCCGAGGGAATTCATGGCGCGTCGGAGGTGATTGATGCAACCGAGTTCGTCTGGAACGATCAGCACTGGACCGGCGCCGAGTTGCACGGCCAGGTGATCTATGAGCTGCATCTGGGCACGTTTACGCCCGAGGGCACCTGGAGCGCGGCGGCCCGCGAGTTGCCGCGGTTGAAAGAGCTGGGTATCACGCTGGTCGAGATCATGCCGGTGGCGGAGTTTCCCGGCAAGTTCGGCTGGGGCTACGACGGCGTCGATCTGTATGCGCCGACGCGGCTGTACGGCCGGCCCGACGATTTTCGGCGCTTCGTCGACGCGGCCCATCGCGAAGGATTGGGAGTGATGCTGGACGTGGTCTATAACCACTTTGGCCCCAGTGGAAACTATCTGAGCGTGTACTCCAGTGACTACGTCGCGCCGCACGGCACCGCCTGGGGCGATGCCGTCAACTACGATGGAACCAATTGCGGACCGGTGCGCGAGTTGGTCATCTGCAACGCGGGCTATTGGGTCGACGAGTTCCACGTCGATGGCCTGCGGCTGGACGCGGTACACGCGATTTTTGACGATTCGGGCGACCATATTCTGGCTGCGCTCGCCCGGCGGGTGCGCGACGTGGCCCCGGGCCGCTCGACCCTGGTGGTCGCCGAGAACGAAAACCAGCAGGGATACGTGCTGCGCGGCGTGGACCAGGGCGGCTACGGACTGGATGCGGGGTGGAACGACGATTTTCACCATTCGGCCCGCGTGGCAGCCACCGGGCACACGGATTTCTACTACGCCAACTTTTGGGGCTCGCCGCAGGAATTGATCTCGGCGGTGAAGTGGGGATATCTCAACCAAGGGCAATGGACCGAGCGTCGCAAGGAATTCCGCGGCACGCCCGCGCTCGATTTGGCCGCAGCGCAATTCGTCACGTTTCTGCAAAACCACGACCAGATTTCCAATTCGCACCTGGCGCAGCGCTTGCCCGCGTTGACCACGCCGGGGCGCCACCGGGCTTTGACGGCGCTGTGGCTGTTGGCGCCGGGCACGCCGTTGTTCTTTCAGGGTCAGGAGTTTTCGGCCAGCGCGCCGTTCCCGTTCTTTGCCGATCACGAGCCCGGTTTGACGACGCCGGTGCGCGAGGGGCGCGAAGCCTTTGCCCGATCGTTTCAGCGCATGGCCGGCGACGACACGCCCGAGCAGTTTCCCGATCCGTGCGACGAGCAGACGTTTGAAGTGGCCAAGCTCGATTGGGACGAGCGCGATCGCAATGTGGCGGCGCTGGCGCTGCACCGCGACTTGTTGCGGCTGCGGCGCGAGGACGCGGTGTTTGCCGCCCAGCGGGGCGATCGGATGCACGGCTCGGTCATCGCGGCGGAGGCGTTCTTGCTGCGGTTTCTGGGCGACGGCGGCGACGACCGGTTGCTGCTGGTGAATCTGGGCCGCGACTTCGAATGGGCACCCATGACCGATCCGCTGGCCGTCCCGCCCGAGGGCGCCAAGTGGGAAGTGTCGTGGTCGAGCGAAGATCCGAAATACGGCGGTTGGGGAACGCGAGCATTTGACGAGCAACATTGGTATCTGCAAGGGCACGCGGCACTCGTGCTTTGCAGTCGTAAGGAGACGGCCTAGGCGGCAGTGCCACGAACATTTTCTTGCGCGTTGGCGCGTGGACCGAGCGAACCCGAGCCGGGATTCGCGTCGCCCCGTAGAGGGCAACAGGTCGAGCCTTGCCCAACGGCGCACCACGTCTTGAATATAGAGTTGACATGCCGCGGAAAACGCGTACGACTCGCCGCGCCGCCGAATCGCCGGCGGTGCCTCCCGTCGATCCCCAGTGGTACAAAGACGCGGTCATCTATCAACTGCACGTCCGCAGTTTCTTCGATAGCGACAAGAACGGCATCGGCGATTTTGCCGGGCTGGCGCAAAAGCTCGACTACCTGCAAGAGTTGGGCGTCACGGCCCTGTGGCTGCTGCCGTTTTATCCCTCGCCGTTGCGCGACGACGGCTACGACATCTCGGACTATACGAGCATCCATCCGTCGTACGGCGGGCTGCGCGATTTCAAGGCGTTCGTGCGCGAAGCCCACGCGCGCGGGCTGCGCGTGATCACCGAACTGGTCATCAATCACACTTCCGACCAGCATCCCTGGTTTCAGCGGGCGCGCACAGCGCGCCCGGATCGCCCGAACGCGATTTCTACGTCTGGAGCGACACGCCGGAAAAGTACACCGAAGCGCGGATCATCTTCAAAGACTTCGAAAGCTCGAACTGGTCGTGGGATCCCCTGGCCAAAGCGTACTACTGGCACCGGTTCTATGCGCATCAGCCCGACTTGAACTTCGACAATCCGCGGATGCAGGCGGCGCTGTTCGACATCATGGACTATTGGCTGAAGCTGGGTGTGGACGGGCTGCGACTGGACGCCGTGCCCTACTTGTACGAGCGCGAAGGGACCAACTGCGAAAACCTGGCCGAGACGCACGCCTTTTTGAAAAAGCTGCGCAAACACGTCGATGAGACCTTTCCCGGGCGGATGCTGCTGGCCGAGGCCAATCAATGGCCCGAAGACGCGATCGCCTATTTTGGCGACGGCGACGAATGCCACACGGCATTTCACTTTCCCGTGATGCCGCGGCTGTTCATGTCGATTCACATGGAAGACCGCTTTCCGATCGTCGACATCCTGGAGCAGACGCCGCCCATTCCAGCGGATTGCCAGTGGCTCATCTTTTTGCGCAACCACGACGAGTTGACGCTGGAGATGGTGACCGACGAAGAGCGCGACTACATGTACCGCATCTACGCCCGCGACCAGCAGGCAAGAATCAACCTGGGCATTCGCCGCCGGCTGGCGCCGCTGTTGGGCAACAACCGCCGCAAGATCGAGCTGATGAACGGCTTGCTCTGCGCGCTGCCGGGCACACCGGTGATCTACTATGGCGACGAGATCGGCATGGGCGACAACATCTATCTGGGCGACCGGCACGGCGTGCGTACGCCAATGCAGTGGAGCCCCGACCGCAACGCCGGCTTCTCGACGGCCAATCCGCAGCAGTTGTATTCGCCGGTGATCATCGACTCGGAGTATCTGTTCGAGACGATCAACGTCGAAACGCAGCAAGCCAACCCCACCTCGCTGTTATGGTGGATGAAGCGGCTGATCGCGCTGCGGCAGCACTACACGGCGCTGCAGCGCGGCACGATCGAACTATTGGCGCCCGAGAACTCGAAGATATTGGCGTTCACTCGCGACTACGAAGAACAAAGCGTGCTGATGGTGGCCAACTTGTCGCGGTTCACGCAATATGTCGAGCTCGATCTGTCGCGCTTCGCCGGCCGGGCGCCGGTGGAGATGTTCGGTCAGACGCGCTTCCCGCCGGTGACCAAGGCGCCGTACTTTCTGACGATGGCGCCGCACTCGTTCAATTGGTTTGCCCTGGTGCAGGAGACGGCCGAGCCCGCGACGCCCACGAACGTGAGCCTGGACCTGTCGGAACTGAGCGAAGCCGATGGAGCGCTGCTGGCCAAACGCGGGCGCATGCGCAAGAGTCTCGAGGCGATGTTGCTGCGCGAATTGCCGCGTTTGCGCTGGCTGGTAGGAACGCCCCGTCGGATTCAATCGTTGCACGTCGTGGATTCGATTCCGCTGGGCAAGCCGACGCCCGGCAGCGTACACTATGCGCTCGTATTGCGTGTGGAATACCTGGAGGGCGAAGGCGAGAGCTATCTGCTGCCGTTGGCCGCGGCCTGGGGCGGCGACGCCGAGCGACTGGCCGAAGCCTCGCGCCAGCCGGCCATCATTGCCAGCCTCAATCATCCGGAAACGCACGAGGCGGGCATCGTCTACGACGCCGCGTCCGATGCGGCCGTGGCCACGGCACTCGTCGGCTTGATTGCTCATCGCCGGCGACTCAAAGGGGCCGACGGCGACCTGGTCGGTTGGATGCGCACCCCAGCCGTTGCCGACCTGGCCGCTTTGGAAAATGAGCCGGTGTATACCAGCCTCGTCTGGGCGGAATCGCGCGGCACCAGTTCCACGACGTTTGGCGATCAGGCAATCCTCAAGGTCTTTCGCCGGCTCGAATCGGGCGTGAATCCCGACTTTGAAATCAGCCGCTATTTGAACGGCAATGGTGTGCGCTTCGAGAACGTGCTGCCGTTGTACGGAGCCATCGAATACCGACCGCACGACGGCGATCATCAGACGGTGGCCGTGCTGCACGGCAGCCCGCCGAACAATGTCAGCGGCTGGCAATTCGCGCAAGACTCGCTGTCGCGGTTCTTCGAAAGCGTGATGGCGCAGCCTTCCGCCGGGCTGACGGTCGAACGGGGTCTCTCGCTGTGGGAATTGGCGTACGGCAACGCGCCGCAGGAAGTCCACGACCTATTGGGCGCCACTTTGGAATGGGCCGGCCTGCTGGGCCGCCGCACCGCCGAGTTGCACGCGGCGCTAGCGGCCGATCGCGCCAATGCGTCGTTCGCGCCCGAGCCGTTCACGCAGCTCTACCAGCGCTCGCTGTATCAGTCATGGCGCAAGTTGGCGTTACAGGCATTCCAGCACGCGCGGCGTCACGTCGACGCGCTGCCTGACGACACGCAAGCCATGGCGCAAACCGTGCTCGACAACGAGAAGCAGGTGCTCGATCTGCTGCGCAGCGTGGTCGGGCCCACGCTGGGTGGAGCGCGCATCCGCTGCCACGGCGATTTGAATCTGCAACACGTGCTCTATACGGGCAAAGATTTTCTGTTTGTCGATTTCGAGGGCAAGCCGCACCGTTCGATCGTGGCGCGGCGCACCAAGCGGTCGCCATTGAGCGACGTGGCTGCCATGTTGCACTCGCTGCACTCGGCCGCCGCGGAAGCCGCCAAGCTGTTGCCCACTATTGCCGTGGGCACGCCCGAGACCATGGCCGGGGCCGAATTGGCCGCGACGGCGTGGCACGTCTGGTGCGGTTCGTCGTTCCTGCGATCGTACCTGGCCGTGCCCGAGGCCGAAGCGCTGTTGCCGCCCTCGCCCGAGCAGCGCAACACCCTGCTAAAGTTCCACCTGATGGCCGAAGTGATCGACGAGCTCGAGCTGTCGCTGGCCACCGACGACCAACGAGCCGCCGAATTGCTGGGGCGGATTTGGGACTTGGTGGAGGAGTAGCAAGTATGAGACGCTCATTGTCCAGTCGATTGAACGATGACAACTTGAAAGGGAAGGCTGACTATGATTGCGTGTCGGCAAACGCGTAGTTGCTATTTGCGGTTCGTGGTCTTTGTTGGGATCAATGGAATTGTCTGCGCAGCCTTTTGTACGGCGCTGGCGGTCGCGGACGAGACAACTCAGCAGCCGCTTGCCGATAATGGGCAGGAGCAATACGTTGAAGCGGCCGAACAATTGATTGTGGAGCTGTACGTTCGTGACGTGAAACAGTCGACGGCTTTCTACGAACGATTGGGCTTCAAGGCGGTGCGCAAGGAGCCTGCGTTCGTCGAGCTGGGCTGGAGCGATTCGCGGCTGTATCTGGAACAGATTCCCGGCCAGCCTGCTCCACCGGCGACGCTGGTCGCCAACTTGCGGATCATGGTGGTGGACGTCGATCGGTATTGGAATCTGTGCCAGGCAATGAAACTGCCCGTTCGTCGCGCTATCGGCGACCGGTACTATGGGCTGCGCGATTTCACGGTCGTATCGCCCGATGGAATTGGCTTGCGTTTCGCCTCGAAGCTGAAACAGGCGGACCGTTAGCCGGCCATGCCGCAATCTTGCCGGCGCTGTCAACCGCTTGCGACTATTTCAGCGCGGATTTTGTTTGCTCGACGGGGGCCATAAGGACGACCATCGAGCAGGGCTGCAGGGCGTAGGTGGGGCTGACTTTGACGCCGCGTTCGCTGTCGGTCTCGGCGGTGTCGAACACCAATTCCCACGGGTGGCCGTTGCCGGGTGGGGGCAACTTGAACGGGATGGTGTTAACGTGGTCGGCGTTGAATAAAATCAGCATCGTGTCGCCGTGAATCGATTCGCCGTGCTCGTCGACGTCGATGTCGCCGCCGGCCAGCCGCACGCCCAGGCAGCGGGCATAGCCGTTGTTCCAGTCTTCGTTCGACATTTCCCCGCCCGAGGGATCGAACCAGGAGATCTCGGGCGCATCGGCGCCGTGAATCGACCGACCGTGGAAGAAGCGGCGGCGGTGGAAGACGGGCTGCTCGCGATAGAGCGCGACCACGCGGTACACGAACTGCAATAGCGCCTCGCCATCGGGTTCGAGCTTCCAGTTGATCCATGAGATCTCATTGTCCTGGCAATAGGCGTTGTTGTTGCCGAATTGCGTATTGCCCAGTTCGTCGCCGGCCAAGAGCATGGGTGCGCCTTGCGACAGCAGCAGCGTGGCCAGGAAGCTGCGCTTCTTGCGCTCGCGCAGGTCGCGTACGGCCGGATCGTCGGTGGGGCCTTCGACGCCGCAGTTCCAACTGATGTTGTCGTCGGCTCCGTCGCGATTGTCCTCGCCGTTGGCTTCGTTGTGCTTGTGATCGTAGGAAACCAGGTCGTTGAGCGTGAAGCCGTCGTGCGCGGTGATGAAGTTGATGCTGGCGTGCGGGCGGCGATTGCTCCATTCATAGAGGTCGCTGGAGCCGGTGAAGCGCGTGGCGAACTCGGAGATGACGCCGCCATCGCCCTTCCAGAAATGCCGAATGCAGTCGCGGTATTTGCCGTTCCACTCGGACCATAGCACCGGAAAGTTGCCGACCTGGTAGCCGCCGTCGCCCAAATCCCACGGTTCGGCAATGAGCTTCACCTGCGAAATCACCGGATCCTGGTGGATGATGTCGAAGAACGCGCCCAGCATTTCCACTTCGTGCAGTTCGCGGGCCAGCGTGCTGGCCAGATCGAAGCGAAAGCCGTCGACATGCATGTGGATGATCCAATAGCGGAGGCTGTCCATGATGAGTTGCAGTACGCGGGGATTGCGCATGTTGAGCGTGTTGCCGCAGCCGGTATAGTCCACGTAATAGCGCGGATCCTGGGGCGACAGCCGGTAGTAGCCCGCATTGTCGATGCCGCGAAATGACAGCGTGGGTCCCAATTCGCTGCCTTCGGCCGTGTGGTTGTAGACCACGTCCAGAATCACTTCGATGTCGGCGGCGTGCAGGTTGCGAACCATGGTCTTGAACTCGCGCACGGCGTCGCCTGCCTGCGTGACCGAAGCATACGCCGGCTCGGGCGCGAAGAACCCCAGCGTGTTGTAACCCCAGTAGTTCACCAGCCCGCGCTCGACGAGATGCCGATCGTCGATGTGTTCGTGCACGGGCAACAGCTCGACGGCCGTGATGCCCAGGTTCTTGAGATACTTGATGGGCGCGTCGGAGCTCAGCCCGGCATAAGTGCCGCGCAGGTTCTCGGGCACGTCGGGATGCAGTTTGGTGAAGCCCTTGACGTGCATCTCGTAGATGATGGTTTTGTTCCAGGGAATGCTGGGCGGGCGATCGTCTCCCCAGGTGAAGGCTTCGTCGACCACGGCGGCCAAGGGGGCGAAGCGCGCGTTGTCGCGATCGTCGAACGACAGATCGGCCTGCGGGTCGCCCACGTGATAGCCCCACATCTCGTCGGCCCAGCGGGTCTCGCGAGCAATGGCCTTGGCATAGGGGTCCAACAGCACCTTGTGTGGGTTGAACCGGTGTCCCTCGGCCGGAGCATAGGGGCCGTGTACACGGAATCCGTAGATCTGCCCCGGCACGACGTCGGGAAGAAAGGCGTGCCACACCATGTCGGTGTGTTCACGCAGGGGAATGCGGTAGCTTTCCAGCTCGCTGTCGGCCGAGTCGAACAGACAGACTTCGACGGCGGTCGCGTGTTCGGAGTAGAGGGCGAAGTTGGTGCCGCTGCCGTCCCAGGTCGCGCCCAGGGGATAGGGTCTGCCCGGCCAGATTCTCAGATTCATGGGAAACTGTTCAGGGAATGGGGGTAGCTGCTCAATGGGTGCCGCGTATGAAGAATTCTAGCTCGCGATTGGGGTCATGCGGGAGCCAGCAAAGCCGTGGGAAACGAGCGAAACACTTCGGCCGCATCCAGTCGCCACGAGCCGTCCGGATGGGCAACCGCCGCGATTTCGTGGCCGGTAATGACATGCCGCCATTGGGAGGGCGCGCCGGCCGGCAGCGCCACGAGCGTCTCGCGCCACCAGGGCGAAAGCGGCCACGACGCAGCGCGGCCGCCAAAACTCACTTTGCGAGCGCCCTTGCGCGTGCGCCACGATTCGTACGTCAGCCGCGGCACGATGCACAACGCGGCGTGCGGAAAATCTCCCCGGCCAAACGCCAGCAGTTGACCGCCGTGCGGGCCGTCGGCGGCCAGCGGCACATACGCGCCGCCGAAAATGTGCGGCGCGCTGCGACGATAGTCCAGTGCGCGCCACATCAGCAACATTTTAAGCCGCTCGTCGGGCCAACCGCCGAGTAGTTCGCGCACGAGCCGCGGCAGGTTCTTCCGGCGCGTGTTTGCAGGGCGTCCAGCGTGGCGCTGCGGGCCGCATAGTCAACCGGCCGGCGATTGTCCGGATCGACCAGGTTGAAGTCCCAAAACTCGACGCCCTGGTAAAAGTCGGGCACACCCGGCGCCGCGATTTTCACCAGCGTCTGCGCCAACGAGTTGACGAAGCCCCCGTCGGCAATCGAAGCGGCGAACGATTGGATTGCCTGCACGAACGGGGCGGCGGCATCCGCCAGGACCGCGCGGATGAAACTGGCCACGGCCTGATCGTACTCCACGTTGGGATTGAGCCAACTGGTGTGCAGCTTGGCTTCGCGAAACGCCTTGTCCAGGTATTGCAAGATGCGCGCGATGTACGATTCTCGGGCGGCCTCGTCGAGTTCCTCCAACGGCCACGTGCCAACCAGCGTCTGATAGATCAGATACTCCTCGTTGGCGTCGGGCACGGGCGAGCCGTCCAGCTCGGCACGTAGTGGCGCATTGAGCGTTTGCCAGCGGCGTACGGCCGAAACCCAGCTTTCGGGAATCTCGGACAGGACGTTGAGCCGGGCGCGAAAGTCCTCGCCCCGCTTGGTGTCGTGCGTGCCGGTGGTGGACATGCCGGCCGGCCAGTGCGTGGCCCGCTCGATCATGCGGCGGTCGAACTGTTCGACCGTCACGCCGGGGATCGTGGGATCGCCACCGACTTCGTTCACCGAGGCCAGCGGATAGTAGCGATAAAAGGCCGTGTCCTCGAGTCCCTTGGCAGTGACCGGGCCGGTGACTTGCTGGAACTTGAGCACGAAACGGCGGCGCTCCAGGCGGGCTTCGTCCGAGAGACCCGCCGGATCCTCCAGGAGCAGCACCGACGTGATGAAATCGAAAAACGTCGGGCTCATGGCCGGGTTGCGGCGTTTGGCGATCCGCGCCGCGGTGAGAATCCGCCAGCGATCGTTGTCGCTTACCTCGCGGCTGTCGGGCCGGATATAGGTGCGGTACACCGGAAAGGCGGTCACCACCTCGCGCAGCGCGCGATAGAGCGACAAACGCGTAAAGTCGCGCGACCAGCGATGATGTTCCGAGATGCGATCCAACTGGTGCGACAGCATGTACATTTCCGAAGAGAGCGAGCCGGTGAGAATGGCCCGTTTGCTGTCGTAGAGGATCTCGGAAAACGAGTCGCCGATGCCCGTCAGCCGCACGTACTCGTCGCGCAACGCGTACGCGCCGCCGCGATCGACGAACAAGTCGTTGAGCAGGTTCAAGAACTCGTAGCCGGTCGTGCCGTCGATCGGCCAATCCGTGGGCAACTGTTCGTCGTGCGCCAGAATTTTCTCCACGACGGTGTACAGCGAGCCGTCGTCGCCGGCGGGCAGCGGGTGGCTTTCGCAGCGCGCGCGCCCTGCGGCTTCGGCCAGATTGGTCAAGTATTGCTGGGGATCGAGCAGGCCGTCGGCGTGGTCGATCCGCAGCCCGGTAACCCAGCCGCGGCCAACGTAGTCGAGCATCGTGCGATGCACGGCGTCGAACACTTCGGGATCCTCGACGCGAATCGCCGCCAGCGAGTCGATGTCAAAAAAGCGGCGATAGTTGATTTCGTCGGTGGCGACGCGCCAGTAGCACAAGCGGTAGGGCTGGTCGGTCAACAGCGTTTCCAGCCGATCGAAGCTGGCCGGATCGCCTTTTTCTCCGTTGAACGTGACGATGGCCCGCTCGACGGCGCGGCGAATTTTGGCACTGGCTTCCTGCAGCGTGCTGAGCCGACGGGCGGCCACTTCGTTTTCTCGGTAGCGCTCTTGAATGCTTTCGGGGTCGAGTTGTGCGCGCGTGGGTACGTGCTCCAGCGCCGTGATGATGCTCTCCAGTTCCATGCGATCGGGCACTTCCGGCCCGAGCTCCATGGACACTTCTTCCAATGCCAGTTGCAGGATGGGCACCCACGTGCACGGGTCGGTGGGAAAATGGCGGTCGTAGTAGACGATGACGAACTGCTGGCCTTCGTAGGCCAGTTGCAGTTGCTGATCCTCCAGCACGCGGCCGAATTGATCGCCGAGCACGGGCAACAGCACCCGATTTCGCAGGGCAACTTTGGGCGGATTCCAGTCGATATCGAAGTAGTGCGCGAATGCGGAGGCCGGGCCATTGACCAGCACATCCTGCCACCAGCCGTTGTGAGGATCGGTGATGCCCATGTGATTGGGCACGATATCGGCCACCAATCCCAGCCCCTCTGCCGCCAAAGCTTGCGCGAAGTGGCCGAGTTCTTCCTCGGTGCCCAAGGACGGATCGACGTGGCCGTGATCGACGACGTCGTAGCCGTGAGAGCTTCCCTGGCACGCGCGCAGAAAGGGGGAGGCATAGGCAGCGCCGATGCCCAAGTTCGACAAATACGGCGCGAGCCTGGCCGCGGCTTCAAAGCGCAATTGGCTTTGCAATTGCAACCGATACGTGGCGGTCGGAATGGCGTGCGAAGTGGGCTTCAATTCGATCATCCTGAACGCGAAACGATCCCGTAAACAGCACGCGAAAGCCATCGCTCCTGGCCACGACCGGCTAGGAAACGAAGTCGGGCGCGGCGCGCGATCGAATGGCAGGGACGATTATCTCGGAATTCGACGGCCAGAACAACTAACGATTTTTTGTGCGCGGGCGCTTCTTGGCTGCGCCGTGCCGATCGCATGGAGGCCAGCGCTTGCCCGAGCGGCTCGCCATCTCGCGCGGTTCGGCAAGTTGCTCCGCCAGGGCAAAGCGTTAATAATGAAGCGCCACGTTGCCAGATGATTGGTTTCCCACAGGAGTTATTGGATGAACGCGCATTCGGAAGTTCCGCGACCGCTGCGGGCTGGAATCCTCAATACGGTTGCGGAGGCCGATAAGGCCGTCGCCGAACTGTCGGCCGCCGGTTTTACGACGAAGCAGATTACCGTGGTGTGCTCCGAGGCCGCCGTGCAGAAGCACTTCAAGGAGTTTGAACATCAGGATCCCGCCGGCCAGCATACACCAGGAGCGGCACTGACCGGGGGCGCCATCGGAGCGACGCTGGGCGGACTGGCCGCGGCGGCCGGAATTGCCACCGTGGGCGGCGCGGCGATCATGGTCGGCGGCGCCACGCTACTCTGGGCTGGCGGAGTCGTCGGCAGCCTGGTGGGCGCCATGATGACACGCGGGATCGAGAAAGAACTGGCCAACTTCTACGACCAGGAAGTCACCAAGGGCAAGATCCTCGTGGCCGTGGAAGAAAAGGACCCTGCGCGCGCCGGCTTACTCGATCGCGCCAGCGAGATTTTCGCCAAACACGGTGTGGAATCCCTGCCGCTGCGTGAAGGATAGCCGCATCGCCCCTTCACGGTTACCGCCGCGAAGCCGCCAGGGAATCAGCTTGCTTGAGCAAGCTCGCCGCAATCGATTGGCGCACTGAATGGAATTCGGACCATGGATCGTTTTTGAGCGCCGCCAACCGGCGTACGAAACGCTGCAGGTCGAGCTTTTCGAGAGGGTGTAACTCGCATTCCTCGCGTGGTAGCAGGTGGATTCACAAGGAGTTGCGGCAAGTGCTAGCGTGAAGGTGAAGAAGAGGGCCTCCGCGGGTAGAACGGATTGTGATTGCAGTCCTTCCCACCCATCCAGGAGGCCCGGCCATGATCGTCGCACGGGAGCAAGCGTTTCTCAAGGCGCAACGGCAATTCCAGGCGTTGGAAATGTACGTCGAACGCGCGGCCGACGGCGGCCAGCGGATCGATCAAGTGGAACGTGAACTGTTCGGCCGGCTGCTGGCGCTGGGACACACGCTGCTGTCGGCCTTCGTGGCCGCCGCGGGGGATGGCGACGCGGGCGCGACACTGGAAACCACCCAAGGCCGCACGGTCCGCCGTTTGCAAGGCCGGCACGTGCGCCGCTACCTGTCGATCTTCGGCGAACTGTTGATCGGCCGCTACGTCTACGCGGCGCGGGAAGGGCAGAAAGTCGAGCGGGCGCCCTTGGACGAGCGGCTGGGGCTGCCGGCCGGCGAGTTCTCCTACGTCCTGGAAGACTGGCTCGAGCGGCTGTGCGTCAAGGAGTCGTTTCACGAAGCGGTGTCCGATCTGCACGCGTGGTTGGGTGTCGCGCCGAGTGAACGGGCGGCCGAGCAGATGAACCAGCAGATGGCCCAGCACGTCGAAGCCTTCCAGTTCGAGCGCGCCGCGCCGCCGGCCGACGAAGAGGCCGAGATCCTGGTAGCCACGGCCGACGGCAAAGGGGTGCCGATGCGCCGCCCGCTGGAAGAGCGGGTCCGCCGCGGACCGCGTCGCGGCAAAGGCGAAAAAGCGAACAAGAAACAGATGGCCTACGTGGGCGCGGTGTATACGATCGACCCCTTTCGCCGCACGGCCGACGACGTGCTCGACGAACTGGACCGGAAAGAACGCGCTGCCGAGCGGCCCGCGCCGCAACACAAGCAGGTTTGGGCCGAGATGACCCGCGTGCGGGAAGGAGAATCGTGTACGGGACGCGAACGTCTGTTTGTCGAGATGGCGGTGGCCTGTCACGAGCGCGACCCACAGGCGCCAAGACACTGGTCTGCCTGATGGACGGCGAGAAGGCGCTGTGGGAGGTGCAGCGCGAGTGGCTGCCGCGGGCGGTCTGCATCCTGGACTTGTTCCACGTGCTGGAGCGGTTGTGGCAGGTGGCCCACGTGTTCCACCGCGAAGGCAGCCGTGAGGCGGCTCAGTTTGTCACGCGGCACTTGCGGCTGTTGCTGGAAGGCAAGGTGGGTTATGTCATCGGTCGCTTCAAACGACTCCGCGACGAACACGCGCTACATGGCTCGCGGCGGCGCGTCGTCTCGGCGGCCATCGGCTACTACGCAAACAACCGCCGGCACATGCGCTACGACGAGTACCTGGCGGCCGGCTACCCCATCGGCAGCGGCGTGGCCGAAGGCGCTTGCCGCCACGTGGTCAAGGATCGCCTGGAACAAACCGGCATGCGCTGGACGGTCGCCGGCGCAAGCGATGCTCCACCTGCGCGCCACCTACCTCAACGGACAATGGAACGACTTCCTGAACTACCGCATTGAAACTGAACAAACCAAGCTATACCGGCGCTCCGCGGCATAGAGATCTGCGAGTTACACCCTTTTCGAGAATGTCGCTCAACGTCGAGCCGGTGGCGCAAAAGGCGCGGATGACACGTCCTTGGTGAGCGTACGTTCCGTCGCCGAAACGATTGGCGCGTCGTTGCTATGGATCGCTTCTCGCCGGCATCGGCTGCAGATCGAGCGCGCGAATGACCATCATCTGCACGCGGCGAGACTGCCCGGCGCGACGGGCTCGCTTGGCAGGCGACCACGTGCTTTGAATCTCTTCGGTCAATCGGCGAATGCGCGCGGGCGAAGGCATCAGCAACTCTTCCTGAACACGTGGATCGTTCTTCGCAATGGGACGTATCATCGCTAGGGTCCTCTTCGGCCAGCCTGCTTCTCGAACATTGCGTGCGCCCTGTCGCGGACGCTGCAGCACCGACCGCGACGCCGGTGAAAGGTGCAAGGTGAGAAAGCAAGTGCCGTGCCAAAGCCGCCAACACTTCGGTATTGCGAGAGGGCGGCGAGATACGCCGCTGGACAACCGCCTGGCTGTTCAAAAAACTGCCAACATGGTCGAGGCACGTACAGGCGAGATCCCAGGGGCGATGTCGCCAGAAACGCCGCAATGTCGATGCGGCGAAGCGTCTATCGCCGCGTAGGCGTCGTATAGAAGTGCGAATAGTACATGAAGTAGCTATGAATCCCGGTGCCGCCGCTCCCGTAGTTCCCTTGTTGTTGCAACGCTTGGATGGCCCCGCCTTGTCGGCGCAGAGCGTCATTCTGGTTGATCAACGGTTTGACGAGCGACTGGTAGTTCGTGATATCCGGGTTGGCGTTCTGCAACAAATTCAGGTAGGGGCTGACCGTAGGGCCGTTGGGGTTGTTGCTGCTGCCGCCACCGCCAAAGCCCTGGGCGGTGGCCGAACTAAGCGATGACAGGCAAAGGATACCCGCGACGGCGAGAACAAATAGCGTGCGCTGGTTCATCGAATGGCCTCCGCAATTGACTTCGTCCGGATTCCTTGGCTTGCTGCATTATACGTCACGCCGATCGATGGCAAAAGCAGCCCGATAGCGGGCACGAATCGCGCCACTTCAACGGTTGGGCGGAGTTTAACCCCGAGAAGCGGCGCTAGCAGCGACGGCCGCGAGCCTGAGTCGGCCATCTGCGCGTGGTTCACGTCGCCGTCTGCGCGGCCAGCAGCAGGGCCAACAACTCACTCAGGAAGGTTACAATCACGCCCACATAGAGAATTCCGGTGGCACTTTGCGTGTTGGGTATTTTGAGGGTTTGCCACGTCATCACGGCCAGTACGAGCGCGCCGACGATGCCGGAGAGCCATCGCAGCGCCAGAAAGAGCCAAGTGGTCGTGGACGGCCAGCCGGAGGAAATCAATAGCGCCAACGCTCCGCCGGCCACCAGGGCGCGGACGACGACAGCCGCACCCATTAGCACGACCAGCCGCTGCAAAGGACCAATGGCCATGGTGGGTGAATTCAAATACCAATGCCCGAGGAACATGGCGGCGATGGTCAGGCCGAGAACCAGCCCGCTGGTGGGCGGATCGAGCCACGCGAGCATCGCGGCGCCGGCGCAATCGGTTGTGGTCGGCGGCATGTCGGCCCAGGCGCCCACAGCGTGCAAGCCGCCACGAGCCACAAAACGGGAATTCCGATCCGCGGCTTTTCGTAGAGCCAGGCAACCGAGCTAACATAACTCAAGACGGCGGCAGCCAACGGCGGCACAAGCTCGAACTGTTGCGGAGCGCCCAGCGCGACCATCGTGGCCAGCACCGTCAGTCCCAACAGGACATACAAATGATTGCGATAGTAGCCGCTGGTGACCTTTTTCGGATCGGTGAGCGCCATGCCCAACGCCAATCCAAAAGAGAGCCGCAACACGAATTGAGTGAGAATGGCCACGGCGGGATGCGTCTGGGAAACGAGACCGAAGGGCGCCTTATCGTCGGCCACCGTAGATCAGATTCATCATCTCGGAGCGGCTGGACAAGTTGGAACGGAACAGCCCCTTCATTGCCGACGTGACGCACAAGCTGCCGGGCTTGCGAATGCCGCGGATGGTCATGCAGGTGTGCGTCGCTTCGATGACGACGGCCACGCCCTTGGCATGCAGCTCGTCCAGCAACAGGTTGGCAATCGTTTCAGTCATCCGCTCCTGCACTTGCGGCCGGCGCGCCACAACCTCCACAACCCGCGCTAACTTGCTGAGACCAATCACGCGGCCGTCGGGCACGTAGCCGATGTGCGCCAAGCCGGTGAATGGCAGCATGTGATGCTCGCACATGCTGTTGAAACTGATGTCGCGGACCAGCACGACTTCGTCGTACTGTTCGACGAAAAACTTCTGTAAGTGAACGCGCGGATCCTCGTGCAGCCCGGCGAACAGTTCAGCATACATGCGGGCCACGCGCGCCGGGGTTTCTTGCAGGCCTTCGCGGTCGGGGTTTTCGCCCACGGCCAACAGAATCTCGCGCACGGCGCGGGCGATGCGCGGCTGATCGACCGGAGAATCTGCCCCGGAGGCCGCGGGTGGGCCTTCCTCGCCGGTGAGACTACCGACGTCGGCCCCGGCCACTTCGGCGCCGGGCGGAAGGGTGCTGTGGCGGTCGTTGGCCACGCTATTGGGGCCTCGATCGTGGCTAGTGGGACTCATGAACTCGATCTTAGAAGGCGGCCCGCTGCCCGGTCAAGGAGCCCCGTCGGCTCAGATTGATCGACTGGCGCTGGAGCCTAGGCTAGAATCGCAGTTTTCCAGGATTATTGGTCGGGGTGTATTGCCGTTGACCGGCATGCGACGTTTGCCAGGTTGCCACAGATGAAACTCGCCTACTTGCTGATGGTTCACAAGAACGCTGCCGACGTCGCGAGACTACTCGAGACGGTGCAGGACGGGCAGAACTACGTCGCCATTCACGTCGACAAGAAGTCCGGCAAAGCGTTTCGTGGGGAGATCGAGAAACTGGCGGCGAACCACCCAAACACACGATTGATACCCAGCCGTAGTTGCGTTTGGTGTGGTTGGAGCTTGGCGCAGGTGGCTCTCGATGGGATGCAATTCTTCCTCGATTGGGCGGACGATTGGGATTTTTACTTCAATCTCAGCGGACAGGACTGTGCGCTGCAAACACAGGAAGAAATGCGCGACTACCTGCGTGCGAACCGTGGCGCCAATTTTCTCGGCAGCATTCCACTAGCGAGGTGGAAACGCGGGATGAAACTCATCAAATACTACAATCTGGAAATCCCCTTGAAGGCCATCTATCGCCCGGTGCCCACGTTCATACCGCGGCGGTTTTTGACAGATGTAGTGCCCCACCACGGCTCGGCCTGGCATACGTTGAATCGTGAGTTTTGCAAATACGTGACCAGCAGTCCGGAAGTTGATCGCTTCAAGAAGTTCTACCGATTTGCACTCATTCCGGAAGAAATGTTCTTCCAAACAGTCTTGCTGAATAGCTCCTTCAGTCCAACCTGGAACCCCGGCAATCTCCGCTACATACCGAAGTTTCCAGGCAAGAGCCACCCGCGCATCCTAACGATGCACGATCTGGACGACATGTTAGCCAGTGGGAAGATGTTCGCGACAAGTTCGATCCGACAGTTGACGGCGAGGTCATCCAGCGGCTGTATCAACGCGCCACGGGAGCTGCCAAAGTCACTTGATACCTGCGCCTGTGCGCGCCCCACTCGCACTTGGGACACTACCGGTCAGTTCATGCTGAAGGCCGGGGGAAACTCGATGGCGGGCTGCGCTTCGGCGGCGTCGCACGCCGACTGCTGCAAGTGCTGCAGGAGTTGCTTGGCACGCCGATCGACGTCGGGTTCGGCCAGCAGCGACTGCTTGGTGCACAAGTCCAAGTCGAGCGCATAGCTAATCACGTCGGTCAGCGTGCCCAAAGAAATGTTCTTGGCGGCTGCCTGATTCGATAGTTCGGCGGCGTCATCGACGCCGGGCAGCATCTCTTCGAACGTGTCGGCCAGCTGGCGATGCAGCGAGGGGCGCGAAATGGCCGACTTGGCCGGATAGGCATCGTCGAGCAATTCCGCCTCGGCCACGCGAAAGCGGCTTTCCGTGGACAACTCGCGCACAATGCGCAGCGCGCCGCAAGCCGACCAAAAGCAAATTGTATTGCTGATTGGACTGCGATTGCCAGGTGAGCACGCGGCCCAGACACGCCACGGGCGCGATCGGCGGTTTGCCGTCGTAGTCCGGCTCCCAGCCCGGCTGCAACAGGGCCATGGCAATCAGCCGGTCGTTCGACAATGCGTCCTGCAACAAGTCGACGTACCGCGGCTCGAAGACGCGCAGCGGCTGGATCACGTGGGGGAAAAGCACCAGGTTCGGCAGCGGGAACAGACGAAACGCGCCCGAAAACTCCTCGGGCGTGAAAGTCAGGTCTTCTTCGCTGTAGGACATTTCGCTCTCTCCCCCCATGCGGCCGGAACGACGGTCCGGGGGACTGGCTCATTTTTCGGCCAATACGCGCAAATCCGCGAGTTGGTGACATCCGAAAAATGAGCCTGTCCCCTTCCGCGGCGCGGAATACCCGTGCCGCCCAGAGTAAAGCATACTACGCAATCGTGCGCCCTGTCGCTGGCGCCTACGCGCTGGCCGGGGCAAGATGAATCTCGGGAATCAAATCGGGGACGATCTCGATCTCGGGGAATTCCTCCTGGCTGGCGATCACCTCGGCAAAGCACTGTTGGAACTGGGCCAGAAACGTTTCCAAATCGAGCCCCATGTGCTGGGGTCGATACGGTTCGAGGTAGCCGCGCGTGCTGTGATAGAGCTTGCGGGCGCCGCGAATGTTTCCGTTGCCAAAATGATGCAATGCCACGGCGGCCTGGATCAGCCCTTGATAGAACTTGCGCGACGGACCCTGATAATCGGTCCACAGCGCTTCCCAGACTTCATGACTCTCGTAAAAGTCGCAAACGTTGAAGTGCTCGATGCCCGTCAAATACAGCTCGGGATATTCGGGCGAATCCGCCATGGCGCGCTTCGTGCAGGTGTGTAGTTGTGCAGCAGTGCAATCGATGACACGTGCCAATTATAGGCACGAGCCCCCCCAGCGACCACCGCTCGTGCTGCAAACACGCATATCGCACGTACCGTCAGCGCTAGTCGCGGCCCGTGAGCGACATGACCAGTTGCACCATGTACCAAAACATCAGCGCCACGGCCGCAAACAGCGCCAACGAGGCCGCCACGTGCTGGCCGATGCGATAGTGATGCAGCACATTGCTGGTGTCGTACAAGATGTACCCGCTGGCCAAGAGCAGCATCGCGCCGATGAAGATGATTCCCAGGTTGAAGCCGAAAATGGCGCTGGCGAATATCACTGCCATGGCGACGAGCCCGGCGACCATGAGCCCGGTGCGCAAGAACGAAAAATCCGCGCCGGAGATCATCACGATGGCCGTCAGACCGCTGAACACGAGCACGGTGAGCAAGCCGGCGGTGGGAATGACGTCCGGCCCGCCGAAGTTCTGTGCGATCCATAGCAACGGCACGAAGATCACCGCTTCGGCCACGACATAGAGCCCCAGTCCCAGATATTGTTTGCCGACGGACGTAGAGCTCATGGCCCAACTGTTGGCCACATAGCTAACTCCGATAAAGGCGCCCAAGACGAGCAGCCATCCCCAGCGCGAGCCGCTGATCTGCATGACCAGGTCGCCGATGCCGGGTATTTGCAAGAGCACGGCTTCAAGCGCGACAAAGGCCAGCACGGCGCCGCCCAGGTGCAAATAGGTCTTGCGAATGAACCCAGCGCGTTCGCTGGTGGGCGCGTCGGCCGCGGTCATGCCCCAACTGGCATAGGGATTGTCGGCGTAGCTCATGGCACATTCCTTTTCCAAAAAGGGAGAATCGCAACTTGGGCGGCACTTGGTACGTCAACTCTACCGGCTGCCCCCCCTCTGTCAAGCAATCTGGCATCCGCCTGTGAGGGCACCGGCCTTTGATTGACGGCACGCTGCGCGCTAAGATTAGCGGTCACTCGGAATGTGCCGAAATTGCCAGCCTGCTTCCAGGAGGAACCGACCGTGGTGCTCACGCCCAGTACGATGCTGCCCTTGGGGACCAAAGCCCCTGATTTTTCTTTGGCCAACGTGGACGGCACGACCGTTTCGCTCGGCGATTTCGCCGGCGCCAAAGCCACGTTGATCATCTTCATGTGCAATCACTGCCCCTTTGTGATTCACGTGGCGCCAGAGCTGGCGAAGCTTGCCCGCGACTATCAAGCCAAAGGCGTGGCCGTGATCGGCATCAACTCGAACGACGTTTCGACGCACCCGGCCGATTCACCGGAACGAATGGTCCACGAAGTCGAAGAGCGGGGTTACACTTTTCCGTACCTGTTCGACGAAACCCAAGAAGTGGCCAAGGCCTATCACGCGGCCTGCACGCCCGACTTCTTTCTGTTCGACAAGGACCAGAAGCTGGTCTACCGCGGACAGCTCGACGATAGCCGCCCGGATTCCGGCATCCCGCTGTCGGGCAAAGATCTCCGAGCGGCGCTCGGCCAGGTGCTGGCCGGCCAGACGCCGCCGGCAGAGCAAAAGCCCAGCATCGGCTGCAACATCAAATGGCGAGCAGGGAGCGAGCCGGCGTATTTCAAGTAGGCGTGTGTCGAGCGGCGTATCGTTCGTGATGAAAGATAGCGCTAGTTGCAACTTATAGCTGCGGCAAACTCCCTGCCCTCATGCGTCCGGGTCGGCTTTGCGCTTGCGCTCGTCCTCGCGCAGCTTGTTGGTCAGCCACCAGCCCCACAGCAAGTAGTGGCAGAACACGAAGCCGACGAGCGCGGCTAGCACGGCGACGATGTAGAGTCCGGCGATGCCGGCAACCGACACCAGGCCGAGCACCAGCGTAAGGCCGAAGCCGGCGACCACGATCACCGGCAAAAGCGAACCGCGGGAGCGGCCAGCGCCCTCGATGTTCGGCCGCTCGGGCTTTGCGTCACGGACGTCGTACACGGTTGGCGCTCTCCTCTACCGGCGGAGCGAAGGGGCGGTGGAGCGAAGGGGATAGTCCCATTTTTCTCCCCGACTATCCTACGGATGGTGCCCGCCGAAAAATCGGGACAGTCCCCAACCTCTCGTCTCCCGGCTTAGTCTTCCACGAATTCGGGAACGACCGCCTTGGGAATGACGCCGGCGGCGTGGCCGCGGGCCAGCAGCGTCCGCACGGCTTCGCGGCCGCGGGGACCGAAGTCGAGCGTCCAGTCGTTGACGTACATGCCTACGAACTTGTCGGCCTTTTTCGAGTCGAGATCGCGTCCGTATTGCAGGGCATAGTCGAGCGCCTCGGCACGGTGAGCCAGACCGTATTCGATGCTTTGCTTGAGCAACCGGTTGATGTCGTGAATCACTTCCGATCCCAAATCCTTGCGGATGGCGTTGGCGCCCAAGGGCAACGGCAAGCCGGTGGTTTCGAGCCACCACTTGCCCGTGTCAACGATGAGCGTGAGTCCGCGGTCGGCATAGGTGAGCTGGCCTTCGTGAATGATCAGTCCGGCGTCGATGGGCCGGCCTTGGTATTCGCCGCGCTCGACCGCGGGAATGATTTCGTCGAACGGCACGACGACGTGCTTGAACTCGCGGCCCAAGCACATCCGCAGCGCCAGATAGGCCGTGGTCAGCGTGCCAGGGACCGCCACGGCCATGTGTCGCAGATCTTTCAAGCAGTATGCGTGTTTGGCCACGACCATGGGTCCATAGCCGTCGCCCATGCTCGCGCCGCAGGGGCAGAGCATGTATTTGTCGGTGAGATAGGCATAGCCGTGCAGACTGACGGCGGTCAGTTCCAACTCGCCGGTGAACGCGCGGCGATTGAGCGTTTCGATGTCGACCAACTCGTGGTGGAACTCATAGGGTCCGGTGTCAATCTTGCGATTGGCCAGCGCGTGAAACATGAACGCGTCGTCCGGATCGGGGCTATGGCCGACGTGGATGCTGGTTTTCGTAAGGCTCACAAAGAACTCCCCAGGTGGAACGCAAAGCCAGAGATGCCTATGCCGCTATCATAAGGTGAGGGCAGCCGCTTGACGAGAGCCGGCGCAAGTCCGTGGCGGAGCTTACGAACCTGACAGCAGGGAACTGCAAATCGGACCGTAGACGGCTGGCAAAGTTAACCCAATCGCCAAAGGTCGGCGGCGCGCGGAGAGCTCGGCGGGCGAATTGCAGGGCGCTTGCCGCGATAGCGCTTCATTCAAGTAGACGGCAACGCCGCGTCGAAGCAGTTTCGAAACTGCGGCCGGACGGGGGACAGTCCCCGACGATTCCGAACAACTTCTTAGCGGCTGGGACGCGGTTTGCGCTGTTGCGACATCGGACCGCCGAGCACGCGGGTGTCCTTGGGCTCGACGCGGCTGGCGCGGACGTTCTCGCGCTGAATTGCTTCGTAGATTTCCTGACGGTGCACGGGAATTTCCGTGGGGGCATTGATTCCCAGGCGCACCTTGTCGCCGCGAATATCCACGATCGTGACGACGATATTGTCGCCAATGATGATGCTTTCGTCGCGCTGTCTCGACAAGACAAGCATCGAGGACTCCTTCCTTCAACGGGCCGGTACTTTCGCGGCCGCTGTCTGTCTGAAAAGCGGCGAAACTTTTCAGAAGGCCCGCCTCGTGGCTTTCGCCGTTGGGCTCACGCGAAAGCGAGGCGTTGTGTGGTGTATGGGTTTCGTATGTCGGGTTGCACTCACCAACTAGATTTAATGACGAGGGGAAAGGCGCGCGTCGCTGGCGCCGTGTCCGGCGCGGCCGCTCTCCCACCCCCTTTTCGTCGAAAACACTCTGTCGTGTCGCTTACGCAATTTTCCGTGCCGGTTCGAGCTCGCACAGTTCGTACTGCAACGGCTCGTCCGCGTTGTGAACCACCTGGCGCCCCAAACGTCGACGCAAGTTGATCACTAGCGGAGCTTTCAGGTTGACCGTAATGTTGTGTTCATTCTTGCTCACCATCACCAGCACGTGCGCCTCGTCGAACGATTCCAGCACCAACGGCGCCAGCTCGCTGCGCGACACGCGCACATCGTAGTCGGGCACGAACCGTCGCGGGCTCACCACTGCCAGCGCCACGTCACCATGAGTAGTCGACTGCAGCCAGCCCAAGTTGTCGTTCTGCGCGTCGGCGAGCAGAATCCAGTTTTGGCAATCCTCCAGCCCCAGCATTCCGCTCGGAAACAGAATCACGTCGTCCGACTTGATGCCGACCGTGCCGAAGCGCGTCGTGTGGATCTCCATGCCACTCACCTCTCATCCCTGAAGGCGCGGCCAGCATCCGCGTGAAATCCGCTCACGCGAAGACCTGTCGCGCACCAAACGCACGTTGTGCGAGCGCGTCAAAACGTGCGCGCTCACGATTCATAGGCTAAATCGGTCGCGAACCAGCGATAGCACCACAAAAACGGGTAACAAAGCATTCTGTGTCGAAGAGGAAACCTCGGCAACAAGTCGCGAAACCGACGGTTATTGAGGAGCGTGCCGGTTAGCAAAACCATGACGGCCGCCAACGGGCAGCGCACGAGACTTCGCCACATCACGCGGCTCAGCAAGCGGGCGCCAGACACGTGGTCAAATAGCGACGCACGCCGATACGAACGCAATACCGAAGGAAATCAAACCCGCAAGCTTGGCTGAATGGGGCAGGCACCGGCGCGGTGTCTGCTCTTGCGGTGCAACAGAAAGCGCCGCGTGTGCCCGCCACCACGACAACGCCGACAAAACGCCGAAGCGAAGCGAGCAATCCTGACGCAGAAGGGTGGGCGTGGCATCCCGAGCCTGCGACACACAGACAACAGTTACATGGGCGACCCGCCACGGGAATTGACTTGCGTAGCCTTTAGTTCGTCGTCACTCCCCAGGCCACGGGTAGTCGTCTTTCCCTGCTTCGGGTTCCACCGACCCCGGCGGCAGCTCGTTTTGCCAGGCGAGCACCTGCGAGGCAAGCCGCTCGACGATTTCCGGATGCTTTTCGGCCAGATTGGTCATTTGCGTCGGGTCGCGGGGGATGTCATACAGTTCGACGCGGCTGCGGTCGGGATTCATCAGTAACTTCCACTGACCATCGCGAATGGCCAGAATCGGACTCTTGTGAAAGGGCTCGCCCAATATGCGGTAGCGCCACTCCCACATCAGCGGTTTGGTCCGGGCGTGCGATTCGCCCGCGAGCACGTCGCTCATGTCCTGGCCGTCGAGCAGATGATCCTTGGGCACGTCAACTCCCGCCAATCGGCAAACGGTGGGCAGCCAATCGACCCCAGCCACGACCGCTTCGGTTTCGACGCGTCCTTGCGGGACGTGACCCGGCCAACAGACGATGCCCGGCATGCGCACGCCCCCTTCGTACAGGCTGCGCTCGCGCCGCGAAACGCGCCGGCGCTGCCGATGCCGCTGTGCCCCGCATTGCGCGCGTGGATGTCCTCGGGCCCGTTGTCGCTGGAGAAGAGGATCAGCGTGTTGTCGGCCAGGCCGAGCCTTTCCAGGCCGTCGAGCAGTCGCCCGATCTGGGTGTCGAGATCAGTCACCGTAGAGTAGTAAATCTGCGCGGCGGTGGCGTGCGGAAAGTCGCTGCCGCCGGCGCGGAAACGCCGGTACACGGCCATCTGCTCTGGGGTTGGGTTGAGCGTTGCGTGCGGCACCAGGGTCCATAGTTGCAGGTAGAAGGGCCGGTCTTTGTTCCGCTCGATGAATTCGAGACTATCGTCGACGAAGATCTGAGTGGACTTTGCGCGAAAGTACGGATCCTCGCGCCCACCGTTGGGTCCCTCGCGATCGCTGGTGCCAACGTAGTCGAAGCCATACTCTTCGGTGGGTGGCCCCCCGCCCGAGCGGTCACCCAGATGCCATTTGCCGACGTGCGCCGTGGTGTAGCCGGCATCGTGCAGCAAACGGGCGACGTTGGGCACATTCGGCTCCAGGTAGTTGCTCATACCGCGGGCCTCGTTCAGCTCGCGCGAAGCGTAGTGGCCGTGGATGCCGTGGCGAGCCGGATACTGCCCGGTGAAAAATGCGCACCGGCTCGGCGAACAAACCGACGCATTGACGTAGAAGTGAGTGAACAGCGTGCCGCGCTTGGCCAGGCGATCGAGGTTCGGCGTCTGGATGTGCGGATGGCCGTAACAGCCGAGGTCCCCCCAACCGAGATCATCCGCCAGGATGAAAACGAAGTTGGGCCGCTCAGCGGCGCTCACCGACGCGGAGAGGGAGAGACTGGCGAATACGAGCAAGAGTACTCTCGGCGATGTGCGCATGGGACTCTCCGGTGGATGGCTATTGTTTAGCGTTCGCTCAGGCGAATAGATCGGACATCGCCGCGCAGTCGTCGACAATCGCGATCGGCCGCCCGCCGGGAGCGCTGTTCTCACAGGCCGGATCGATGCCTAAGCTCTTGCAGAAGTTCTGCAACTGGTCGACCACGGCTATGGGTCAGTCGGTGGATTCGGCATCGGAAACACGCTGAGGGCAGATGGAATGTCATTGTGCCACTAGCCTTGCCGGCTGGCGGCGGGTAATTGATTCAACACCGCGCGCCTCGAGAGGTTTCGGAAATCGGCCGCTTTGCAGCGATCACTTGCTGGCGTTTCCCCGCGACTTCCCCGCCGTGCGTCGCGCCATAAGGTCGTGCACGCCCGCAAGTCGCTGGCTGGCCCGAGAGAGGCATTCGTGTCACGCTCGACGTGATGTTCCGCCGGCGGCCGTGGCGATGGCGACTGCCGATCACGCGATTGCGCGTCTCACTCAGCGCTGCGAGAGGCGTCAATCAATTGCCCTGCGCCGGCGGCGAGCAGAGCATCGGCAACGCGGGCACCCAACGAAACCGCCGCGGCCGCGTCGTCTTCGTCATCGTGGGCGAGCCGCTGCGTTCCGTCGGCGCTGAGCACCACGGCATCGAGTCGCAGGCGACCAGGCGAAGCAGCGCGTGCCCATGCGCCGATGGGCGCCAGGCAGCCGCCGCGGAGTCCGGCCAACAGTGCCCGCTCGGCCAACACCGCGGCGTGTGTTCGAACGTCGTTCAGTTGCTCGACTAGTGCCCGGGTAGTCTGGTCGGCCTCGCGCGTTTCGATCCCCAGCGCCCCCTGCCCCACCGCGGGCAAAACCAAGGTCGGATCGAAAAGCTGGGTTGCGTGCTGCTCCAAGCGCAATCGCAATAGCCCAGCCTCGGCCAGCACAATCGCCTGGTAGTCGCCGGCAGTCAGTTTGGCGAGCCGCGTATCGACGTTGCCGCGGATATCGCGCATCTGCAAATCGGGACGGGCATGCAGCAACTGGGCCCGCCGCCGAAGGCTGCCCGTCCCCACCGTCGCGCCGCGCGGCAATTTGTCGAGCGTGCCGTGCGGGCTGCTCAACACGTCGCGCGGACTTTCGCGTGGAGGCACGGCCGCGAGAACGAGCCCTGCGACCGCGTCGGTGGGCAAGTCCTTCAAACTGTGGACGGCCAGATCGATGCGCTCATCGAGCAATGCCCGCTGCAGCTCTTTGGTAAAAACGCCGGGGCTGCCGAGATTGCCGATCGCGTCGCCCTGCCCTTGTGATGCATCGCCGCGAGTGGTGATCGGAACTAGTTCCACCTCGACGCCGGATTCGGTTAGGCGGTCAGCCACCCATTGGGCTTGCCAACGGGCCAGGGCGCTAGAACGCGTGCCCAATCGAAGTCGTGGCATGGTCATAGGAGCGGCGAAGAGATGCTGTCGGGCTAGAGCGCGATGTTCGGTGCCTTCATTCTTTCGATTCCACCGTGACTGACAAGCCGCAACGCACGCTGCCGCCAATCAATCCAAGCCCTCGGCACGGCCTAATACGACGATTCCCACAGCGCCGGCAGCGGCTCCGGCGAGCGTGCGGGCCGCTTCGTTCACCGTGGCACCCGTGGTCATGACGTCGTCGACGAGCAACAGCCGCGCACGGGCAGGTCGCGGTGCGCCTCGAGCGCCAAACGCGCCGCGAACGTTGGCCTTGCGCTTGCTGGCCGGCAGGCGCGCTTGCAGCGCCGTGCGCCGGCGCCGCGTGAGCAGGTGTGCGGCGAGCGGCACTTGCAGATGTGCCGCCAAACGCTCGGCCACGGTGTGGGGGCTGTTGACGCCTCGACGCATGCGCCGCGACCAGTGCATCGGCACCGGCACCACGGCGTCGGGTTTCCACGCGGCCAGTTGACCGCCCTGCTGCGCAAAAAGCAGGTCGCCCAGGGACATCGCCAGCCCGGGATTGGTGTCGGTCTTCATCCGCAATACGGCCGTGCGCAGGCGCCGTCGTAGCGCCCAAGTCGCACGACCAATTCGAAATGCCAGCGTTTGCCCTGACACTGCGCAGGAGGCGCCGGACCCCGCCGGTGGCGCCGGTGGCGCCGAGGCGCCGCAGCGAGCGCAACTCGCGCGGGTGTCGATCAATTGACCGCGACACTCCGCGCACAATAGCACGCCATTGCAGGTTTCGAGGGGAATCTGGCACAGCGTGCAGGCAGGCGGGAATACCAAATCGAGCCCCAGCCCTAGCCCACGGCGCAAGCGGGCCGGCACGTTGGCAAAGCGTTCAAATCGCAGCGCAGCAAGTCGACGCATCAGTTCACCTGCGAGATGGACGGCGCAATGGATACTATCAGCCGGCGCTGGCGGAATGAAGCATTTCGCGACCCAGCGGGTCGTCCGCGCCGGCGCTCGTCGGGCCATTGAGTGTCTCATTCGAGGTCTCGCAACAACAGCGTGTTTTGCCGATCTTGCCGAGGCGACGGCATTGACCGATCTTGACTCGCCGCAATAAGTTAAGTATCGTTCCGCGCGTTTCCCCCAATCGATTCCAGCAGCTCCCGCAGCCCACCTCGCATGTCAGCGCAGCGCTCCCTCAGCCAACGAGCGAGTTTCGCCGTCGGGCAACCGATCGGCGAGTTGATGCGCATGGCGCTGGCCCGGCCCGAACTGATTTCGCTGGCGGCCGGCTTTGTCGATCAGCAGAGCTTGCCCGTGGCCGAGACGCTCAAAGCCGTCGAGCATCTGCTGGCTGATGCGAAGCAGGCCCGCGCGGCGCTGCAGTATGGCACGAACGCCGGCTACCTGCCGCTGCGCGAGGCCGTGTTGGCCCGCTACCTGGCGGCCGACGGTTCGCACTCGATCGCTCCGCGGCCCCCCATCGAACACGTGCTGCTCACCGCCGGCAGCAACCAATTGCTGCATCTGGTGGGCGAGGTGCTATTCGACCCGGGCGATCTGGTGCTGTGCGCCGCGCCGAGCTACTTCGTATACCTGGGGCTGGTGGCCGGCCTGGGCGTGAAGTCGGTGGGCATCGCCATCGATGAGAACGGCATGATCCCCGAGTCGGTGGAAGAGGAGCTCGCACGCCGCGAAAAGGCGGGCGAGCTGCACCGCGTCAAGGCAATCTACATTACCAGCTACTTCGACAATCCCAGCACTGTGACATTATCGCTGGAGCGCCGCGCGGCGATCGTCGAGATCGCCAAGCGCTGGTCGCGCGGGCGGACGATCTATGTGATCGACGACGCGGCCTATCGCGATTTGCGCTATGCGGGCGACGACCTGCCCAGCTTGCGAGCATCTGACGCCGAAGGCGATACGGTGATCGTGGCCGAGACGTTCAGCAAGTCATTCTCGCCCGGCATCCGCGTGGGTTGGGGCATTCTGCCGCCGGCGCTGGTTGGGCCGGTGGCCACGCAAAAGGCCAACATCGATTTTGGCTCGCCCAACTTCAACCAGCACCTGATGGCCACCGTGATGGAGCAAGGATTGTTCGAGCCGCACGTCGCGGCGCTGCGCTCGAGCTATCGCGAAAAACTGTCCGCCATGCTCGCGGCGATGGACGAGCACCTGGGATGTATCGAAGGCGCCGCGTGGCGGCGCCCGCACGGCGGCTTGTACGTCTGGCTGCGCGTGCCGCCGGGCATCGACACGGGTCCCAACGGCTCGCTCATCACGCATGCGATGGACGAAGGAATGCTGTACGTGCCGGGCGAGTACTGCTATCCGGCCGAAGGTCAACCGCGGCGCAGCGACCAGATTCGCCTGAGCTTCGGCGTGCAAACTCCGGAAAACATTCGCCGCGGGATTGCGGCGCTCGCCAGGGCATTGCACCGCTCGCAGGGGACTGTCCCAGTTTTCGCGGCGCGGGAGCGGTGAGTGCGAATGTAGCCATAACGCCGCAAAATGGGACTGTCCCCCTCGCGTCGCGGAAGGGGACAGGCACATTTTTCAGCACGTCACCAAAAGCGCAGGCTTACGCGTATTTGGCCGAAAAATGAGCCCGTCCCCGGAACGCTAGGAGGCTTTTCGCACGTGTCCAAGGCTGCACCAGCAACCGCGCCCGGCGGCATGTTTCGGCTGCTGATTCTCGACCGCTATTTGCTGCGGCAGTTTCTGCAGACCTTTTTGATCTGCTTCATCAGCCTGATGGGGTTGTACGTCGTCATCGATGGCTTCGCCAATCTGGAAGAGTTCATCGAGTATGGGCGCGATCACGGCGGACTGCTGACGGTGATGGCGATGTACTATGGGCCTCGTTCGCTGTCATTCCTGGACAGCATGGGCCCCATTCTCACGTTGACCGCGGCCATGTTCACCGTGACCTGGATCCAGCGGCACCAGGAGCTGACGGCGATCGAAGCGGCGGGAATCCCCAAGGCGCGGGTCATTCGCCCGATCATCTCGGCGGCGATCGTCATCAGCTTGTTCAACGCGCTGGTGAATCGCGAAGCGGTCATACCGCAATACCGGCACGAGCTTAGCCACAACGCGCAGGACCTGGGCGGCAGCTCGGGCAAGTCGCTCGTTCCGCGCTACGACAACGAGACCGACATCTTATTGGGCGGCTCGGGCGCCAAGACCTATGCCAACGAGCAACGGATCTTGCATCCGGATTTCTATCTGCCGCCCGGCCTGGATCGTTATGGCACGCGCGTGGCGGCGGAGAACGCGTATTATCAGCCGCCGCGCGATGGCCGCCCCGGGGGCTATCTGTTTCGCGACGTCGAGATGCCCAAAGGCCTCGATGCGCAGCCGTCGCTGGCGCTGGATGGCCGTCCTAGATTGTTGACGCCGCAGGACCACGACTGGCTGAAGCCGAACGAGTGCTTCGTGGCCAGCAACGTGAGCTTCGAGCATTTGGAAGGCGGCGCCGCCTGGCGGCAATATTCCAGCACCTATGGCTTGATTCGCGGCTTGCGCAATCGTAGCCTCGACTTTGGCGCCGACGAGCGAATGGCCATCCATTCGCGTTTCGTGCAGCCGCTGTTGGATGTTACGCTGTTGTTTCTGGGTCTGCCGTTGATATTGTCGCGATCGAACCGCAACGTGTTCGTCGCCATCGGACTGTGCGTGCTGCTGGTGATGGCATTCATGTCGGTCGTGATGGGCTGCAAGTACCTAGGTTCGAGCTACTGGCTCGAGCCGGCTTCGGCGGCTTGGTTGCCGCTGATGATCTTTGTACCATGCGCCGTGGCATTGTCGGGCCCGTTGCGAGAGTAACCGGGAGAACTGTCGATGAGCTCGACTGCCAAGCGCCCCGCGATCGACGAACTGGCGACACCCTGGGTCGAAGGGCGCACGATGCCGCAAGTGTTGCGGGAGACGACCCGCCGCCATCCCCAGCACGACGCGCTGGTCTTTCCCGCGCGCGATTTCCGCGTGAGCTATGCCGAGTTTTCGCAGCAGGTCGATCGGGCGGCGCGCGGGCTGTTGGCGCTGGGCATTCAGCACGGCCAGCACGTGGCGATTTGGGCCACCAACGTGCCCGAGTGGGTGGTGCTGCAATTTGCCACCGCTCGTATCGGCGCGGTGTTGGTCAACATCAACCCGGCCTATCGGCCGTTCGAGCTCAAGTACGTACTGCAACAGAGCGATTCGGTCGCGCTGTTTTTGGTGGCGAACTTCAAGACTTCGGACTACTTCGCCATGCTGCGCGAGGTTTATCCGGAACTGGCAGAGGCAACTCCGGGCGAACCGGGTTCGGACGAGTTTCCAAAGTTGCAATGGGTTGTCGCGTTGGAAGACGAAGCGCCCCCGGGCGCCGTCACGTGGAGCGAAATGCTCAAGCGGGGCGAATCGGTGGCGCCGGAAACGCTGGACGCAACGGATCGGCTCCTCGAACCGGATCAGCCGATCAACATCCAATACACTTCGGGCACGACCGGCTTTCCCAAGGCCGCCACGCTGAGCCATCGCAATCTGCTGCTCAACGGCTACTATACCGGCATGTGCCAGGCTTTGACGGCCGATGATCGGGTGTGCATTCCCGTGCCGTTTTACCATTGCTTCGGTTGCGTGCTGGGGACGATCACCTCGGTGGTCCATGGCGCCGCCATGGTGATTCCGGCCGAGAGTTTCAATCCCACGGCCACGCTCGATGCCATCGAGAAAGAGCGTTGCACGGCGCTGTACGGCGTGCCGACGATGTTCATTGCGCAGTTGCAGGATCCCTCGTTGCCGGGTCGCGACACCAGTTCATTGCGCACGGGGATCATGGCCGGCAGCCCCTGCCCGATCGAGGTAATGCGGCAAGTGATCGACCGGCTGGGGGCCAAGGAAGTGACGATCGGCTATGGATTGACCGAGGCCTCGCCGATCATCACGCAAAGCCGCAACTCCGACCCCATGGAGTTGCGCGTGGAGACGGTCGGCCGGCTGTTGCCCGGCGTGGAAGCAAAGATCATCGATCCGTCCACGGGCAAGACGCTGGGCGACAACGAGCAAGGGGAACTTTGCGCCCGGGGCCACGGCATCATGCTCGGCTATTACAAGAACGCCGAAGCCACGGCGGCGGCGATCGACGCCGACGGCTGGCTGCACTCGGGCGACCTGGCCGTGCGGCAGCCCAACGGTTACTACCGCATCACGGGTCGGATCAAAGACATGGTGATTCGCGGCGGCGAGAACATCTATCCGCGCGAGATCGAGGAATTCCTGTTCACGCACCCGGCGGTGGAGCAATCGGCCGTGGTGGGCGTGCCGGATGCGAAGTATGGCGAGGAGCTGTGCGCCTGGGTGAAGCTGAAAAACGGCTGCAGTTGCTCCGACGAGGAACTGCGTGAGTTTTGTCGCGCCGAGTTGGCCCGCTACAAAGTGCCGAAGTACGTCAAATTCGTCGAAAGTTTTCCGCAAACCGTCACCGGCAAGATCCAGAAGTTCAAGATCCGCGAGCTGGTGTGCGAGGAGCTGGGTCTGAAGGAAGCCGAGACGGCGTAGGCAGTCCGAGCAATTGCGTCGACCGAAGTGCCGGCATTAAAATGGGGCGCGTGAGATAGGATTACGGCCAACGGGAATTTCTTCGCCAACAGCCAACGGCCTCTCCAAAGGACCACCACCATAGCCGACGAACGTATTCGAACGTTTGTAGAATTCTGGCCGTTTTATGTGCGCGAGCATGCCGTGCCGGCCTGCCGGGCGCTGCACTTCATTGGCAGCACGCTGTCGCTGGTGGTGATTGCCGCGGGCATCGTGTACAACCCGTGGATCCTACTGGCGGCGCCGGCGGTGGGCTACGGCTTTGCCTGGTTCGGCCACTTCTTCATCGAGAAGAACAAACCGGCATCGTTCAAGTATCCGCTCTGGTCATTCCTCGCCGACTGGAAGATGTGGGCCATGATCCTCACCGGCCGCATGGGCGGAGAAGTGCAGCGCGCAATGGCGGCGGGGCGATCTTGATTTGAGTGCACAACAGGTCGCTTCGGGCCGAATCTCATCGCCGGCGACGTGCGCGACTGTTCTTGGCGAAATCAGAGGTTGGCACCGCGCGCGATCTCAGGGGGCCACTATCGCCTGGATGTAATGCGCCGTGCGGCAAAAGCCAATGCGGCGCCTTGCAATAGCAACAGCGCGGTCGTGCCTGGCTCGGGAACGGGGACGGAGGAAAACGTCACGGAAAGGCTGTTTGTCGTCGCGGCAAAGCTGCCAGACCAGCCCAACGCGGCCATGTCCGGGGCGAAGGCGAACAGGTCCGGCGACGGTGCCGACGACTCCGAGAATGACATCAGCGGGTAGGCCACGCCGGGCATGACACCGCCAAGATCGCTGAACTCGAATTGAAAAGCGCCCGGGTTCAGGTCGGCGAAGGCATCCGGATTGGTTATCGCCAGAAAGTCTGTTTCCACGCTGCCAATTCCAAAATCGATCAGCAGGCTTGGTGACTGAGGATTAAAATTTGGGGAAAGAGCGAGCGATTCGATCGTCAGTGTTGCCGCTGCGACACCTCCGATGTCGAGGATCGAAGAATTGGCGGAAACTAGATTGCTCGTGGTAAGTTGTGACACGGTTCCGCTTGCTTGCAGCACGGTACCCCACAGGGACACAGTGCCGGCAATGCCCTGCGGGAGTTGTAGCACTCCGTCAGCCACCACGATCGAGCCCGTCGGCGTACTCGTGAACGCCAGTGTCCCTGCGCCGACCTTGCCGATGTCACCAAACTGCATGCCGGCAAAAGCTAGATCGAAACCAGCGGTATCGATAGTCGCGCCCCTGCCAGAGGCGACAAGCGTTTTCGCCGACGAAAAGCTGCCGGCGGCCTTTAGGTTTCCACCGTCGAATTCGATTGTCGAGCCCGCGCCTAGATTGGCGTCGGACGATACGACGAGAGTCCCCTGCGTAATCGCCGTCGGTCCGGCGTAGGTATTCGGGCCACTGAGTGTCAGTGTTCCTAGGCCGGTTTTGGTCAACGCGGTGGCGCCGGCGCTTTCGACGATTGCCGAGCTGATGGTCAGGTCGCTGTTGGTGGTGACCACCATCTCCTGGGCTGGCGTGGAAACGCTGCCGTTTTGGATGACTCTGCTCCCCGTGCTGCTGGAGAGAATGCCACCGCTCGTAAGTTCCAGGCTGTGTCCGGCACCATTCAGAATATTGCTGTTCTGCAAATTCAACGATGCGCGCGTCGTATCGCTGGCGAGAGTCGTGGTTCCGCCGCTATTGAGTTTGACGTGATCGCTTGGCGATCCGGCGTTGATATCGGATGTGTACGAGCTCAAGGGCGTAATGCGGCCGTCGCCGCCAATGGTTGCCCAATCGTTGCCCGACGTGAAATAGGGCGCCACGATTCTGGTAGCACCATTGGACAGGCCTGTGATGCCGACACCTGGCCCCTGGACGTTGAGCGTGGCGTGATCGTTTCGTTGAATTCCAGCGAACGTGAGTTGTGTTGCGGCGGATCCTGGCTGCGTTACGGTGACGTTAACCGCTCCATTGACAACAAGTTGCCCCGCGACTTCTTCCACGGGCGTTGCGGAATTGCCCATGAGTTGGATCGCGCCAGCAGTCGCCGTAAGAGGGAACGAATCCGAAATACGGTCGCCCATGCCGGTACCGCTGTTGTTCAACAAGAGCGTGCCTTGGTCGATCGAAATGGGCGTATTGGGAGTCGTGCCGCTGCCAGCAAGGGTAAGTTTGCCGGTAATGCTGGTGGGCCCCGAATAGGAGTTAATGTTAGTCCACGTTGGCGTGTCGTAGACGTTTACCGCAAGTGTGTTGGCGCCGTTGTCTTCCAACCGACCGCCAAAGGTCTTGCTTCCATATAGTTGAAGCGTTGTCGCGCCGGCCAGACTGTCGGGATGAACGACTCCACCCGACGATCCGCCACCTGCCAAGGATCTCAGAAGACTGTTCGTTGAACCGACGGGAGCCAGCGTCAGCGCGACTCCGGGAGCATTGGCCAAGGTGAAATCGGACAACGAGCCATTGGTCATTCGCAACTCACCTTGGTTGACCTGAACAGTGCCGTATAGGAGACCTGCGCCGCTAAAATTAAGAGTTGCCGAGCCATTCTTAGTCAGTTTACCGCCGGAGCCACTTGGCGTAGAAAGAAAGCTATCGATGGTTGCGTCGACATTCGTGGTTACGGTCAAATTCCCGGTGGTTGCGGTGTACAAGGAACCGCCCTGTATCTCATAGCCGGGAGTGTCGAACGTCATCGACGAGACCCTCGGAGGAGAAGAATTGGGTGCGGTGACGGTTCCTCCGACGGCGCCGGCAAAAATTGCGTCGCCGTTGTTGGGCCACGAGACATTCTGCGAACCGTCAAACCAGTTCGCGGTGGTCGTATCCCAATTGCCGCTGCCGCCGACTCCATTCACGCCCCATGTCAGCGGCGCACCTTCCGTCTGGGCAGCGAGTAGGATCAATGTCGCACGACACTGGCCGACGTAACAACGCAGCGCAATCGTCCTCTGGTGATTCTCTGGATCATGGCCAGCCTTTCAACGGCGTATCGGGGAGTGTGGCTACCAACGCGTCGCGGCAAACACGCAATTCAACGGGACGATACAAAATGCGATCGCCCGAGACATTCAGCGCGAGAGGGGAATACCGAGGTCAGGCACACGCGAGAGATACGAAATCGTTGCCGCGAGAAATTACGGCACGTAGGTATCGCTTGTTTCGGCGGGTCGAAGCCCTTCAACCACGCAGGCGCCATCAACCACAAGCGGCCCCAATCGAGAATCTCTTCTCCACCCAGAGGTGGTGTTCCTGCTTCAATCTAGACGGACAGTCGCGCCTCGTCAAACTCTTTCTTGCCGTAAATGCGCTTCCGCGAACTGCGCGACACCGGCTCGTGGGCAGCGAAGTGCAGTCACCGATGGCGGCGGGGCGAGATCCTGATTTGGTCACGGCCTATTTCGTAAGAAAGCGAGACAAGGCCCCCTTTCTGATCTTGCGGTGGCGGCGAGTAAAGGGCGCAACCAGTACGAACAAGCCGAATGCCAGAGTACCGGTTGAAGGCTCCGGGATTGTGGCGAGCCAGGCTTCCCGTAGACCACGAGTTAGTATCGCGCTGAAAAGCCGAAGCCGGTGAAGAAGTCGTCGGCCGAGTTATTCAAGCCGAAGCCGGCGCGCACAGTCGAATTGGATGTTCGCGAGCGGACGCCACTGGACGCCGGCGTCCATGGTCTGGGGCGTCGAGTCACCCTGCGCCGATTCGTTGCGGATGACGTACCACTCGCCAAATGTGCTGAGCTTGTCCGACCATCCCTGGCCGAGTACCAGCGACTGAAACCACTGGTCGGTTCCCCGGTCGCCCGCTCGACCCCACACGGCGCCTGTGCTGCCCGTGAACGACCAGATCTCGCTGAGCTGCCAGGAGTAGATATAGTCGATTTGCGGCGCCACGCGGCCGTTGGCCAGGCTGCCGTAACCGGTGGGTAGAAACACCGTGGCGATGAGCGCCGACTGCGGGATCCAACCATTGGGTTGCGTGGCTTGAATTTTGACGCCGGTTTGCAGATCGGCCGACGAAGTTTGAAAGCCGTGCAGGTTGGCTCCGGCAGTATGTTGGGCGGTGGACACGACGCCGTCCCACAGGGTACGCCATTCGAGCCAATCGGTCAGTCCCAATCGCAAGTTGAACTGGGGCGCGCCGTTTGAGTTGGTCAGCAGGTTGCCATCGTGATCGTGCGTGAACTGATAGCCGCTTTCGAGTTGGACCCAACCCTTGGGCACCACCGTGTGGGCCGCGGTAAAGCTAGGACGATCGGTTTGAATCACCCCGCCGATGGTTTCCGCGCGACGCTGATGCGTCGCCAGCCAAGCGCGAACGGGGGTCCAGGCGGCAATTCCGTCGAGCGGTGGCGGCTGCGATGTCTGAGCTGCGGCGCCGATCGCCAGCACTTGCCACGCGACAGCCAGCGCGACGATTATTCGACGCCCGGAGCGTGCCGGCGGCGGTGACGGCCGGGCGCGCCCGTGGAAACCGGCTGTCGTGCGGGCATGCTGCCTCGGCGAACCAACTGCATGGGAGTGATAGCTGGCACTATCAGCCAGCGGCAATGCGCCAGCGGAGTGTTTTTGACATGCATGCAACGACGAGCCAGGCTCCCCAAGAAGCCGTGAAATGTCGGCTCTTTGTCATCGCAGCCGCGCGATGGTACCAGGTGGATTGCGCGGTTTAATCAGCGACTGCTAGCCCGCGCGAAGGTATCTCGATAGTGAGCCGTTACTTCGGCATCGGCCGCCCGTCATGTCAACCCGCAGTCTTTCCGGCCGAAATGACTGCCGGAAGCCACGAGACTTCCGAGCGCGATCAACTGAATTCTTGCGAATTCAGCTACAGATCTTGCTGGACACACGAGGGTTTCGAAGTTGACACGACTTGCCCGTCGAGTTTGAATGGGTCCTTTGGCAAACTATTCACTCTACATTATCACGCAAGCCAGTTATGTTCGGATCTCTCTTCGGCGTCTTGCTGATCACCTTTGTCGTCTTCCTGGCCGTGTGGTCAACCGCGCGACTCGTGCTGAACTAGTGCTCTGTTGAAAAATGCCATCGCGGCTTTTTTCAAGTTCGCCACGCGCATCCGCGCGACGTTACGGCCTGTCGAATTCTTCGACAGGCTGCTACGATTCGATGGCGCTTAGTTGCAACGGCACGTTCACTTCTTGATTGCCGCGGACCACGGTAATCACCACTTCCTGGCCGGGATCTTTCTCTTCGATGGCCGACAGGAAATCGTCGACCGTGAGCACCTTCTTGCCGTCGACCGCTACGATCAGATCGGCCGCGCTGCGATCGATCGTCTGGGCGTCGTAGGCGAACGGCCCCTGGCGGCGGCGCTGCCGCACGATGCGAAAGCCCTGCAGGCCGGCCCGTTCCGCCGGTCCACCTGCCGCCAACGTGGCGATCATCAGTCCCGTTTCGGTCTGCAAGACGCGTGTGATGCCGGCATCGGGGCGAACCACGTGGCCTTGGGCAATCAGTTGCGGCACCACGCGGGCGATGTTGCCTGAGGGGATGGCGAAGCCCACGCCGGCGCTTTGGCCGGTAGAGCTGGCAATGGCCGTGTTCATGCCGATCAGGCGCCCGCCGCTATCCAATAGCGGGCCGCCGGAATTGCCGGGATTGATGGCGGCGTCGATCTGGATGATGGACTTCATCGTGCGATGATTGCGCGACGGCAAGGTGCGATTGAGGCTGGATATGATGCCCGTGGTGAGCGTCCGTTCGAGGCCGAACGGATTGCCGATGGCGAAGACGCGCTGGCCGACGCGCAACTGGCCCGAGTCGCCAAACGTGACCGGTAGAAGCGACGCCGGCGGCGCGTCAATCTTGATGACCGCCACGTCGCTCGATTCATCCTTGCCCACCAACCGTCCGTCGAACTGCGAACCGTCAAACAGCGTGACTTGAATCTCGCGGGCGCCGTCGACCACGTGATAGTTGGTCAGCACGTGTCCGGCCTTGTCGATGACGGTGCCGGATCCGCGCCCTCGGCGGCCGTTTCCACGTCGAAGAAGAAAAAACCGTCGCTGCGCACCGTCTTGGTGTTGATGTTCACCACGCTGCGGTTGACGTTTTCATAGACGGCAATGTTGACCGATTCTTCGGGCGTGAACTGCCCGCGTCGAGAAGTGTCGGGCGTGATCGCGGCAACCGCCAACGGGCTTCGACGACTGGAGCCGTTGTCTACCGGCGGCAGCGTTTCGAAACGCCGCTCCTGAGCCGACGCCGGCCGCGGCCGATTCGCCGTTTGCCACACTTCAGAGAAAGCCGCGCCCAACGCCGCGGCGCCCAACGCCACGATGATGTACCGTTTCATGGTGATTTCTTCCCGCATGAGTTGATTGCCTCTCCCCGAAACCGCCCAAGCGCAACAGCGGCGCCGTCGGCGCGCGACGTGGCGCGGGGGAGGCTTGCCGGGGGCGCATTATTTACGATTCTCTCCGCTCGACAAATACGGACTGTGCGATGCACGACGCCCGCTTGCCGGGGCGGCGGAACGCCCTTGGCCGGCCAGGTGCAACACTTGGAGTCGGCGAGCGTGTAAAACTCGCAATAGGCTGCGGTATTTCAACAGTTTGGATGGCCCGTGCGGAGCGTCCTCGGCGACGGCCCGTCCGGATGGACCAGGGTGTTTTGCCTGAATCCCCAGGGCTATATGCCTTACCGCTGACACAAACGGCCCGGGGGGCTCTTTTTGGCGGTTTTTGGTGGCGTAAATCTAGTGCTGCGAATAGAATAGGCAATTGGATGCCGGGAACCGGGTGTCCCAAGTATTCAAGCAACTGCTAATCAAGCTGCGCGCTAGGCCGTCGCCATCGGAACACGACGGACCTGAGGTGCTGGTCACTCATGCGAGTGGAGATCCTATTGATGCCTAAGTCTGTCGCTCGATTTGCCACCCTTGGATTGCTGCTGACGAGTTTGCTCGCCAGCAACGTGAGTGAGGCAGCCCCTGCCGCCGCGGAGTACACGACGCGTCTCGACACCTACACGACGCCGGATGGCGCCGGTTACTTTGCCTTGCGACTGACGCCCAACGTGGCATTGGCCGACGAAGGCGGCCGCGACGTCGTGGTGCTGTTTGACACTTCGGCTAGCCAGACGGGCGAAGCGCGTGAGCGCGGCATCGATGCGCTGACAACGTTGCTCACCAGCTTGACGCCTGGCGATCGCGTGGCGCTGGTGGCGGTGGACCTCGAACCGGTGGCGCTTACGACCGGGCTGGTGCCTGCGCAGGGCGACGCGATGAAGAAGGCCGTAGCTGCGCTGCGGCAACGCGTGCCGCTGGGCGCCACCGACATGCCGGCAGCGTTGATGGCCGCTGCCGAAACGTTTGACGACAAACAAGCTCATAAAGCGCTGGTCTATATCGGCGATGGGGTCAGTTCCGCCAACTTCCTGCAACTGGAAGACTATCGCCTGCTGATCGAGAAACTCGTGACCCGGCGCATTCCGCTGACCAGCTATGCCGTGGGCGTACGGGTCGACAGCGGCCTGTTGGCGTCGCTGGCCAACCTGACGGGCGGAATGCTGGCGATCGACAGCGAATCGATCGACCCGAAACAGGCTGGGGCATTTTTGGCGTCGGCGGTGCGGGGCGTCGTGGCCTGGCCCACGGAAGTGAATTGGCCGTCGCAGTTCGAGGCGACGTATCCGACGAATCTGCCGCCGCTGCGCAACGATCGCGATACGATCGTGATCGGCAAGGGGACTCTGTCGGGAGAGCAGCCAATCGCGGTCACCGTGGACGTTGGCAAGGAGTCGCAATCTCTCAATTGGAAGGTGACGCCGGCGGAACCGAACGCGGACTTTGCCTTCTTGGCGCCGCTGGTCGACAGTGCCTCGGTGGACGACGGATTGCGATTGGCCACGCTGGGAACGCCCGGCTTGATCGAGGTCCGCCGGCTGTTGATCCAGTCGACTGAAACGCTGGCAAAACTCGGCGGACAAGCCGTTTCCTCGGGCAACCTGCAAACGGCCCAACGACTGATCACCGAGGCCTTGCGGCGCGATCCCAACGACAACACGGCGCTGGCCGTGCAGCGACAGATTGCCAAGTTGCAGGCGACTGGCAACACGGCTCCCCAAGCCCCGCTCGAAATCAAGCGCTTCCAAAGCGAGCAAGCAGCGCCGCCGCGTGCGGAACCGCCGCTGCAACTGCGTCCCTCCGAGACGACGACCGCCGCAGCCAGCGGAGTGCCCGCAATCGATCCGGTGAACGACGGCCAAGGCCGATTCCTGAATTCGATCGAGCAGCAACGGCGGCTGATGACGGCCCAGGTCAAGGCGGAGGTTGAAAACGTATTGCGCGACGCGCGGAAGCTGATGTCGAGCGATCCGGCGGCCGTCGAACAAACCGTGAAACTGACCTTGGAGCGTGTGGACCGGGTGGCGGAATTGCCGGCCGAAGTGCGGGCCCAGTTGCGCGGCCAGTTGGAGACCACCCTGCGGGCGGCCAATATCCGCGCTGCGACCAAGGACATCGTCGACGTGGATATCGCCGCGAACGAGCCGCGGCCCTCGACCGCTTGAGCATCGCCCAAGGGCTGGTGCGCGATCAGGACAAGCTGGAACAATTGATGGACCGCTTCGATTCCTTAATGGATGAGGATCGCTATACGGCGGCCGACAACCTGGCTTCGATCGAAGTGGCCGCAGTGGCGCCCGATACGCCCATCGCCAAATCATCGGCGCTGGTGGCGCACATGACGGGAGCGCACGAGCTCAACATTGCGCTGCGCACCGCGCGGCAGAAGGCCGTGGTCGACACCTTGGCCACGGTCGAAACCGCGCTGATACCTTTCCCCGACGATCAGCCGGTGGTTTATCCCGACGCTTCGGTGTGGGAAGAGCTCACTGAACGGCGCAAGAAGTACACCAACGTCGACCTGGCAACGGTGGGCAAGGCCGAGAAAAAGATCAGCGAACAGCTCGGCGAGCCGACCACCATGGAATTCATTGAAACGCCGTTGCAGGATGCCGTCGACTATCTGAAAGATTTGCACGGCATCGAAATCCAATTGGACGGCCGGGCCCTGGAAGAGGCCGGTATGGGAAGCGATACGCCGGTAACGCGCACGCTCAAGGGCATCACGCTTCGCTCGGCGTTGCACCTGTTGCTGGATACCTATGACTTGACCTACGTCATCAAAGACGAAGTGCTGCTGGTCACCACGACCGACGTCGCCAGCCAGGAACTGGTGACCAAGGCCTATCCGGTGGCCGACCTCGTCATTCCCATTCGCTCTGGCGGCGGCATGGGCGGCGGCATGGGCGGCGGCATGATGGGCGGCGGCATGATGGGCGGCGGCATGGGCGGAGGAATGGGTGGCATGGGCGGTGGAATGGGCGGTATGGGAGGTGGAATGGGTGGCGGAATGGGCGGAGGAATGTTCAACGTCGCGGATCCCATCAACGAGACCGGCGACGCGGCACAAGCCCCCACGGGGCAACAAGCATTGCGTTTGGGCGCCACGGCAAAATCGGCTCCGCAAACTGGTGCATCCATCAAGCCGGCGCCGAGCGCCAAAGCCAAGTCTTCCCCCAGCAAGTCGAAGATGTCGCGCAGCGCGTTGCCGTTGCCCGAGGGCGCCGATCGTGAGATTGCGTGGAATGACTATTTCGCCGCCCACAGGGGTGTCGACGCGGAGCGGATCCGTGAAACGACGCGCCAATTGGCACAAAAGAAGCAATTCGACGAAGTGATCGCGTTGATCAACGGCACGCTGCGTCAGGGCCAGCCACAGCCCTGGATGTACGAAGCGCTGGGACTGGCCATGCAACTTGGCGGAAGGTCGAAGCCGGAGATCGAGCGGACGCTGATGTCGGCCATCGACTTTGGCGAAAACCCCGACGACTACATGTACGTGGCGCAGTATATGGCCCGCATCGGCCTGGAATCGAGAGCGCTGGACGTGTTTCGGCAGGTTTCGATCATCGAGCCGTTGCGGCCGGAACCTTACCGCTATGGCTTGGATCTGGCCGTGCGAGTTCGCAATCTGGATGGCATTCGCTGGTCGAGCTTGGGAATTCTCAAGCAGGCCTGGCCCAAGGGTAATCAAGAGCTCGTGCAGCGCGCACGACGCGCAGGCGCTGGCGGCGATCGAGGAACTACGCGCCGCCGGACGCGCCAAGGACGCCGCGGAATTTCAGGCGCAGCTCGATCTGGCCAAACAGCGCGATATCATCGTCAAGGTCACCTGGACCGGCGACGCCGACGTGGACGTGATGATGGAAGAACCGGGCGGCACGATTTGCTCATTCCGCAATCCCCGCACCACGGCCGGCGGCGTCATGCTGGGCGATGCCGCCTCGCGCGAAGGCCAATCCGCCGTGGAAGGCGTGAGCGAGACGTATGTCTGTCCCGAGGCATTCGATGGCACCTACCGGGTACTGCTGCGACGGGTGTGGGGTAAGGTCACCGCCGGCAAAGTCACGGTCGATGTGTATCACCACTACGGCGCCGAGGGCCAACAGCACATGCGCGACCAGGTTCCCCTGGGACAAGAGGACCGACTGGTGGCGTTCGAGTTTGATGGCGGACGCCGCAAAGAGCTCGTGGCCGATCACTTGCTGGCCAACGCCGCCGTCGAACAACTCTCGATCAATCAAGCCATTCTCGCCCAGCAGCTCGGTTCGCTGGCGAATTCCAGTGGCGGCGCCAACTTGAACGGCTCGCGACAGGGATTGTTCGGAGTACCAATCTTGCAGCAGGGCGTGGGCTACCGGCCGGTCATCACCGTGCTGCCCAGCGGCACCACGCTGTCGGTGACGGGCGTCGTGTCCGCCGATCGGCGCGTATGTCCGCATCACGCCTACCCCATTGTTCAGCGGCGTCGGCTCCGTGACGACGTTCAACATCCAAAGCGGCAGCCAGTCCACCACCAACAATAGCAGCGGCGCGCACCATCGGCTCGAACCCGAGCAGTGGAACGGGTAGCTAGCGGCCTGCTGCCCGGCGGCACGCGGATGGCCCCCGGGTTAGGGACGACCGCTACGCGCGGGCTGGTCGGACGAGCCCGGGATAAATGTCGAGGTCAAGTGGTTCGACCAGTCCGGCCTTCAGCCGCTCGACAGCAATGGCGCCCATCACGGCGTTGTCCATGCACAACCGCAATGGCGGGATGTGCAAAGCGATGTCCCGTTGCTGGCAAACCTCGTTGAGCCGCTCGCGCAAACGGCTGTTGGCCGCCACGCCGCCTCCCACGCACAGCACGCGCATATTGGTGCGCTGGACGGCAAGCAGCGTCTTGGCCACCAGGCAATCGACCACGGCTTCCTGAAAGCTGGCGGCCAGGTCGGCCACGACTTGCGCTTCCAGCGGCGGGAGCTGTTCGAGCTTCGTCCCCGGCGGAGCAATGCGATAGCGCACGGCCGTTTTCAGGCCGCTGAAGCTGAAGTCCAGCCGATCGCTATCGACCAACGGCCGGGGCAGTCGTACGGCCCGCGGGTTGCCGCCTTCGGCTGCTTTCTGAATCGATGGTCCGCCCGGGAAGGGAAGGCCCAACAAGCTGGCCACTTTGTCGAACGCTTCGCCGGCGGCGTCGTCGATCGTGCCGCCCAAGAGTTCGAATTCGAGCGGCGTGGCGCAGCGATAAAGACTCGAGTGTCCGCCGCTGACGATCAAACCCAGGCACGGAAACACGTCTTCGCCCGCCGCCAACCGGCAGGCATAGATATGCGCCTGCAAATGATTGACGGCCACCAGCGGCAACCCGCGCGCCACGCACAGCGCCTTGGCGGCCGCCAATCCCACCAGCAGCGATCCGGCGAGTCCCGGCGTGTTGGCCACGGCCACGGCGTCGATGGCGTCCAAGTCGATGCCGGCCTTGGCGAGCGTCTCGTCGATGACCGGCAGAATTCGCTCCATGTGGGCCCGCGAGGCCAGCTCGGGCACGACGCCGCCGAATCGTTCGTGCAGTTTCTCTTGCGAGGCAACCACGCTGGAGAGCACTTCCAGCCGATCGGTCACGACGGCCGCCGCCGTTTCGTCGCAGGTCGTTTCCAGGATGAGCAGTTTTTTCATGGACCGACCAGAGCGCGTAGCGGCACACAGTTGGCAAAGCGCGCGGTTTGCCAGCGCGGCGACCGGACGCGAGCCTCTCACAAGGCTACACGAGCAGGCAACGGCGGTCAAAACGCCGTTTCAAAACGCCGGATGCGCGGTTCGCGTCGGCGCCACCGGTGACCCGGCGTTGTCGGAACGGCCGCCTCGACGCCCGAGCATGGCCAGGCTGAAACTCTCCAGGATTCCGTGAATGACCGATCCGACCATGGGTAGCGCCCCTTTGTGACCGTTGATGTGTCCAGCCGATACGCGCCAAACGGCCGATCGCGAACGGATTGGTTTCGCGGGCGCCGCTCGCGCGGCTTGCTGGAGTTACGCCAAACCGCCAGACTTTGCCGACCATCACAAGGCAAACGCGCTGCGGGACACGTGCCCCAATGCTGCAATCATTGGACGGCAGACAAAGCGTCGGTAACATCCTCGGAACCGGCTTCGCGGCACGGCAGCACGTTGCTTGCCGAATCGTCGCACTGCGCGGGAACCTCCTGGCGGTCGATACGCTCGGGCGCCAATTGCTCGAATGCCGCGTTCAAGTCGTCGGCCAGGCCGTGCCAGTAGTCGTCGCTGCGCAATCGTACGGGCTCGATCTTGCCGCCTTGAGCCGCTTCTCGCAGGATGCGTCGCATGCGATACACCGGCCCTGCGAACCGATTGCTAAAACAAAGCATGTCCCAAATGATCGGCACGAGCACGATCGAGGCAATCAACAATCGTCCGCCGACCGCGGGCCAGTCGTAGTTGAGGAAGTAGGCTGCAAAGGTCGGCTGGTCTGGCTCGGTGGCGATCACCCAGGTGAGTCTCAAGAGTTCGAGCGTGGCCATGCAAGCCACCCAGTAGATGACGACCCGCAGAATGAGCAGCCCTTGGACCTTGGGATCGACAAACAGCTTCGTTCGTTTGAAGTGTGCCATCTTTTTTTGCTCGCTGGTTGTTAGATCAACTTCCACGGCCTCGACCGCCACCGCCTCCACCACCGCCTCGGCCGCCGCCTCCACCGCCTCGGCCGCCGCCTCCACCGCCTCGGCCGCCGCCTCCACCGCCCCCGCTGGAACTACTGCCGCTGGACGTGCCAGAACCGCCGGAGCCTGTGCTGCTGCCAGAGCTGCCGCTGCCCGAGGTCCCGGTTGCAGTGCCACCGCCGCTCGAGGAACTGCCGGTGGAACTACTGCCGCCGGCAAGCGACGCTGCGGCATTGGAAAAGGTGGTTGTTACGTTGCTTCCCACCGTCCGGACGGATGCCGCGACCACGGCGCCGATCAGACTCGCCATGACAGCGTATTCCACAGCCGTGGGGCCATCCTCAGCGGAGAAGAACCTGCGAATTTTGGAGAGTGGTTTCATCATGCTGAAACCCTAGCTCATTTGGTCCGGGGGGCAAATCACGGGGTGGAACCACTTCGATCCGAGGTGTTCGCGCAGAGCGGCCCGTGCGGAATGCACGGATTACCCGAGAGGCAACGGGGGCGCGCAACGGCCAACGCGCTGCGGCACAAACCAATTGCCAGTGGCGAGGAAGCTGTTAGTCGCCGCCTAATTGGCTCGGGCGATTTCTTGCGTGAGATAGTCGACCGCTTTTTGCAGTTGCAGATCGACAAACTTGCTTTTCTCGGGCGACTTGGAATCCGACTCTTTCTCGGCATGCGCCGGAGTGTCGGGGGACGGCTCTTCCGTATCGGCAGGTTTTGAGTCCGCGGGCTTGCTCTCGCCGGCATCGTTCTTGGGCTCTGCATCGCTGGATTCCGCATCGCTGGGTTCCGCGGCGGCTGGCGCCTCGGGCTTCTGTTCGTCCACCGATTTTGACTCGTCGGGCTCCGATGCTTCCGGTTTGGCGTCGGCGGCCGGCTTTGCTTCGACAGGCTTGGCGCGGCTGTCGGACTTCGCCGCCGCGGCGGGCGTTTCTTCGGACTCGGTGTCGGCAGCCGGCGCGTCGTCGCTGGCAACGGCGTCGGCCGGCTCTTCGCCTTCCGGCTCGCCGTGATGCCCGGTCACGATGTCGCGGTCGCGGCGATTCATGATCAGGTTCTCGGTCTGGCTACGGTTGAGCGCCAATTCAAAGCCCGCGTCGGGCATGACCCCCCACTCGTCGCCCTCCTTCGAGTCGGGAAAGCGGTGGATGTTCTTGCCGCTGGGACGAATGTAACTGGCCGTGGTGAGCTTCAGGGCGCTTTTGCCCCCTTCCAACTCGATGACGTTCTGCACGCTGCCTTTGCCCCACGTGCGCTCGCCGATCACCACCGCCCGCTTGTGATCCTGCATGCAGGCGGAAAAGATTTCACTGGCGCTGGCGCTGTAGTGGTTTACCAACACGGCCATGGGAAAGCTTTCGAACGTGCCCTCCTTTTCCGCGTCCCAAGTGCGCTCGGCCGTGTTGCGACCCTTGGTGCTGACGATCTTGCCGTCGGGGATGAACAGATCGCTGACTTCGATGGCCGAGGTCAGCAGCCCGCCCGGGTTGAATCGCAAGTCGACGATCAATCCACGCAGGCCTTCCTGGGTCAATTCGACCAGCGCTTTTTTCAGGTCGGCCGCCGTATCGCGGCTGAAGGCGGTGATCCGCACATAGCCGATCTTGCGATCGTGGTCGAGCATGAAGTCCCAGGCGTCGTTCGGCGTGCGATGATCGCCCAATACCGTTTCGATATGCACCCATTCGCGGGTGATCGCGACGGGTTCTTTCTTGATTGATCCGGGATGCTGGATGATCAGCGCCACTTTGGTGCCGGCCTCGCCCTTGAGTTGCTTGACGGCCTCGTCGATGGAAATGTCGACGGTGCTCTTGCCGTTGATTTCGAGAATGTGATCGCCAGCCTGCAAGCCCGCGCGATAGGCGGGCGTGCCAACCAGCGGGCTGATCACCTTGAGCTGGCCCTTTTCGATGCCGATCTGGATGCCGATGCCGCCGAACTGGCTTTCGACCGTGCTTTTGAAGCGGCCGATATCGTCGGGGCTGATGTAGTTGGAATAGGGATCGAGCTTGTTGAGCACGCCCTGGATGGCGGCTTCCATCAGCTCGCGGCGGCTGATGTCCTTGACATAGTTCCGCTCGACCTGATCCATCGTGTCGGCGAAGATTTGATACAGCTCGTAGTCGTCTTCGACCTGTTTTTTCGACTCTTCAGCCGGTGCGAGCGAGGCCAGGTTTCCCAGGCCGATCCCCAGAGCCAGGACCACGGTAATCCAAAGACGACGTTCCATCGATCGGCCTCCATAAACCCCAAGGTGTGGCCCGGAATTCGCCGAACAAGCGGCACGACAACTGCGAGTACCGGGTGAGCGGCGAGTGCTGCCGGAAAATCGCTGCACGCAGCAGCGATGTCCCCCGACCATGGCCGGCCGCTTAGCCCACATTACTCAAACTCTAGTATAGGCACCACTTGCGCAACCGGCAATAACGGCTTGCAAGGCCATCCGGCGCGAACCCCGGCCACCGCTAGGCGGGGGCGCCGTTCGGCAGCCGCACGTGGTGAACCGCGGCCGGTGGAACATTGGGCCAAACCCAGTCGCAACGAAACTCGTGCGGTTCGAGCACTTTGGACATGGCTCGGCTGATTCCCCGCAGGCGGGCCCGCTCCTCGCCGCGGCCGACCACGCAGCGCACGCGGCGAATGGCCAAGTACTCGAAAAACGACAACGTGCCGCCGGGACGCAACAGGTGCAGCAAGACGTCGAGAATCTGCTCGACGTCGGCCACGGCGAAGTTGTTCAGCGGCAAGCCCGAGACAATCACGTCGTAAGGCTCGCCTGCGGCCAGCGTTTCGATCCGCTGGTGCAACACGCGGCTGCGCGGGGCGACACGGCGAAACGCCTCGTCGGTTTCAAAGCGAACGTTGAGCCGCCGCACGAATTCGTCGTTGAGCTCGACCAGGTCGAGTGCGTCCGCCTCTCCCAGCCGATGCACGATTTGCGCCGTCACCGCGCCGGTGCCGGGCCCGACTTCCAGCACCCGGCACGGCGCAGCGCCAGCGCCGACGTAGCGTGCCAAGGCCCGCCCCAGGTACCGGCTGCTGGGCAAGACCGAGCCGGTGGTGTGGAACTGCTGGCGGAATTGCCGCCAGAAGACTCGATGATCGTGAAACCATGCCGCCATGCGAGCGTTGTATCCGGCGGAAGGCACGGGCTCAAGGCGCCCCGCTGCATCGGGCTCGCGTCGGAACGGATCAAAGCGTGCTTTTGTTGGGTCGTTGGTGATTCAAAGGGTTCCCCAGGGCAAAGCCGGGGGCTGACGGGGAACTACTTGTCGAAAACTTGCCAGTGCCGGCGCCACCGGGTAGCCTACTTGTTCGAGCGAACCAGTCTCACGCCCCCCAGCGGATTCGCCGGCCCGATAGTTCGGCAGCCATTGCGCGCAACTCTTTGGAGTCACTCCCATGTTCAAATTGCTGATGATCGGCTTGATGGTTGCCTTGGCGGCGAACGTGCAAACGTCGCGGGCCGCGGAGTTGGGCGAAGACGGCTACGCGGATTCCAACGGCGTGAAGATTCATTACGTCACGGCCGGCAAAGGTCCGCTGGTGGTGTTGATCCATGGCTTTCCCGACTACTGGTACACCTGGCGCGAGCAGATGCCGGCGCTGGCCGAGCACTTCCAAGTCGCGGCGGTCGATCTGCGGGGCTACAACAAGAGCGACCAGCCCGAGGGCGTCGAAAACTACACGATGGACAAGCTGGTGGCCGACATCGACGCGGTCGTCAAGCATTCGAAGGCCGAGAAGGCCATCATCGTCGGTCACGATTGGGGCGGCATGATCGCCTGGACCTATGCCATGACCCATCCCGACAAGACCGACAAGCTGATCATTCTGAACCTGCCGCACCCGAAGGGACTGGCGCGCGAGCTGGCCAACAATCCCGAGCAGCAGAAGAACTCGAAGTACGCGCGCGATTTTCAGGATCCCGATGCGGTGAAGAACATGCTGGCCCGCGCCGGCGGCAGCAAGGAAGCCGTCGCTCGCGGCTTGACGTTTTGGGTGACCGACAAGGACGCCCGCGAAAAGTATGTCGAGGCATTTTTGAATTCGAGCCTGGAAGGCATGCTCAACTTCTACAAGGCCAACTACCCGCGCGAGCCGTACGAATACGACGAAGAAAGCGTGCAGTTTCCGAAAGTGAAGTGTCCCATCCTGATGTTTCACGGACTAAAGGATACGGCGTTGCTGCCCGGGGCGCTCAACGACACGTGGAATTGGGTGGGCAACGATCTGACGTTGGTCACGATTCCCAATGCCAGCCATTTCGTGCAGCAGGACGCCTCGGAGAAGGTGACCAAGTGCATGGTGGCCTGGCTGACGATGGAGTAGAGGCGGTAGGCTGTAGGCGGTAGGGAAGAAGAAATCACGCCGGCAGCGCGACGCTCCTGTCGGCGACACGGAGGAGGTCATGGCACTGCTCGAATTCAGCATCACGCCGTTGGGCGCCGGCGAGAGTGTCAGCGCGTATGTCGCCCGTGCCGTCGATCTGATCGACAAGAGCGGTCTCGACTACCGTCTGCACGCCATGGGTACCGTGGTCGAAGGGGAGATCGGCCCGCTGCTCGATCTGCTGAAGAAGTGCATCGAAGCGATGGCCGTCGATTGCGACCGCATCAGCGTCTCGGCCAAGCTCGATTATCGTAAAGGGCACACCGGCTCGCTCGACGCCAAAGTAGCCAGCGTGGAAAAGCGGCTGGGCCACGCGGTGAAGAAGTAGGGCCGGATATGCGTGTTGCGCTGCCCCCTGCTAGAATGTCGGAATGAGCGAGTAAGCCCCCTATCCGCGAGCATTACTATGGACGACCAGTTAGCTACCATCGCTACATATCGGAGCGCCTTTGAAGCCCACGTCGCGAAGAATCTTCTGGAGGAGAATGGAATCTCTGCGTTCCTCGCCGACGAGAATTTTTCGAACCTGAACTATGCTGTCCCAGTATCCGCAAAGCTGCAAGTTGCGCCGGCTGATGTCGAAAAGGCCCGAGAGCTGCTTTCCCCAGCACCACACAATTAAGACACTGCCGCGCTGCCAGGACGATTGCAAAGTCGTTAATCCAAGGCTCCTACGAGTTTCAGGGCGTGGAGGGGATTGGCGCAGAGATCATCGGCTCGGGTTCGAAGCGGTTGTTTGGATTTTTGGGTCGTTAGTCGCAACACGCTCAGGGCTACGTTGGTGAGGCTTGCCAGGCGTTCGGCCAATCCTGGCCGACGACTCCAGTGCCGGTCTTCGTCCCACCAACGATCTTTGACGAAGTGCAAGCTGTTTTCCACTTGCCAATGAGCGCGTACGTACTTCAACAATTGCTTGGGCGTAGTCGTGGCCGGGTCGAGGCTGGTGACGAAGTACCGCGTTTCGCGCGTGGTTTTGCCGTTTCGGTCTTTCGTCTCGCGGTCGACTCGCAAGAGCATGCGGCAACCGGCAAGCCCCAGCCGCTGGCAGACATATTCGGCGTCGGCCAGGTCGATCCAAAGAAAACGAGTCTCCCTACGGCCCCCTTTTTTTCCCGCGTCTGAGCGGCCGCCGCGCTGTCTTGGGCCTGCGCAAAGCAGGTCTGCGCCGCATCCAGGATGTCGGGCTGGTTGGCTTTGATTTGGAACAAGTAGTCATGGCCCGAAGTCAGAATCAGTTCGGCCAGATTGCGCTGAGCATAGAGGGCATCGCCCGTGATCAAACGCAACGCCGGATACTTCTCGAACAGTTCGCTCAGGTGCGCTTTGAGCACTTCCGGCTCGGTGCTTTTGTCGCCCGACAGGGGCCATTGCCCAAGACACGCTTTCAAATCCTGGACAAAAACGTTCAGCATCTGAATCGGATCGCCCTGCGGATCGAAGCCTTGCTTCGACGTCTTGCCATCCACCGCCGCGACCAGAGCCTCCTGATCCGCCATTACCTCTTGCAACCACTGGGAAAACGCAGCTTGAAACTCCTCCAACGAGAACTTCGCCAGCGTCCGACTTAACGTGGTAGGATGCGGCGGCTTGCGACGCGTAAAGCCCAAAGGTCTGCGCAGCAGATGCCAGTTCCGGGCTGCCCACCGCTGCAAGCTGGCAAAATCGTTCAAGCGGCAGACCAGCCCCACGAGCGTCAGTCCCAAAATCCCCGAAAACGGATGACGAACACCACGCCGCTGACGTGGATCGGCCACCTCCGAAAAGGCCACCATCAAAGACGGAAAATACGATGGTAGTTGCATGGCTAGCTCCTTCTCCTAAAGCCAACCCGCATCACCCGGTTAGGATCGCACCTGCATTATACAAAACTCAACTTTGCAATCGTCCTGGCCGCGCTGCCAGGACGATTGCAAAGTCGTTAATCCAAGGCTCCTACGAGTTTCAGGGCGTGGAGGGGATTGGCGCAGAGATCATCGGCTCGGGCTCGAAGCGGTTGTTTGGATTTTTGGGTCGTTAGTCGCAACACGCTCAGGGCTACGTTGGTGAGGCTTGCCAGGCGTTCGGCCAATCCTGGCCGACGACTCCAGTGCCGGTCTTCGTCCCACCAACGATCTTTGACGAAGTGCAAGCTGTTTTCCACTTGCCAATGAGCGCGTACGTACTTCAACAATTGCTTGGGCGTAGTCGTGGCCGGGTCGAGGCTGGTGACGAAGTACCGCGTTTCGCGCGTGGTTTTGCCGTTTCGGTCTTTCGTCTCGCGGTCGACTCGCAAGAGCATGCGGCAACCGGCAAGCCCCAGCCGCTGGCAGACATATTCGGCGTCGGCCAGGTCGATCCAAAGAAAACGAGTCTCCCTACGGCCCCCTTTTTTTCCCGCGTCTGAGCGGCCGCCGCGCTGTCTTGGGCCTGCGCAAAGCAGGTCTGCGCCGCATCCAGGATGTCGGGCTGGTTGGCTTTGATTTGGAACAAGTAGTCATGGCCCGAAGTCAGAATCAGTTCGGCCAGATTGCGCTGAGCATAGAGGGCATCGCCCGTGATCAAACGCAACGCCGGATACTTCTCGAACAGTTCGCTCAGGTGCGCTTTGAGCACTTCCGGCTCGGTGCTTTTGTCGCCCGACAGGGGCCATTGCCCAAGACACGCTTTCAAATCCTGGACAAAAACGTTCAGCATCTGAATCGGATCGCCCTGCGGATCGAAGCCTTGCTTCGACGTCTTGCCATCCACCGCCGCGACCAGAGCCTCCTGATCCGCCATTACCTCTTGCAACCACTGGGAAAACGCAGCTTGAAACTCCTCCAACGAGAACTTCGCCAGCGTCCGACTTAACGTGGTAGGATGCGGCGGCTTGCGACGCGTAAAGCCCAAAGGTCTGCGCAGCAGATGCCAGTTCCGGGCTGCCCACCGCTGCAAGCTGGCAAAATCGTTCAAGCGGCAGACCAGCCCCACGAGCGTCAGTCCCAAAATCCCCGAAAACGGATGACGAACACCACGCCGCTGACGTGGATCGGCCACCTCCGAAAAGGCCACCATCAAAGACGGAAAATACGATGGTAGTTGCATGGCTAGCTCCTTCTCCTAAAGCCAACCCGCATCACCCGGTTAGGATCGCACCTGCATTATACAAAACTCAACTTTGCAATCGTCCTGGCCGCGCTGCTAGGCCGCTAGCGGGTGGTTGGCGCCTTGCGCTATAATTGGGGTTTCGCTCCCGCCCCGTTTGCGTGCTTGGGTATCTGGCTGGTGATTTCTTCCGCTTTGCTCTCGGTTGCCGACGAGTTGCGCCGTGCTGTCGGCGACGACAACGTGCTGGCTGCGCATTCGGACCTGGTGGTCTACGAATGCGACGGGTTCGTGATCGAAAAGAACTGCCCGGATGTGGTGGTCTTTCCGCGCTCGGCCGAGGACGTGGCCGCGATCGTGAAGATCTGCAACATGGCCGACGTGCCGTTTCTGCCGCGCGGCGCGGGCACTAGCCTGGCCGGTGGCTGCCTGCCGGTCGGCGGCGGCGTGATGATCGTGATGACGCGGATGAAGCGCATCCTGGAGATCAACCTGCGCGATCGCTATGCCGTGGTCGAGCCGGGCGTGGTCAATATCTGGTTGACCAACGCGCTGAAAGGGACCGGCTATCACTACGCTCCCGATCCCTCGAGCCAAGGCGCTTGCACCATCGGCGGCAACGTGGCCACGAACTCCGGCGGACCGCACACGCTCAAATACGGCGTCACCGTGAACCACACGTTGGGCATCGAGGCGGTGACCGCCGACGGATCGATCGTTCGCTTCGGCGGGCCGGCCGAGGATCCGGTCGGACTCGATCTGACGGGCGCGTTGGTGGGCAGCGAGGGAACGCTCGTGGTCGTGACCAAGATTCTGGGTCCGCATCACCAAGAATCCGGCCGGCGTGCGCACGATGCTGGGCATCTTCGATTCGGTGGACGACGCCACCAATGCGATCAGCGAGATCATCGGCGCGGGCATCATACCCGCCGCCTTGGAAATGATGGACCAGGGCATCGTGGCCGCGCTGGAACAAGCGTTTCACTTTGGCTTTCCGCTCGACGCGCAAGCCGTGCTGTTGATCGAAGTCGATGGGTTGGAGGCGGGACTCGACGAACAGCGCGACGAGATCGTGGCGTTGTGCACAAGATCAGGCGCCCGCGAAGTGAGGCAAGCCCGCGACGCGGCGGAGCGACAATTGTTGTGGAAGTGCCGCAAGCAAGCCTTTGGCGCGGTGGGCCGGCTGAGCCCCAGCTACTGCACGCAAGACGGCGTGGTGCCGCGTACCAAGCTGCCGCACATCTTGCGACGCATCACGGAAATCGGGCAAAAGCACGACGTGCGGATCGTCAATGTGTTCCATGCCGGCGACGGCAACCTTCACCCCATCGTTCTGTTCGACGAGCGCGATGCCGACCAGGTGAAGCGCGTGCTGGCAGCCAGCGGCGAAATACTCGATGAGTGCATCGCCAGCGGTGGCAGCGTTACCGGCGAGCACGGCATCGGCGTCGAGAAGATCAGCTTCATGCACAAGCTGTTCAGTGAAAGCGACCTGGCCGCGATGGCCCGTTTTCGCGATGCGTTCAATCCTCAACAGCGATTGAGCCCAGCGAAGATGTTGCCGGTGGCCGGCGCCTGCGGCATGGAACAAATTCATCCCGGCCGGCATGCGGCGATGTAGGCCAGCAGCACAAACCACCATGTCCATAGCGCAACCATGTCGATAGCCATTGAAACGCTGCCGCTCACCGAAACGCTGGCGCCTGAAGATCAGGCGGCGCTGGCGAAGGCGGTCGCCGCTGCGCATGCAAACGGCACGGCCATGTACCCGATCGGCGGCGGGACGAGCCTTGACTATGGATTGCCGGCGACCGCGCCGGGCGTTGGCATTTCGCTTGCCGGGCTGAAACGCGTCGTCGACTATCCCGCCCGGGACATGACGATCACGGTGGAGGCCGGTATCACGCTGAAGGAACTTGCCGACAGGCTGGCCGCCGAACGGCAATGGTTGCCGTTGGATGTGCCGCAGCCGGACGCAGCCACGCTGGGAGGTGTTGTCGCCACGGCTTTCAGCGGCCCACGACGCTACGGATACGGCACGATGCGCGACTATGTGATCGGCATCAGCGCGGTCGACGGGCGAGGCATGCCGTTCAAGGCCGGCGGCCGCGTGGTGAAGAACGTGGCGGGTTATGACTTTTGCAAGCTGCTCACCGGCTCGCTCGGCACGCTTGGCGTCATTACGCAGGTGACACTGAAGATCAAACCGCGGCCGCAGGTTTCGGCATTGTTGGTGGCGGATCTCGATGCGCTGTCGACGGCCGAGAAGCTGTTGGCGAACCTCGTCGACTCGGCCGCCACGCCGTCGGCCGTTGAGCTGCTGGTGGGACCGCATTGGCGCGAGCATCCGTCGCTCGGTTTGCTCACGGCCGGATCGATGGGCCGGCTGGTTGTCGGACTGGAAGGCACGGCCGCCGAAGTGACGTTCATGATCCAAGCGCTCTCTGACGAATGGCGAGCGCTGGGCGTCACTGCGACGCGCGAGTTGTTCGACGAGCCGGCACGAACGTTGTGGCACGACCTGGCCGAGTACCCTGCCCTGCCCGACGCGCCGCTGGTGCTCAAAGCAAGTTTGCTGCCCAGTCGCGTGGCGAAGTACGTCGAGTTGCTGCTGGAAATTGATCCACGGGTTTCAATTCAGGCGCATGCCGGCAACGGGATTGTCATTGCCCGATTTGCTACGTTCGACGCGGGCGACGTCTCGCGCATGTTGATCGGTCGACTGCAGCCAGCGGCCGTGCTGGCGGGAGGACACGCGGTGGTTCTTTCCAGCACGCTCGGCGGGCTTACGCGCCAGGCGGTATGGGGCGGAGTGGATGCCGACGTCGCGTGGATGCAGCGGGTGAAGTCTCAGTTCGATCCCAAGGGCCTGCTCAACCCGGGCCGCTTCGTTTATCTGAACGCATGAAAACCGAGCCAACGACAACTCCGACCGACGAGCAAACGGCGCCTCTGCGGCAGCCTGCGGTCAATCCCGGCGCGGATATCGAATACCAGCTCTTTCTCGACTGCGTCCATTGTGGACTGTGCACGGCGTCTTGCCCAACGTATGTCGAGACGGGCAACGAGAACGACAGCCCACGCGGGCGCATTTATCTGATGCGGGGCGTCGCTGACGGCCGTTTGGAGTTGAGCACCGAAGTGCGGCGGCACTTGGAGCTGTGTCTCGACTGCCGCGCGTGCGAGACGGCGTGTCCCTCGGGCGTGCAATACGGCAAGCTGATCGAGCCGTTTCGCGTCGGCATGGAACAAGCCGACGGCGCCACGAAAAGCAGCGATTGGTTCCACCGCTGGATCCTGTTCCGATTGTTTCCCTATCCCAGACGGATGCGTGCGGCCCTATGGCCCGCGCGGTGGGCGCAATGGCTGAGGATCGATCGGGCCGCGGAGGCCGTGGGCGTGCTGAACCTGCTGCCGCCCCGGTTGCAGCGATTGGTGAAGATGCTGCCGCCGTTGGGCCAATCGCAGCCGGAGCTGCCGGCCGTGTTGCCGGCGATTGGCGCCAAGCGGGCGCGCGTGGCGCTGTTCACTGGCTGCGTGGGCGACGCGGTCTTTCGCGCGACGAATTGGGCGACCGCTCGCGTGCTGCAACACAACGGCTGCGAAGTGATCGTGCCGCGAACGCAGGGCTGCTGCGGCGCCATTCATTTCCATGCCGGTTCGAGCAAGCCGGCGCGGGCGTTTGCCGATGCGAACCTGGCGGCATTCGACCCGGACGAGGTGGATGCGATCATCGTCAACGTCGCGGGCTGCGGCGCCATGCTCAAAGACTATGGCCATCACTGGCACGACGAAAAGCAAGCAGCCCGAGCGAAGTTCGCCGCCAAGGTAAAAGACGTTAGCGAGTTTCTCGATCAACTGGGGCTGATCGCGCCCGACGGGCCGATTCCGATCACGGCCACCTATCACGACGCGTGTCACTTAGGGCACGCCCAGAAGGTGAAAGACGCGCCGCGACGTCTGCTGGCGCAGGTGCCCGGCCTGGAGCTGCGCGAGCTGAATGAAAGCGACCTGTGTTGCGGGGCCGCAGGGACATACAACCTGACCGAACCAGAAATGTCGGCCCGGCTCAGCCGGCGAAAGCTCGAAAACATTCGCCAGACCGGCGCCCGCGCTGTCATCACGGGCAATGCCGGCTGCATACTGCAAGTAGCCCGCGAAGCGCGCGAACAAGGGGACACACTATGGGTCGCGCATCCGATGGACGTGCTTGATCTGAGCTATCGGCGAGAGCGCCCGCCGGTGTAGTTGATTGGCAGGGCACGACGCCGGCGCTTCGGGTGGCACTGGCATCTTGCCAGTGCAATGCGCCTTCCAGTTCAAAGACGAAGATAAGCACTGGCGACACGCCAGTGCCAACCTGACGCGGCGCAAAAAAGCTGGACGTTGCAGCTACGCCACCTCTTCGAACGTGTAGCGCTCGGCGAACGTTTCGATCTCGATCTGCACCAGCCGCTCGACGACGTCGCGCGGCAGGGGGCGGCGGAGCGGTTCCTTCGAGAGCATCTGGTGGACCAGCCGGGCGGCACGAGTGGGAACATGCGGCGCCAGGCTGCGAACGTCGCTGGGCAAATCCTGTCGATGCTGCGCGGCCAACTCGGCCACGTCGTCGGAATCGAATGGCAGGCGGCCCGTGAGCATCTCGAACAACGTGACCCCCAGGCTATAGACGTCGCTGCGCACGTCGCCGCCGGCCGACGAGTAGAGCACTTCGGGCGCCATGTAGTTGAGCGTTCCGAGCACGGGTCGGTCGGCGATCGAGCCCCGTTCGTCGGTGGAGCAGGCAAAGCCCAAGTCGATGAGCGTGACGTGACCCGAGCGCGACAAGAAGACGTTCGACGGTTTGACGTCCGCGTGCATCCAGCCGGCGGAGTGCAAGGCCTCGAGCGCCTCGGCCACTTGTCGGCCGATCCAGGCCACGACCGGCAGGTCCAGCGGCGGTGGCGTTTGCAGCCGATCGAAAAGCGTGACGCCTTCGAGCAACGGCATTGCCACGAAGTAGGGCGGCTGGCTTAGTTCGGCCGCCAGGATTGGCACCAGGTGCGGGCTGGCGACTTTGCGGCTTACGTGGACCTCGCGGGCCAAAACGGCCAGGCCGCGCGGGTCGTACTGCCAATCAGGGCGCAGCACTTTTACGGCGTAACAAGGCGGTTCATTGTCGCCGGCGCCGGCCGGACGGGCGGCATGGACGCTGGCAAGATGGCCCTCGCCCACCAGGCGCACCAGTTGCCACGAGCCCAAGCGGCCCGCGGCCCAGGGCGATTGAGGCGCAATCGGCGGGGAATCAGGCGATGAGGGACTGTCAGCAGGCATGCAAGCGAAGAGCAGCGCGAGGGGGGAAGCGTGCGCACGAAGGGAGGGATACCGAATGCATCGGTTCGCGCGGCACGCGGAGTTGAGCGTCGCTGAATCCAGATTTTCCGCCAGAAAACTTCAAGCTGGCCTGCTCCAGTGCAGCAGCCGGCACTCGCGCGCGGCCTAGCCGCTGCCCTTGCGACTCGCTAGGGGGCATTTTAGAATCTGTGTTTTCGAACGATCAAAATGGATCGTGGGACCGTCAAACGTGAACGAGAAACGGAAGGGATCCGACATGGGTTGGAAGACAAGCGTCGCGTGGTTGTTGGTGGCCGTGGTTTGCTGCGGCACGTTGGTTGGTTGCAAGCCGGCCGATAAGAAGGCTCCGGAAGAACCGGCCGCCAACACGACCGATTCCTAGCCGACGACGCTCGCCGTCGACGGACTGTTTTGCTCTAGTATAGGCGTGACGCTGGAGTTGTTGATGCGCAAACTCGTGTCGCACGGTTGGGTGGCTTGGGTCGTGCTATGCTGCGCGCTGGCCGGTTGCGACACCGGCGGGCCGAGCACCAAACGCATCATCCTGCTCACCAACGGCGCCGATCCGTTTTGGGACGCAATGCGCGTCGGCATGCAGGATGCCGAAAAGGATTTCAAGCTGGCGAACGTCGGCCTGCGGACGGTGATGGACGTGAACGACGGCACGCCCAAAGGGCAGGTCGATCGTCTGCGGCAATATGCCAATCAATCGGACATCGCGGCCGTGGCGGTGAGCGTCACCGACTCCAAAAACGTGGCCATCGCCAACGCGATGAAGGCCTGCCGTGACGCCGGCATCCAGGTAATCGCCATCGATTCCGACGTGGATCGAAACGCCAACCGTGACGCGCGCTTCGCCTACTTGGGCACCGACAACGTGGTGGGCGGTCAAGAACTGGGAAAGGCGGCCGCCGGCATTCGGCCCGAAGGGGGAGAGTACGCGACCTTCGTGGGACTCAAAGGCGCCGCCAACGCCATCGAACGTATCGACGGCTTTGCCACGGGCGCGGGAGAAAAGTTCAAGCAACTGGAAAACCTGGGCGACGAGATGGACCTGAGCGTCGCGCTCAAGAACGTCAAAGACGCGCTCGACCGGAATCCCGAGTTGGACGTGCTGGTGGGCATCTGGGCCTACAACGCACACGCGATTGTCGAAGTGGTAAGCCAGCGCAACCTGAAAGGCCAGACCACGGTGGTCGTCTTTGACGCCGCGCCCAAGGCCGTGGCCGACATGACCGATGGCAAGATCGACGCCATGGTCGTGCAGAACCCCTATGAAATGGGCTATCAGGGCACGCGGTTGCTCAAATCGCTGATCACTGATGATCACCAGACAATTCACGAAATGCTGCCGGGATATGATCCCACGAGGAAGGAGTTCGCCGAAGCGGATGGCGACATTCTGACGACGGGACTGCGCGTGGTGCATCCCGACTCGGGCTCGCCATTGGCCAAGGAGATGTTTGCTGCCGAAACGGAGTTCATTTCCTTGAGCGACTTCAAGAAGTGGTTATCCGAGCATAACCTCACCGGATCATGACCCTCGGGCCGGGCGGCGAGAGCAGTGGATTCGGTCGCCTGGCGCGCCAACATTCCAGCGAGTTGGGCTTGCTGGCGGCCGTTGTGGCGGTGGTGCTTTTGACCACCGTCTTCAGCGACGCCTATCGCGACAAGCCGCTGCAGAACGCGCAGGAGATCCTGCGGCAAACGTCGCTCTTGGGGGTGTTTGCTCTGGGCGCGGCCGTGGTGATCATCTCCGGCGGCATCGATCTGTCGAGCGGATCTGTGATTGCCTTTAGCGGCGCCATTTGTGCCGCGATCATGCTGGCGCTGGCGCCGTTGGATGCCAGCGGCGCACCGGACACCAGCCAGCTCAGCGGCGGTATCTTTGCCGCGGCAATCGCCGGCACGCTCGTCGTCGGATTCTTGATCGGCACATTGCACGCCTGGCTGATTACCGTGATCGGCTTGCCGCCGTTCGTGGCGACGTTGGCTTCGCTGGTTGGCTTGCGCAGTCTGGCGCGCGTTTTCGTGCAGGAGGTAACGGCAACGCTCACGCCCACGGGCAAGACGACGCAGATCTACGTTTTCGATCCCTCGTTCAGCAAACTCGGCAGCACCTGGTGGATCCCGCTGTGCATCTTCCTGGTGCTCAGCGTGCTAGCCTGGGTGATGATGAGCCGCACCGTGGTCGGCCGGCATTTGTATGCGATGGGAGGTAACGAGGCGGCGGCGCGGCTGAGCGGCATCCGCACCGACAAACTCAAATGGCTGGCCTACTGCGTGGGCGCGATGACCGCCTCGGTCGCCGGCATCCTTTACACGGCCGAAGTCGGCACCGCCGCGCCTCAAGTGCAAGGACTCGGCTACGAGCTCAACGCCATCGCGGCCGCCGTGGTGGGCGGCTGCAGCCTGCAAGGCGGCGTGGGCTTGATCCCCGGCACCATGCTGGGCGTGCTGTTTTTGCGCGTGGTGATCGACGCGGTGGCCAAGATCGTGAAAGTGGGGGCCGACGACTACCAGGGCATGATTGTTGGCTTCCTCGTGGTATTGGCCGTGGCGTTCAATGAATTGCGACAGGCAGGGCGCGGCACCGGCAAGCAGTTCTTTCCCGCGCGCTGGGCGTGATGGCCATCGGCATTCTGGCGCTGCTGGCCGGCACTATCGCCACGATCATGGCCGGACGCAACGCCGGCGGCGTGGTGTCGGTCGTCACGTTGGTGGCGCTCGGATTGATCGCGCTGGTGCAACGACGCGCTGCGCGGCCGAGTGGAGGAGCGGGAGCCTGAGACGTTCTCCGACTGCGTATGCCCACGGCGCCACTGATTTCGGTTTTGCACGTGTCGAAGCAATATCCCGGCGTGTGCGCGCTGGATGATATTTCGCTCGAGGTGCAACCGGGCGAGTGCTTGGCGATCGTCGGCGAAAACGGCGCCGGCAAGAGCACGCTGATGAAGATCCTCTCCGGCGTGATCACCGACTACGAGGGAGAGACCCTGCTGCGGGGCCAGCGAGTGCGGTTTGCCGGCACGCGCGACGCCGAGCGGGCGGGCGTCAGCATCATCCATCAGGAGTTGAACCTGGTGGAAGAACTATCGGCTGCGGCGAATATCTTCCTGGGCCGCGAGCTGCGCACCGGGCTGGGCTTTTTGGATCAACGCGCGATGGACCGCCGCGCCGCCCAATTGTTGCAAGAGCTCGAATGCCAGGTCGCGCCGGACAGTCCGGCCGGATCGCTGCGCGTCGGCGACCAGCAATTGATCGAGATCGCCAAGGCCCTCTCGCACGAGACCGACATTCTGATCATGGACGAGCCGACCAGCGCGTTGACCGAGTCGGAAGTGGTGCGGTTGTTTCGCGTCATCGAACGGCTGCGGGCGCGGGGCGTTACGGTCCTGTACATCTCGCACAAGCTCGACGAAGTGTTTCGACTGGCCGACCGAGCGGCCGTGCTGCGCGACGGGCGCCTGGTCGACGTCGTGCAAAAGGCCGGCACCAATCCGCGCCAGATCACGCACTTGATGGTGGGACGCGAGATCGAAGAGACCGATCTTTCGCGTCCGCGCGCGCACCGGGCGACGTAGTGCTTTCGGTGGAGAACCTGCGGCTGCCCTGGCCGGGGCACGCTCGGCAGTGGCGTTTGGAAGACGTTTCTTTCCGACTTCGCCGGGGCGAGATCCTGGGCATCGCCGGGCTGATGGGGGCCGGGCGCACCGAGTTGCTCGAATGCCTGTTCGGCGCCACCGACGAACGGCCGTCGGGCCGCATCGTGCTGGATGATCGGGCCGTGTCGTTCGCCCATCCGGCTGATGCGTGCCGGGCCGGCATGGCGCTGGTGACCGAGGATCGCAAGCGGCTGGGACTGTTCGATCAAATGAGCGTGGGCCGCAACATTACCTTGTGCACGCTGCGGCAATGCCTGCGCATCGGACTGGTCAGCCTGCAACGAGAGCACGAACAAGCGTCGCGCACGGTGTCGCAACTGGGAGTCAAGACTTCCGGCGTCGACGCGGCGATTACCAGCCTCAGCGGCGGCAACCAGCAGAAAGCCATCATCGGACGCTGGCTGCTCACCAAACCCAAGGTGCTGCTGCTGGACGATCCCACGCGCGGCATCGACGTGGGGGCCAAAGCAGAGCTCTATCGCCTGATGGACCAGCTCTGCCGCGCCGGCCTGGGCATCATCGTCACCTCCAGCGAACTGCCCGAGCTGTTGACGCTTTGCGATCGCATCCTCGTGCTGTGCGAAGGCCGACAAACGGGCGAGTTCACCCGCGCCGAAGCCAACGAGCAGAAGATCATGGAAGCGGCCACGCTACGGCGGGCGGCAGCGGCCAATTGATTGGCGCGACGGCTCACGCGCCGATGTACTTGGCGTAGACCGTGCGGGCGGTGGGGATGTCGTCGGTGCCGCCGATGATGGCGCGGCCGTCGGGGAAGATCGTCAGCAGATAGTCGTCGACGGCCAAACGCAACAGGTATTTGTTGCGGGTGACCTGGCCAACTCCCTGCAGCTTTTCGGCCAGCGCCTCGAGTGCCACGCCGGATCGCTCGGGTGGGCTGAGTTGCACGGCGTTGCGCCCGCACAGTACGGCCGTGTGGCTGCTGCGTTGGCCGTCGAGCCAAGGATATTCGCCGTGTTTGCAGGCCGGGCAGTCGTTGCCCGCCGCCATCGAGTCGAGATTCAATTGCCGGATGCGGTTGTCCCACAGATCGATCACCAACAGGCCGCGGTTGATCGCCTGGCGATTACCGCTGAGCAGCTTGATGACTTCCGCGGCTTGCAGCGAGGCGATGACGTTGACGATCGATGCCAGGATGCCGGCGGTGTCGCAGGTGGGCATGGTGCCCGGGGGCGGCGTGTCGCTCATCAGGCAGCGCAAGCAGGCGGTTTCGCCGGGCACGATGGTCATGGTCTGACCCTCCGCGCCCAGGCATCCGCCGTAAACCCAGGGAATGCCGCGCTTCAGCGCAACGTCGTTGACGAGCATTCGCGTTTCGAAATTGTCGGTGCCGTCGACAATGACGCCGATGCCTTCGGTGAGCGCGAAGATGTTGGTGGGATCGACGTCGGTCACCAGCGGATCGATCGTGATTTGCGAGTTGATCTTTGACAACTTGGCCGCGGCGGCCACGGCTTTGGGCAATTGGGCGGCGATGTCCGCCTCGTCGTAGAGCACTTGCCGTTGCAGGTTGTTCAGTTCCAGGAAATCGCGATCGACCAGCCGCAGATAGCCCACGCCGCTGCGAGCCAGGGTATTGGCGATCACCGATCCCAGCGCACCGCAGCCGCATACGAGCACCCGCCCGGCAAGCAGCCGCTGCTGTCCTTCTTCGCCAATGGGGGCATAGCGCATCTGACGCACATAGCGATCGAGCGGCGATGAGGCTGCGGGTTCGGATGCCATCGGACTTGCGGTTTTCCAAGAAGCAGTGTCAAAGCGGTGGCCGAAAGGGGGCAATCCCCGGCGGTTCTGAAACCGTTTCCAAATTGAAGTAGCGAGGAAACGCCGGCAATACCAGCTTACACGATGTAGCCGGACCAATCTGCCGCGCCGGCCAGTTCGCGCTGCAAGACGTCGCACGCTGCCCGGGCTTCGGCCACACTCGCATACGAGCCCCCAACACGTCTGGCGATCAGCGCCGCAGGGCACGGTGCGATGCCAGCCGACGCACTTTCGATGCCTTCAATCTCGATGATTACCGCGCTGGTTCCGGCCGAGAGCGTCGCTATTTCGCCGGTTGCAAAACGCTCGGCCACGAGCATGTTGTGCCGCAATCCCCCTGCTTCGGCGGGCAACGTTTCGCCGCGCGGCGGCACGACCATGCCCACCGCCGGCCAGCGGCTGAGCCGGCGTAGCTCGTCGGCGTCCGGCGCGATTTCGGCGACCAGCAACACGCCTATTCGACTGGCTTCCTCACATAGTGCGTCGCTGGGCATGCGCGCGTACATGGCGGCGCTGGCGTCACGCCAGGCGGGCAACTCGCTCTGTGGCACGTGGCCGGCATCGACGGCACGCAGCACCCAGCGCTTCGCGTCGTAGATCAGTTTGCCGCCGGCGGCGCCCAGATTGCGAAAGCCGAACGTCCGCCGGGCCGTGGCCACGAGCTGGCCGCCACGACGCAATTCCACTTCAAGGTCGTAGAGGTGCGGCATCTCGGGCGTCCAAAAACACGGCTCCGGTACTGCGGCTGCCGCCAACAACGACGCGCCGGGGCCACGATCGAGCAGTTGCGAGCGGGCGGGCAGCGTTTCGGCGTAGCGGCACACGGGGCCGGTTAGTTGGCCGTTCAACTGATAGCCACCGTCGGACACGCCCGGCAATTGCGCATAGACGTAGGCTACAGCGTCGGACGTCTTGCCGAAAAAGACTTCCAAGCGTCGGTCAAAATCGGCCAGGTCGTCCGCCACGTTTCTCAAACCTCCTCGGGCGCGGCAACGAGGCTCTGCCGCACGGCGTCCTGATCGTCGGCCAACGTCTTGGCCAGGAAGCGGCCTGTCACCGACTCTTTCACGCGAGCGACCGACTCGGGCGTGCCCTTGGCCATTACGCGCCCGCCTTCGTCGGCGGCGCCCGGTCCCATGTCGACGATGTAGTCGGCTGCTTTCATCAATTGCAGATTGTGCTCGACCACGATCAGCGAATGGCCCACGTTGATCAAAGCCTCGAGGCAATCGAGCAACTGCACCACGTCTTGAAAGTGCAGGCCCGTGGTCGGCTCGTCCAGCAGAAACAGCGAACGTCCGCGCCGTGTGGCCGACATATAGGCTGCCAGCTTGAGCCGCTGAGCTTCGCCGCCCGAGAGCGTATTGGCGGGCTGCCCCAGCCGCAGGTATTCGAGCCCGACATCGATCAACCGTTTGAGCCGGGCTTGCACCTTCAACTGGCCGCGGAAGAATGTGAACGCCTCGCGGACGGTCATTTCCAGCACGTCGGCGATGCTGCGCCCGCGATACGTGATATCCAGAATCTCCTTGCGGTAGCGGTGCCCGCCGCACTCGGGGCACTTCATGTACACGTCGGCCAGAAACTGCATGTCGACGGCCAGGTAGCCGTCTCCCTGGCATTTGGTGCACCGCCCGCCATCGACGTTGAAGCTGAACTTGGCCGCCGAGTAGTTGCGCGTGCGGGCTTCGATGGTGTCGGCAAACACCGCGCGGATCTCGTCGAACGCCTTGATGTACGTGACGGGGTTGGAGCGCGGCGAACGGCCGATCGGATTCTGGTCCACCATCACCACTTCGTCCAACTGCCCGTCGCCGTAGACGTCGTCGTAGGGCAAAGGCTTGGGACCGTCGACGCGCATCCGCCGACAAAGCGCCGGATAGAGCGTATCTTGCACCAGCGTGCTCTTGCCCGAACCGCTGACGCCGGTCACCACGCATAGCACGCCCAAGGGGAACTCGACGGTGACGTTTTGCAGATTGTTGCCGCGGGCGCCGGCCAGGCGAATCCAGCCATGATCCGGCTGTCGACGCTTGGAAACCGGCGCCACGCCGCGGCGGCCGACGAGGTAGTCGCCGGTGAGGCTGCGCTGGTCGACGAGCATCTCGTCGAGCGTGCCTTGAAACACGACTTCGCCACCCCGTTCACCCGCGCCGGGACCGATTTCGATCAACTGATCGGCTGCGCGGATCATGGACTCTTCGTGCTCGACAACCACCACCGAGTTTCCCCGATCGCGCAGGGACGCGACGGCGCCGGCCAGACGCTCGACGTCGCGCGGGTGCAATCCGACCGAGGGTTCGTCGAGGACGTACAGCATGTTGACCAGTCCGGAGCCCAGGGCGGTGGTCAGCGCCATGCGCTGCGACTCGCCACCGCTGAGCGTGCGGAGCGTGCGATCGAGCGTGACGTAGCCCAGGCCGACGTCAACGAGGTATTTCAGGCGTGTCTCCACCGTCTCGAACATGATCCGGCCGACCTGGCGCTCCCACGGCGAAAGCGCCAGGCGGCGAAAGAACTCGAGTGCGGCGGAGATCTTCATTCCGCTGACGTCGGCAATCGACTTGCCGCCGATCTTCGTGGCCAGCGCCTCGGGCCGCAGTCGCTTGCCGCCACACGCCGGACAGGGCCGATAACTGCGCCACCGACTCAAGAACACTCGCAAGTGCATCTTGTACTTGCGGCGTTCGAGCCAGGCGAAAAACCCGTTCAAACCGCCGAATTTGTGCTCGGGCACGCCTTCGATCACGATTTGCCGTTCCCGTTCGTCGAGTTCGCTGTAGGGCACGTCGACGCGCACGTGGTAGTCGCCAGCCAACGCCAACAGTTCTTCCAATTCGTGTGCGTAGGCTGGCGTGTTCCACGGCGCGATGGCCCCTTCGCCCAGCGACTTACTCCCGTCTGGCACGACCAATTCCATATCGACGTCGATCGTATTGCCAAACCCCTCGCACGCCGGACACGCCCCCAGCGGGCTATTGAAGCTAAACAGCCGTGGCTCGGGCTCGGGAAACGTCAGGCCGCATGCTTCACACGACCATTCACTGCTAAAGGTGGAATGCCGCCAGGTAGCGCCGTCGAGTTCGAAGGGCACGGCGCCTGGCAAGGCGCGAGAGCCCTCGCCGCCGCGCGGTTCGACGAACAGATGCGCCCGACCGCTCCCCTGGGCGAACGCGGTTTCGAGCGAACCGCGCAAGCGACTGTCGCTGGCGCTGCCGGCGGTCAAGCGATCGACGACGACGAACACCGGTTGCGCATCGTCGGCTGAGGGCGAATCGGCTTCGGATCCGTTAGTGAGATTCGCCAGCCGATGACCGGCGATCACTCGCACAAATCCCTCTTCGCGAAACGCTGCCCAACTGCGCATTGGTTTCATCCCGCGCAGGCGTCGCGGCAAAGGCAACCAGGTAGCGCGTCTCCGCCGGAAGCTGCAGGACGGCCGCAACCACGCTTTGCGGTGTGTGGCGGATCACTTCCTGCCCACACTTATGACAAAACACTCTGCCGATTTTTGCGAACAACAGCCGCAGATAGTCGGCCGTTTCGGTGGCCGTGCCCACGGTGGAGCGGGCTGAGCGGCTGGTGTTTTTGTACGTCACGGCGATGGCCGGGGGGATGCCATCGATGCGGTCGGCCGCCGGTTTCTCCAGGCGGTCGAGGAATTGCCGCGTATAGGCCGAAAAGCTGTCGACGTAGCGTCGCTGGCCCTCGGCATAGAGCGTATCCAAAGCCAGGCTCGTCTTGCCGCTGCCGCTCAAGCCACATAGCACGACCAGCCGGCCCCGCGGAATATCGAGATCGATATGCTTCAGATTGTGAACCGCGACGCCGCGGAGTGAAATCGAACGAACCGTCACAAGGGCCTCAATCAGGGAGCACTCGACAACTTGAATTCCCACGGACCGCGGCGCTGCAGGTCGCCCGCTAACTTCTAACAGCTAAACCATGGCAAGCCAGTCCGTAACGTGCGGAGTCTCCCGTTCACGAGCAATCGGGCTATCACCCGCGTATGAAATTGATGGACCAAGTACGACACGACATCCCGTTGCCATCTGCCCAGGTTCGGAATACGCGCTATTTTAGCAGCTTGAGCGTCGGGGCGCGAGTGGCCGCTCGGGGCCGCCAATTGGCGATGTGCCTGGATAATCGTCGATTTGGCCTTTCTCGATCTTCAGTTCATTGCCGGGGGAACCTAGCGAAATACGGCGGACCGAAAGCGATAGTTAGGCCTCTTGCTTCGCGTTGCCCTCGTAATTCGGATTGATGAACAGGGCATCCGACCAGCCCGTCAAACGGTGCTTTTGGAAGTGAAATTGATAGAAGCACACGAGCGAGAATCCTCGGTCAGCAAGAAAGCGGTAGATTTCGTCAAGGAGTTATTGTCAAAAGTTGTGGACGGGAGATTCAGGCGGCGGCTTCTTGGGGTTTGATTCCGTCGATAAATGGAGTTCCTTGAATCACATCGGGTAGCAGCTCGGAGCCGTTGAGCAGCCGCCAACGTTTTTGGGCGGATTGCATCAGCTTGAAGACCATGGTGAGGCACGCTTGTCGCGTGCCATTTCCTTTGGTGCGGCGATGCCGCAGGCGGACTGTGGCGAACGTGCTCTCGATGGGGTTGGTCGTGCGCAGGTGACGCCAGTGCTCGGCCGGGAAGTCATAGAACGAGAGCAGCACGTCGCGATCCTTCGACAGACAAGCGGTGGCTTTATCGTACTTGGCCTGGTAGGTGGCCACGAACAGATCGAATGCCGCCTCGGCGTCTGCTTTGGTCGACGCCATCCAAATCGCGTGCAACTTCTCCTTGGCCTCGGCCTGCAAGCGTTTGGGCAGCTTGTCGAGCACATTGGCCGTCTTGTGCACCCAGCAGCGTTGCTCGCGCGTCGTGGGGTAGACCTGCGGCAAGGCCTTCCAAAAGCCCAAGGCGCCGTCGCCGATCGCCAGCTTCGGATCGATCGCTAGGCCGTGCGCCTTCACGTCCAACAGCAGCGCCTTCCACGACTGCTCGCTCTCGCGATAGCCATCGGCCACGGCGATCAGTTCCTTGCGCCCATCCGCGGTCGCACCCATTAAAACCAGGATGCACTGGCGATCTTCCTCCAGGCGGATGTTGAAGTGCACGCCGTCGACCCACAGGTACACGTACTGCTTGCCCTCCAAGGATCGTTTCGTCCACTCTTCGAATTCATCCTGCCAGACCGCTTTGAGACGCGTGATCGTGGTGGCCGACAGGCCCGCGGCCGATGGACCCACCAGCGCAGACAATGCCTCGCTGAAGTCGCCCGTGCTGATGCCCTTGAGGTATAGCCAGGGAATCAGTTCCTCTAGGCTCTTGGTCTTGCGCAAATACGGCGGAAGAATCCGGGAGGAGAAGGGTTCCGCTTCGTTCTTGGATCGCCGGTCGAGCACGCGCGGCTGCTCGACTTCGATCGGGCCGACGCCGGAGAGGATCGTGCGTTTGGGCAGGCGGCCATTGCGGACCACTTGGCGATGGCCGGCGGCGTCGCGCAGCTCGCGATGCGCTTCGATCCACTCGGCGACTTCGATGTCAATGGCCTGGGCCAGCATCCGCTGCGCACCTTCGCGAAGAATGCCCGTCAACACGTCCTGAGAACTTGTGGCTGGCAAAGCCAGCGTCGAATCGTTACGCTCTCGCATGGTGGCGTACTCCTGGGAGAATTGGGTCGCTGAATAACCAAATTCAAACCCAAGTACGCCGCCCTTTTCAACTCACCTCATCCACAACTTTCGGTTATAGCTCCGCGGACTGAAGTCCTGCGCTCACGATTTGGTAATGCGGAAATTGTCGCCGCCATCGTCAGGCTCAGTGCCTTGTTGTTGGCGGATATATTCTTGGATCACCTCGTCAGTCACGTTGCCGCTGGATGCCACAAAGTAGCCGCGGGCCCACAAATGCCGACCCCAGAACTCTTTTTGCAGATGCTCGAACTCCATCAGCAACTTCCGCGAGCTTTTGCCCTTGATGTACTGCATGGCCTTGCTTGGCGACAGATTCGGCGGACAGGACAGCAGCACATGCACATGGTCGCGAGACACCGAGCCCTCCAAAATCTCGATTTCGTTGGTTCTACACACTTCTCGCACCAGTTCCCGCAGCCGCATTCCGACCGCATCGGCCAAAATGGGCTTCCGATACTTGGTGATCCACACAAAATGGTACTTCAGGTCGAAACGGCTATGCGAACTCGTGCGGTACTTTTCCATCCCCAAATTCTAGCAAACGAAGAACCTAAAGGTTTCGCCTGAAGGCGAGGGTTTTAGACCCATCGCAAGGACAATAATACAGCGGAGGAGCGACGAAATGTCCTTGAGGATCATGGTGGGCTCCGCTGGATGCCCCCCAAAGCCCGACGATCCAATGGGCGCGCGAGCCTTGTTTCAAGTGGCGGAAAGAGGACACCGGTGTCGCCAGATCGGGACAGCGTAGGAGACGCTTGAGCCGTCTCAGCAGCGCGGAGTCGATCGTCGCGGGGTCACTCTCGCGCCAACCGCTACAACCGCACCGGGTCGTGTCCTTAGTGCCAATGGGCACTTCATTTGCAACGTTTCATCCAGCCCGAAAAAATGCGGGGCTAACGTCAATTTCACGGTCGGCTCGGCAGACCGGCAGCAGGCGATCTGTTAAGCTGAAAGCTTCGGAAGTTTGGCCGCCAGCCACCTGAGAGAACAGCGTTTTCCCCTCCACGGGTATCGTTCTTTCGACGTCTGACGTGGCGGAAGCAATCGAGTTTTTGAAGGGGGACCGCTGTCACCCACGGGAACGGAGTGCGCACCGGCGGCCCTGGGGCCAAAGGGGCGCAGAATACCGATCTTCTCGACGTCGTCCAACTCGCGATAATGCCATTCCATGCCAATCCTACCGCGAGCCCGATATCTTTCCGAGCGAGTTGCTCGCCGAAGCGAGTGCCGGCGAATCGTCCCAGCAGCCATGGTGGGTAATTTACACCTTGGCGCAGCGCGAGAAGGAGCTGATGCGGCGGCTGCGGGCGTTGAACATTGCCTACTATTCGCCCCTGGTTCACAAGCGCGCCGGTCGCCAGGGGGTCGGGTGCGCGAGAGCTTCATTCCGTTGTTTCCCAGCTACGTGTTCGTATGTGGCGGCGAAGCCCAGCGTCAGCAGGTGCTTACCACGCAGTGCGTGTCGCGCACGTTGGCGGTGCCCGACACCGAGCGGCTAGTGTACGATCTGCGTCAAATCCAAAAGTTGATCGAGCTGGACGCTCCGCTGACGATCGAAGCGCGAATCGAACCGGGAAGGCGCGTACGTGTGCGATCGGGCTCGATGGCCGGCCTGGAAGGCACGGTGGTCAAACGCCGTGGCAAGGACTGGCTGGTCGTGGCCGTCGAATTCCTGCAGCAGGGAGCCAGTGTCCTGCTGGAAGATTTTCAGGTCGAACCACTCTGAACGTGCCAGCAACCGAACGGGACACCATACAAGGCCCGGTGGCGATTGGATTTGCAAGTTGTCGTCGCGGTGCTGCCGCTGCTGGCAGGCCGAAAGAAGTTGACTTTGCACGGTCGCAATTTGTTGAAGAATCGCCTGGCCGACGATATGCTGCGAGGCGGGGGCAAGCCCATTGTATGGTCGGCATAGCCGCCGACCGATTTCACCATCGATTGACACCCTGGCGGTCTCCATGAACTCACGTCTGATGCCGCAGCGGCTGACGAAGCGCGCCTGGCGGCGCTGGTGCTGCACGCGATCGTGTTCGGCGCCGTCTATTGGTTCGCCTACAACATCCGCACCGAGTTCCAGTTGTCGGAACAAGACTGGGTGACGCTGTGGGTCACCTTGCCGGCGATCGTGCTGCTCAAGTCGATCGCGTTCTACTACCTGGGACACTGTCATCGCTCCTGGTACAGCGTATCGTTTTCGGACCTGGTGGCGTTGTTCAACGCCGCCAACCTCTCGACGCTGGTGCTGTTGGCGATCAACGGCTTGATGGTCACCACGCTGCACCCGCCGCGTAGCGTATTCGTCATCGATTGGGCCCTGACGATCCTCGTGCTGGGCGGGCTGCGGGCGATCGGCCGGCTGTCGCGCGAAGAGCTCAGCCCCAGGCTCTGGGGCAGCAACTACCGCAAGGCGCTGATCGTCGGCGCGAACCAATCGGGCGAAACGCTGGCCCGGCACCTGCTCTCCGATCGCCGGCTGAAATACCAACCGGTGGGATACCTCGACGGCGAACGGGCCCGCATCGGCTCGACGCTGGGCGGCATTCCCATCTGGGGCGAACCGGCCAATGCGCCGCGGATCGCCGCGCGGCTGGGAGTGGAAGACGTGCTGGTGATCTCGGGCGTGCTGACGGGCTCTGAACTGCGCAGCTTGATGGAAGCCTGCGGAGCGGCGCAGATTTCGCTCAAGGTCATTCCGGCCTACGACGACCTGCTGGCGGCCAACTATTCGCCGCAAATTCGCGACGTCAACATCGACGACTTGTTGCGCCGCGAACCGATTCAACTCAATAGCGAAGCGATCGGCTCCTTGATCGGCGGACGCACGGTGCTGGTCACCGGGGCGGGCGGCAGCATCGGTTCGGAAGTCTGCCGACAGGTGCTCAAGTTCCGCCCGAAGACGCTGGTGATGGTGGAACGGGCCGAGAACAGCCTGTTCCTCGTGGAGCAAGAGTTCTGCGCGCTACGCACCGAGTCGCACGTCGTGCCCTGCATCGCCGACATCACCGATCGCGAGCGCATCGACCAGGTGCTGCGGCAATATCGCCCGGCCGTCGTGTTTCATGCGGCGGCCCACAAGCACGTGCCGATGATGGAGTACAACCCGGGCGAGGCGATCAAAAACAACGTCATGGGCACGCGATTGCTCGCGCAGTTGTCCGACGAGCACGGCGTGCAAGAGTTCGTGATGATTTCGACCGACAAGGCGGTGAACCCCACCAGCATCATGGGCGTGTCGAAGCAACTGGCCGAGCGGTTCGTACACGCGTTCTCGGAAAAGGCCGGCACGAAGTTCGTCGTAGTGCGGTTTGGCAACGTGTTGGCCTCGAACGGCAGCGTGGTGCCGATCTTCCAGGATCAGATTCGCCGCGGCGGGCCGATCACGGTCACACATCCCGAGATCGAACGCTACTTCATGACCATTCCCGAAGCGTCGCAACTCGTGCTGCAAGCGGCCGCGATGGGCAAAGGCGGTGAGATCTTCGTGCTCGACATGGGGCAGAGCGTGCGGATCGTCGACTTGGCGCGCGACTTGATTCGCCTTTCGGGTTTGAACGAAGACGACATCGAGATCGTCTTCACCGGTTTGCGTCCCGGTGAAAAGCTCTATGAAGAGTTGTACTTCGACGACGAGGAACGGCAGCCAACGCCCCATCCCAAGCTGTTCGTCGCCTATCATCGTCCGTACACATTGGCCGAAGTGGAACAGGCCGTGGGCGAAGTCTCCGTACTGGCTCATGCCGCTCCCGACGTGCTGCGCCTGAAAATCAAAGAGCTCGTGGCCGAATACTCCGACACGAGTGCCAGTGCCCCCGTCGAGACCGGCGCGACCGAGCACGATGACGTCCAACGCAATGTCGGCGGCGCCTCGAATCCGACGCGTGCCGTATCCTGATCGCTGTTGCAACGGGCTCACCCCGGTCGCCAACCACACGAACACTTCGATAAGCGTTTGCTGCTTGCATGTCGCCGTCGCCGGCACAGAATTGCTTTGGACGCGTGCTGATCGCCGGGCTGGGATCCATCGGTCGGCGTCACTTCAACAACTTGCGCGCGCTGGGATGCGATGACTTCGTGTTCTATCGTAGCTACCACTCGACGCTCGCGGACGTGGACACAGGCGATTGGCCAACGACTTCCGATCTTCGAGAAGCGCTGTCTCTAAAGCCGAGAATTGCGATCGTTGCCAATCCCACCGCCAAGCATTTGGAGGTCGCCACGGCAGCGGCCCACGCCGGCTGCCATTTGTTGGTGGAAAAGCCGCTGTCGCACAGCCTGGAGGGTTGCCAGGAGCTTGCCGAGGTGGTCCGACAACGCAACCTCACGACGCTAGTAGGCTGCCAATTTCGGTTTCATCCGCTGCTGATTCGCTTGCGCGAGGAATTGACCGCGGGACGCCTCGGCCAGGTGCTCGGCGCACGGGCCGAATGGGGCGAGTATTTGCCGGACTGGCATCCCTGGGAGGACTACCGCAAGAGCTACAGCGCCCGCGACGACCTGGGTGGCGGCGTCGTGCTAACGTTGATTCATCCGCTCGACTACCTGGTTTGGCTGTTCGGCCCGGCGAGCGACGTTACCGCCGCGATCCGCAAGGTGCCCAGTTTGCAGACCGCGGCCGTTGACGACTGGGCCGAAATTACGCTGCGTTTCGATTCCGGCGTCATCGGGCAAGTTCACCTGGACTACGTACAAAAGCCGCCAGTGCACACGCTGACTGTGTGGGGCGACCGGGGACGCGTCTGCTGGGACTACCACGCCGGAACTCTCACCTGGCAGCCGGCCGAAGGTGATTCACAAATTGAGCGGGTAGCAGAGGGATTTGAGCGAAATCAAATGTTCGTCGACGAACTGCGACATTTCTTGAATGCCGTCGAGCGGCACGAGCCCAGTTGCATTCCCATCGATGTCGGAATCGCGGTGCTGGATTTGGCGCTGCGCCAAACGGTCTGCATGCGAGGCGCACCATGGCTGAGCAAACGGCGGCGATGTTCGATCTCACGGGTCGCGTAGCCATACTAACCGGCGGAGCGGGAATGCTGGGCGGTCAATACACCCGCGCGCTGCTGGCGGCCGGGGCCACCGTGGTCGTGGCGGATCAACGCGGTGACGACGCACGCAAGACGGCCGCCGAGACAATGCAGGAGGTGGGCGGCAACGCCATTGGCTGGGAACTTGACGTGCGCCGCAAGGAGGACGTCGAGCGCATGACACAGGACGTGGTCAAGCAATGCGGCCGCATCGATATTCTCATCAACAATGCGGCGATCGATCCCAAACTCGATTCCGCAGTTGCCGACAAACTGGCCAATACGTTTGAGGAGTATCCGCTCGATCTCTGGCAACAATCGCTGGACGTGAATCTGACGGGGGCGCTGCTGTGCTGCCAATCCGTCGGCAAGGTCATGCTGACGCAAGGGCGGGGCGTCGTCGTCAACGTCTGTTCGACCTATGGCGTGGTGGCGCCGATCAGCGGCTTTACCGTCGTGAAGGCGAAACCGAACAGAAGCTGTTCAAGCCCGTGGCGTATGCCGTGACCAAGGCAGGCATCGCGCATCTGACGCGCTATCTGGCCGCCTATTGGGCTGGGCGCGGTATCCGCGTCAACACGCTTACGCCGGGTGGAGTGTATAGCGGGGCGCAGGACGAGCAGTTCGTGGCCCGCTATTCCGCGCGCACGCCGCTGGGACGGATGGCGTCGACCCATGAAATGAACGGCGCGATGCTGTTTCTGGTGTCGGACGCTTCGAGCTATATGAACGGAGCGAATTTGATCGTGGACGGAGGATGGACCGCTTGGTAGTTGGTGAAGAAGTGTTGGCGATCGTGCAGGCCCGGGGCGGATCCAAGGGACTGCCGCGCAAGAACCTGCGGCTGCTGGCCGGGCATCCCCTGGTGGCCTACAGCGTGGCCAGCGCGCGGGCGGCCAGGAACGTGACCCGGGTGATCATTTCGACCGATGACGAGGAAATTGCCGACGTGGCGAGAGAGTACGGCGCCGACGTGCCGTTCATGCGCCCGGCCGAGTTGGCCGCCGACGACACGCCTGACTTTCCGTTGTTCGAGCATGCCCTCGAGTGGTTGAAGCAACGCGAAGGCTACAGCCCGCACATCGTGGTGCAATTGCGCCCCACCACGCCGCTACGCCCGCGTGGCATGGTCGACCAGTCGATTCACATTTTGCGCTCCGATCCGCTGGCCGATTCGGTTCGCGGCGTGACGATTCCCAAGCAGACGCCTTACAAGATGTGGCGCGACGGTTCGGACGGTTGCCTGTTGCCGCTGATGGAAACCGAATTTGCCGAGCCCTACAACATGCCCCGGCAATACCTGCCCAACACCTACTGGCAAACGGGCCACGTCGACGCGATCCGCGCAACGACAATATCCGAACAGCACTCGTTGACCGGCGAGCGGGTGCGTCCGATCTTGATCGATGTGAACTTTTGCGTCGACATCGACACGATCGTCGATTTTGACCTGGCCGAAGAGGCGATCCACCAGAAGCACTTGGATATCGACTTTCCGCGGCCGATCGCCGCGGGACCGCTGCGCGGCTGGCCACAGCCGATCGGCTTGCTGGTGTTCGATTTCGACGGAGTGTTCACCGACAACCGCGTGTACGTATTTCAAGACGGCCAAGAGGCCGTGGCCTGCGACCGGGGCGACGGCATGGGCTTGTCCATGCTGCGCGACGCCGGCGTGCCACTTGCCGTTCTCTCGACTGAAATCAATGCCGTCGTCGAGGCCCGCTGCCGCAAGCTGCAGCTCGAATGCCAACACGGTCTGAGCGACAAGCAAGCGGCTTTGGTTGCACTGGCGCGCCAGAAAAATATCGAACTGGCGTCGATCGTCTATGTAGGCAACGACGTGAACGACGTGGGCTGCATGGAAGTGGCCGGCTTCGCGATTGCCGTTGCGGACGCTCATCCAGCCGCGCGTGCCAAGGCGGACTTCGTGTTGTCGCAGCGCGGCGGCCACGGTGCAGTGCGCGAACTTTGTGATTTACTTTTGCAACGCATGAGGTAAACCGGACCATGACGCGAGTCGTTGAACTCAAAGGGCGCCCCGTTGGCGACGGCTACCCGAACTACATCATTGCCGAGATCGGCATCAACCATAACGGCAGCCTGGAAATCGCCAAGAAGCTGATCGACGTCGCCAAGGCGAGCGGCTGTGATGCCGTGAAGTTTCAAAAGCGCACGCCGGAAAAGTGCGTGCCGGCCGAAGTTCGCGACAAGATGCGCGAGACCCCCTGGGGCTACATCACGTACCTTGAATACCGGTACAAGGTCGAGTTCGGCGAGGAAGAATTCACGCAAATCGACAACTATTGCCGCGCCCAGAAAATCGACTGGTTCGTCTCGTGCTGGGATCCGGACTCGGTCGACTTCATCAAGAAATTCAACACCCCTTGCATCAAGATTCCGTCGGCTTCGCTGACCGATCGCGAGCTACTCGAATCGATTCGGGACGCCGGCACTCCGATCATGCTTTCGACCGGCATGTCGAGCCCTGAGCAAATCGACGCCGCGGTAAAGCTGCTGGGCACCGACAACCTGCTATTGGCGCATGCCACGAGCACCTATCCTTGTCCGAAAGAAGAACTGAACTTGCGGATGATCACCACACTGCGCGAGCAGTACCCCTGTCCGATCGGCTATTCGGGACACGAAGTGGGATTGGCCACGACGCTAGCGGCAGTGGCCCTGGGAGCTTCGTTTCTGGAGCGTCACGTCACGCTCGACCGAGCCATGTGGGGCAGCGATCAGGCAGCCTCGATCGAACCAAACGGCTTGAAGCGGTTGGTCAAAGACGTGCGCAACGTCGAGACCGCGCTGGGCGACGGCGTGAAGCGCGTCTACGAAAGCGAAGTCATCGCGGCCAGCCGGTTGCGCCTCAAAAACACTTTGGAAGTGCCCAAGAAGTAGTCCAATCGATCGGCGTGGCGCACCGGCGGCAGGCCACCCTCCATTCCTTCAATCCAAGGTTATTGTTGTGAATCGCGATTTTTGGCACGGCAAGCGGGTTTTGGTGACCGGCGGCTGCGGGTTCGTCGGCCGCTGGGTTTGTCGCGCTTTGCGTCCGGCGGAAGTGGACCTGAACATTCTCGACTTGGCGCCATCGGCCCAACTCGAAGAGAAGCATACATTTCACCGCACCGACTTGCGCGACTTGGCCGCGGTTGCTCAGTTGATTGAGGAAATCTCGCCGCAAACCATCATTCACCTGGCGGGACAGCCGGGCGTCGGATCCTCGCACGATAATCCCGTCGGCGCGTATGAGGCCAACGTTTTGGCGACGTTCAATCTGCTGGAAGCCTGTCGGCGTAGCGGCGGTGTCGAAGCCATTGTGGCGGTTTCAAGCAATCACGTGTATGGCGAACAGCACACGCGTCCCACGCCCGAAGACGTCCCGCTCAACGGGTCCGGCATGTACGCCGCTTCGAAGCTGGCCGGCGACGTGTTGGCGCGAGCGTATGGAAAGACCTACAAGGTGCCCGTCGGAATCGCACGGATGACCAATTCCTTCGGCGGAGACGACCACCACGTGGCCCACATTATCACCGCCACGTTGCTGTCGGCGCTGAAGAACGAGCGACCCGTGATCAAGCAGAGTGGCCGCGATGTAAAGGGCTATCTGTATATTGAAGACACCGCCGAGGGATTGCTGGCCGTGGCAGAAGGACTGGCCCGCAACCCGGAGCTGCCAGGCGAGGCGTTCAACCTGGTGCCTAACGAGGCGATTACGGTAAGCGAACTGGTGCGCACCGTGCTCGACGTGGTTGGAGCCAAGGTGGAACCGGAAATCCAAACTCCCGATGCTCCGTTCGAAGTAGAGCATCTCGATAACTCCAAAGCGCGAAGCTGTTGGGCTGGACGCCTGCCCACGATTTGCGGCGCGGACTGCAAAAGACGCTGGAGTGGTATCGAAGCCACACGTAATGTCAGTCGTCGCGGGAAGATAGCGGAACATTTTGGTCCGTTTGAAAAACTGCCGCAATCGTTACATGGACCTCTAGCAAGCGAGCACCTGGCAACTTAGTCAACCAACTCTCATGTGCGGCATCGTAGGACTCTGGAACGTATCGAACGAACACCCGCGGGCAACGGTGTCCGACATGTTGGACGCCATGCAGCATCGCGGCCCCGACGGCCGGGGTATGCTGGAGTTCGCAGGCGGCGCCGCGGGCATGGTCCGGCTGGCGCTGGTCGATCTGTCCAGCCGCGGCCAGCAACCCATCTGGTCAGAGGATCGGCGCGTCGCCATTCTGTTCAACGGCGAGATGTACAACTTCCGCGAGGAGCGGGCACGGCTGGAAAAGGCCGGGCATCGCTTCGCTTCGGCCACCGATACCGAAGTCGTGCTGCAACTCTATCTGGAACGCGATCTCGACTTTCACGAGCGCATTCGCGGGATGTATGGGCTGGCGATTTTCGACTGGCGTCAGTCGGCTGCGGGACAAACGCCGGTGATGGTAATCGCGCGCGGCCCGCTGGGGACCAAGCACTTGTACGTCGCGCACCAGAAGGGAAATACGCAAAGCGTAATCTTCTCGTCAGAGATCCGCGCACTCCTCGCATCGCGCATGGTGCGGCCGGACGTGTCTCGCGAGGCACTGGCCAGATTTCTGGCCCACGGTTTCGTACTGCAGCCCAACACGATTCTGTCCGGGGTGCGCATGTTGGAGCCGGGGTCGCTCGAGCGCTACGCGCCCGGTGAGCCGGTGTTGCGACAGTGCTTCTGGAAGGTACCTCCGTACGAGCCGCGCCAAGAGACATTGGACGAAGCAGCGGAGCGTCTTCGCGCAGTCATCGAGGACAGCGTGGCCGTGCATGCGATGGCCGATGCACCCATCGGAGCATTTTTGAGCGGTGGCGTCGACTCCACCGCGATGGTGGCCCTGATGCGCAAGCACGTCAGTGATTTGCGGACGTACACCGTGCAGTTTCCCGACGTGCTGGGTGAGGACGAAGTCCAAGAAGCCCAAGAAGCCGCCGACATCTTCGACTGTCGCCATACCGTGGTCGGCATCACCGGACAAGAAATACGTGAAATCCTGCCGCGCTTTGCCGGCGATCTCGATCAGCCGTCGGCCGACGGGCTTAATACGTGGCTGATTTCCCGGGCCGCGGCGCGCAACGTCAAGGGCGTGCTGTCGGGAATCGGTGGCGACGAATTATTCGCGGGATATCCCGTCACGCGGCGAATGGCGAGGTATGACACGACCTTGCGCGGACGCGCCGAAGCGCTGGCGGGCAAGTTCGCGCATCGCGTCGTTCCCGGGCTCCCTGCGGGCTGGCTGCGCGATTGCGCAGAGGGATTGGCTACGCGTCGGTCCGGCCTGGCCACCTGGCTGCAAACGCACACCGTGTTTCCCCATAGCGTTGCTCGGCGGATGGCAGGACTGGGACCCAACGCGGATATGGAACTGGCCCAGTTCGCAACCGTGCTACGTCAGGACGTTGCAGATTGGAGACGCGAGTCGATGGTGGGATTGTCCTGCCTGCTCGATACCCGGGTCTACATGATCAGCCAGTTGTTGCGAGACTCGGACGCGGCGAGCATGGCCCATTCGCTTGAGTTGCGAGTGCCGCTCGTGGATCTACAACTGGTCGATTTTTCCCGGACGTGCGCCGACGAGTACAAGCTAAGTGTTGACGGAGGCGCGGACAGTCGGTATGAGCAAAGCGGCGCCAAGCGCGTCTTGATTCATGCGCTGCGTGACGTGCTGCCGCTTTCGATCTCAAATCGCAAGAAGAAGGGCTTTGCGCTCCCGCACGAAACGTGGATGCGCGGCCCGTTGGCCGACCTCGTTGAGGACACTTGTAGCTTGGAAACCATCAGGCGGCGCGGATTGCTCGATGCGAATTCGGTCAACTGGTTTCATGGTCGACGAAGCCAGTCAGCCTCCGGCGGGCTGTTTCCCAAAACGTGGACGTTGATGATCCTGGAACTCTGGTGTCGGGCCGCGCTCGATCCGTATCAGCAAACCGCGTCGGACAGGCAGACCGCGATTGTTGGTCAGAACTGAAACGTTGACACAAACCCCTTTGGCGCTGATCCGCCGCTGACAGACTGACGATGCCAGCTATGCCCCACAAGAACAACAACGCCCACTCGTCCATACGCGCCGTTGACGCCGAAACGGCGCGCCGGCTGGCCGACACCGTCGTGCTGATTCCCGCGGCGGGCCGCGTTGCCGAGGGGGTGATGGCGCTGTCGAACATCGGCTGTCCGGCGATGGTGCCGGTGGCCGGCCGGCCGGTCATCCACTGGACGCTTCGCTACCTGCATTCGCTAGGACTGCGACGTTTCACAATCGCGGTGGCGCGGCGTGGAATGTTCGTCGAGGATTTTGTCGAGTGCACGTTCGGGCAGGACTGCGACATTTCGTTCATCGTGCCGTCGTCCGAGGGCGGACTCGGCCAAACGGTGCTCGACCTGGCCGAGCAGGCCGAGGGCGAATCCGCGCTGATCGTGTTGGGCGACACGCATTTCCAGTTTGCCGACCCCGAGATCCTGCTCGCGGACGACCCTACGGTACTGGTGCAGCCGGTGCAGGATTCCTACCGTTGGTGCACGGCCGAGATGGATGACCAGGGTCAGGTTACCGCGCTGCACGACAAAGAGCACGACTTGCCCGGCACCGTCCAGGCGCTGATCGGCGTGTACTACTTTCCGCGGTTGGACGAACTGCGTGAGGCCGCGCGCGTGGCGGCAGCGCAGGCGGCCTCCGCCAAGCGGCGCCCGAAATGGCGGGTATCTTGAACCTGGTCCGTCAATCGTCGCCGCTTCGCGCCGTGTCGGCCGGTGATTGGCTCGACTGCGGAAACCCAGACCGCCAGGCAAGTTCGCATCGCACGTTGTTGCAGAAGCGAGAGTTCAACGAACTGTCGATCGACAGCGTGCTGGGCACGATTACCAAGCGCAGCCGTTACGTGGAGAAGTTCCTCGACGAGATCAACTATTTGCGTCTGCTGCCCGCTGAACTGGCGGTGCTCTTTCCGCGCGTCATCAGCTACTCGACCGATTGGCAAGATCCCTGGCTCACGCTCGAGTACTACGGTTATCCGACCTTGGCCGAAGTATTCGTGTTCGAGAACGTGGACCCTGGCACGTGGGAGCAGGTATTCGTTCACTTGCGCGACATCCTGCTGCAAGGATTCATGCACCACCGGCGACCGCTGGCGCCCGGCGTGGTGGAAGACATGTACTTGCGCAAGACGCACGACCGGCTGCGTGACATGTCCGCTCCCGAAGCGCTGCTGGCGCTGCGCGCCACGAAGGTCCGATCACGGTGAACGGCACTGAAGCTTCCAACATTCCGGCGCTGTGGCCGGATGTCGAGGCCGAAGTCCACCGCATGGCCGACAACCTGCAAGGCTGCATCGTCCATGGCGATTTGTGCTTGTCGAACATTCTCTACGATCTGCCTTCGCGAGTTTGCAAGTTTCTCGATCCACGCGGTAGTTTCGGTACGGCGGGCATTTATGGCGATCCGCGCTACGACGTCGCAAAACTATATCATTCGATCCATGGGCTGTACGACTTCATCACGAACGACCTATTCGACACCAGCATCGACGGGACGAATATCAATCTGACCATTCGGTCTCGTCCGCAACATCGCACGATCCAGGAGCGATTCGAGAAGGTATTCTTCGCCGAATTCGATCGGCGCGAGATCCTATTGATAACCGGCCTGCTGTTCGCCAGCATGCCGGCGCTGCACTACGACGCACCGCGCCGTCAAATGGCGATGTATGCCCGGGCATTGGAGCTATTGAACGAAGTGTTTTCGCCGCAGACCGCGGCGCAACAGGTGTAACCAGAAGTTATGCGAATTTGCATCGATTTGGATGGAGTGATTTGTCAGTTGCGGAAACCTGGCGAGAGCTATCAGGACTTGCAACCGGTGTCCGGCGCCCTCGAAAAGTTGCGCGAACTGAAGGCGGCGGGCCACTACCTCATCATTTGCACGGCGCGGCACATGAAGACCTGCGAAGGCAACGTAGGCCAGGTGATTGCCCGGCAGGGCGGCGTGACGCTCGAATGGCTCAAGCGGTTCGACGTTCCGTATGACGAGTTGCACTTCGGCAAGCCGCACGCCCAAATCTATATTGACGACAATGCCCTGCGATTCGAGTCCTGGGACTCGATTGCCGGTGACGGCTCGACGCTGCCCACAAGCGCTGAAGAGCGTCAGGCCGCGAGCAAGCCGGTCTAAGCAATATGAATATCGTAATGCCCATGGCGGGCCGTGGCAGCCGCTTTGCCCAGGTCGGAATCGATACGCCCAAGCCGTTAATCGACGTGCGAGGCAAGCCGATGTACGCCTGGGCCACCGACGGCCTGCCGCTGGACCGTGCGCGACGTCTGATCTTCATTTGTCTCTACTTTATCTTTCTTAAGTGTATGAACGATTGTGCCGATGATATCATCCGCCTCAAATCCAGGAGAAGAATAGGTTGGGATACTGAACGCTTCGAAGACACTCTTGGCTTTCTCAAGCTGGAGAACGAGAGCACCCTCCGCTTTAGCTCGTCCGGCTTTGTAATCTTCGTAAGCTTCATGACGATGGGTTGGTCCTGGTAAATCGAAACAGGCCACCATATAGTCCGGTTGGAGGTCCGCAATTAGCCTTATGAGCATGCTTGAGAGTCCGTCCGGTGCACCAGTGGGCTCACCTGATGATGTGGCGAAGTCTGGCAGAGCATGATAAGCACGATGAATAATGGCGTGCGCGTCGAAGAGCACTAATTTCTTTGCTTCGACTTCTTTGTTCTTGCTTTTATTTTTTCGGATCATCGAATTCTATATATCGTTTTGTTTCATCAAGAAATGTGAACTTAATTGTTTTGGTACTCGCAGGTATTATGGACGAAACATTTTCTGGCCATTCTATGAAGATTAGGTTCTCCGGCTCTTTGATGACATCTTCCCAGCCGAGATGCAGAAGTTCTTCATCTCGGCCTCTGCAGTCGGTAAGCATCAATATGTATAAAATTTTTATAACCTTCATACGCGATTGGATATATCTTCTCAATGACGAAAGTGGGGCTGGTGATATTCTCTTTTATTCCAAGCAGTTCGCCGACTGCTTGAGTAAAAGTGGTCTTTCCGGAACCCAAATCCCCCTTCAGGGCAACCACAGTCCCGGTGTTTATCGGCTCAATACTGTCGAGGAAAAGCCTGGCAATCTCTTTGGTTTCTTCAAGACTTTCTGAGAGTTGTGCGGTCATGGGAGCATTTTAGCATTTTTGATAACAAAAAAGCCCCGCAATAATTTTGCGGAGCGTCGGGCAGGGAGCGCTCGCCCCCTGCCCTCCCGACTTAGTGATACAAGTCGGGACAACTTGCCTGGATACAGCTGAGACACTTCCCAGCTGTAGTTGTTCTTCGGGGCGGTGAGCTCCCGTCATAGCTCGGCGAGACCCAAAGGTCTCGAGTCGCCGAGCCGAGCGGAGTGTCATCGTCCATCCGGAATCCGTCTACCATGATGACGAACCGATTGCTCTGGTTCGCCACGCCGGTGAGGGGGATGACCACTCTCTCACCGGGTTCCAGCCGACTGAACACTTGGGTTCTACCCAAGCCCTCAAGCCAGCTCACTCGGAACCAGGCACCCGGGCAATCATTCTTGATTGCCACGTGGGCCTGGGGCTGACAGGCTAACAACGTGCACGAAGCGATGATACACAACATCAACTTGCACCACATGTTACCCCCTTGGGCATTGGCTAACGACAACGTTCTGCCCCTCCGGCCCATGCACCGTCTGGGGTTAATACCCATTGGAATCTCAACCCGCTGGTAGTCCACAGGAAATGACTGGGAAACTGATCCGGTAGGCCTACCACTCCGATTGTAGGCGATGTAGGTCAGCGCCACCGAATAGGTCGATATGCCACGATGGACCGGGAGAGCAACCCAGAAGTCGCGTCCCGGCAAAACCACGAGCCCCTTCTCGGCGTAACCTTCGGTGCTGAAGACCTTTCGCGAATTCATTTCCCGCAAAGGTCAAACATCTGAACATTGGCACCCACCTGCGTGGCCGGCACCTTTCTGGTGGTGCCATCCGCCATGGTTTGATTCATGGCGCATCCGCTCGTCGCAAACGCGCCAAGCAGAAGCATGATCACCATGCTGAGTTTTTACGCATTTTCCCTCAAGGGAAGAAACTATTCCAATAAGCCCAGGTACTGCTATCTTTCTTAATTATAACATAGTTGATGGCAAAAAGTCAAGGGGAATTACAGGGCGAACTTTCGGCCTAAAACTGATACAATAGAATCTAAATGACTGTCCATTTCGACGAGGATAAGGAGGAAGAAAAGCTTGAATTCCTGCACAGAAAGGAGGAGGAAGAGCTTGCCCAAACCATGGCAAGCCACCATGGTGTCTCTTATTTGGACCTTTCCGCCCACCCTATCAACATTGATGCTGTCCGCATTCTCAAAGAAACCGACGCTCGCACTGCACAAGTCGCAACCTTTGATGTCACAGACAAAAGATTGGCTGTTGCCGCTCTCTCACCTGAGAGCAACAAGGTAAAGGAAATAATGAATTTCTCAAGTCACGCGGCTATCAACCAGAAATTTATATGGTCTCACACAGTACGACGGGTTGGGAAAGATACAAGGATCTCTCGTACTCATTCGAGACACAGTCGGGCGCACTCGATATTTCGAATGAAGAGATTTCGGAAATCATGGACAAGCTTCATACTCTTCCAGATATTAAAGAACAAATTGATGAAGTCCTGTCAGCTAAACAAACTTATCGCATCTCCCGCATCCTCGAGATTATCCTGGCGGGCTCCATCGCTCTCAAGGCCTCCGACATCCACCTGGAGCCGGAGGAGAGTCGCATCCGCCTGCGCTATCGTCTGGACGGAGTACTCACCGACATACTCTTCTTCGACCGGAGACCTTCGGCCTCTTGCTCTCACGCATCAAGCTCATAAGCGAGCTCAAGCTCAATGTGACAAGCATCGCGCAGGACGGACGCTTCTCCATCACAGCTCGGCGAGGACAAAGAGGTGGAGATACGCACCTCTCTCCTGCCAGGACCCGCACGGGGGAGTCGGTGGTGCTTAGAGTGTCTGAACCCAGATGCCATCTGCCGTCTCCATAGACAAGCTCGGCATCCATCCCATACTTGCTTGAGATGATCAACAAGGAGATCAGCTAAGCCCAACGGCATGATTCTCACCACCGGCCCGACCGGCTCCGGCAAGACCACCACTCTCTACGCCTTCCTCAAGAAAGATCTACACCCCGGAGGTTAAGGTCATCACCATCGAGAACCCTATCGAGTATCACATCGAGGGCATAGTCCAGACGCAGGTCAATACCGAGTCACCGGACAATGACGAACTACTCCAATACACCTTCGCCGAGGGGCTCCGCAGCGCCCTGCGACAGGACCCCGACGTCATCATGGTCGGCGAGATCCGCGACTCCGAGACGGCGACCACCGCGATCAACGCCGCCCTCACCGGCCACCTGGTGCTCTCGACACTCCACACCAACAACGCGGCGGGCTCCTTCCCCCGCCTCCTGGATCTCGGGGTCAATTCCAAGGTCATAAGCTCGGCCATCAACATCGCGATCGCCCAGCGCCTGGTCCGCACTCTCTGCGACAAGTGCAAGAAGGAGGTGCCGCTTGAGGGCAAGAACAAGGAAACCGTCGAGAAGAATTCTCTCCGGCGTGGCCAACCCGGCATATCTAGAAGGCATCCAGAGAGACAAGATCTGGCAAGCCGTAGGGTGCGAGGCCTGCGGAGGCCTCGGTTACAAGGGTAGGATCGGAGTATTCGAGGCCATCTTGGTGGATGAGAGCATAGAGAAGATCGTCAATGAGAACCCTTCCGAGCGCGACATCGGCGAAGCGGCCAAGCCGCAAGCCATCCCCACCATGGAGCAAGACGGCGTCATCAAGACGCTCAAGGGGCTCACTACCCTCGAAGAATTAGACAGAGTGGTAGACCTCTCTGTCTAGTATTGTGAGCGGGAGAGATTCGTGGATAATGAGTACGGAAGGGTCGAGAGCATAAATCTCTAAGCAACACTTTCGGAATGCACCAAAAGCTAAATGACCCCTCTGAGGATTGCCTCAGCCGCTCCGATACAAGATCGGAATAACCAAGAGCGTCCTTGAAGAGCCGCCCAAACGCCCGAAAGGGCGCGTTGCTTAGAGATTTATGGGCTCGGCCCAAGAACTTTCGTTTCCCGCATAAACTAGCACAGATTGATTTCTATGTCAAGCAAGCCGCAAGAGTCGCAATACTTGGACAAAGAGCTCCGTCCGAACAAGTGGGGCGACTACATAGGTCAGAAAGCGGTCAAAGATAACTTGAACATCCTCATAAAGGCCGCCCATGAGCGCGGTACTCCTCCGGAACATGTCCTCTTCTACGGCCCGCCGGGTCTCGGCAAGACCACTCTGGCCCACCTTATTGCGAGCGAGACGGGGCGCAACTTGAAGATCACCTCTGGCCCGGCCATCGAGCGCGTCGGCGACCTGGCCTCCATACTCACGAACCTCTCTGGCGGCGACCTGCTCTTCATCGACGAGATACACCGCCTCAACAAGTCCATCGAGGAGGTTCTCTACCCCGCCATGGAGCAGGGCAGCCTGGATATCATCATAGGCAAAGGTCCGTCGGCCAGGACAATACAGCTTGAACTGCCCCCCTTCACCCTGCTTGCCGCCACCACACGTGTTGCCGGTGTCTCTTCACCCTTGCGTAGTCAATTATTCAGGGTGACGATTTCCGATTGGAATTCTATAGTCTTGATGAGATAGAAGAAATAGTCCGACGATCAGCAAGAATTCTGGGTGTTGGTGCCTGTTGGGGCAGAAAAGGAAATTGCAGAACGCAGCAGGTTCACACCAAGAACCGCCAATTTCCTTTTAAAACGCTCGAGAGATCTTGCTCAGGTTTCTGGTAAACGTACACTTGATATAAAAACAGTTAAAGAAGCTCTTTCACTACTTGGGATAGATGAGAAGGGCCTCTCGCCATCCGACAGAAAACTTATTGAAACAATTATTGATAAATTTCGTGGCGGTCCGGTCGGCCTTTCTACTATCGCACGCTTGCCCGAAGAAGAATCAACAATTGAAGAATTCAATGAACCGTACCTCTTACAATTAGGCTTTATCGAGAGAACACCTCGCGGCCGTACTATCACTATTCACGCTTATACTCACTTGAATAAAACCGCACCAAAGAATCTTCAAGAAAAGCTTTTACCTTGATTTATAAAAGCAATTCATTATTTATATCGCATGTCAGGACATAACAAATGGTCAAAGATTAAGAACAAGAAAGCGGTTACCGATGCCGCTAAGAGTAAGATTTTCTCTAAAATGGCGAAACTCATTGCCACCGCATCAAAAGAAGTTAACGGTGACATAAGCTCACCCACATTACGAGCGGTAATCGAGAAGGCCAAGAGCTACAACATGCCAAACGACAATATTGATCGTGCGGTAAAGAAAGTTGCAGGGGCCGATGCGGAGAATTTCGAAGCTATCACTTACGAAGCTTACGGACCGGGGAGTTGCTCTCATCATCGAGGCACTGACCACAAACAGAAACAAAGCATCCAGGAGGTCAAACATATTCTTTCCAAGCACGGCATTGAACTTGCTCATCCGGGCTCGGCAACTTGGGCATTTTCAAAAAATGCGGACAATGAGTGGCTTCCCCAACTCAGAGTTACCGGTATCGGATGAGGATAGCAATAAACTCGAAGAAATTATAAACGAACTCGAAGAGAATGACGAAGTCCAAGCTGTCTTCACAAACGCGGCCTAAGAAAAAATTTGAACGGCTAATCATCTCAATTGATCCCGGCTTTGATAGAGCGGGTGTTGCCTTGCTTGGTATAAAAAATTCGAAACCAATCGTTCTATTCTCTCAATGCATTAAGACAAACCCGAAAGACAAACGCTCGAAACGATTACTTCAGATTGGCAAGGTACTCGACAAACTAATAAGGAAGTTTCATCCGGGAGAGCTTGCCATAGAAACCCTTTATTTCAATCAGAACATTACTAGTGGCATAGGAGTAGCCGAAGCTCGAGGTGTTATACTCTACCAGGCCGCTCAAGCTGGACTCGAAGTTTTCGAGTATAGTCCCCAAGCGGTAAAGAATTGCCACAACAAGTTATGGCAAGGCGGGTAAAAAGGACGTCGAAAATATGGTTAGAAAACTTGTTATTCTGCCATCGGGCACAAAAATTCTAGATGATGAGATTGACGCTATCGCGGTGGGTATAACGCATCTTGCATCGAAAAAGGACATCTGATACAAATAAGTGCATTCAAAATTACCGCAGAATCCTTTCGGTGATTTGAATTATAAATAGTCACAAAACATGAACGACGACGCAACCTTAAAAGATGATGAGGAAGAGGAGGACTCCGACACAGGAGTTCTGCCTGTGGAAGAGGATGAACTAGAGGATCATGAGAGCATAGAAGAACTCGCCGATGAGGAAGCAATGGTC